>JBEKGJ010000033.1:0-58927 GCA_050012855.1 Verrucomicrobiota bacterium | reverse complement strand
CGGCGGCTCTGGCCGGCGGCAATCGCCACCGCGGATCGCTTGGCGGCCGGCCCGGACGCCGACGCCGGTTGCGCGACCGGCTCATCCGCGCGCACCAGGCCGGCGGCGCCAATCACACCGGCCGCAGTCCAAAGGAAATGCCGGCGGGACAGCGAAGCATCGGAAAGGTTGGAATTGGAAAAGCGGGAGGCGGGAGGCGGCTGGGCTTTCATGGGCGCAGTCTGATCCTTGGCACCCGGAAACGTCAAGATTGCGCGCGGCGCGCGCTTGCCGTCCCCGGCCGGCGGTGTCATGGTGAGGCCATGAAACTGGCCCGCCGTTCCTTCCTTGCGACCGCCGGTCTGGCGGCCGCGGCCCCCGCCCTCGCCCAGCCCGCGGCCAAAGCGCCACCCGCCGTGCCGCTGAAGCGGCGGATCAAGCTCGGCATCTCCACCTACTCCTACTGGCATTTTCGGCCGCCCAAATTCACGATCGAGACGGTCATTGACAAGGCCGCGGCGCTGGGCGTCGAGGGCGTGGACATTCTGCACCGCCAGATGGACATCCCGGAGAAGGAGCCGCTGACCGCCGAACACCGCGCCTACTTGCGCAAGCTGAAACGCCATGCCTACATCAACGGCATTGACCTGGTCTGCGTCTCGACGCACCAGAGCTTCGTCAATCCCAACGCGGACGAGGTGACGAAGAACGTGGAGCACACGCAGAAATGCATCGAGCTCGCCTACGAACTCGGCGTGCCGTGCATCCGCATCAACACCGGCCGGTGGAACCGCGTGGACTTCGACACCCTGATGGCCCAGCGCGGCATTGAGGACCCGCTGCCGGGCTACACCGAGGAGGACGGGTTCAAGTGGTGCATTGACGGCATCGCGCGCTGCCTCCCGAAGGCCGAGGAATGCGGCGTGATCCTCGCGCTCGAAAACCATTGGGGTCTGGCCCGGACCCCCGAAGGCTTGTTGCGCATTCTCAACGCGCTGCCTTCCCCCTGGCTCGGGGCGTTGATGGACACCGGCAATTTCCTCGAGAATCCCTATGACAAGCTGCGGGCCATCGCGCCCAAAACGGTGTTCTGCCAGGCGAAGACCTACTACGGCGGCGGCGAGTGGTACACGCTCGATCTGGACTACCCGCGGATCGCGCGCATCCTGGCGGAGGCAAATTACCGGGGCTACGTGTCGCTCGAAATGGAAGGCAAGGAGCACCCGGACAGCGCCGTGCCAAAGAGCATCGCCCTGTTGCGCCAGACCGTGGGCGCGTGACCTCCGCAGCGAAGGCTTGCTTGTCGGAAAGCGGGGCCGCATGCTGAACCCATGACGACCAACAACTCGTCCCGGCTTGCCGTATGCAGTTGGTCGCTGCAACCGGTTTCGGCGGACGACCTCTTTCAGAAGCTCGAAGCGGTCGGTCTCAAGCGCGTGCAGATCGCGCTGGATCCGATTCGTGAAAACGCGGGTGGCGCCTGGAACAACTTTCCCGACCAGTGCCTGGCCCGGGGGGTCACCTGCGTCTCGGGGATGTTCACGACCGCGGGCGAGGATTACACGACCCTCGCGAGCATCCGCGCGACCGGTGGCGTGGTGTCGGACAAGACGTGGGAAGAGAACTGGCGGCGCATCCAGCGCGATGCGGACCTCGCCGCCTGGCTGGGCTTGCGGCTCGTCACCTTCCACGCGGGTTTTCTGCCGCACGAGGAAGGCGATCCACAGTTCGCCCGGGTGCTCGAGCGCGTCCAGCGAATCTCCAACCTGTTCACCTCCCGCAAAATCACGATCGGTTTCGAGACCGGCCAGGAAACGGCGGCGACGTTGAAAAAGTTCATCTCCAGCCTGCACTGTGCCGACGTCGGCGTGAATTTCGATCCGGCGAACATGATCCTCTACGACAAGGGCGATCCGATGACGGCGCTGCGCCAGCTCGGCCCGTGGCTGCGCCAATGCCACGTAAAGGACGCCCGCCGCACCGCTACACCCGGAACTTGGGGCGAGGAGGTGGCCGTCGGCAGCGGCGAGGTGGACTGGCCGGTCTTCTTCCGCACGCTGCGGGAGATGCGTTTCGCCGGCCAGTGCTGCCTCGAGCGCGAGGCCGGCAACCAGCGCGTCGCCGACCTCCGAACCGCGCGGCAGCTCGTCGAAAAACTGTGGACGTGACCGCCGCGGCGACGCGATCCGGCCCGGCCACTCAGCATCGCTCTTGGAAAACTTATGGTTAATGTCGGCATCATCGGCCTCGGTTTCATGGGGCTCACCCACATCAAGGCGTATCGCCAGCTCCCCGGCGCCCGCATCGTCGCCATCTGCGACGCGGTCCGGCTCCCGGCCGACGGCAATCTGACGAGCATCGCCGGCAACATCGCGCAAACCGACGAAATTCATTTCGATTTGTCGGTCGTCAAAGGCTACCGCGACTACGCGCAACTGCTGGCCAACCCGGAGGTGCAACTGGTGGACATCTGTCTGCCGACGCCGCTGCACGCCGAGGTGTCGGTCGCCGCCCTGCAGGCCGGCAAGCACGTGCTCTGCGAGAAACCGCTCGCCCGTCACCCGAACACCTGCCGGCTGATCCTCACTGCGGCCGCCGCCGCGCCGGGCTACTTCATGCCGGCGCATTGCCTGCGATTCTGGCCGGAGTGGGCGTGGTTGAAGCAGGCCATCAGCGACGGTCGCTACGGCCGGGTGCTGGCGGCGCATTTCGCGCGGTTGTCCGCGCCGCCCGGCTGGAGTCAGGGCAGCTATTTCAAGGGCGCGGATTCCGGCGGCGCGCTGCTCGACCTCCACATCCACGACACGGATTTCGTCCAGTTCTGTTTCGGCCGGCCGCGGAGTGTCTTCACGACCGGCCAGTCGCGGTTCAGCGGGGCGTTCGACCATGTGCTGACCCAGTACGTCGTCGCGAGCGGCGCCAGCGTGAGCGCCGAGGGAAGCTGGCTGCTGGCGAAGGGCTATGGGTTCAAGATGGCTTACACGGTGATGTTCGAAAACGCCACCGCCGACTACGACAGCGCGCGCGGTCCCGACACGCTCAAGCTCTACGACCAGGATCAGCCACCAAGTGTCGTCCACTGCGACGGCGGGGACGGCTACGTCGGCGAACTGCGGCACCTGGTCGAGTGCATCGAAACGGGCCGACCGCCCTCGGTCGTCACCGGGGCCGATGGCTTGAGCGCGGTTGAGATTTGCGAAGCGGAGGAGCGATCCGCGCAAACCGGACAGTTGGTCACGCTCGGTTGACCCGGCCTGCGGACCGGGCGGGCTTCCACACGTGGCGCACGGATCGCGCGGCGGTCGCATTTGTAACAATCCAATCATTGCCCAACCGCCGCCGGCGCGGCACAATTCGTCCCCGCAAGCCGAGCCGGCCTCCCGGGCATGAAACCCGACCGCTTTTTCCAGCGCTGGCAACGTCGCCGCGACCGCCTGTTCACCGAGTCGCAGGCGCGGTGGCGTGCGGTGGTCCGCCGCGGTGAGGCCGAGGAGATTCACGCGCTGCGCGTGGTGCTGCGCCGGTTGCGGCTGCTGGTCCGGGTCGGCCGGCCGCTGTTCGCTCCGCACACGGTGAACGCCTTTCAGCACTGGGCGCGCGGCCTGGCGCGGGCGACTGGCGAGATTCGCGATCTGGACGTGGCGTTGGAGTGGCTGGCGACGCGACCCGAGGCGGACCCGACGCTGACCGCCCGGATCAAGGCCCGCCGGGACCGGCTGTGGGCGAAGGCAGGCAGGAACTGGCGTCCGCTGCCGGCGCGCGTGTCAGCCGCCGTGCGCCATCCGCAGCGCGGAGACAAGGCGGCGGCCTGCCTGGCCCGCCGGTTCAACCGAATTGAGCGCCGACTGAAGGCGGGGCTCCGGGCAAACCTGCCGCATTTCTTCAAATTATCCCCCGACGAACAGCACGCCTTCCGCCGCTACTTGCGATGGTGGCGTTACCTGCGGGAACTTGGCCTGCCGCGGCGGAAGCAAGCCGGCGACCGGTTGCTCGCCCAGATGATTGCCTTGCAGGAAGCCACGGGCAGCCACCAGAACCGCCTTGTGACGGTCGCTGCGCTCACGAAACAGCGGGCGCGATCTGCCGCGACCACGCTGAAGGTTTTGGAACGGGAGGCTGCCGGGCAGCGACAGGCCATTTGCCGCGCCCTCCGGGCCCTGGCAGCCAACAGGGGCTGGCGGTGTTAACCGGTGAGGATGGCCGTCATGCGTTGGCGCAGCGCGGGAATCAGTTCCTCATCGAGCCAGGGGTTCTGCCGGAACCATCGTTGATTTCGCGGGCTGGGGTGCGGCAGCGGCAGGAACCGCGGGAGGTACTCGCGCCAGGCTTTCACCGTTTCACCGAGCGTCGTTTTGCGCCGGCCGGCGAGGTAGTGGGCCTGGGCGTACTGGCCGATCAGCAGGGTGAGACGGATGCGAGGCAAAACTGCCAGCAGTCGCGGATGCCAGAGCGGGGCGCATTCCAGACGCGGCGGCAGATCGCCGCGGAGCCCCGTGCCCGGATAGCAGAAGGCCGTGGGCACAATGGCGATCCGCGTCTCGTCATAAAACTGCTCGCGCGTCACCCCCATCCATTTTCGCAGGCGGTCGCCCGAGGGATCATTCCAGGGGATGCCGGTTTCGTGGACACGGCGGCCGGGGGCCTGGCCGACGATGAGAAGCCGGGCCGTGGCGGCGGCGCGGAGGGTGGGCCGGGGGCCAAACGGCAGGTGCGCGGCACAAACCGTGCAGGCGCGGATTTCGCGCAGCAACCCGGTAACCGTATCGGCAGCCATCGTTGTGGGTCGGATCCGGCGCGCCGTCGCGGCCCCCCGCGTCACGGTGCGACCGCGCGGTAGAACAGTTGCGGCGTCGTGGCGACCGAGGTGTCGAACCAGAAAAAGCTGCCGTTGGTGGTGGCATTGGTCAACACCGGAGTCCACCGGGCGAAGTCCGGCGTGGTTTGCACCACGTACGCGCGGTTCGGCTGGCCGAAGACCTGGATTTGCACCTGGTTGGTCGGTCCGGGGACAGTCATCAAGGCAATCTGCGGCGTCACGGGACTGGTCACCAGCGGCAGGAAGAGGTTGTCCACAAAACCGGCGTCGAGCCCGGCGCTGAAATTGGCGTCCTTGACATACTGCCACTTCAGGACGTTCACGCCGTTGGCCAGAGTGAAGAGATAGGTTTGCCATCCAGCGTCACCGCTCCATTGCTTGAGCAACTGGCCGTTCAGGTAGAATGAGAGCAGGTCCCGTCCCGCCTCGGAACTGACTTTGACGTCGAAAGCCCCCGTGCCGGACAGGCAGTCGGCGGTGGCGGTGAGCCAGGTTTCCTGGCTGTCCACCACCAATCCCGAGCGCGCGGCATAGTTGCCGGCGGCGACGACGTTCGTCTGAATGAACCACGGCGCATCGCCACCGGTGGCCCACACCACATTGCTTCCGAAGCGGCCGGACTCGAAGTCCTCGGTGAAGTTGACGGCCTTCAAGCGGAAGTTGGCAGTGAGGTTGACACTCGTGTTGAGGACGACCGCGAGCGGGTTGTTGCTCGAAACCACGTCGCCCTGCCAGCCGGCAAAGAAAAAGTCCCGATTCGGCAGCGCGGTCACGATCAACGCGGTGCCCGACGGGTACTGGCCGGAGGGCGGCGACACGATGCCGCCCAAGGTGGGCTGGACGTTGAACGTGACGAAGTTCACATGCGACGTGTAGCCATAGCTCAGCACGACATTGCCGCTGGCGCCGCCAAAGCCATCCACCGCGATGTAATAGGTCTGGTTGGTCAGCTCCGCCGTCAGCGTGCTGTAACCGCTGCCGGGCGTGGCGTCGTCGTTGGCGGCGACGAGCGTGAGGTTGCTGACGCTGTCGCCGGTGTACACCGCCAGGAGGGTGTCAAAATCCGATCCCTGGGTGGTGAGGGTCAGGGTGCCCGGGGTGACGTTCGTGGCGAAACTGTACCAGACCGAGTGCCCGCCCTCGTTGTCGGCGTGATTGGGTTCGCCCGGTTCCTTGGTGGCGCGGACATTGCTGCAGGTGACGGTGCCCGAGGCGTTGGTCAGGGCGATGGCGTTGACAAAGTCATCATTGGGCGGATCCACATAGGTGACGATGAGACTGATCGGGGCGCTGGTGTTGCCCGCCAGATCCTGCGCGAAGGCCTGGATCAGATTCGTGCCGTAATTCAGGCTCACCGCGGCGCTCCAGTTGGTGGTGCCGTTGGCCGCGGTCGGCGGGTTGTCATTGACCTGGACCTGGACGTTGACCACGCCGGTGCCGTTCGGCTGCGGATCCAACGCGGTGCCGGTAACGGTGAGGTTGCTGGAAAGGACCGTCGAAATCGCGTTGGTCGGCGAGGTGAAGGCGATGACCGGCGGTTGCGTGTCCGGGAGGCCGTTGGGCCGGACGGTGAGGCGGATGTCGCCGGTGTTGTTGGTGTCCGCCGTGTAGCCGGCGACCGCGATGTGGTAGGTTGTGCCGGCCTGGGCGTTGAACACGACATTCGCCTTCAAACCATTCACTGTGTCGTTGGTGGACCACGCGACGTACTCCAGTGTGTCGAGTGTGAGGCCGGAATAGACCCCCAGCACCGGGGCGAACGAACTGCCGACGGTGTCCATCAGCACGCTTGTGTTGGTCGGCGTGGACCATTCCCACCAGACCGAGGCGGCCACATAGGGATCTCCCCCATGGAACGGCTCCGCCGGCTCGATGGAGGCAAACTGATTGTTGCCGGTCAGCACGCCACCGGCCGCGCTGACGCGGATCGCGTCCGCGAAGTTGTCGTTCGCCGGGCGGATCATGGCCAGGTAAGTCACCGCCAGGTTGGTGGTCACGGTCATGAAATCACCCTGCGTGTTGGTGACGGTGAGGTCCTGCCCGGTGACCGTAAACCGCACGTCGAAGTTTTGCGACGTGGGGAACGCCGGGACGGACAGGTCTGCGCTGTAGGTGCCGTCTCCGGCGGTGACGTCCGGTGCGTTGCCATCATCCAACATCGGCGTGACCGAACCTTTGGCCTGCATCGTCACGGTAACGTTCGTGAACGGCGTCAGGTTGTTGGTCGGGATGCTCAGAAACACCGCCACGACGGCCTGGGTCGCCATCGCGGTGCCGGCCTGGGGCAGCACGACGATGGTACCGAAGGTATTGGTGCTCGTCTGCGCTTGCAGCGAGGTGGCAACGGAGCCAAGGGCGACGAGCAGAGGCAGCAGCAGAGCGATCCAGGGCCTGGCCGGGTGTTGCCGGGCAAAGAGCCGGCCAAGTTGCCGGCGGGGACAGTGGGCCTCGGTGGGCAGGTTCGCGAAAGGGTTCATGGATGGGGTGCGGCGCAATCCGGTGGTCAGGGCGGATGGAGGGAATCGCTTGGAGCGTGTCATGGCAGTTCCAGACGGTCACCACTGGCCGTAAAGGGCGCGGTAGAATCGGTAAGTGAAGTTCGTGGACTGAGCGTCCAGGAACAGGTTGGTTCCGTTCGGCAGGGACAGGGTGCCCAGCGGCAGCCAGTCCTCGAGGTTGGTTGAAGCCTCGACGATGACGTTGCCGTTGGTCTGGCCGGCCAGTGGGAGTTGGAACTGTCCAAAGTCCGTCAGCAGCGGGGAGCCCAGTTGGACCGGCGCCGGCAGACTGACGGTGATGGTGATGGGGGCGGTCGGCGTGGTCGCGCCCAAGTTGTCAATGGCGGTGGCGCTGAGGAGGTACGTGCCCGGCGGCGGATTCGTCCACACCAGCCCGTAAGGCGCGTTGGTGACGGCCGCCAGCAAATTCGTGCCGGCGTAGAAATTCACCTCCGCGACCGTCCCATCGAGATCGAACGCATTGGCGTTGATTGCCAGGTTAAACGGCACGAAGAAGGCCGCCCCGTTGGTGGGCGTGAGCAGGGTCACCACCGGCGGCCGATTCGAAGTCACCACGATCACCACGGGACTCGAGACCGTGGACGCGCCGTCGTTGTCGGTGGCCTGGGCGCTCAACGAATACACGCCAATCGGAACATTCGTCCAGGTCAGGTTGTAAGGCGCGTTGGTCAGCGTGCCCAGCTTGCTCGTGCCCGCATAAAACACGACCTGGGTCACGACGCCGGCGAAATCCTGTACGCTGGTCTGGAGCACCAGGTTGGTCGGGACGATGAAGGTTTGCCCCACCCCCGGCGAAACCAGGCTGATGGAAGGCGGCAAGTTCATATAGGACCAGCGGCCGAAATGCCACGAGACATGGCGGCCGGCTTCCGTGAAGGGTCCGCCGGCAAACAATTCGCCACTGCGGCTCGCCAGCGCCGTGGCTGTGCCATCCAGGCCCGTGCCGAGCGTGTACCAGCGGGCGCCATCCCAGGCGGCCACGTGGTTCGCCGTCAACCCCCCTGCGGTCGTGAACTGCCCGGACACGAACAACGAGCCGCTGCTGTTCACCGTCAGGGCAGCCACACTCGCGTCGCTTCCGCCCAAACCACCGCCCAGGGCCCACCACTGCGTGCCATCCCAGCGCGCCAGATTTTGAATGTCGGTGCTGCCGCCGGCCGACGCGAAGCTGCCGCCAACGAACACGTCCGTGCCGCTGACCGCCAGCGCCGCCACGACGCCGTTGGCGCCGCCGCCCAAGGTTGTCCAGTTGGTGCCGTCCCACACGGCCACATGGTTGGCGGGGCTTCCACCCGCCGTCGTGAAGTCACCGCCGACGTACACCCGCCCGTCGGGCGCGACCGCCACGGCGTAAACCTTGCCGTTGACGCCCGTGCTCAGGCGGTACCAGTTGGTGCCGTCCCAGCGCGCCACCCCGTTGGCGCTGAAACCGCCGGCGCGGGTGAAATCGCCGCCCGCATACAAGGTCGTCCCGGCGAATGCCAGCGCGCGGACTTTGCCGTCCAAACCCAATCCCAGGTTCGACCACCGGGTGCCGTCCCATTTCGCGATTCCCAGCGCCTGGAGGCTGCCCGCCGCCGTGAAGTCACCACCGGCATAGACCTCCCCGCTGGGGCTCACGGCAATGGCGTCCACGTTGCTGTTGACGCCGGCCCCCAGCGCGGACCACGCGGAGCCGTCCCATTTCGCCAGGTTCGACACGGTCACGCCGCCGGCCTGCGAGAAGCTGCCGCCGACATAAACGGCCTGAGCGGTGGCCGCCACCGCGGCAACGACGTTGGCGTCATTGACGCCCGCCTCGAGGCCGTTGCCGAGCGCGGCCCAGCCGCTAAACGCGTAGCTGGCAAGATTGATCGCCGGCGTTCCGCCACCGGACGGGGTGAAAATGCCGGCCACATAGATGACCCCGGACCCGTTCACCAGCGCAAAGATGTTGCCCGTCACGCCGTTATTATTGGTGCCATCGCCGAGCGAGGCCCAACTGCCCACCGCGTCCTCCCACCGCGCGAAATTCATCACCAGCGCGTCACCCGCCAGCGTGAACGAGCCGCCCGCATAAAGCGCGCTGCCCCGGACCAGCAGCGCCCGCACGGTGCCGTTGACGCCCGATCCCAGAATCGTCCAGTGCGTGCCGTCCCATTTCGCCACGTTGTTGGCGCCGTCAATCACGCCCGCCACCCCGGAGTCACCGCCCACGAACACGCTGCCATCCTCGGCGGTCGCAATCGCATACACCGTGCTGCCGACCCCGCCCGCCAGCGGCGACCACGCCTTGCCGTTCCAACCGGCGATGTTCAGCAACGCCACCACGCCGGCATTGGTGAACGCACCGCCCGCCAACACCTGCGAACCGCTCTGAGCCAGCGCATACACCGGCCCGCCCACACCGGCGCCGACGGCGTTCCAACTCGAACCGTCCCACCGGGCGAGGTTGGCCACCGCCACGCCGCCCGCGTGACTGAACGATCCGCCCACATAGACATCCGTTCCGCTGATGAGCAGCGCGTACACCGGCCCGTCCACCCCGCCGGCGAGATCGAACCAATTGGTCCCGTCCCAGCGCGCGATCGAGCGGGCGCTCACGCCGCCGGCACTGGCAAAAATACCGCCCACATAGACCGAGTTGCCCAGCACCGCCACAGCGGAAAGCGGACCGTCCACGCCCCCGTCCAGGGCAAACCAGTTGGTCCCGTCAAACCGCGCCACGTTGGTCGCCTTGGCCGTGCCGGCCTGGGTGAAGCTGCCCCCCACGATGACCTGGCCCCCTTGGGTGACGGCGGCGGCGTTGGCGTAGCCGACTAGACCGGTTCCCAAGCCCCGCCAGGCGTTGCCGCGATTCCACGCAGCGATGTATTGCGTGGCCACCTCGCCCGCGAAATCAAACTGCCCGCCCACAATGATCTGGGTGGTGGTGGCGCCGATGGCCGTGACCAGGCTGCTGTTCGTGCCCGTGCCATTCACGCCACTGCTCATGACCTGCCAGCCGTTGCCGTCGTAGCGCGCGATGTTGTTCATCGTCTTGTTCGCGAGCGTCTGGAACTGGCCGCCGGCATAAAGGGAGTTGCCGCCCACCGCCAGCGCATTGATCACCGGCGCGGTGTCGCTGTCCAAAAGACCGAGCGTCAGCCAGCCCGCGCCGTTCCAGCTTGCCAGGCCATGCACGTCCAGCCCGCCCGAGTAGCGAAACGCGCCGCCGGCGACGATGTTCGTGCCATAAAACGCGAGCGCGTTCACCGGACCGTCGAAGCCCGAGCCAACCCCCGACCAGTTCGTGCCGACATATTGCGCCACATAAGACGCGTTCGTGCTGCCGGCCTGGGTGAACTGGCCACCGGCGAAGATGCTGCCTCCGTTGATGACGACCGTGCTGACCTGGCCGTTCATGCCGTCACCCATGCCCGCCCAGTTGGTCCCGGTCCATTGCGCCACGTTCGCCACGCCCGCTCCGCTGGCGTTGGCAAACGCGCCCCCGGCGATCAAATTGGTGCTGGCGACCGCGATGGCATAAACCGGACCGTCAAAGCCCGTGTCCAGCCCCGACCACGCCTTGCCATTCCACTTGGCGATGTTCGTCGCCCCCACCGTGTCCGCCGTGTTGAACTGGCCGCCCACGTAAAGATTCGTGCCGTCCCAGGCCAGCGCATAGACCGGTCCGTCGAACCCGTTGCCAATGTTGGTCCAGGAACTCCCGTCCCAACGGGCCAGATTGGTGGCCGTCACGCCGCCGATGTTCGTGAACACGCCGCCCGCAAAGACATTGCCGCCCGCCACGGCAAATGCGTTGATGGTGACGGGTCCGGGCGCCGAAACGCTGCCGAAACGGGTGTCCCAGGCGCCAGGTAGTGCCGTGCTGCTCAACAGTTCCGTGGGGTAAAGCGGCGCCGCCAGGGCCGTGCCACCGCTCAGGGCCGCCGCCAGGGCCACCAACCGGAGGAGGCCGGCAACCCGGCCCGGTTGGCGTTTCGCCAGCGCGCCGCACAAGCCGGCGGCAATAGTTCGCAATCGGAGATGGGTTCGCATGTCGTGAACAACTTGACTGAGAACAGCAAGAAACGTTCCTACTCCCGTAGCGCTGAATCTTTTGCAGTTCGCATGTCGGATGCCCCGTCGCGGTCCAAATCCTTTGGCTTCAATCAATTGCCAGCCGGGACTGCGCGCCGCTTCAAAGCAGAGCCAGTTGATACTGTCGGCCCATGCCGTCGCCGACACAAGCGCTAATCTGTTACAATCCTCCGGTCGCCGCACTCGCCACCCCTCCTGCTCGCCAGAGCGCCAACCAGCTTCCCCTGGCGCAAATCATTGACCAAGGTCACGGCGCCCGAGCGGCCGCAGAGGCTAATGGGCGGTGCCATGAACATCGGCTTCCATACTGACGCCTTCAACTCGGCTTACTGGTCCTTCGAGAAATGCCTTCAATGGGCACAGCGCAACGGCGTTCATTGGATCGAGTGCGGCCTGATTGATGGCGTAAGCTGGATTCACGGCCTGGGCTATCAACCGCACGTCGCCCTTTACGAAGACCCGGTGCTGCTCCGGCGCAAGATGGACCAGTACGGCGTGCGCTTCTCGCAGGTGGACGCCGCCTACCCGCTCTCCGGCGAGGACGGCCCGCTCCGCGGCGTGCCCTACGTGATGAAGTCCATCGCCTGGGCCGCGCAAATCGGCTGTCCCTGCGTGGACACCACCGACGGCCTCCACGCCCCCGAGGGGCTCAGCGACCAGGAAGCGCTGGCGCTGATGAAACGCAGCTACCAACAAATCCTCCGCGTGGCCGAAGCGCATAAAATCATCGTGAACATCGAGCCGCACGGCTATTTCACCACCAACCCGGACCTGATGGCGGAGATGCAGGCGTTCAGCGACAGCCCGTTTCTCCGGATGAACCTGGACACCGGCAACACCTTCATCGCCGGCCGCGACCCGGTGGCGTTCCTGAAGCGCTTTCTGCCAAGGGTCAGCCATGTCCACGTGAAGGATGTTTCGGAGTCGCTGGCCAAGGCATTGCGCGGGGGTGCCACCGGCATCGCGGTCAGCCAGTGCTCGCTGGGCGGCGGCGTCAACGCCGACAACATCAAGCAATGCCTCGCGCTCCTGCGTGACGCCGGTTACGCAGGCGCGCTCAGCATCGAATGCGAAGGCCAGGGCGGGCCGATGATCGAGCAATCGCTGGGCTGGCTGCGCGCCACACTGAAGGAATTGGGCATTCCCGAAACGCCGTAACGCGGCTCGATCCGGCGCTGGCCAGCAGGATCGACGTAGGGGTCGGTTCTTGATATTGGGTACTGAGGCATTCCCAACCGTTCGCCCGTCCTAGCCAGCACACTGAAAGCGGAGTAACCACTCCTTGCACCGCCAGCTAAAGTCCTGGAAATATTATCCATTATCAAGAACCGACCCCTTGAGACCCCTTGACAATGCCGCCCCTCTCGCTAAGGATCTGGGTTTCCGATTACTGCTTGCATTTCCACTGGCCGATCCGTAGAAAGTCATTGTCAGCTTAAGAATCCGTAGATGTGAGACAGATTAAAGCCTGAATTATTTATGACCATCAAACTCCGCCCGCTGTTTTTCGTGCTGGCATTGATCGCTGGCGTTCATCAAGCCGCTGCCCAAGGGACACGGTTTTTCCGGATTTCCGGCCCGGCGGCGACAACTATAGCAGCGTTCCTCCCGGACGGCACGATGGTCTGGAGCAACGCGCTACCGGGCACAAACTATACCGTCCAGACCGTTACATCGCTGTGCGGCGGAACCAATTGGGTGGATTATGTCCAGCTTCCCGTCACCACTGGCGTCAACACCAACCTCATCTTTGCTTTCACCCCGCCCGCCGGGATGGCGCTGATTCCGGCGGGCGTGTTCACGATGGGAGACACTCTTGATGGCGACACCAGTGCCATGCCCACGAAGGCGACGGTGTCGGCGTTTTACATGGACGTGAACCTGGTGAGCTACAGCCAATGGCAGACGGTTTATGCTTACGCCACAAGCCACGGATACGGCTTTGACAATGCCGGCTCGGGCAAGGCGGCCAATTATCCGGTGCTGACGGTGGATTGGTATGACTGTGTGAAGTGGTGCAATGCGCGGAGCGAGATGGAGGGGCGCACGGCGGCGTATTACACGGATGCGGCACAGGCGGCCGTTTATCGCACCGGGCACGTGGATGTTCAGAAGGGCTGGGTGAGGTGGAACGCGGGCTACCGGCTGCCGACGGAGGCGGAGTGGGAGAAGGCGGCGCGTGGCGGGTTGACTGGGGATCGGTTTCCGTGGGGGAACACCATCGACTGGAGCCATGCGAACTATATCGCAGACCCTGCTCTTTACCTTTACGACATCAATCCAGACACTGGCTACGATCCGACTTTCAGTGAAGGGGCCAGTCCGGTAGGGTACTTTGCCCCGAACGGGTATGGGTTGCATGACATGGCTGGGAATGTGTGGGAGTGGTGCTGGGATTGGTATGGAAGCTACCCTGCCGGAAGTGTGACCGACCCACAGGGCCCCGGCTCAGGCCCTGGCCGTGTGTATCGGGGCGGCTCATGGGCCGACCTCGCGTGGTCCTGCCGGGTGGCGAAACGCAACTGCGACAACCCCCCGACGCTCGGCAGCTCCGGCTTGGGGTTTCGTTCCGTTCTGCCCCCAGGTCAGCCCTGACAGAACAGGAAGCGGAGCCATAACTTTTCACTTTTTTACCTCCTCCGGCCGGGCCTTGCGGCGCAGATAGAGAAGGGATAGAGAAGGGGTCGCTTCTTGATGTTGGCATATGAGGCCTTTTCGGCCACTCGGCCGTCATGGTCCGCAGGGTGAGAGTCGGGTATCCAGGCGCGAGCCGTGCGCGGCCCCCCCTTCGTCACGCCGATGCTGGCCACCCCACGCCAGCGGAGCGCTTGTCCCCCGGCCGGAGTCCGATCTCGATTTGGCGCTTTCCATTCCTTGCTGATGACGGGCGTGCAGGGCCGATCATGGGGCGTGGCTCAGGATGAGTCACGATCCGGCCGTAGCCAATCGTCCGTTCCTGTTGTGGCACCCCTTCAGCGACCTTAGGCCACGCCATGCCGCGCGACAGGTTGAACTCAAAGTTGTTGCAGGAACTCGTCCACCGTGATCCCGGCGGACCTGACCAGACCGCGCAGGGTGCCTTTCGCAAGTTCGCGATGATCGGGAATGGAGAGCGTCGCCATTTCGCCGTGCTTGACCATGATGATGTGGCTGCCCCGTTGGCGGGCAACCTGCCAGCCGAGCTTTTCGAATGCTCGCACGGCCTCGCGTCCGCTCAATGCCGGAAGGACTGGCATCAGACGAGCACTTCAACCTCCCGGGTTTCCACGGTGAGCGGTAAGCCGCGTTCGGCCCTCACCTCCAGGCAAAGCTCAATGGCTTCCTGGATGTTTGCCAGGGCGTCCTCTTTGGTCTTGCCCTGGCTGACACAGCCGGGAATCGCCGGACACTCGCTCACCCACATCCCATCCTCATCCCGGTCAATGGTGACAGAGAATTTCATCGCAGGCATCATCGGGCGTGGTGTTCGATTTATCAAGTTTTTCCGCCGAGGCCGGCGGGGCTGCTGGCCGATTGCTCCCATCACGCTGAAACTGGCTGCGCCACTCCAATTGACGGCTTGTGCCCCGCGGCCTGCGTCCGGTTTCACCCCGCTTCTCAAATCCCTTTGGCCGCTGACTGGCCCGTGTGTGTTGATCACGGGGCATGGCTGAGGATGAAGTTCACGATGGGTTCCGGGTTGGGCAGGCTGTGCGGGTGATGCCCCACGCCGGGCTTGCGGATGACTTCGATGGTCCCGCCCAATTCCTGGTAGCGTTTCTCGACCACGTCGGTGTTCTCCGCGACCGGCACGTCCGTGTCCGCCTGGCCCACGACGTGGATGATGGGAATCTTCGCTCTCGCCAGCGGTTCGAGATTGTCCACCGGGTTTTGCCGGTAGGCCAGCGCTTCGGCCTCGTCCTTAAAACCATGGCATTTTAACAGCAGATCCCAATCGTGTTTGGTCGTGCTGTCCCGGCCCTTGCCGCCCGGCCAGCTCTTGAAATCGCACACCGGGGCGTCCCCGTAAATGACGGCGACCGTTTCCGGGTGCAGCGCCGCCCAATGATAGCAGTAAAGTCCGCCACGGCTCACGCCGATGAGGGTGATTTTGCCGTCCAACCCTGCTTTCGCCAGCCGCGCGTGGAACCGCTCCCAGATTGCCATCGCCAGCGGCGACCCGAACAGGTCCTGCGCGTTGACATACACGACGTGGTAGCCGTGCTGCAGCAGGGCCACGTCCGTCTGGGGTTCGTGCCCGAAGAACTCGCCGCGCCAGGCATAAGGCCGGCCGGCGGCCGGGCGGTGCGGGCAGACGACAATGCACGCCCGGCCGTCTTCCATCGTGAAATCGAGCTGCCGGTAGCCGTAAAACGACGACACTTTGGCGGTGACGCCTTGGGCGGTCAGGTTCTTCTCGAAGTCAAAACCGGGCTCCGATTTGAAGGCGATCACGCCGCCAATGATTTTGGCCATCAGCCCCGCCCCGTCGGCATTAGGGTGGATATTATCCTCAAACCAGGCCTCCTTGTTCAGGAACGCCGTGTGGAGATCCACCAGTTCCGTGCCGGTGTCGAACGCCACTTGCCGGAGCATCGGGATCTCCTGTTTGGCGATCACCTCGTCGTCAATTCCCCACATCACCTTGAAGGCCGGCAGCGGCAGGCAGAGCAGGACCCGCGGTTTCGCCGGCAGCGCCCGGAACGACTCGATCATCGCCCGCGCATCGGCGACGAATTCGTCCTTAAACCGCCAGTTCTGCGGCTTGCTGTCGTTGCCGCCCAGGTTGACTACGACCACGTCGGGATTGCAGGCCAGGGCCTGCCGATAGGCGGCTTCGGTCCAGTAGGGGAGGTCGCCACGCTTGAGCATCGTTCGGCCGCCGACGCCGAAGTTGCGCACGTCGTAACCGGCGCCCAGGAGGTTTTGCATCTGCGCCGGGTAGCAGTTCTTTTCGCGGTCCTTGATGCCGGCGCCATAGGTGGTGCTGGCGCCAATGCAGGCAACCCGGGTTTTTGGCTGGAGCGCCGATGTCGCCGGCTGCGCGCAGGCGGGCAGCGCGGCGAGAACCAAGGCCACCAGTATTGGCCAGATGCGTGGCGTGGAGGTTTTCGGCATACGTCGTTTTCCAATCCAGTTTAAGGTCGAGTCATCCCACCGGGTTTCCATTCCCGGTCTGCGGGTTCCGCCCCGGCGGACCCGGCCGTTGCGCCATGAAAATGTCCCCAATGGATGGCGCCGTTGATAACGCGTGCCGGGCGATTGAGCAAGCTCTGGCGCAGGAGCCGGTTCTGTTCGCAGCGTAAATGGCGGCTTTCTGCCGAAAGCCGCTCCGCCGGCCGCTGCTTGTCGGTTGCCAAAGAATTGACGGCACGCCGCTTATCCCGCATGCTGTCCCCACTGCCATGAACAACACGACTGCCTCGACCCAACCGGGCGCGCTCACCCGCCGCTCATTCCTCAAAACCACCGCCACCGTGACCCCGGCCCTGGCGCTTGCCGGGCTGGATGTGTCGCGCTTCGCCCACGCCGCCGGCAGCGACATTATCCGCGTGGGCATGATCGGCTGCGGCGGGCGCAACTCGGGCGCGGGCGCCCAGGCGCTTCACGCCGACAAGGGCGCCCGGCTCGTGGCCATGTGCGACATTTTCCTGGATCGCGTGCACAACGCCCGCGAGGCCATCGGCAAGGAATGTCCGGGCCAGGTCGAGGTGGGCGACGACCACTGCTTCACCGGCTTCGACGCTTACAAACAGGTGATTGCGATGGCCGATGTCGTGTGCATTGCGAACGCGGCGAAGTTCCATCCGTTCCACGCGCTGGCGGCGCTTCAGGCCGGCAAGCATGTCTTTGTCGAGAAGCCCCACGGCATTGATCCCTTTGGCATCAAACTGTTGCGGCAGGCCATCGCGCTGGCGAAGGAGAAGAAGCTCAGCCTGGTTTCCGGCCTGCAAAGCCATTACGACCCCGGCATCATCGAAACCACCAAACGGGTGCATGACGGGGCGATCGGCGACCTCGTGGCGATCCAGGAACTCTGGCTGCGCGCGCCTTACGGGGTCACCGAGCGCAAGTCCGGCCTCACCGAACTGGAGTGGCAATGCAGCACGCAATACCACTTCACCTGGCTGTCGGGCGACGACGTGCCCCAGACGCTGGTCCACAACCTGGACCGCTCGCGCTGGGTGCTGAAGGGACAGGTGCCGGTGCGCTGTTACGGCATGGGCGGACGTTCGAGCATGGTGGAACCGGTTTACGGGAACGTGTTCGACCACCACTCGGTCGTTTATGAGTTCGCGAGCGGGGTGCGCGTCTATGCCCTCTGCCGGACCACCAGCGGCTGTTATGACGAGGATTCGAGCATCGTGCTGGGCACCAAGGGCCGCGCTTCGATCAAGGGTGGCCGCATCTGGGGGGAGAATCCCTGGCGTTATGCCGGCCCGGGAGGCGATCCCTACCAGATCGAGCACAACCGCCTGTTCGCTTCGATCCGCTCCGGTGAACCGCTCAACAACGGCGAGTACATGGCCGACAGCACGCTGATGTGCATCATGGGCCAGCTTTCCTGCTACAGCGGCAAGGAAGTCACGTGGGAGCAGGCCAACAACTCCGACTTTGCTTACCCGCCCAAGCCGGCAGACTGCCACGACGGCATGGAACCGCCGGCCAAACCCGGCCCGGACGGCAGCTATTCCGTCTTCGTTCCGGGTCGCTCGAAACTGCTTTGAGGCATAACCGACCCGTCACCTGTAATGACTTGGGGTGCAGGCTGCAACGAGACTTGGAGCTGGGCGGAGGCAGGGTGTGAGGCGCGACCGGGCGGGAGGCACAACTTTGGGGAAGTGTTGGTGGCAAACCAAACTGATTTTCCACCGGGCGTTTGAGAAACTATTTGGTGACATTGGGACGTCACTAATCTTGTTGACAACGGGGGACGGAAGGGTACCGTCCGATCAATGATTTGATTCGGGTAGCGGGACGTTTCTTCAGCGGGGTTCTCCACCCCCACCTCCTTGGCGTCTGCTGCCCGAATCCGCAAGTGGTCGGTAAATGATCTTTGGATGATGTGGGGACGGATTTTGATCCGGGTGTCAGGACGTTTCTTCTGCGGGTTCCCCACCCCCTCCTCCTTGGCGTCTGATGCCCGGATCATTTTTTTGCCCGGATACCGCCCGCCGGCAACCAAGCCCGGCGCGGACCGATGGGCGTGTCTCCGCTGCCGCCTACTCAAGCTCCGCCACGCAGCGAAAACCGATCGTCCCACAGCGATCCAGACCCGGCCACATCAGCAGAAATTTTTCCACGAATGGGTTGGGACGCGGACCACCGTCCATGTACCAGCCCGAGTCTTTCGCCGTGTAGAACGAACCGCCTTTGAGCAGGCAAAAACGGGTCCGACCGTCGAACCGCTCGCTCTCCGTCCATTCCCAGACGTTGCCGCACAAATCGAGCACCCCGAACGGTGACGCGCCTTGCGGGAACGCGCGGACGGGGGTCGTGCCGCCGGACTCGCCGCCGTTGCAGCGTCCGGGGAGCATTTCCATACCCCACGGATACCGCCGGCCGCCCGGTGGGCCTTGGGCCGCGTATTGCCACTCCTCCTCGGTCGGCAGACGCCGGCCCGCCCAGCGCGCGTAGGCGCGGGCATCATCCAAATCCACATAGACCACCGGATGGTCTTCGCGGCCGGCCGGTGGCGCTCCCGCGATCCAATGCCCGAGGAAACGGTCCGCGTGTCGCGGCCGGTAACTGGTGGCTTGGAGAAACCGGGCGAACTGGGCGTTGGTCACCGGCGTCACGTCCATCGCAAAGCGGCGGATGGACACCGTGCGCTCGAAGCGCCGCACATGAAAGTCGTGGCTGGCGCCCATCTGATGGTCCGCCGGTGGTGCGGACTCGTAGAAGCCGCATTCGCGTTCGCGAAACTCGATCGTCAGCGTCAGCGTGGCGGCTGGAATTTCCACCATGCCCTCCGGCGGCTGCCGGTGCCGCGGTACCCGTGGCGGCGGTTTCAACACGGTCTCACGCCTGGGGTAGCGGGTATCGGAACTGATCCGGGCGTATTCCGTGCGTTGCGAACGAAGGAAGCCCGTGAAACCGGAGCCCAGGGCCCGGGTGGTTCCCGCGACAAAACAGCCGAGGCCGCGCGGTGGAGTCTCCCCGTCCAGCACGACGCCGGTCCCGGCCTCCGACATCCGCGCTACGCGGCCGGCGATGAGGTCGAACACCGCCTCATCCGGCCGTGGTTCAACCGCGAGCAGGGGGCCTTCGATCGTCTGCGGGCTGCGGTTGACCAGCGTCCAAAGGCGCAGTCCGTGCCCTTCCCAAAGGCTGGCGAAAGCCGCCGGCTGCAGCGTCGGCACCAGCGGCGTCCAGTGCTCGCCGCAGAAAAGGCCGGCAAACCGGTGCTGGATCGGTTGTATCAGCCTCAGCCAGGATTTGTCGCGCTCGCTCCAGCCCATCCACGAACCGAACACGTTTTCCCACACCATCATGCCGCTGCCATTCATCCAGGCGGCCTGCAGTTCGCCGGTGTGATCGTAATCCCATCGTTTGATCTGGTGCTGTTGATGGCGGCGCTCGAACCATTTGTTGCGCAGCACGCCCGGCACTCCGCTGTCGTCGAACCATTGTGCCCAGGAACAGTGATGGTCGGCGACGTGGTTGAGCGGCAGCGCGCCTTCACCCTCCAGGACGACCCCGGGCCGAACGGCGTCCAGCCGCGCGCGAAACTCCGCGCCGCCCCGGTCCAGGGTGTCGAGGAAGATGCCATCGGCGTCAATCGTCCGCACGAGCTCGCCGAGCACGTCCAGATCCGACCGGCCCTCGCGGCGCGTGCCCGTATCCCACGGGTTGTAGTCCACGAACACCCGGACGCCGGCGCGATGGAACTCCGTCGCCAGCCGGCGCACCCCTTTCAACCCGCCCGGCAGGTCCCGGTAGAAATCGAACTGATTGCGATCATCGAGGCCAATCCTTGGATATGCGTGCCAGAGAACCACGCTGTCGTAGCCACCAAACTCGCGTCGCTGCGCTTCCAGGAACGCGCTCACCGTGAAGCGTCCGTGGCGGGCATCGTAGAGCGCCGCGTCGCAGAGCATCAGAAAGCCACAGGTGAAATTGGCGCCCACCCACTCAAACTCCGGGCGGCGATACAGCACGTCGCTGTAATTCAACTCGCGCCGTTTCGCCACGCGCCAGTCCGTGAGCCGGCGTTGGAACTCCGGCCACGCCGCCGGGTCGCGCGGCGCCGGGATGATCACGCGGTCCGGTTCGAACCGGAACTCCTCGGTCCCGCCAGCGGCGGACCAGTGGCCACTGACCGCCGTCCACGCCGCTCCCGCCAGCGCGGTTCGGAGAAAGTCGCGTCGTTTCATGGGCCAAAGGGTTTGTGCCTGCGCCGGTTGCCCCGGCGGAGCGCCGGCGCTTTGGGGCGCGAGCATGACGGAATGGTGCGCGTCGGGCCATCCAATTTGATCAGCCGCCGTTTTCGCATGGCAAAAATCGCCATCGCCTGCCATCTTTTGTCCTGTCATGCAAAAGCTCAACGTCACCATCTGGAACGAATTTGTCCACGAGCGGGAAAACGCGGAGGTTGGCCGGCTTTACCCGCGGGGCCTGCACGGAATCCTGGCGGAAGTCCTGGGCCGGCAAGCGGGACTGGCGGTACGGACCGCCACGCTGGACGAACCGGATCAGGGCCTGCCGCCGGCGGTCCTGGACACCACGGACGTGCTTCTGTGGTGGGGACACGCTGCGCACGAGGCCGTCAAAGACGAACTGGCCGTGCGCGTGCAGGAACGGGTCATCGCCGGCATGGGACTGCTGGTGCTGCATTCCGGGCACGAATCCAAGATCTTCAAGCGGCTTATGGGCACGAGCTGCCACTTGTGCTGGCGCGAGGCGGGCGAACGCGAGCGGGTCTGGGTGGTGAACCCCGGCCATCCCATCGCCGCGGGCCTCGGCGATTGCATCGAGCTCGAGCACTCCGAAATGTACGGCGAGCCGTTCGGCATTCCCACGCCGGAAGAGTTGATCTTCATTTCGTGGTTCGAGGGCGGCGAAGTCTTCCGGGGCGGCTGCACCTGGACGCGCGGCAGCGGACGCATCTTTTATTTCAGTCCGGGCCACGAGGCCTATCCCATTTACCACCATCCGGACATCCAGCGGATCATCGCCAACGGCGTCCTTTGGGCGCGTCCGCAAGGACGCCCGGCGGAGGTGCCGCGGCATGTGCCGGTCGAGCAGGCCCGCCAGAAGCTCATCGCCAGCGGGCCCAGTGTGCATGACGCGTCGGGCCGGCTCGTGGCGCCCAAGTCCTGAAGCTTCCCTCGTGATTCGGGAAACGCGGTCCCCTTTAAACCATGAATATCGGCAAACAAATCCGGCTCAATCGCATTTTCGCCCACCCCAGCGGACGGCTCTGTTCGGTGGCGGTGGACCACTTCATCGGCTACGGAAAGCTGCTGCCTGGCGGCGGGCTGTCGAATCTCCCGGCCGCCCTGGCGCGCATCGCCGCCGGCCAACCGGGCGCGATCACCATGAGCAAGGGCACCGCGATGAATTGCTGGGCGCCTTATGCCGGCCGGATTCCGCTGATCGTCCAGTCCGGCTGTTTCACCGCCGACGACCGGGTCATCGAGTGGGTGACCACGCCCGAGGAATGCGTGCGTCTGGGCGCGGACGCCATTGCCATCGCCATCGGCATCTTCGGGCCGAACGAAGGCCGGTTCATCAAGATGCTCATGGACTGCGTGGCCCAGGCGGCGAAATACGATCTGCCGGTCATCGCCCACATCTACCCGCGGGACTTTTCCGGGCCGGTGCCGCGGATTGTGTTCGATCCCGAAGGCATCCTCTGGGCGGCCCGGATCGGCCTCGAGGCCGGAGTGGACGTCATCAAGGTGGGCTACACGGGCGACGTGGCTTCGTTCCGCCAGGTCGTGGAAAGTTCGCCGGTGCCGGTGGTCGCCGCCGGCGGACCCAGGGCGAAGAACCTGCGCCAGGCCCTGACGGCGATGACGGAAGTGGTGCAAGCCGGCGGCCGCGGCGCGACGATTGGCCGGAACATCTGGGGCGTGAACAAGGTCCCGGAAACCGTGCGCGCCTTCAAAGCGGTCATCCTGGAAGATCGAAGCGTGGACGCCGCGCTCGTGGACGAAGGGTTGACTGGTGAGGAATGATTTTCGCGCCGTAGGCCGGCGCGTTCGACTCCTGCCGTGAAGCCTGATGCGTCCAAGCGTTTCGATGTCCTCGGCCTGGGCTGCGCCGCGGTGGATGACCTGCTTTACGCGCCGTCCTACCCGCCCGCCGACCAGAAGGTCCGGGTGGGCCGAACGGCGCGCCGCTGTGGGGGACTGACCGCGGCCGCGCTCGTGACGGCCGCCCGGTTGGGAGCGCGCTGTGCCTACGCGGGCTGCCTGGGGACCGACGACTATTCCGGGTTCGTCGCCCGCCATTTCGCCGACGAAGGGGTGGATATTTCCGCGGCTCCGCGTGTGGCGGGAGCACGGGTGGTTCATTCGACGGTGGTCGTCGGGGAGGACACGGGCAGCCGCAATATTTTCTTCGAGGACGCGGGGCTGATTGGCGCGCATCCCTTGCTGCCGCCCGAGGAAGTGATCGGTGACACGAGGGTCTTGTTCATTGATCACCTGGGCATGCGCGGCAACCTCCGCGCGGCGCGCCTGGCGCGGTCAGCCGGGGTGGCCGTGGTCGCGGATTTTGAAGACGAGACGGACCCGCTTTTCGGCCAGGTTCTGGACTTGGTGGATCATTTGATCGTTTCGGAGGCGTTCGCCCGCCGGCTGACGCGAATGTCGGACGCGGCCAAAGCGGCGCAAGGTCTTTGGCACTCCGACCGGGCCGTGGTCGTTGTCACCTGTGGCGCCAACGGTTGCTGGAGTGTGTCCGCGGAAGGCGGATTGGAGGCCCGTCACCACGGCGCGTTCGCGGTCCAAGCCGCAGACACCACGGGCTGCGGCGACGTGTTCCACGGCGCCTACGCCGCCAGTCTGGCCCGCGGGGACTTGCTGGGCGAACGCCTCCGGGTCGCCGCTGCCGCTGCGGCGCTCAAAGCAAGGGATGGAGAAATCCCGCATCGCCTGGCCGTGGAGGAATTCCTGCGCGCTTCCCGCCATGCGCGCCGTCCAACCATCTGAACCGCAATCCTACAACGCCATGAACCTCACCGATTCCACTGTTGCCTTGGAAAACGCGCTGGCCGAAGTGCCCGTGCTCGACGTTCACACCCACCTCTGTGGCGCGAAGCTCGCCGCGCGCGGGCTGCATGACATCCTGCTCTATCACATGGTCGTCAGCGACCTCTACGCGGCGGGTTGTCCAAGCGGAGCGCGGCTCACGCAATTCCCCAACTGGCCCGCGAAGGAAGAGGCCCACCACCGCCTTCAGGAGGCGCTGCCGTATCTGTGCCACATCCAAAACACCAGCGGCTGGTGGGGCGTCCGCCTCATCCTGCGCGATCTCTATCAGTGGACCGAACCGATCACGGCGGACAACTGGCGGCGGCTGGACGACGCGGTGCGCGAGCGTGCCGACGACGGCGCGTGGGCTCGTTCGATCTTGAAGCGCGTGAACATTCAACGCACTTGCGCGGAGTATTGCCGGCGCGGGCAAGGCGAGGGCGACGACGTGCTGCAATACTCCCTGGAGTGGGGCATGTTCATGCGGAGCCAATGGGGCGAGTTCGACACGGCGGTCTATGATCTCGAACGCACCTGGGGCCGCCCCCCGGAAGCGCCGGTGGCCATCCTCGGCGGCGCCGCCCGGCCTGCGAGCGATCGCACGATCCGCACGCTCGACGATATCCATGCCGCCATCCGGCACTATGTGGCCAGCATTCCCTACGCGCAGGTGATTTCGACGGCAACCGGCCTGTCCACGGACATTGATTACCGGCTCCCGAGCGACCTGGAAATGGCGGACGCCCTCCAACGGCGTGCCCAAGCCGGCCCGGCCGAGCGCGACATCTATGCCGCGTTCATTGGCGAGGCGTTTCTCGCGGCGTTGGAAAAGCGCGGGGACGAGATTCTCTTTCAATTCAGTCTCGGCGCGGAGCCGCTGCCCTTTGAAACCATGAGCCGCATTTCCCAGAAGACGCTGGCGCAGCTCGCCGAAATCGTCGGCCGCCATCCGAAACTCCGCTTCCAGTGCTTTGTTTCGAGCCGCCATGCGGACCAGACGCTCTGCACGATGTGTCGGGAGCTGCCCAACTTCAGCCTGGCGGGCTTTTGGTGGCACAGCTTCTTTCCGGGCGCCATTCGCCAGGTCATGACCGAGCGGCTCGACATGGTGCCGGTCAACAAGCAGGTCGGATTCTTCTCCGATGCCTACAGCGTCGAATGGTGCTACGCCAAGGGCATCATCGTGCGCAAACAAATGGCGCAGGTCCTGGCCGGGAAGATCGCCCAGGGCCAATACACGTTCGACGAGGCCATCAACGTGGCGCGCGAAATCCTCTTCGAGACGCCGCAATCGCTCTGCGGCATGACGCCGGCACCGGGCAGGTTCAAAGGGTGAACCCGGCGCCGCCTGGCTCTGACAAGGTGGGACCGCAACAGGGCGTGCCTTCCGTTCACGGCCCGGCCGAATCCAGCGCGGCCGCAAGCGCGTAAATCAGCGCGCCGTTCCAGGTGATCGCGATTTCGTTGGTGCGATAGTCCGCCTGTTCGTCGTGCCAGTCCGCCGGACCCGGGTGCGGTCCGCCGACGCGGTAGCCGGGCCATGGCTCGTCCACGGTGTCTGCGCCGGATCGGCGGTCATGCGGATGAAGCGGCGGGCGATATCCCAGCCCGATGATGTATAACCGGCCATGACGCTTCCGCCCCAAAGGATGATTGAGGGCGTGGAGGATCGTGTCACGGTATTCGCGCTTGGGTGAAAGCAGGTCCGCCGTGTGCAGGATCAGCGCCTGTCCGGCAACGCTGCCGTTGCATCCCCAATAATAACGCGAGCCGAGGGGGCGGCCCCATAGCCGTGATGTGTTTGGACCTCTACGATCTTGTCCGCCGACCGCCGAGAGCGGTTCGCACCGGACCGGGCATCGTCCGCGAAGAGCCGAGCGGCGTCCGCGAGGAACTGAGAGGCTCATTATCAAGCATTTACATATATTTAGGGGGCGGCGGGCCAAAGGAAGCCTGCCGGCGTCCAATACATCCCAAGTCGCCGAAGCCGAAGACGGGCGACCTACAGAAAGACGATTGACGCCGCCGGGGCGAACAGGATGACGTGAGGGAAAGCGTGTTGAATGGCATTTGTTGATATGAATGAATCCAGCTAAAAAGGCGCTAGAACGGAATGCAGCAAAGCAAACTGTTGGGCTGACGGAGTAGTATATGGCTACCATTGACGATGTGATTACGTGGGCTAACTCTCTGCCTGCGTGGCAAGGCGACGCTGTACGTCGTCTCTTGGCGACGGGCGAGCAATCGCTCAGTGCTCAGGAGTATTCTGAGATATTGGCTTTGGCCAAAGCGGACTTGAAACTTGCACCACCTCCGGAAAGTCTGAAGCCAGTCCCCCCGGCTCCGGGTGCGTTTTCGGGCGCTCCCTCAACAACAATTGCTGTCAAACTGCTATCAATTGACGACGTCCGAAACGTCAACATCATCAAGGCTGGCCAGACGCAGCCTTTCGCCGAAAGTGGCGTCACGGTGGTGTACGGTGACAACGGCTCCGGTAAGTCCGGCTACTCCCGAATCCTGAAACTGGCGTGCCAAGCCCGCGATAAGGACGAGCGAGTCCTTCCCAATGTCTTCGCGACGGCACCAACCGGTACGCCAACCGCGACACTGAAAATCAAGCAGGATGACAAGCCAAAGGACATAATATGGGCCCAGGGTTCCCCCGCCGACCCCATCTTGACCAATATCATCGTGTTCGACGGTCGCTGCGCGCGAGTCATCACGGATGATCGCAACGAGATCAACTATCTGCCCTATGGCGGCGATGTGTTTCAGAAGACGGCGGACATCGTCCTGAGAATCAAGGCAGACGTGGAAGCAGAGATCACCGACTCTGCGCCGGTCCAGGATTCAGCCGTTGTGCCGGGCACCACGTCGGCGATATTTCTTGAGTCATTGTCGGAGACCACCAAGGACGAGGTTATCCAAGCAGCTACAGATTGGACCTCGCAGGATGAACTGCAATTGGCCACTCAAGACGAGCTCGCGCGAACCTCAGACTCCACCAAAGCGACTCAAGAGGTCGCCCGCCTCGACAAGGTTAAGGGGCGAATCAACGATGCGGCCAGTGCGGTGGCTAGGATCGTTGCAGCGTGTGCGGATCTGACGAACGAAGTCATCCAGAAGGTTCTAACAGAGGTAAACGCCGCGCAACTCGCACACGCGTCTGCCGTGGCTGAACGGCAGACGCCCGAAGCACTACCCGGCGTTGCATCCACCAATCAATGGGAGATTCTTTACAAGGCGGCGAAGCAATACTCCGAGGAGATAGCCTATCCCGGCGAATCCTTCCCGAAGACAGACGATGCGGTCTGTGTGCTGTGTCATCAACCACTACGCGAGGAGGCGGTTGCCCGCTTTGCCCGCTTCAAGAAGTTTATGGAAGATGCCACAAATACTCTGCTCGCCGCTAAGCGCAAGTCGCTGGGGTTGTTGCGCGACAAGGTAGAAGTTGTGGCTCCCTTGTCCGACGCGGCGCTCGAATCGATCTGCGACGAGCTCGCCAGCCTAAACGTCAAGGTGGAAGATGATCTGCGAGCTTACCACGCGGCGGCTGCGACGCGAAAATCTGCTGCACTCGCTTTGCTCAGGGAAGGCGAAGACCCGCAGAACGCGGCTTCTTTGCCACCCTGGCCTGCGTCCGTGGAGGCGGCATTACGATCAGTTGCGAAAACGCTCACCCAAAAGGCTACTGACATCACGAACGCGGCTAAACCTGAGGAATATAAGAAGCTCATCGCCAACGTCGCAGAACTCAAATCGCGAAAAGCACTCAGTGCAAGAAAAGCTGATATCAGCGCGTTTGTCGCAAAGGCCCGTCGCAATGCCGACCTGCGGCGCGCCGCCGCCACTCTTCGTACGCAAGAGATCACACGTCAAGGCACAACTGTAATCCGGAAGAACCTGACCCCAGAGTTGCTAAATGCCTTCAAGACAGAACTTATTGCGCTTGGCGCGACACGGGTGCCTATATCACTGAAGCCCAGCGGAGACGCAGGCGAGACGGCGCACGAGATTTTGTTGGAAGGTGCCAACACGCTAGGACGGGCGCGCACCTCCCAGATCCTCAGTGAAGGCGAGGCGCGCGTCATCGCGATTGCTGGCTTTTTGGCAGAGCTCCAGCTTGCGCCACATGCCAACGCGATCGTGTTGGATGATCCGGTCTCATCGCTTGATCATGTGTTCACCGGGAAGATCGCTGCGCGGCTCGCGCGCGAGGGGTTGACAAGGCAGGTCATCATATTCACGCACAACATAGCCTTCCTCATGGAATTGGAGGACGCTGGCATGTCGCTGGCCAAGGCCGGTACGCCTGTCGGTGTCACAGTGCATACTTTGCGCCGTGGCGACAAGTCGGCTGGTATTACAACAAACGGCGCGCCGTGGTATGCCCTGAAGGTCAAGCAGCGAGCGCAATACATGGACGAATTGGTGCACAAGATCAAACCGCTTTATCCGAACAATATGGCCGAGTACAACGAAAAAGCGGCGTATGTCTACGGGTTATTGCGCGAAGCTTGGGAATCTTGTGTTGAGGACGACCTGTTCTATAACGTGGTGTGCCGATATCGGAACAGCGTGCAGACACTCAAACTCATCGAAGTGGCCATTGAAGACCCCGACATCCATCATGTCGATCTCCATATGTCCAAGGCTAGCACTTGGATGACAGGTCACGACAAATCCAAGGCTTTGCATCATGATCGCCCTGCGCCTGATGAACTGCTCGCCGACATCAATGCTCTGCGTGCGTTTTCAAAACAGCTCATTGACCGCCGTGAGCAAACAAAAAAGCGCCGCAAAAAGCAGTTAGAACCACAATGACAGATGTCGAACCGATGAACAGCCCAACAAGAGGCCGAACCGTACCGTTGCCCCGCGGCGGGGCAACTTCCGGTTAGCCTCGGCGTTCGTTATCGCCCCTTCTTCTTCGCTACCGCGACCAGCGGCGCGGTGATTTTTTCGTAGAGGGCGAAGAGGAATTCGACGCGGTGGCGGTCGCTGGGAAACGGGTCGGGCCGGTAACAGCGATCCACGGAACGGTCGAGGGCGGCGTGGGCCTTGGCCAGTTCGCCGGGCATGGCCACCGGGTCGTAGAGGTGGGCCAACGTGCAGGCGGCACTCTTATTGCGCACGGGTAGATACCCATGGCGTCCGTCGCCGCATTCCGCGCGCAAGTCGAGAATTCGTTGTGCCGCCTCTTCCACGCGCTCAAGTTGGGCGGGTGCCACAACGACTGGCCATGGGAAGTTGTTGTAAACGATCTGATTCGAGTAACGGAAGTCGCTCTTCAACCGGCCGCAGACATGCCTGACCCAGGCCATGTGCATGGCCGAGGTGAGGATGGCGAAGTGATAGAGCGTCGCGCCGGGCACAATGTTGACCAGATTGCTGGCGACAACGTCGGGCTTGAGGAAGCCAATCGGGATGTAGTTTCGGTTTTCAGAGGAAACGCCGGGGATTAAAAGGTAGCGGGTCGTCGGCTGGCGATTCTCGCCAAAGAGAGACGGCTGGGCGGCGAGCTGGCGGGTCGTTGCGCGCGGGCTCTGCAAGCGGTGCTGCTTGACTCCTTGCACCCGCCGGAACACGGTCGGAAGCGAACGTAATTCGGACGCGGTCGCCTCCGCCAGCCAAAGACACCAGCGTTCGGCGCCGTTGATGAATTCCTCGGCCCCGACGAAGGGACGCAGGAATTTCGCCGCGCCAGGTTCGACCCTTAACAGTTCTGCTTTTTCCTCTGAGCTGAGCAGGAGGTGTCCACCATCGTTAGGCATCGAACCGAACACAATTTCCGGCACCGGGAACAAAGGAGCGTTGCGCTTCGCGAGCACCGTATCGCCGCCCTCCACCAAGTAAGGATTGATGTTCGAGACTTGCGTGCGGGTGGGGTGTTCAAGGTCGGTGTCGTAGTCGGTGATGAACTTGGCCGGCACATCGGCGGCCCCGAAGCCGATGATGACCACATGGACGTGGGCCTTGCCGCGCGCTTCGCTTTCCCACGGAAAGGTGCGGTGCGCGAAGTGAATCTTCATCCGGTGCCGGGCGAAAAGCTCGGCCCACAAGACGCCCGGCTGTTCGCCCTGGCTGATGGAGTTGGTGGAAACAAAAGCACAACGGATCGCGGTGCCCTTCACATATTCGGCCGCCTTGAAATACCAGCCGGTGACGAAATCGAGGACGCCGCTGCCTTTGACTCGCCCGCACACCACCTCCATGTCGGCCTTTTGTTCGGCAATCATGAATTGTTTTCCCACAAACGGCGGGTTGCCGAGGACGAAGGAGCATTGCTCCGGCGGGAGGACGGTGCGCCAGTCGGTACGCAACGCGTTGGCCACCACGATATGCGGCGAGGAACGCAGCGGCAGGCGGAGCACGAGTTGCGAGAACGCCTGCGAGAGGGCGACGTTGGCCTGATGGTCGGCCAGCCACAGCGCGACCTCCGCGATTCGTGCCGGGAATTCCTCAACCTCGATGCCGTAGAACTGGTGGACGTTGAGCTTGGAAAGCCGGTTGACGTCGTCCAACGACATTTCGTGTTGTTGGCCGTAAAGCTCCAGCAGGACTTCGAGTTCCAGTTTGCGCAGTTCGCGGTAGGTGAGGACGAGGAAGTTGCCGCAACCGCAGGCGGGATCGAGAAAGCGGAGTTTGGCCAGTTCGTCGTGAAACTCTTGCAGGCGCGCGGTGCGCCGGGTGGACCGGTCGGCTTTGATGGTCTCGAACTCGGCGCGGAGGTCGTCGAGGAACAGGGAGCGGATGAGTTTGAGGATGTTCTTCTCCGCCGTGTAGTGCGCGCCGATCTGGCGGCGTTCCTTGCTGTCCATGACGGCTTGGAAAAGCGAACCGAAGACGGCGGGGGAGATGGTTTCCCAACGGAAGGCGCAACAGGCGAGGAGGCCGTTGCGCATGTCGGCGTTGAACTCGGCAAATTCAAGATGCTCGGCAAAGAGTTCGCCGTTGACGTAGGGGAACTGGCTGAGTTCCTCGTCGAGTTTCTTCTGGCGCTGCGGGGTGTCGGTGTTCAGGACGCGAAAGAGTTGTTCGAGCCGGACGCCGAGATCAGAGCCGTCATCGGCGGTGCGGTCGCGGAGGAACAATTCAAAGGCCTTCTGCGGGAAGATGCCGTTGTCCTCGGCAAAGAGGCAGAAGAGGATGCGGACGAGGAAGCGCTTGAGTTCGTGGCCGGTATAGCCGCCCGCTTCCAAGGCGTCGTGCAGATTGCACATGAGCTGGGTGGCTTCGAGGTTCGCCGGGTCTTCGGGATTGAGCCGGTGCTGGATGTAGCCGGCAATGAAGGCGAAGTGGCGGATGCATTGGTGGAAGTCGGCCAGCGGGAACTCGATGCTGGGCGGCAGGCGCTTGAGCAGCGGCGCGTCCGGATCCTGCTCCGGCTCCAGATCGTGGAGGGCGATGCGGTTGAAATCCGAGACGATCAGCCAGCGGGGAATCTCGCGGTCGCGCCCGGTGTCCTTGAGGCCGCGGATGTAGTCCATGCCCTGGGCGTGGGCCTTGCCGAGATCGGCCCCGGCGGACTTGTGCTCCACGAGCAGCCGGCCCGGCCAGAACAGATCAATGAAACCCCAATCGCCGGAAAGTTTTTTGACCGGCTCCTCGAAGGTGGCGACGGTGCGGCGGCGGACGCCAAAGACGTTGAAGAACTCGTTCCAGAAAGTTTGGCGCTCGGCGGCTTCGCAGGTTTCGCCTTTCCATTCCCTGGCAAAAGTGATGGCGCGGTGGCGAATCTCATTCCATGAAAGCGGCACGCTGCGCAGTATGCCAACGCGAGCCGGTCGGGGCAAGTCCGCGGTTGATTGGTGTCGCGTTGATTGCCGGCACGTCTGCCGGTACGCCTGCGCCGCGTTTCAAATCCGGCCACGGCCTGCCGCTCACGGCCTGCTTGACGACCGGTTTGCGTTAGCTACGCGGCCGACCCGCCATACGCCTCACCCACTACGCTCTGGACAGGCGGCCGGATGGTACTTACGTTCGGGGATTATGAACCTCACCCATCGAACTCAAGGCCTCCCCAGCAAGAGCATGTCCCCCCGCCACCCCCTGCTCCGGTTCATCCTGGCTTTGGGTCTGCTCGGCGCCTGCTGCCTGGGCCGGGCGCCCGGGCAGGCGGCGCCGGCCGATGCTTCCGCCCGCGGAGTTCTGGAGGCCGGCTTCAGTCTGTATGCGAAAGGAGGCGCCGATCTGGCGCTCGACACCTGGCGCAAAGGCGGACTGGCGGAGATGGACAGCGGCAAGCTGGCCAGCCAAAACGCCTACCTCCGGCAGGCCGAACGGGCCATGGGCAACTACCGGTCTTACGAGGCCGTCCAAACCAAACGCGTGGGCGCCAATTCCCAGATCCTCTATCTGGCGATCAACTACCAGCGGGGCGCGGTTTACGCCCGGTTCCTCCTGTTCCGGACGGAACGCGACTGGGTGGTGCAGAGCATGGATTTCAGCCTGAAACCCGAGGCGGTCATGCCCTGGCTGGCGCTCGAATCGGCCGAATGACCGCTCACGCCAACGGGTGACGCCCCACTCAACTCAGGGCCATCGTGGCGCTGGCAATCTCCAGCAGCTCGTTGGTGATGAGCATTTGCCGGAGCTTGTTGTATTCGAGCGTGAGGTCGTCAATCAGCTTGTTCGCGTTGTCGGTCGCGTTCTTCATCGCCACCATGCGGGCGCTGTGTTCGCTGGCCTTCGCCTCGAGCAACACCTGGTAGATGACGAAGTTGACCCAGTGCGGCAGCAGGGCGCCGAGCACGGTCTTCGGGTCGGGCTCAAACAGAAAACCCGCCCCGGCCTGGGCTGCCGGCACGTCGGTTTCCTTTCCTGAAACCCCAGGCGCCAAACCCTTGACTTCCTCGACCGGCAGGAGCGTGAAGGTGGCCGGCTGCTGGGTGAGCGTGTTGACGAAGCGCGTGAAGTACACCTCCACGCGCTGCACCTCGCCCTTGAGAAAAAGGTCCTGCGCAAACTTCGAAATGGCGCGCGCCTCGGCGTAGCTCGGGGTGTCGCTGTAGCTGAACTCGGCCGCGAGCGTCCGGCCCATGCGGGCAATGAACTGGGACGCCTTGCGGCCGGCGGTGATGAAGGTGGATTGCTGGCGGTCCAGCTTCGCCACCTCGCGAAACAAATTCGTGTTGAGCCCCGCGCACAGGCCCCGGTCCGTGCCCACGAGGATCACCGCGGTCCGGCCGCCCTCGCGCTGCTCCATGAGCGGGTGGGTGAAATCCAGCGCGTTGGACGTGACCGCGCCCAGCACGGAACTCATCAGCCGCGCATAGGGCCGGCCCGCCAGCGCACCCTGCTGGGCCTTCAGCATCTTCGACGACGCGACCATCTGCATGGCCTTCGTGACCTGGGCCGTGCTCTTGACCGACTTGATGCGCCGGCGGATGTCGCGCGTGCTCGGCATGACGGATCACTTGTAGGACTGCTTGAAGTCAGTCAAGACAGCCTTGAGTTCGGCGGTGAGGGCGTCGTCGAGCGCCTTCTGCCGGGCGATCCGCGCCATCAGATCGGCCTTCCGGGTGGTGAGGTTCTCGACGAGCTTGGCCTGGAAATCCCGGACCTTCTCCACGGGCACAGCGTCGAAGAAGCCGTTTTGCGCCGCCCACAGCACCACCACCTGCACCTCGACCGGCATCGGGTGATACTGGGGTTGCTTGAAGACTTCGACGAGGCGCTTGCCGCGCTCCAACTGGGCTTGGGTCTTCGCATCAAGGTCGGACCCGAACTGGGCGAACGCCGCCAGCTCGCGGAACTGGGCCAGCTCGAGCTTCACGCGGCCGGCCACCTGCTTCATCGCCTTGACCTGGGCGGCCGAACCGACGCGGGACACCGAGATGCCGACCGAGATGGCGGGCCGGATGCCCTGGTAGAACAGGTCGGTCTCCAGGAAGATCTGGCCGTCGGTGATGGAGATGACGTTGGTCGGAATGTAGGCGGAGACGTCGCCCGCCTGCGTTTCGATGATCGGCAGGCCGGTGAGCGAGCCGCCGCCGAATTTCTCCGCGACGCGCGCCGAGCGTTCGAGCAGCCGGCTGTGCAGGTAGAACACGTCGCCCGGATACGCCTCGCGACCGGACGGGCGTTTCAGGATGAGCGAAACCTGCCGGTAGGCGACCGCGTGCTTGGAGAGGTCGTCGTAGATGATCAGCGCGTCCATGCTTTTATCCATGAACCATTCCCCCATTGCGCAGCCGGCAAACGGCGCGAGGTACTGACTGGTGGCCGAATCGGAGGCGGACGCAACGACGACAATCGTGTAAGGCAGGGCGTCGTGTTCCTCGAGCACGCTGACGACGCGGGCGACGTTCGCCTGTCGCTGGCCGATGGCGACGTAGATCGAGTAAAGGGGGCGATGGGTCTTGTCGCCAGCCTTCTCGGCGGCCCGGTTGAGGCGCGCGTTGTTGATGATGGTGTCAATGCCAATGGTCGTCTTGCCGGTCGAACGGTCGCCGATGATCAACTCGCGCTGGCCGCGGCCGATGGGAATCATGGCGTCAATGGCCATGATGCCGGTCTGGACGGGCTGGCTGACCGGCTGGCGCTTGATGATGCCGGGGGCGATTTTCTCCACCGGATAAAAGGCCTGCGCGTTGATCGGCCCCTTGCCGTCCACCGGCCGGCCGAGGGAGTCCACCACGCGCCCCAGCAACTCTTTGCCGACGGGCACCTGGAGCAGCTTGCCGGTGGTGCGGACCTCCTGTCCTTCCTTCACGGACAGGTAATCACCGAGAATGATGGCGCCCACCTCGGTTTCCTCGAGGTTCTGGGCCAGCCCGACGACGCCATTGCCGAAATCCAGCATTTCGTTGAGCATCGCGTCGGTGAGCCCTTCGATCTTGGCGACCCCGTCGCCGATTTCGCGCACGATGCCGACGTTTTGCCGGTTCACCTCGGTCTTCAAGCCGCTGATCTGGGCTTCGATGTCTTGCAGTAGGTTGCTCATGTTCGGGAAAAGAACGGCGCCGGCCGGCGGTCAGAATCTCTCGCTCAAGTCGTCGAGGCGGGCGCGGACGCTGCCGTCAAACACATCGGCGCCGACCTTCACTCGCAGGCCGCCGATCAACGCCGGGTTCACGCGGAAGGAGAAGTTCAGCCCCGTCCCGTAACGCCGGGTGAGATTGACCTGGAGGCCCTCCCGGAGGGCCGGCGGCGTTTCCACCGCGTCCTCGATCTGCGCGCGGCGCCGGTCGAGTTCCAGCCGGACCAGCCGTTGGAAATGGCTCAGGATGGCCAGGTCGCGCCGGGCCTTGCGGGCAATGACCTGGGCCACCGCTTCGCGCACCCGCTGCTCCTCCAGCAAGCCATTGACCTGGCAGGCGCGGAACAGGCGCTTGGCGGCACGGCGGGCCTGTTTGGAAATCTTCATCGAAACGCAGGATTAGGCGGCCAGTTCGCGATTGGTTTCCTCCGCCAGCCGCTGCCGGTCCTCGACCGTCAAAATCTTGTTGGTTACCTTGGCGGTGGTTTCGACCACGAGCCGGCCCACCTCGCGCCGCAGCTCGAGTTTCATCCGGGCCAGTTCGGCTTCGCTGGCCTCGTGGGCCTTGGCGACGATCTGATCGGCGGTGGCGATCGCCTTTTGCGTTTCCTGTTCGAGGACCCGGGCGGCGGCGGCGCGGGCCTCCTCAATCAGTTTGGCGGCCTGCCCCTCCGCCTGGACCAGCACCTCCTGGCGGGCAGCCTCGGTCCGGGACAGCTCGGCCTTGATCTTCTCGGCGTTCGCGAGGCCCTCGGCGATGCGCTGGCGGCGTTCCTCCAGCATCTGGAGCACCGGCCGGTAGGCGAATTTCTTCAACACGAACGCGACGATCGAAAAGGCGATGACCTGCGAGAGGAACATCGTCCAGTTCAGGCCGAACGTGCGCACCACCGGCCCGAACGGCCCTTCGCCCGCCGGATCGGCGGCCGCCAGGAGAACGAACGAATTCATACGACTCTTAAAAGGGGTGTCCCGGCGGGACGGCACGCGGCCGGCCGCCGGGGTGGCGCCTGCTTATTTGGGCGCCAGGTAAATGGCGAAGAACACGATCGCCTCCGACAAGGCCGCGAACAGGATGGCTTGATTGCGGATGGCGCCGGCCGCGCCGGGGTTGCGCCCGGTCGCCTCCGCCGCTTTCATGCCGATAATCGCCACGCCCATGGCCGAGCCGAAACCGGCCAGGCCGATGTGGAGGCTACCGCTGAGTTCCGCCAGCATTGGCATCGTCATAGTGTCTTTCCTTTCATTTGCTTGCTCCGGCGACCCTCGCGGTGGACCACGATCCGGCCGCCGAAATTCAATGGTGTTCAGTGGGCCTCCGCGGCCTTTCCCGTTTCCGCCTCGGGGTGCTCGCAAATCGTGGCGGTGAACACCGCCGTCAACAGGCAGAACACCAGCGCCTGCACCAGACCCACCAGCAGTTCGAGAAAATAAAACGGCACCGGCAGCACCGGTCCCAGCCACGGGATCAGTTTGATCATGGACTCGAGAATGTTCTCGCCGGCGAAAATGTTGCCGTACAGACGAAACGTGAGCGCCACTGGCCGGAACGCGATTGAAATCACCTCGAGCACGCCCACGCCCAGGAACACCACGATCATGAACAGCTTCATCAAACCCGTGGCGTCGGTCTGCACGCCAAACAGGTGCTTGATCACCCCCACAAAGCCCTGCGTCTGCACCGCCCAGACACACCACAGTACGAAAAAGATCAGCGACATCGCCGCCGTCAGGTTCAAATCCGCGTTGCCACCCCGCAGGAAGGGATCCGTCACCTCCGCCAGCCCGAGCGGCATCCCGCCCTCCGCCGGCTCGCCCCGGCCGATCGTGCCCACGCCCGGCAGCAGGCCGAACCAGTTGTTGAACAGGATGAAAATAAAAATCGTGGCGAAGAACCAAAACGACTTTTTCACCAGCTCGCGCCCCAAGATGTCCTCCAGAAAGGTGTAGAGACTCTCGACCAGCCATTCGACGAAGTTCTGCAGGCCGGCCGGCACCAGCGCCATGCGCCGCGTCGCGAGCTGGGCCACGATAATCAGCCCCAGCGCGACCACCCACGACAGGAGCATCGAGTTGGTCATCACGAACGGCCCCAAGTGAAACAACGGCACCGCAGCCTGCGGCAGGCCGTGCGCAGCCTCATGCGCGACCGCCGGAGCCTCGGCGGCGCTTGCCGTTACCAAGCTCAGAAGGAAGCCCAGCGCCAGCGCCACCACATGACGAAAACACTTGGTCATCGTGAAAAACAAGGATGCCGGCCGCGCGGTAAGAAAACGAAAACCGGCGGATGTTCGGTCCGGCAAGCGGCGGTTAAGCTGCCCAACCGACACCGGTTTAACAAGGTTTTTTTGCGCCTTGAACGGGTCGTACCCGCCGGCATACTGCCCCCATGCAAAGCGAGCCCCTGCTCCAACTCGAACTGCCCGGCATCCCCAAGCTCAAATCCGGCAAGGTCCGCGAAATCTTCGATCTGGGCGACGCCCTGCTCCTGGTGGCCACCGACCGCATCTCGGCGTTCGACTGCGTCATGCCGAACGGCATCCCGCGCAAGGGCGAGGTGCTCACCCAGCTCTCGCATTTCTGGTTCGCCCGCTTCGCCGGCCGCATCCCCAACCACCTGCTCGCCGGCGCCGACGATCCCCTGCCCGCGCGCCTGCAACCCTTCGCCGCCAGCCTGGCCCGTCGCAGCATGATCGTGAAGAAGGCCCAACCCCTGGCCATCGAATGCGTCGTCCGCGGTTACCTCGCCGGCTCCGGCTGGAAGGAATACCGGAAATCCGGCACCGTCTGCGGAATCCCGCTGCCGGCCGGGCTCACCGAGTCCGCCGAACTGCCGGCACCCATCTTCACGCCCGCCACGAAGGCCGAAACCGGCCACGACGAAAACATCTCGTTTGCCCAGGCGGAGCGGATCGTTGGCCCGGAGGTCGCCGCCCGGGTGCGCGACGCCAGCCTCGCGCTATACACGGCCGCCCGCGATTACGCCCGCCAGCGCGGCATCATCATCGCCGACACCAAGTTCGAGTTCGGCACCTGCAACGACCTGGTCATTCTGATTGACGAAGTGCTGACGCCGGATTCCTCACGTTTCTGGCCCGCCGACGCCTATCAACCCGGTCGCGGCCAGCCCAGTTTCGACAAGCAATTCGTCCGCGACTACCTCGAAACCCTCGACTGGAACAAGACGCCGCCGGCCCCGGCCCTTCCGGCGGACGTCGTCGCCCGGACCACCGAAAAATACCTCGATGCCCACCGCCGGCTCACCGGAAAATCGCTCTAACGCCCCGCTCGGACATCGTTGCTTTGATACCAGCCGGCGTCGGCCGGCTCAAAGTTGGAGACGAAATGGACGGGGGTTCCTTTGCGATAATCAAAAAGACCCGTCGGGGCCAAAGCGGCGTTCGTGGTCGAAAGGCCCGACCTTGTTAGCGTTGGACTATGCCAGCTAAAGAAAGGGAGTCAGCGCCGGGCTTCGCCCCACGCTCAGTCCTTCTCTGGAACCCAAGCTTCAGTCCGCTTTGAAGTTCCAGCCCCAAAACCAATTACAACCCCGTCTTCCTCACGCTCCGTTCAACCTGGACCGTGTTGGCGCATCTTGCCGTCGCTCTCGCCCAGTTTCTCAGCACGGCAATCTGTTCCGTGATCAGTCAGTCGGGCGACACCTGCGATGATCTCTGCGTCACTCACGGTCCCCGGCGCTTCAGGTGGTCGTCCAGCCACGCCAGCGTCCGCTGCCACATCGCTTCCGTGTAAACGTGGCCCAGCCCGGGATACACAATGCTCTCGAACGACCGGCCGGCGCCGTAAAGCTTGTAGACGCCCCGCACGCTTGTCGCAATCGCGTGGACGCCCGCCACCGGCGATCCAAAGTCCTGGTCGCCGGTCTGGAACAACAGTGGCCGGGGCGCCGCCAGCGCGACCACCGCCTCGGTGTCGAAGTGGTTCAACAGACCGGGCACGAAGTAGTAAATGCCGTGGTACTTCAAGCCGCCGGTGGCGATGAGGTCCTGATAGCGGGTGAGGCAGGCCACCGCCACGCCCGTCCGGGGCCGGTCGTCCAGCGCCATGATCCACCAGGTCCGGGTGGCGCCCATGCTGATGCCGGTCACGCCAATGCGCCTGGCGTCCACCTCCGGCCGGCTGGCGAGATAATCGAGCGCCATCAGGTCATCGCGCACGATCATTCCCCACAGCGAGCGGCCCACCCAGAGGTTGAACTTGCTGGCGGTCATTTCACCGTCGCCGCCGCGCTCCGCGCCACCGCCGGGTCCCTGGCCGTTGCGTTCGCCGAAGCAATACGTGTCAATGCCCAGCACCGCGTAACCCTGTCGGACCAGCGCGGGCCCGGGCGGAACCGGCACGGCATTGGTGCCGAACAACTCCTCCTTGCCGACGTCATACTGGCCGCCATGCCAGTGGCAATAGAGGATGGCCGGCACTTTAGCCGCCGCCGACTTCGGCAGGAGCAGATAGCCCGGAACGGTCGCACTGGCGCCGTTGTCGAACCGGAACCGTTCGAGCCAGAAATCGCCGCGGTCCTCGCGGCTCAGCGTTTCGACGGCTGGCCGGGCCGGTCGTGGCGGCAGCTTGCCAAGCAATTCCCACAACTGGGCGCGGATCGCGCCCCTTTGCTTTTCCCAGCCGGCCAGATCGGGAGCCGGACTAAATGGGGCGGCCACAGGGGCGGCGGCCAGCCAGCGCCGGGCGACTTCCTGGTTGGTTTGTGCCATGGCAGTAAGTGTCAGGCAAACCAATGCCCACGACAAGCCAAGTCGGTGTGCGCGAGAAACCGGTGGCATTAGGTTGGCGACGATGAGTTGCTGGGCGAGGGAATGGCGCATGGCGCCCGGCGAACCCGGGTCAGAGTTTGCGGACGCGGACATTGCGGAACCACACCTCACCACCATGGTTTTGCAGGGCAATGGAACCGGTCGCCGCCCGGGCGAACCCCGGCATGTCCTTGAATTTTGTCTGCGCGACGAGGCGCTTGAATTCGGGACTGCCCAGCTCGTATTCGAGAATCTTCGCACCATTAAGCCAGTGCTCGACGTGATGACCCTTAACCAGAAGCCGCGCCCGGTTCCACTGGCCCGCGGGATTGAGATGCTTGTTTGCCGGAGCGACCAGGTCGTACAGCGCTCCCGCGGACGTAAGCGGGTCCTTGCCGTCATCCGTGTTGTCGTCATCCACCACCTGCATCTCCGGACCGGTCTCCCACGTCTCCTTGCCCGCCTCGGTCACGTGGAACATGATGCCGCTGTTTGCGGCGACCGCGACCTTCCATTCGAGTTCAAGTTCGAAATCCTGGTACGGCTCCCGGGTGACGAGGTCAACCTCGTGGCCCGGCACGGTTTTGAGCGCGTCCCCGTCAATGACCCAGCAGTTTGTGGGAAACGAAGTCATGCGGAAGCCCCGCCAGGACGACGTCGAATGGCCGTCGAAGAGGACAACCCAACCCTGGGCAGGTTGGGCGACGGCGGCTGGGGCCGCCAGCAGCAGCGTGACGGCGATGGTGGCTCTTAGCGTAGCGATGCAGGTGGTTTTCACAAAGGCTGACCGGAAGGAGTAACTCACTTTCAACATAATCTGTCAAGGAGCCGGCCTGGCTGGGAACAGCCGGAGCATCACGACACCGTGAGCCGGAACCGTCATCGTTAAGGCACCCCGGACGACACCGCGGTCATTGTGTTGCCAGAGGTCGCGCACCCGGCGCCGCGCGTTTGCGCGCGGCCCGGGGTCGGCGAAGTCCTCCGCGGTGGGTGCAGCGACCACGCCGCGGTTGAACAGCACGACCGCCAGGCTCCGATCATGAAGCGGCTTCATCCACCCTTCGCGATCGCCATCCCGCCGAACCCGCGTCCGCCTTCGTCCCGGCGACTCCAGGTGTTGACCGCTTACGGGACGCCAGCATGACCTCGCCCTCCCTCTCGCGCCCAAATGAAGCGCCCTCGCCCATCCGATGGGGTGGCCGCCAGGCCGGGTGGTGTTGGCGGGAATTTGTGGTCGAGGCCCTTCCTTGGGCAACACGCTCATACCGGGGAAGAACGTCATGCGCCCGGTTCCGGCTGCGCGGCGTCAGGCCATCAACGAATCTGGCCACAGCGCGGAGATTCTACTCGCGAATGGGAAAGCCAAGCTCGTGAAATGAACCCAGGCTCACGCGCCAAGCTCCGCCTTCAAGTGTTGCTCGATGATCTCCTTCACGTAACCCGGAATGTTCCTTTGAAGCTCGAGCGTGCGCCGCTTGAGCTTCTCGTAGGACTCCACTTCCGCACCGGTCCATAGGATGTCTGCCCGCCGGGCCGCGCGCATGGCGACATGCGTGTAGTTGTCGGGGGAGGCCCAATAACAGTTCCGGCAGATTTCGGCTTTCTTCAATTCAAGCCAGTTGACGCAGTGCTCGCACGACCAGGACTTGGCGCGGTTGGCCGAACCGCACAGGAGCATGTAGTCGTCGGGATTTGACTCCGCGCCGGGAACGTCGCCCATCACTTCAAACGGAATGCGGTGGTCAATTTGCAGTTCGCGCTCCGGGAACAACTCCAAATAGATCGCACAACGCTCGCCATGTAGAGCAACCAACTTCTGTTTGAGTTCCTTGCTCAACACCATCCGCCCGGCCTGCTGGCCAGACCGCACCTTGTTCGGATCACCAAAGCGATACGCGGCAATCTTCCGCCCATCGCTCCCCTCCACGCGGAACATTTCAACCGGAATGCCATGTTCTTTCACGTCCCGCACGGCGCGCGGTGGATGGTTGTAGCCGTAACGATCCTTCAAGTCCTGGGTGGTGATGAAGCCGTGTTTCAGGAGGTGGTCAATGACCGTCTTCGGGCGCTTGGCCGTCACCGCCTTGCAGAGCTTCACGAATTCCGGCGGCAGCTTGGGTTTGCTCATCGCTTCCTTTCCATGAGGGCCAACTGTTCAGCCGTGTGGCCTCGGTAAGCGCGGCCAAGCTTCAGTGACTCCGCCAGAGCCGGAGACAGGTACAACGACTCCACCGTCACTTCCGCCCGGCCCAGCAAGGTGGCTTGTGAGGAACGGCCAGCGTCGAGCTCAATCAGATGCAGCCGCAAGCGCTCGGGTAGCTTTCGTCCGTGGACACGGCTCCCCGTCCGCCCGTCGTAGCTGACGAGGTACTTTATGTCCCGGAGGTTCAACGCCTCCAGCACTTCGACAAACTCGTCGAACCGGACGCCCTTGAGGTAGCGCGGGTCGCGCTCGCCGCAGACGCCTTGATACGGCGGGTCCAGGTAGATCAGATCGTCCGGAGTGGCTTTCGCGACCACCTCCTTGTAGTCGAGCGACGAGCATTCCGTCTTGCCGCGTAGCAGGTGCGAAGCGCCGAAGATGTGCTCGCGCATCGTCTTCGGCAACGCGCCCATGCGGCGGTTGTCGGGGCTCTGGTTGAATTCACCGTTGGCGTTGTAACGAACGGCGGCCTTCACGCAACGCGCCAACAGGTAAAGCAGGCAGTCCGGGCGACCAGTGCGGTTGAACTCGTCTCGGACCTTGTCGTAATACTCGCGCCGATCCCCATGTTGCGCCCGCCAAAGCGTCTCGTATTGCCGCGCGAGCTTCTCCGGCGACCCGACGATGGCCCGCCACAATTCCACAAGCGGCTTGTTCAGGTCGTTGATGACGTACCCTTCCGCCGCCGTGCGCGCCGCCGCCGCCAGCGTGATGGCCGCCGACCCCGCAAACGGCTCCATCAGCGTAGCGACCCGCTTAGGGAAATAGGCGAGAATGGCCGGCGCGAGGTTGCGCTTGCTGCCTTGATACGGGAGGGGGTGGGGAATGCGCGCACTCATTTCTTCAGAGCGACCATTGCGCTGATGGCAGACTGAAGCCGTGGTGCGGCGATTTGGCGTCCAGCGTCACCATGAGCACGAGCGTAGTGGAAAGGACGGCTGTTGCAAAGGCGGAATTCGTGGCGGACTGCGGCCGAGTTCGGCGGAGTTCGGACTTTACACGACCCTTCACTTCACGGAGCTTAGGCGGCAGATTACGACCCGTGACCACGTCCGCACAACCGACCGCGCCGGCGCCTGTCGCCTTGCGCCGTGCTTTGGGCCTGCGCGCGCTCGTCATCTACGGCCTGGTCCTGATCCAGCCGACGGCGCCCATGCCCCTCTACGGCGTGGTCAGCGACGCCGCGGGCGGCCACGTGGTGACCACCATCCTCGTCGGCATGGTGGCCATGCTGTTCACGGCGATCAGCTACGGGCGCATGGCGAACGTCTATCCCACCGCCGGTTCCGCCTACACCTATGTCGGGCGCGAACTGCACCCGGCCCTGGGCTACCTCACCGGCTGGAGCATGATGTTCGATTATGTGATGAACCCCATCATCTGCGTGGTCTGGTGCAGCCGCGCAACCGTTGAGCTGGGAATCCTCCCGATGATGCCGTGGCAGTTCTGGGTGGTGGTGTACGCGCTGCTGTTCACCGCGCTCAACTTGCGGGGCATTCAGGCCAGCGACCGCACCAACACCTTGCTGGCGGCCGCGCTCACCGTCATCATCGTGTGGTTCTTCGCGGCGGCGCTGCATTATTTCTTCCAGCACCCGCCGGCCGGCGTGGCCGCTTACACCCGGCCGTTCTACGATCCCAGCACCTTTTCGTGGCGACACGTCTCCAACGGGGCGGCGCTGGCGGTCTTGACCTACATCGGCTTCGACAGCATCTCCACGCTCTCGGAGGAGGCGCACAACCCGCGCCGCAACATCCTGCTGGCGACGGTGCTGGTGTGCCTGATCACCGGCGTGCTGGCCGCCGCCGAGGTGTACGTTGCCCAACTCGCGTGGACCGGCTCCCTCGCGGGCTTTGGCGGTCTCGAAAACGCCTTCGCCCATGTCGCCGGGCATGTCGGTGGTGACGCTCTTTTTCGGGTGCTGACCGTGGCGTTGCTGGTGGCGAACATCGGCTCGGGGGTCGGGTCGCATCTCGGCGCCGGGCGCCTGCTGTATGGCATGGGGCGTGACGATGCGATCCCGCGGAGCTTTTTCGGCCGGTTGCACCCGCGCACCCAGGTGCCGGCGAACAACATCCTCCTCGTCGGCGGCATCGTGCTCGTCAGCGCGTTCATGGTGAATTACGACTTGGGAGCCCAGTTGCTGAATTTCGGCGCGCTGATCGGTTTCATGGGGGTCAATCTGTGCGCGCTCGTGCATTACTTTGTTCGCGGCCGCGACCGGCGCTGGCACCAGCTCATTCCGCCGGCGCTCGGTTTTCTGGTGTGCCTGTTCCTTTGGGCCAACTTGAGCTGGAAAGCGCGCCTGATCGGCTTCACGTGGTTGACGCTGGGCGTGCTCTACGGCGCCTGGCGGACGGATGGTTACCGTCGGCCGCTGAAGATGTTCACCGGGGAGGGCACATGACTCATGAGTTACGAATCCCGCCCGCCAGTCCTGTGCCGCGGCCGTCCCCGGCGGCGAGTTTGGGCGGCGTCCCGCCGCTCGTGCCGACACCGGGCGTGACGCCCGGCCAACTCGCAGGCGGGACGCCCGCGCTACGGTCCTGCCCGTCCCCGGTTCCCCTGCTTTATGAATGCTGATCAACTCGCCCTCCTGGGCGGCGAACCCGTTCGCCGCCGTCCCTTCACTCCTTGGCCGCAGTTCAGTCGCGCCGACGTCGAGCGCCTGGTGAAGGTGGTCGAAAGCCGGCATTGGGGCGGTTATCCGCTGCCCAGTCCCTGGGCCGCCGAGGTGGCCGAGCGGTTCGCGGCGATGCACGGCGCCAAATATGGATTGTGTCTGGCCAACGGCACGATCGCGATCAGCGCCGCGCTCCAGGCGCTGGGCATCGGCTTCGGCGACGAGGTGATTATGCCGGCCTACACGTGGGACGGAACGGCCATCGCCGCGCTGATGGTCGGTGCGGTCCCGGTGTTCGTGGACATTGATCCGGACACCTACTGTCTCGACGCGCGGCTCGTGCGGCAGGCGATCACCCCCCGCACGCGCGCCCTGCTGCCGGTGCACCTGGCCATGCGGTTCGCGGACATGGACGCGTTGCGGGCGATTGCCGCCGAACACCGGTTGCTGGTGGTCGAGGATTGCGCGCACGCCCATGGCGGCGAATTCCAGGGCCACGGCGCCGGCGCCGCCGGCGATGCGGGCACGTTCAGTTTCCAGGAAAGCAAGCTCATGACCGCGGGCGAGGGCGGCATCGTCATCACCTCGCGGCTGGACTGCTTCGAGGCGCTCCAGTCCATCACCAATTGCGGACGCAAGAGCCTGACCGACCAGTTCAAACAAAAGATGCTCGGCTGCAACTACCGCATGACGGAACTGCAGGCGTCGCTGCTGATCGGGCAGCTCGAGAAACTGCCCGAGTTGCGCGAAAAGCGCACCCGCCACGCGGCGCTGCTGGACCGGGAACTGGCGCAAATTCCCGGCGTGCGGCCGTTGCCGGCCCAACCGAGCATCACGCGGGACACGTTCTACCATTACGTTTTCCAATATCGTCCGACCGGCCCGGCGCCGACTCGCGACCTGTTTGTGGCGGCGATCGAGGCGGAAGGCGTGCCATGCGACGGCCGCTTTTACGAGCCGGTTTACCGCAGTGATCTGTTCAATGTGTCGCCGCGGACCTGTCCGCAGCTCCGGCTCGAGCGCGACCAGCCGGTGGATTATGTGACGGTGCGTTGTCCCGTTTCGGAGCGGGCCGCCTATGCCGAGTCGGTGTGGCTGCCGCAGACCGCGCTGATCGGGGAGGAGGCTGATGTGCGCGATGTCGTAGCGGCGGTGGCGAAGGTGACGGCGAACCTTGAGGCGCTGGCCCAAGCGGACCCGGCGCTGGCCGGCAACAAGGCGCTGAGCCGCGCCGAGCGCCCGCGCATCGAACGCCAGCGCCATTACTGAGGTACAGCGGCAAACGTTCGGGTAGTGTCCTGACTTGGTGGGGACGCTCCGGCGGAGCCGGTGGGTCGTGGACCGCTGGGCCACGACACCTCTCCCGCCGCCCAGCGGTCGGCGGGCCACCACGGGGGGAGGTGCGAAGTCCGAAGGGCGAAATGCGGGCTTCGTGCGCAAGCTCCGCCGGTCGGTTAACTCTCAACCATCAACGATCAACCCGATTGCGGCTCGCGGGGACGCCCCACCGACCAGCCAAATCAGAACATGACCAGCGTCCAGTTCAGTGTCGGAACCAGCCGGCGAGGTCGAAGTTGCCGATGAGCTGGAGGCCGGTCGCAAAGACGAGCGCGTAGATGACGGGGATGAACCAGCGCTCAGGAATCCGGCGGTTCATCCACACGCCCAGCCAGACGCCCAGCGGCACCACCGGCAGGAACAGCGCGCTCGTGAGGAGCGTCTGCCGGTTGATGAGCGCGGCGGGGGGCAGCCAGTTCCAACCCAGCGCGTCCCGGCCGAGGCAGTAGAAGGGCAGCTTGATCCAGTTGATCCAGGTGAACACCAGCACCGTGGTACCGACGTAGATCACCTTGGGCAGGCGTTGCGGAATAAGGAACATGCTCACGACCGGCCCCGCGCCGTGCGCGAACGTCGAGGTAATGCCCGCACCCACGCCGAAGGGGATGCCGATCTCATGGTTCGGCGCAAAGGTGCCTTCGGCGCGGAACACGCGCTCCTTGACGAGTTGGAACGTGACAAACGAGACCGCCAGCACGCCAATCGCCAGGTTGAGTTCGCGGGCCGAGAAACGGCCGATCAGTTGCACGCCGATCACCACGCCGACCACAACGCCGGGCAGGAGGTACTTGAGGTTCTGCCGCTCCCATTTCCCCCAGTAGTGGTAGATCGAGAAGAGATCGCCGGCGCACAGCAGCGGCAGCAGAATGCCGATGGCGTCCTTGGGGCCGAACGCCAGGACGCATAACGGCGTGGTCAGCATCCCGAGCCCGCCGCCGAAGCCGGCCTTCGAAATGCCGATGAACAACGCCGCCACGATCGCGACCACCCACCTGCCCGGTTCGTGCACGCGCCTGCTTTACGGACTGGCGTGCCGGGTGTCGAGTGCGCAGTGGGCACGGTGTGTCCAGGAGCGCGGCTGTGCGCGAAGCGTCAGCCGCAGCAGGCAGATAACGCTGCGGCTGGTCTCCGACACAGCCGCGCTCCATTCAAATCAGGCCACGGCCCGGCCGCTCCGAAGCTTGCGTCGGAGCCCGGCTGCCTTTACAAGAAGCCCGATGAATCGCCGACAATTCCTGCTCCGGGGCGGCTTGGGCGCCGCCGGCCTCCTGCTGGCTTCCCGCCACGTCTTCGCCGATGAATTCGCCGATGTTCGCAAGCGCGTGGGCCTCATTGGGACCGGCTGGTATGGCAAATCCGATTTGCTCCGCCTCATCCAGGTCGCGCCCGTCGAGGTGGTTTCCCTGTGCGACGTGGACAAACGGATGGTCGCGGCGGCGGCGGACCTCGTGGCCACGCGCCAGCGCTCGAAGAAGAAGCCGCGCACCTACACGGATTACCGCGAGATGCTCAAGGAAAAGGACCTCGACATCGTGCTCGTGGGCACGCCCGATCACTGGCACGCGCTGCCGGCCATCGCCGCGATGGAGGCCGGCGCCGATGTCTGGGTGCAGAAGCCCATCGGCGTGGACGTCGTCGAAGGCCAGGCCATGTTGGCCGCCGCGCGCAAGCTCGGCCGCGTGGTGCAGGTGGGGATGCAGCGCCGCAGCACGCCGCACCTCATCGAGGCGCGCGACCGCGTGATCAAGGAGGGCAAACTCGGCCGGGTCGCGCAGGTCGAAATCTGTTGCTACTGGCACATGCGCGCCAGCGGTAATCCGCCCGACATCGCCCCGCCTGACAATCTCGATTACGAGATGTGGACCGGGCCTGCGCCGAAGCGGCCGTTCTGTCAGTGGACGCACCCGCGCGGCTGGCGCGCCTTCATGGAATACGGCAACGGCATCGTCGGCGACATGGGCATCCACATGTACGACATGACCCGCTGGATGCTCGACCTCGGCTGGCCGAAGACGGTCAGTTCGACTGGCGGCATCCTGGTGGACAAGGCCAGCCGCGCCAACATCGCGGACACGCAGACGGCGGCCTTCGACCACGGCGACCTGCAGATTGTGTGGACACACCGCACCTGGGGCGAAGCGCCGGACCCGAAGTATCCGTGGAGCGCCACGTTTTACGGGGACAAAGGCACGCTCAAAGCCAGCGTGTTCAACTACGATTTCTTCCCAGTCGGGGAAACGAGGGCCACCCTCAGCGGCGAACCGCTCTTCGAGTACGACAAGTTCCCCGAGGACAAAACGGAGCCGGACCTCGAACGCCACTGCGCCTCGGCCATCCGCTGGCACATGCAGGATTTCCTGCGGAACATCGCCTCGCGCGGCAAACCGGTGGCCGACATCGAGCAGGGCCACATTTCGACCGCCTCCTGCATCCTGGCCAACCACTCGATGAAACTCGGCCGCTTGCTCGCCTGGGATCCGGCCAAGGCCGAAATCAGCGGTGACGCCGAGGCCAACGGCTTGCTCCGGCGTCCCTACCGCGCGCCGTGGGTCCACCCGGAACCGCCGACGGCTTGAGCACGGGGAAGAGCGATTGATACGGCGGTGCTGCTCCGCCGCCCGAGTTAAGCCGGAGCCCCAACTCCGCCCTGCCGCGGCGCGTCCCGCCACACCTTTGGCGGATCTGATCCCCAACGTTGGTTCTCGGGCTAAACTCTCCTCCGGTGCCAACGCAACAACGCTCCGGCCCCTGCCAGGAACAGAGCCAACGGCGCTGGTTCGGGAACGAACGCCGGCACCTCCAATGCAGGCATACCCACCATACTCGCTGCCGGTGTTCCACCTCCGCCGGTCGGGTTCCAGAAGTGGACAATACCAGCAGTCTGAATCCCAGCAGCGACTGCGCCTTCATAACTAGTGTAGTTGCCCGTCCAGGCCGCAATGCCAATATACACTTCTGATCCAGGCGCAACGCCGGGAATGGTATAAACGCCTCCGCTGGGATCGGCAAAATGGCCCCCGCCCACGCTGATACCCGAAGCCGAGCCGTCGCTCAACAGCCAGGTATGAACCGGTCGCAAACTGCTAAAATCAGCGGTGGAACTTTCATATAGCTCGAAGTTTATGTCCCCATTCAGCAACTCAAACGATAGATCTGATCCTGTCCAGATATGCACGAGTCCCCCGCTCTGAGCGTCCATGGAGGGATCGTTGTTGGCTAGATTGTTGAAGGCAATCGTGCCCTGCGCCTGGCACCGGGCGATCAAGCTCAAGGTGATGAGCAAAGTGAGAATGAGTCTATTCGACGTCTGCCGAAAAACTCCCGAACGATTCGAAGTGTCATTGCTTGTGTTCATATTCGTAGTTTGGGCAATCTGCGTGGAACCGTACGACGAATGTTAAACCCCCACAGGGGCAGCTAACCCGGCCACACCCGCAGCCTAACAACTGGCCGATGCGGCGGCTAAACTCTCCTCCGGTGCCAAAGCAACAACGCTCCGGCCCCTGCCAGGAACAATGCCAGCGACGCCGGCTCCGGAATGACCGACAAACCAAATGCAGGCATGTTAACCAGACTGGCTGGCGTCCCGGCTCCACCCGTCCGGTTGTAGAACGTCACAAAGCCGTTTGGCTCGCCCGCGGCGACTGCATCCATATAATTGCCGAAGTTGCCTTCCCATGCATAAATATCAATGAGGGCATTGTAGCCTACTGGCACGCCCTGAATGACATACGTCCCACCACTTGGGTCAGCAAAGTGGCCCCCTCCTACGGCAATGCCCTTAGCCGAGCCATCACTGATGAGCCAGGTATGAATCGGTTGCATACTACTGATCGCGCCATTGGGGCCTGCCTCAAGCTCAAAATTGACATCCTGATTTAATAACCCCCAACCGGAACTGCCGTAGAGGAACACCAATCCGCCACTCTTGGCTCCGATAAAAGGGTCGTTGTTGGCGAGGTTATTAAAGGCAATCGTGCCTTGCGCCTGGCACCGGGCGATCAAGCTCAAGGCGATGATGGCAGTAAGAGTAAGTCCCTTCAGTACACACTGAGAAACTCTCCGACCATTCGACATGATATTACCACAACTCATATATTCCTCTCAGTTAGCGATTGTGGTTCCAGTGTGAATAGGCGGCTTGATCACGTTCAGCACTACTGGGTGCCGGCCTTCTTGCGGGCTTCGGCGAGGACCTTCTTCGCCTGCTGGGCGAGGTCGTTGTTGCTCGTGGCTTGGGCCGCTTTCTGCACAAATTCGATCAGGCTCGCGGCGACGCGGGCATCGGCCCCTTCCTTGAGCAACCGGCCGGCGACGGTCAACGTGGCCGCCGCCGCTTCCTCCTTTGTCGCGGCATCGCCGAGGGACGGCGCGATGAGGGCCAGCGCCTCGGTGCTGGAGGTGCCGCCAAGCGCGCTCAGGAGCAGCTTCTTCTCCTCAGGCCGCTGGACCAGGCCGGCCGCCTGCTTGCACATTGCCAACCGCTGGTCGGCCGCAATGTCGGCATCTGCGGCGAGTTGCAGGTAGCTTTGGAGGCTGACGAGTTTGTCGGCGGGATCCTTCGCGTTTTGGGCCAGGCCGAGCAGGGCGGGCGCAGCCTCCGCCGTCTTCCAGGAACCGAGCAGACGAATGGCGGTGCCGCGGACTTGGGCGTCGTCATCGTTGACCGCAGCGCGAATGGCCGTCAGGGCGTCGGCGCCGCCGATCGAACCCAGGATGCCGAGCAGCCGCTGCTTGGCGGCGGGAGCGGCGTTGGGCAGCAGGGCGGCCACCTTCGGAGCGCACGCCGCAACCGGGTCGGCCTTGGCGCACACGATGCTGGCGGCCTGCGCCGCCGCGTCGCGATCACCGTCGGTTTTGGCGGTCAGGAGCAGGTTCAACACGGCCGGCAGATTGTCCGGGCCGGCGAGCTCGCCGAGTCGCTTGAGGGCGGCGGGCCGGACTTGGCCGTCCGCGTCGCCGGCGGCCTTCACCAGATCGGGCACGCACGCCACCATGCGACGGCGGCCGACAAGCTCGACGCCGGTGAGCCGGTCGCCGGCATTCTCGCTGCCGAGCAACTTCATCACCACCGCGTCGGTTTCGGGGCCGGCCACACTGGCGAGGCACTCCTGCGCAACGCCGGCAAGATTGCGATCCTCGTCGTGGAGCAATTTCACCAGCACCGGCACGACCTCCGGGCCTCCGAAGGCCGGCAGCGCGCGAATGGCGGCGAGGCGGACGGGTTTGTCGCCGGCCGCGGTTTTGGCGGACACGGCGGGCAGGGACGAGCGGTCGGCCCGCAGTGCCAGGGCGGAAAGCAGGACGATCTGATGATCCGTGTCGGCCACGGCCAAGGCATCGGTCAGGATTTTGGTGACATCCTCGCCGGGCATCTCGCGGCTGATGCGGATGGCGGCGGCGAAGAGGATGTAATCGGGGCTGGCCAGGGTTTCCTTCAACACGGGGAGGCCGTCCTTGCCGCGGAAGAGAATCGCGCCGCGCAGGGCGGCGGCCCGGACCTGGTGGGGCAGTTGGCTGTCGTTGTAATGGTCGCAGATCGTGAGGGCCTGGTCACCTTTGCCCGCTGCGGCCAGGGCGTCCATGCAACGCGCGAGGCCTTCGCAGAACGCAAGGAAATTGCCTTCCTCCGTGCCGCCGATGCCACGCATCAACGCCTCGCCGGCCTCGACGGTCCCGAGCCGGCCAAGGGCGCGCGCCGCGGCCTGCGCGACGTCGGCGTCGCTGTCAGTGAGCTTGCCGGCGAGCGCCTCGAGCGCACCCACGTCGTGGCGGACGCCGATGCTGCCGATGACGCCCACGAGCGGGCGGCCCTGGAGTTTGCCCAGCGCCGCGCGCAACGCGGCATCCACCGAAGGATCGGGAATCGTTTCCAGCGCATAACGCGCCATGTGGTTCAACTTTTCGTCGGCCAGCAAGCCGGCGAGAACCGGGACGGCGTCCTTGCCGCCAATGACGGCGAGTTCGCGACACGCGTCGGCCTTTGCTTTCCGGTCGGCGTCGGATTTGAGGACCGCGATGAGTTGGTCCGGGGTTTTGGTGAGCAAGGGCGTCGGGTCCTGGGCGAGGGCGGCAACGGCCAGTGCAGCGGCAAGAGTCGAAAGGAAAATGGTCTTCATGATTCGATGTCGTTGAGGTTCGTAGTTTTTTCGCCTCAGAAAATGTAGGGTTCACGCATGGCGCGGGAGCGGAGCCGGTTGGCTTCGACGTCGTTGACGAACTCCTCCTTGGCCGGGTCGTATTTGAGATTTCGTTTCAGCCACATGCAGATGTTGGCGGCGTGGACGGTGGACATGGACCGGTGCATGACCACCGGGTGGGCGACCGTCAGGCGGCGCGATTTGATGCAATCGAAGAAGTTGCGGACGTGGCTCATGGGCCGCTGCGTGCGGGCCATGTAATCGCCGACGATCTTGTTGAAATCGTCGAGCAGGCGCGGATTGGAAACCTCGGGGCGCGAGTAGCCGTCGGCGCAGGACACCCAGCCGTCCGGCCCGTCGAAACGCATGCCACAGGAGCCGTGCCAGTACTTGTCACCGCGTGACAGGATCATTTTCGCGCCGTTGGCGAAGTGCGTGACCATGCCGTCGCCGGTGGGGTTGTCCACGTATTCGTATTCGACCGGCGAAGTGTCGAGCGCATCGAGGCCGGCCTGGGCCTGGGCGAAGGTGTGGGCGCCCCACTCGCCGATGCAGCTTGTGTGGAAGTCGTAATGGCCGCGCCAATTGCCGCTGCAATAGTCGGCGTGATAGGGCCGCCACGGACAGGGGCCGAGCCATTGGTCCCAGTCGGTGTCGGTCTTGGGCGGTTCGGGCTGGCCGGGCAGCCAGTCATGGCGCATGGCCGCCGCGTCCCACGGCGCGATGTGGGCGTAGGCGGTGTGGACCTTGCCCAGCCGGCCGCTCTTGGCGAGTTCGATGGCGAACACGAAATTCGCCTCGCTGAGCCGCTGCGTGCCGGTCTGGTAAACCCGGCCGTAGCGACGGGCGGTTTCCACCACGGTCTGCCCCTCGGCGATGGTCATGGCGGAGGGTTTTTCGGAGTAAATGTCCTTCCCGGCGCGCATGGCCCAGACCGCCATCAACGCGTGCAGCCGGTCGCCGGTCGTGCTGAGGACGGCGTCAATGTCCGTACGCGTGGCCAGGAATTCGCGGGTGTCGCTGTAGAGCTTGAAGTCGGTGTTGCCGTACTTGGCGTCCACGATCTTCTTGACGGCCTCGCGGCGGGCGCGTTGCGGGTCGCAGTCGGCGACGAAGACCACATCCGGCTCGGGCAGCATCCAGCGGAGGTCGTCAGAACCCCGGTTGCCGATGCCGATGCCGCCCATGACGATCTTCTCGCTGGGCGGGACGGCGCCGTTGAGGCCGAGGACGCGGCCTGGGACGATGAGCGGGGCGGCGAGGAAGCTGCCTGCGATGGCGGCGCGGCGCATGAACTGGCGGCGGTTGAGAACGGGGACCTGGGCGGCGGCGGACTGGACCGGCGCCGGACTGGCGGTGGATTGAGACTGTGACATGCGGGCACGGTACCAAGTCACGCTTCCGACGGGAAGCCCCCTTTTTGGACATCGTCTGTCAACTCATGAGAGGCCGGCTTCCGGACTGCCGGCCGAAGCCGGAAACGGTCCTCCACGAGCGCCGCCCGGGTAACTTTTCCCGCCTGCTCCCGGTATGGCTCCTGAACAAGCGCTGGAAACGGAATTCTGAACAAGAAGATGATTCTGCTGCGTTGGTTGGCGGGAGTCGCGTTCGTTATTGCGGCGTCTCGGGCACTGGCGGCGCCCAGCTCGCCTGGGCTGGCAGAAAAGGCGGCGCAGGAGTTCATCGCGCGGCGTTATCCCGTGACCCAGGCAGGGGGTCGCAGCGCCAGTGCTTCAGGACCTTCTGCGCTGGCCATTCGCAAGGTGGAGGCGCTGGCGGGGCCGGGCTGGACCTTGGGCTATGTCTCCAACCCGGACCCGGCCGGCTACGTGTTGCTGCGCGCGGACGATGAGGTGTCCGCCGTCAAGCTTTACAGCGACGCCAGGTGCTTCGCGAACCTGCCGCCTGGGTTCCTTGGCGGTCATCAAGGAGGAAGTGGCCGGCGAACTGGCCGCCCTCAGCCCCTCCCGGACCCAGTCACGGCCTCGAACTACTCGCCCAGACGCTTCTTCCCGACACTCCTTTCCGTGACAGAACCTCAAAACTCTGCTAAAGAATGGCTGTTGAGACGTTTTTGAAAACGCACGAACCGACATGAATTTATGAACGTATCGCCTCACTTGATCAAAAGCTGCGGTTCAACTTTGATGCGGATTCTCTTCGGTGGCCTGCTCTTCCATCGTCTGTTGACCGGATTCGCCCAGGATGCCAACCCGGCGCCGCTGAGTCATCCCCTGATGCACTTCACGCCGGCTCAGCGGCACCAGATGATGCTCAATCGTCTTCGGGCACCGCAGATGGCCGCGCCGAAGGGCGCCGAAACGGGCTTTGCCGGTTCGTTGAGCTTGCTGGCGCGGCTGCCCTACGTCCCGGCCGAGCGAGACCAAGGGGGCTGCGGCGACTGCTGGCAATGGGCGGGGACCGGCGTCATGGAGATCGCGCACGACGTACAGAATGGCGTACATGATCGCCTTTCCGTGCAGTTCATCAACTCTTGCCAAACGGTTCTGAATTGTTGCGAGGGAGGCTCGCTTTGGGATTTTGCCACGTTCTATGCCTCGGAAGGGTTTGCCATCCCCTGGGCGAACAACAACGCGCAGTTTGCCAGTGCCAGCGGCTCCTGCGCGAACGCCCCCTGCGGCACGATCGTTACCACGCCGCGATATGACATCACGAGCATCTCCCCGGTTTCGATCGCGACGCACGGTGTCGGACAAGCCCAGGCCATCGCAAACATCAAGAGCGCCCTGAACCAAAACAACGCTGTTCAGTTTAACTTTTACATGGCCACCGACACAGACTGGAACCAGTTCTTTGCCTTCTGGGATAATCAGCCCGAAAGCAGCGTCTGGAGCACTTTCTATTGCGGCCAGGCAGTGACGACCTCCGGCGGCGGCCATGCTGTGCTTTGCGTTGGCTACAATGACGACGATCCCAACAATCGCTATTGGATCATGGTGAACTCCTGGGGCACAACAACCGGTCGCCCCAACGGCATTTTCCTTCTGTCAATGGACCTGGATTACGATTGCGCGGATTCAAGCGGAGACTACAACCTCGATTGGGAGACACTCAACCTTCAGTTTGCCGCTTCGGGGCTGCAGGCTCCCGTTCTGAATTCTGAACCCGCGGTGACTCCGGGCACGGCCAACACCATCTCCTGGAGCGCGGTGCAAGGTGCGGTTGCTGAGGCGGGCCAGCTTCTCACCGCGGCTTCCTCGCCGGAAGAGCAAAGCGCCAGTTGGGCCGTAAATCAGACTGCCGTCACGGCCTCCCCCGCAGTGGCGTTCACAGACGATAGCCTGTTGAAAGCGTCGGTTTCGGCATCACCGGCGCGTCCAGGCGCGCCCGCCACCCCGGTGGCGACTTCCCAGCTTGTGACCTCCGGCATGGACACACTGCCTCCATCGCCAATCCAAGCATCACCGCCCCCTGCCATAGTCGCGCCGATCTCCGAAGGGGAGATTGTCGTCCATCCGCGTGGAGGCGAGTTGCCGGCCGAAACTGCGGATCGCAGCATCGGCCCGGTGGAGGCAACCCTTGCATCGTCAGCCTCGGTCTGGCGCTCGCCGGCTTTACCCGTGCAAACTGACGGGCGACCGTCCGACACGGCGTGGAATACGGTCCTGAGCGACGGCTTTGAAAGCGGATTTCCCGGAGCGACGTGGCAGGTTTCCGCGAGCCCATCGTGGGGACGGACAACCTACGGCAGCCACAGCGGTGCGTACAGCGTGTGGTGTGCCGGATCGAGTTTGTCCGCCGGTGGCGGCTATGCCGATAACATGAACGCCTGGATGGTTTATGGCCCATTCAGCCTGGCCGACGCCACCAGCGCGAACCTCTCGTTCTATTTCAGCGATTATTCTGAACTGAACTACGATTTCTTTGACTGGGCGGCTTCCACTGATGGCACCAATTTCTATGGGACTCGGGTAAGCGGAGATTATAGCGCCTGGCAGCAACAAACATTCGATCTCACCAGTGTCTATAGCCTCGGTAATTTATGCGGTCAGTCACAGGTTTGGATCGCCTTCATTTTCACCAGCGACAGTTCCATCCATTCCTATCCAGGCGCCTTGGTGGATGACGTGGTGCTGCAGAAGTACACAAGCGGCCAACCCGACCTGACGCCCTATCAACCGTCGAACTGGAATGACACGATTCCGATTGGGACGACCCAGTTAAATGGGACCAACGCGCACGCCTACAACGGCACCTTCTATGATAATCAGACGGTGTATTTCAACTGGGCGTCCATCAACCAAGGCAGCGCCGACGCCGGGGGCTATCGTGTTCACCTCGAAGTCACCGGCACGGGTGGTAACAGTTGGGATGCTGACCTCTCCAGCGATCCCGTGAACCAATATTGGTTGTGGACACAGGACCAACCCGTGGGGCCGTTAGCGGCGGGACCGCACACGTTCAAAATGACGGTGGACTCGCTCAGCCAAGTGGCGGAGAGCAATGAGAACAACAATTACTACGAACGCACCATTACGGTCACCACGGCGGTGACTGAATACTATGCCGAGTGTGCCACGGACTCCGGCTTTTCGTCGAAGGTCAATTCTGGATGGATCACAGACACGCAGGTCACGTTCACCAATCTCACGCCGGGCCAGACTTACTGGTATCACGTGAAGGCCAGACGCTCAGGTGTGGAGAGCGACTGGTCCAACGTGGTGTGGTCGCAGCAAGATCAGTCCCCCGCCATTGCGGTAACGCCCACCAGCCAGGATTTCGGCTCGGTCCAGGTGGGGGTCTCGGCCGATCGTGCTTTCACCGTGCAGAACACGGGCGGCGGAACCTTGTCGGGCAGCGCGAGTGTACCGTCCCCGTTCAGCATCGTGTCCGGCAGCCCGTACAGTTTGACGGCCAACCAGACCACGACGGTGACCGTGCGCTACACGCCGGCGGCGGCGGGGGCGAGTGACAGCGCCACGGTTACGTTCACGGGCGGAGGCGGAGCTGCTGTGTCGGTGACCGGCACAAGTCCGGCTGCGGCCACGGTTTCCGCCACGCAGGCCTGCGCGGCGGGGTATCCTACTGCGGGAGGACTCGTTACGATCAACTGCACCTTCTCCTACACCAATCAGACGCTCTTATCATTGCTCTGGCATCCCAATCTCCCGGACGGTTTTGTGTTGACCAATTTGGTGAGCGGTGATGGCGGGCCGGAGTTGCAGGGTAGCGACATCGTCTTTATCGGGTCACTCGCCAGCAACCCCATTCACTTCAGTTATTCGCTGGTCGCGTCGCCCGTGCCGACGGGGCAGACCGCCACGAACAAGCCCGTGGGCGGCGACGTGCAATACCAGTTCAGCAGCATGGTCAATCCCGCCAGTGTGCGGGGGACCCCTGATCCGCTGCTGGTTCCGCCGACGCAGTCCTACCATAGCGCGGATTACCGCGATCCGCGCTGGGTGATTGATGGCACGGAAATCAATCGGGTGCTTGCCTACTGGCGCGCCGGTGGCTACCACGTCGATGCGGCAGGTCTGGACGGCTACGGGGCGGGGGCTGGCAGTACCAATGGCGTTCGGCACAGCGCCGATTATCGCGATCTGCCCTGGGTGATCGATGGCACGGAGGTGAATCGAGTACTGTCTTATTGGCGAGCCGGCGGGTATCACGTTGATCCGAGCGGGTTGGACGGTTATGCCCCGGGCAGCGCGTCAGGTGCCGCGCATCAACTGGCTTCCCGGGCCAAGGTCGGTCAGCCGTTGCGGGTGTTTCACGCCGGGCCGGCGGCGTATGGCCCCGGCGCTACATTCCAGGTGACGAACCGTATCGAGACTGCCGAACCGCTCGTCGCGCTCTTGGTGCGACCGCGTCTGCCAGCGGGTTGGCAGCTTGTTTCGGTCGGGGGTGACGGGGAGATGGAAACCGTCAATGGGGAAACGGTATGGATGGGCGACATCCCTTCAGGCTCGATCCAGTTCATTTACACCGTGCGAGTTCCGGAGCGGGTCGGCGGCGGGCAGCAGGTCGCGAGCGAGGTTGAGTACCAGACCTCGGCCATGTCGAACCCGGCAAGTGTCTGGAGCGTCCCGCAAACCCCCGGCGGTTTGAGGGTGGAAGACGTCCGTCGGGCCGACGATGGTTCGGTGACAATCAGCCTGGCCAGCCCGACGGCCGAGGGATCCGACGTACAAGCCTCCAGCGACCTGAAGAATTGGGTGCCGTTGAGGAAACTCTCCGACGAGAACGGGGTCGCGACCTTCGTGGATCTGGACGCATCGAATCACGCCTATCGCTTCTACCGCCTTAAACCCGCACTTTGAATCCCGCGAACCCGAGTCCGCTACTTGACTGAAACGGCACGCGCAATCCGCATTCGGGGAGTATGCGTGTGCCACCGCCGCTCGCGACTATGAAAGCAATAATTGCATCCTGCCTGTGGACTGCGGTGTGGTTTTTTGCGCCGTCGCCGAGCTTGATGGCGCAAGGTGCGCCAACGGCCACGCAAGCGACTGTCGCCGCCTACACGGCGGGTGGGGTGATGAGCGTGACCAACACGTTGAGCTACAGCGGGCAGTTGTGGTCGCTGCTGTGGCGGCCGCATCTGCCCAACGCCTGGGTGGTGACGTCGGTTTCCGGCACGGGCAATCCAGAACTGGAAGCGGGGGACATCGTCTGGACCGGGACGCTGCCGGCCAGTCCGATTCAAATGATTTATTGGGTGCAGGTACCGGCGGGGGCTCGCGGGAGTTACAGCGTGCGTGGAGAGGTGGAGTACCAATTGTCGGGGATGGTCAATCCCGCCAACCTGTATGCGAGTCCCGATCCGCTGTCCATCAGCAACAGCCCGATGGTCCTGACCGTGACGGGATTGTCGGCGGTCAACAAGGTGTACGACAGGACGACTGTGGCGACGCTCACGGGCGCAGCGACGTTGTCGGGAGTGGTGCCCGGTGATGTGGTGAACCTCGGCGGGACGGCGACGGGAAGCTTTGCCGACAAGACGGTGGGGACCAACAAGCTGGTCACGGTGAGCGGGCTTGCGCTGACCGGGGCGGACGCCGGCAATTACACGCTGAGTGCGCCGAACCTGAGCGCGAACATCACCGCCGCCACGGCCAATGTGACGGGTCTGACGGCGGGCAACAAGGTGTACGACGGGACGACCGCGGCGACGCTCACGGGCACAGCCAGGCTGACGGGAGTGGTGCCCGGTGATGTGGTGAACCTGAGCGGGACGGCAACGGGGAACTTTGCCGACAAGGCGGTAGGCACGAACAAGTTGGTGACGGTGAGCGGGCTTTCGCTGACTGGGGCGGACGCGGGCAACTACACGCTGAGCCTGCCCAGC
>JBEKGJ010000032.1:0-59432 GCA_050012855.1 Verrucomicrobiota bacterium | reverse complement strand
CGCCGTGGTGCGTTGGCGGCGGCGAGGAGCCTTGGATGTGTTCATTACCCCGGCGTTTACCACGCCGGCTCGCCGCGCACCAGACGGTCCCCGCTTTACCGCTTACATTCAAATGGTGGCCCTGCCGTTGGTTCGGCAGTGTCCTAATCTGGTGGGGCGAGGCGCTGACGAGCCGGTTAAACCCCGCGGTGTGAACGGCTCGCGAGAACGCCCCACCGGTACAGTCAAATTGGGACACTGTCCGCTGCGCCTTCAATTTGACCGTGACCGGCCGGCGACGCAGAATGCGGGCGTATGCCCTCAACGCCTCTTTCCCGTCGGGAATTCCTTCGTCGCAACCTGACCCTGGCGGCCGGGGCGGCGGCGCTCGCCGGCTCCTTTCCAAGCCTGAGCGCGTTCGGTGCCAACGATCGTATTCGCCTCGGTTTCATGGGCGTGAACAGTCGTGGCAGCGACCTGGTCCGCGGCTTCGCAACCCTGCCCGGAGTGGAGATTGCCGCCATCTGCGACGTGGACGAGCGCGCCTTTGCCAAAGGGATCAAGGCCGCCGGCGACCGCTTTACGCCCAGGCCCGTGAAGGATGTCCGCCGGCTCATTGAAGACCCCGGAGTGGACGCGCTGGTGATCGCGGCACCTGATCATTGGCACGCGCCGGCGACGATCCTCGCCTGCGCCGCGGGGAAGCATGTCTATTGCGAAAAACCAGCCAGCCACAACCCGTATGAAGGCGAACTGGCGGCGGCGGCGGCGCAGAAATTCAACCGTGTTGTCCAGATCGGCACGCAGCGCCGCAGCACGCCCGCGGTCATCGAGGCGATGGAGCAACTGCGCGCCGGGGCCATCGGCCGGGTTCTCTTCGCGCGCGGCTGGTACAACAGTACCCGCGGTTCGATCGGTCATGGCAAGGCCGCGCCCGTGCCGGCGTGGTTGGACTGGGGGTTGTGGCAGGGACCGGCGCCGGAGCGACCGTTCCGCGACAACGTGGTCCATTACAACTGGCACTGGTTCTGGCATTGGGGCACCGGCGAGCTGGGCAACAACGGAATCCACGCGCTCGACCTGTGTCGTTGGGGGTCGGGCGTGGATTCCCCGCGCCGCGTCACCTCTGGCGGCGGTCGTTATCACTTTACCGATGACCAGGAGACGCCGGACGCCAACGTGGTCAACTTTCGATTTTGGCGACAAGATGATTGCCTGGGAGGGGCGGAGCTGCCAGCGGCATGGCATCGAAGGCTCGATGTTCGGGGCGGCCTTCTACGGCGAGCAGGGCACGCTGGTGCTCGACGGCACGGATTGCCGGTGGTTCGACAAGGACGACAAACCCGTGCGCCAGGTGTCCGGTGCGGCCAGCGAAGTGCCCCACCTGCAGAATTTTCTGGATTGCATTCGCACCGGCGGGCGGCCCAACGCCGACATCGCCGAAGGCCACCGCAGCACGCTCCTCTGCCATCTGGGCAACATCGCCTGGCGAACCGGCCGGACCCTGAACTGCGACCGGCTGACCGGCCGGATCGTCGGCGACCGGGGGGCTGGGCAGTTCTGGCGGCTAGCCTACCGACGCGGCTGGGAGCCAGGGGGTTAGCCGGCGCGTCAGCCAACCGTCCGTTGCAGGCTGGCCGCGATCGCATGGAACGCCTCGCCCGCCGGCGAGCGGGGCGCGGACACGACCACGGGAACACCACAGTCCCCGCCCTTGCGGATTTCGGTGAAGATTGGGATTTCACCGAGGAACTCGGTCTTTTGCCGGGCCGCCTCGCGACGCCCGCCACCGTGACCGAAGATCTCAACGCGCTCCCCATCAGGCGCGGTGAAGTAGCTCATGTTCTCGACAATTCCAAGGATGGGCGTGTTGACCTTCCCGAACATGGCAATGCCCTTGCGGACGACGCCCAGGGAGGCTTCCTGTGGCGTGGTGACGATGACACCGCCGTTCAACGGAACCGTCTGGCACAACGAAAGCTGCGCGTCCCCCGTTCCGGGCGGCAGGTCCACCAGCAGGTAGTCGAGGTTGCCCCACTCGACCGAGAGCAGAAACTGCTGGATGGTTTTTGTGATCATCGGCCCGCGCCAGATCACCGGTTGGTCGTCGTCCAGCAGGAAACCGATGCTCATGAGCAGGACATCATGCCGCACGAGGGGGACGAGCCGTTCGCGTTCGCTGACGGTCGGCCGCTCGCGGCAACCCATCATCAACGGAATGCTGGGGCCGTAGATGTCGCAGTCCAGCAGACCCACTCGCTGGCGCCGTTGCACGAGGGCGCAGGCGAGATTGACGGCCACAGTGGACTTGCCCACCCCGCCCTTGCCGCTGGCAATGGCGATCACCCGGTCCACGCCGGGCACCCGGGTTTGTTTGGCCCAGGGATCGGGACCTTTGTTCGAGCTCGCGGGTTGACGGACCTCGACCAGGACGTGCTCGACACCGGGCAGGGCGCGCAGGGCGCGTTCGCAATCGGCCTTGATCTGTGCCGCCGCTTCGGGGTTGGGCGAAGTGAGCTGGAGCGCCACGACCACCGCACCGCCGTTTACGGTGACCTCCTTCACCAGACCGAACGATACGATATCGCGCGAGTAGCCCGGGTACCTGACCCCGGCGAGCGCGCTCTTAATGACGTTTTCAGTCAACATGATATGTGATCGGCGATGCCGGTTGGTTCGCACGCACCGACATGGCGGCGCCAGGCCCCGGCGATGCCAACCTAGCCGCCGCCTGCGGCGTGTCAAAGGCTTTCTCCCGCGGGATGGGGATGCGCCCGGGCGGGCCATGGAATTCACGCCCAGGGTCATGGGACCCGGCGGTTCGGAACCGCCGTCCGACGAGCGGGGCAGGGCCGTCCCGGAAACCGGTTTCTTTCCGCAAATTCCCGGATTTGAGGCTTGACACGTTTTTAGGTCGCGCGAAATTGGCAGAACCACGGAGCGCAAGTTTGCGACGCCGTGGAAGGGGCGGCAAGATGACCCTGCCAGCATCGCGCGATGTGGGCGAAAAAAGGGCAAAAGAAGTGAAATTTCTGTTTGACAGGTGGTTGCCGCATCCGTAGAAAGGACGCATCTGTGACGGACTGGGAATAGGGTTGGGGCAGGGTAACGACGTTTTTAAACAAGACGAGAATTTATGAAAACACTAGTAACTGTGGGAATGGCGGCGGCAACGGTGGGTTCGATGGCGCTGCAGGCTCAAGACCTGACGGCAGCGGCGCCCAGCAAGCCGTGGAACATCTCGGCGACGGTTCAAGGGTTCTACGACGACAACTACACCACCGCCCCTGCCAATACCCCTGTGGGCAGTCCACTGGTGAAGCGCAGCAGTTGGGGCACAGACCTGAACCCGGGCGTCAGCTTGGATTTGTTGCGTGACCTGACCACGATCCGGCTCAAGTACGATTACGACGCCCGTTATTATACCGACCGGGTCAACAACAAGTGGGACCAGTCGCACAACGTCACCGCCAGTCTTTCGCACTCGTTCAGCGAGCGTTACAAGCTGGAGTTGTACGATAACTTCGCGGTTGGCCAGGAACCGGAGTTGCTCAGCCCAGGCGGGACTCCGGCCACGGGCACCTACATGCGTATCAACGGCAGCAACATTCGCAACTACGCGGGTGCGGCGTTGACCAGCAGTTTCACCGAGCAGTTGGGGTCGCGGATCGCCTACCAGAACACGTTTTACGAATACGACGACAAGGGCCATAACGCCAGCTACTCGGCGCTGCTCGACCGCATGGAGCACCTGATCACCCTCGACCTGCGTTGGCAGTACACGCCGGCAACGCTGGCGTTGGTTGGCTACCAGTTCGGCTATACCGACCAGACCAGCAACGACAAACTGGACGTTAACGGATTAGTGGATGCGAACGTGCGTAACCGCTACGATCACTATATCTTCATCGGCGGCGACCACGATTTCAACACGCAGCTCTCGGCGAAGGCCCGCGTGGGCGCCCAGATCGCCACCTATCCCAACGCCAACAAGGGTGGCATTACGGGCATGGAGGACAGCCGCGTTGTTCCGTATGCCGATGCCGCGTTGCAATACAAGTTTTCGGAGCGAAATCTGGCTCAGGTTGGGGTTAAAAGCGGCCTCAACCAGACCGACGTGGCGGTCCTGAGCACCACCCAGGCAACCACGACTGACACCTCTGCGCTCACGTTGTACGCGAGTGTGACCTATGCCTTGACCCCGCGGCTGATCAGCATGGCGCGCGCTCAGTGGCAGATGGCGACCTTCGATGGCGGTCTCTACAACAACCAGCAGGACAATTATTACACGGCCGACTTGAACCTGAGCTACGAAATCAACCGTTATCTGAAGGCTGAGGCGGGTTACGCGTATGACCGGTTGGATTCCGATATCGCCTGGCGCTCCTACGGGCGTAATCGGATTTATTTCGGCGTTAGCGCCAACTACTAATTCCACGTTCGAGAGCGTGATGCGGGAGGCTGGAGCCGGGATTCTAGCCTCCCTTTTTTAATCCATGGAAGCGTCCAAACCCACACCGGTCGCGCCCCCCGTTTCCCAGGCGCATTTTCTTGATTACTGGCGCATCATCCGGATCCGCAAGACGGTGATCATCGCCGTCTGGTTGCTGGTCGTGCTGACCACGGTGGCGGTCACGCTGGTGCTGAAGCCCTCCTATCGGAGCGTCGCGACGATTTCCGTTGAAAAGGATACCAAGGACGTCGACCCTTTGATGCGTCAGCAGGTTCAGCAGGGGTTCGACCCCTACTTCCTCGCCACGGAGTTCGAAAAGATCCAGTCCAAGGCGGTCCTTTACCCGGTGATAAGAGACAATAACCTTCGCAACAAGTGGGCGGCACGGTACAACGAAACGCAGGATTTATCCGAACAGGAGACGTTCAACATCCTGTTGCATAGTCTTGACGTGCGCCAGTCGCGCAACACCAGCCTGATTGAGATCCGCGTCCTCGATGAGGACAAGGTCGAGGCGGCGAAGCTGGCGAACGATATCGCCGAATCCTACAAGAACTTCCGCAAGAAGGGTCGCGAGGGGATGTCCAAGGAGGGCATTGCGGTCCTCCAAGAGCAACTGGCGCAACAGACCGGGGAGGTCACGAACTTGCAGGCCAGGGTGAATGATCTCCGGATTGACCTGGGAATCTCCGAGTCAGCCGACCCCGCCACTCCGACCTATCAGGCCTCGATCGCGCGTGAGCAGGTCAGCTCCATCGCCCAGCAACTCGAGTCAGCCCGGACCGAATACGTCCTCTACAACACCAAGCTGCAGGAATTGACGAAGCTGGACCGGGCGTCCCTCCGCAAGGCGGTGTTGACGGTGATTCTCGGGGAGCAGTTGCTGCAAGAACGCCTGAACGAACTCGCCATCGTCGAACAGAATCTCGCCAAACTTCAGCAGGACGCGGGTCCTGAAAATCCTGAATACAAGAAGCTCCAGGCCCTGCGGCAAGCGGTGGAACGTCAAGTCGAAGACCGCCTTGATGGCATCCTGACGGGGTTGGCCAGCCAGGTGGTCGCCTCGAAGGCCAAGGTCGATGCGATGGAAAAGGAACTGGCCGCGGGCCGCAAGACGGTGGCCGAGGAGGCGGCCAAAGCCCGTCCTTACTACGCGGCCAAACGCGATCTGGAGACGCAGGAACGCATCCGCGATGCGCTGATGCTGAGGGCGCGACAAGAATCGGTGGATGCGGCCATCCCGACCTCCTCGAGTGTTGAGGTCATTGACGTGGCGGAGGTGGGTTTGGCTCCGGTGCGGCCCAACCTCACTCTCAATGTTGCCCTGGGCATTGTCGTGGGCCTGGTCATGGGGGTGGGTCTGGCGTTCTTTATCGAGTATCTCGATACCAGCGTGAAGACCATTGATGACGTCGAGCGGTCACTGGGTTCCGCGGTCATCGGCGTCATCCCGCAGAACGTCGGAATCCTCCTCAATGAAGGACCCGACAGTCCGCATGCGGAAGCCTACCGGGTGCTGCGCACCAACGTCTTGTTCGCGCGTACCGCTCCCGACCAGAACACGCTCACGGTGGTCAGCGGTGGTGCCGGCGAAGGCAAGTCCACCACCATCTTCAATCTGGCCACGGTATTCGCCCAGAATGGTCAACGGGTGCTCATGATTGACTCCGACCTGCGCCGCCCCAGCCTGCACAAATACCTGAACGTGAGCAATGCGATCGGCCTCACCAACTACCTGCTCAAGCAGAACTCCCTGGAAGAGGTCGTGCAGACGACCAAGCTGCCCACGCTCGATTTCCTGCCAAGCGGCAAACTGCCCAGCAGCTCGCTGGGATTGCTTAACTCGACCCGGATGCAGGAATTCATCAAAGAGGTCAAGTCCCGCTACGACTTCGTGTTCTTCGATTCGCCGCCGATCATGGGTGTCAGCGACGCTTCGATCCTGGCCAGCGAGGTGGATATGTCCATCCTCGTGGTGCAGTACCGCAAGTATCCTCAAGCCATCAACGTGCGGGCCAAGCAGATGGTGGAAAAGGTCGGGGGCAACCTGCTGGGGGTCGTCCTCAACAACATCAACATCTCGCAGGATTCGTATTACTATTACTACAGCGGCTACTACTACGATTACTACTCCCGCTCCGACAAGGATGAGGCGGACAAGGACAAGTCGAACGGCGCTGCCGTCAAGACCGTGCCGGTGGTCGCCAAGGTGGATGAATTGAAAGGAAAGTATTGAGGTGACCTGCCCGCGTCGGGTCCCGTAAACTCCACAAGATGAGCCTTGCTTACAAATCCTTGATGACCGTGTTGGGCGCGGGCCTGCTGCTTGCCGCCACCCTCTTGATCACCGGCTGCGGCACCCCGTCGGGAGCAACGACCGGATCTGCCGGCGCGCCCAGTGTCCTGAACAGCACGAATGCTGGCTTCGACACCCTGCTCGTCGGGGAGAAACTTATCATCACCTTCCTGGACCCCAGCGGCAATCCGCCCTTCGAGCGCAAGATCCCGGCGGATGGGAAGATTACCCTGCTGTATGACCAGGAATTCGATGCGGCCGGCAAAACGGTGAGCGACTTGGAGAAGGAAATCCGGGCGTGTTATGTCCCCAAATACTTCCAGAGACTGTCCGTCCAGATCAAGACCGAGAACCAGATCTTCTACGTCACCGGCCAGGTGCACAAGCCTGACCGCTATGAGTACATGAGCACCATGACCGTGCTGAAGGCCGTCAGCGCCGCCGGCGGCTTTACCGACTACGCGAAGCGAGTGGCCGTGGAGGTCACCCGGACCGATGGGACGAAAGTGGTGGTGAACTGCAAGAAGGCACAGAAAAACCCCAAGCTTGACATCCCGATCAGCCCGGGCGACCGCATCTCTGTGCCGTTGCGGATGTGGTAATGGTGTTGTTTCGCATTCTCTCGGGCAAGCTGGCAGGCACGGAAATCGTGGCCTGCCATTTTCCTTTCCGGGTTGGCCGCGCGCCGACGGCCGATTTGCGGCTCGAGGCCCGCGGTGTCTGGGATCAGCACTGTGAACTGCTGAAGGAGGTCCCGCGCGGAATCGTGCTGCAGGCCAATCATGCTTCGTTGACCCTGCTCAACGGCGAGCGGGTCGAGGAGGCCACCCTGCGAAACGGCGACCTCCTGGAACTGGGTGAGGTCCGGCTTCAGTTCTGGCTCAGCCCGGCCGTCCAAACCGGCCTTGCCGCCCGGGAAATCCTTACCTGGCTGACCCTTGCTGGCCTCCTGTTCGCCCAAATCGGGCTGATCTACTGGCTCACCCACTGACGCCGGCGCGCTCAGTGCCGGAAATGCCGCGTGCCGGTGAACACCATCGCCACCCCGCGCTCGTCCGCCGCGGCGATGACCTCCGCATCGCGCACGGACCCGCCGGGCTGGATGGCCGCGGTCGCCCCCGCCTCCGCTGCGGCCACCAGGCCGTCGGGGAACGGAAAGAACGCGTCGCTGCACACCACGCTGCCCTGCAAAGAGAGTCCCGCCTCGCCCGCCTTCCACACCGCGATCCGGCTGGCGTCCACCCGGCTCATCTGGCCCGCCCCCACGCCCAGCGTGCGATCCGGGCCGGCATAGACAATCGCGTTTGACTTCACGTGCTTGACGATCCGCCAACCGAAGAGCATGGCCTTCAGCTCGGCTTCGCTGGGCGCCCGGCGGGTCACTACTTTCAGGTCTGTCGCCGTCGCGCTCCGCCGGTCCCGCTCCTGCCACAGGAACGAATCAGCGCCGACACTGCGCAGGTCCCACGCGGCGTCTTCGCGCGGGCTCTTGAGGACCTGCAGCAGCCGGAGGTTCCTCTTCCGCTGCAAGACTGCCAGCGCCTCGGTGGTGAACGCGGGCGCGACGATCACCTCGCTGAAGATTTCCGCGATGGCTTCGGCGCCGGCGCCATCGAGCGGCGCGTTCACGGCGATGATGCCGCCGAAAGGCGCCTGCCGGTCGGTGGCCAAGGCCCGTTCCCAGGCCTCGCGCAACGAGGCGCCCTGACCCGTCCCGCACGGATTCATGTGTTTCAGGATCGCCAGCGTGGGCGGTTCGCCTTCAAATTCCGCGATCAGGCTGGCCGCCGCGGTCAGGTCGAGAATGTTGTTATAGGACAGCTCCTTGCCGTGGAGCTGGCGGAAGAACTCGTTGAAGCGACCGTAAAGCGCGGCTTGCTGGTGCGGGTTCTCGCCGTAACGCAACGGCTGGACGAGCGGCGCCTGCACGCTGAGCGCGGCGGGCGGTGCGCCGGCGGTCCGCCCACCTTCGTCGGCCGCGAAGAGCCGCGGGAGCCCGGCGGCAATCGCCGCGTCATAGGCCGCCGTTCGGGCATAGACCTTGGCGGCCAGACGCCGGCGCAGGGTGGACGAAGTTTCTCCCTTGGTCCTGATCTCCGCCGCGACTTCGGCATAATCGGCCGGATCGGTGACGACGGTCACGAACGCATGGTTCTTGGCGGCGCTGCGCAGCATGGCCGGCCCGCCAATATCAATGTTTTCGATCGCCTCCTCGAGGCTGACCCCGGGGCGGGCGATGGTCTGCTCGAATGGATAGAGGTTGACGACGACGAGATCAATCGGCCGGATCCCGTGGGTAGCCACGGCGGTTTCGTGTTCGGCGTTGCCCCGCAGGTAAAGCAGTCCGCCGTGAACCTTCGGGTGCAGCGTTTTCACGCGACCGTCGAGCATTTCCGGGAAACCCGTGAAATCGCTCAATTCCTGCACCGGCAGCCCTGCCTGCCGGAGCGCGCGGGCGGTGCCGCCCGTGGAGATCAGCTCCACTCCGGCGGCGGCCAGGGTCTGGGCGAAAGGAGCAAGGCCGTTCTTGTCGAAAACGGAGAGGAGGGCGCGCTGAATGGTTGCCATGACGGCGCGAGGATTTGCCGGCCGGCGGCGGCTCGTCAATCGGCAAATACGCTGGCCTCGCCCGACCGGCTCCCGGCCGTCTCGGTCGTGTCCTGGTTTCCACCATCAAACGGCGTTCGGAGTCCCGGCTTCAGCCGGATCGGGCCGCCTGAAGGCTGAACTCCCAACGCGCCGCCGTCCGCTCGCGGCCAGCTCCAAGCAATTCAGGACACTGCCGCAATCTCTCTCGGGTTGACCTTGGGTCGCCGCCGCGCTATCAACGAGCCGTCTTATGCAATCCATCGTGTCTCGTCGGCTTTTCGCCCACACCATCACCACGTCGCTCGCCACGCTGGCCGCCGTTCTCTGCCTGACCGGCCCGGCCCTGGCATTGAACGATCCACCGCCCGGCTTCACCGCCCTGTTCAACGGGAAGGACCTTGCCGACTGGCGCGGCGGTGACACGTTTGACCACCGCAAGTTGCTCGCCATGCCGGCCGCCGAGCGCAACGCCCAGATCAAGAAATGGACCGATTCCATGTTCGAGGTGAACGCCAAGACCGGCAAGCCCCACTGGTACGTCGAGAACGGCGAACTCGTCAACGACGGCTCCGGGGCCTACGCCTCGACCGAGAAGGATTACGGCGACATCGAGCTGTTCGTCGAATACCGTACCGTGCCGCTGGCCGACTCCGGCATCTACCTGCGCGGCTGCCCGCAGGTCCAGATATGGGATTACACCGACAAAGGGAAGTTTTCCATCGGCAGCGACAAGGGTTCCGGCGGTCTCTGGAACAACAGCCCCGGCGCGCCCGGCAAGGATCCGCTCGTTCTCGCCGACAAGCCGTTCGGCGAATGGAACAAATTCCACATCATCATGGTCGGCTCCCGGGTCACCGTCTGGCTCAACGACAAGCTCGTGGTGGACCACGCCGTCCTCGAGAACTACTACGACCGCAAGACGGCAGTGCCGAAGTTCGGTCCCATCCAGCTCCAGACCCATGACAACGAGATTCGCTGGCGCAACCTCTTCGTTCGTGAAATCCCCGGCGACGAGGCCAACAAGATGCTCGTCAGCCACGACAACGCCGGCTTCCAATCCGTCTTCAACGGGCGCGATTTTACGGGCTGGGCCGGTCCACTCGATTGCGGCAAGGTCCAGGACGGCGCGATCGTCTGGCAGCGCAACAAGGGCGGCACCATCTACACCAAGGACGAGTACACCGATTTCATGGCGCGGCTCGAGTTCAAGCTGCCGCCCGGCGGCAACAACGGCCTGGCCATCCGCTACCCCGGCGAAGGCGACACCGCCTACGTGGGCATGTGCGAACTCCAGGTGCTCGACGACAACTACGAACAGGCCACCGGCGACAAGATTGACCCGCGCCAGGCGCACGGTTCGGTCTATGGCATGATCGCCGCCCAGCGCGGCTACCAGCGTCCGATCGGCCAGTGGAACTTCGAGGAAGTCACGATCAAAGGCTCGAAGATCCGGGTCGAGCTCAACGGCGTGCCGATCCTCGACGGCGACGTGGCGACCGTGAAGGAATTCATGGCCAACTCCGCGCACCCGGGCAAGGACCGAACGAAAGGCCACTTCGGTTTTGCCGGCCACAACGACCCGGTCGCCTTCCGCAACGTTGCGATCAAGCCGCTGGAGTAAGGGCCGATGCTGATACGACCCAGATTGCGTGCCCTGACGGTGGCGTTGAGCGTCGCGTTGGTTTGGGCCATGCAGGCGGCCGAGCCGCTCTATCACGAGGCGTTGCGGCCGCAGTTCCATTTCACGCCGCAGCGGAACTGGCACAACGATCCCAACGGGCTCGTCTTCTTCCGCGGCGAATATCACCTGTTTTTCCAGCACAATCCGACCGGCATTGACTGGGGCAACATGACGTGGGGCCACGCGGTGGGCCGTGACCTGGTGCACTGGCAACAGTTGCCCAACGCCCTGGAACCGGACCGGCTCGGTGCCATGTTCTCCGGTTCCGCCGTCGTGGACTGGCACAACACCGCGGGTTTCCAGTCGGGCCGCGAGCCGGCCCTGGTCGCCATCTACACCGCCGCCGGCGACACCTCGCCCGCGTCGAAAGGGCAGCCGTTCACGCAATGCCTCGCCTACAGCAACGACCGCGGCCGTTCCTGGACGAAGTTTGCCGGCAATCCAGTGCTGCCGCACATCATCGGCGGCAACCGCGATCCGAAAGTGGTCCGGCACGCGCCGACCCGGCGCTGGATCATGGCGCTGTTCAAGGACGGCCACACGTACGCGTTGTTTGCCTCGCCGGACCTTAAATCCTGGACCCACTTGCAGGACCTCGAATTCCCCGATTGCGGCGAGTGCCCGGATTTCTTCGAGATGCCGGTGGACGGCCACCGCCAGTACACGCGCTGGGTGTTCACGGCCGCGAACGGTCACTATTTCGTCGGCAGTTTCCACGGCACGACGTTCACGCCGGACGGCCCGCCGCAAGTCGCCGACTGGGGCAAGAACTATTACGCCGTGCAGACCTACAGCGACATCCCCAAGTCGGACGGACGGCGCATTCAAATCGCGTGGATGAACGGGGGCAAGTATCCCGGCATGCCGTTCAACCAGCAGATGAGTTTTCCCTGTGAATTAAAGCTGCGGTCGCTCCCCGAGGGCCTGCGTCTGTGCCGTGAGCCGGTGAAGGAAATCGCGAAACTCCATGCCCGCGAGCACGCATGGAAAAACGTGAGACTGCGTCCCGGTGAGAATCCGCTCGCCGGATTCGGTGGCGAGTTGCTCGACATCCGCGCCGAGCTTGAACCCGGGGCGGCGAGCGAGGTCGGCTTCCGCCTGCGCGGCGAGCCGGTGAGTTATTCCGTGGCCGGCAGGAAACTGTCGAGCCTTGGCAGCGACGCGCCGCTGGCGCCGGTGAACGGTCGGATTCAACTCCAAATCTTGCTGGACCGTGCGTCGCTCGAAGTGTTCGGCAACGACGGTCGCGTCTCGCTCACCTCGTGTTTCCTGCCCAAGCTGGAGAACCGCAGCCTGGAGGTCTATGCGACCGGGGGCGCGGCGAAGATCGTTTCGCTGCGCGTGTTTGAGCTGCGTTCGATCTGGCCGTGACGGCCAGACGTCCGGAACGGTGGCATCGGTTCCTGGCCCGGCCGGTGGGGTGAGCGTCCTCGCGAGCCGAGACACGAATTGCACGAACCCTCACCAATTCGAAACTCGAAACTCGTCACGTGCAATTCTCTGGTGGAGCGTCCTCGCGAGCCGGCTTGCCTGCTTCTACTGACCACTGATGGACACAGATGGACACGGATGTACAGAGATGATCAAGGTGAGCCGGCTCCACTTGAAACTTGAAACTTGAAACTCATCTGAACTTCGACCTTCGCACTTCCAACCGGCTCGTCGGAGCCCCACCAGATTAAGGCACTTCCTGAGCGAGCAGTTCGTTCACCTTTCGTACGACGGCAAAGGCATCGGCCACATAGAGCACGTCCGCCTTGCCGCGCGCCCAGCCGCAGTTTGGATCCAGGCTGATGGCGCGGCGCTCGCCGATGAACCGCCAGCCAACGGTGTGCGGCTCCTCGCCGTGGCAGCAGGTGGAAAGCCCCTTCGGATGGCGCGGCGTCGCACCGGTCTGCCCGATCTGGTTGAGATGCGAAAGGAAGGAGAGCACCGACTGGCCCTCGCCGCCGAGATCCACCAGCGACTTGCTGCTGCCCAGCGAGGCGCGCGTGAGTTGGAGAAACTCGCGGATGAGCTGCTCCGCTTCGGGAAGGTGCGTCTGGCCGTCGGCCTGCTTCTTCGTCCAGCCGGCGCCAGCCACAAAGAGCAACTCGGCGTCGGGCCGGATCGTTTGCGCGTCGGCTGCCGGCGAGCGGAAACCGGTGACGGTGGTGCGCCTCACAGAATCAGGCAAGGTGACGGCGACCGTTTCGACGCTCGCGCTGCCGGCCGTGCCCTGCCAGGCGGGCTGGCTGCCGGGATCAACGACGATGATCCACGGCCGTTGCGCGCGCTGGATCGTGGCCTCCATGCGCTGGCGGTAAAACCAGCGGCTCACGGTGACGTTGACGCCGTCCACGTTGACGCCCGTGACGTGCGTGTCGGTCCGGCCGCCGAGGCGCTGGGCCACGCCGGGCAGGCAGCGGGCGAAGCGGGACGTACCCGCGGCGATCACGATCGTGGCCTGGGCCGCCTTGGCGAGCGCTTCCGCGGCCGCGGCGTCGCTGGCGTAGCGCGATACCGCGAAGTCCGCGCCGCTGACGCCGAAGAATCGAGTGGCGCCGCAGGTCGCAATCTGGTTCGCCGCGGGCTGGAACGCCTCGCCGATCAACCCGACGACAAGGCTGCCGCCCAGCGCTGTGGCGGCGGTCAACGCTTCGAGGGCCGGCTTGCCGAGCGAACCGTCGGACTCCGTGTGGGCGAGGAAGAGAATCGTTTCCATAAGTGAAAAGTGCTGGCCGCAAAAAGGCGCAAACGGCGCAAAATCAAGCGGCGTTGGTCATGATGAATTTCCGTATGTGGCGATTCACTTCCTGATCCACTCGACGATTTCCTTCGCGATCTCATCCGGCGATTTATCCTTCACGATGGCCGTTTCGCGGAGTTGCCGGGGCAGCGCGACGTTCGTGAACTTCAGCCCCTCGCCGGGCAGTTTCACCGGCTTTGCCTTTTGCAGCGCCGGCATCACGGTGCGCATGTTAGCCATGCCCACTTGCGGATTGTTTTTCGGCTCCGACAGGTTGCCCGTCGCCCAGCCGAGCAACGCGGGCGGACCGGCGCAACGCGACACCTGGTGCCGTCCGCCTTCGACGCGCTCCAGGATTTCCAAGGAACCGTCGGGAGCAATCTTGAGCTCGTCCACGCCTTGGAACTGGTCCACGATGCCCAGCCGCTCGCCCACCATCTGCATCGTGGCGCCAGCGCCCCGCGACGCGGATTCCCACCCACCGAAGACGAGCAGCCTCGATCGGTCGAGGCCGGGAATGGCCTGGATGGCCTCGGCCAGTGTGGCGGCAACCTCCGCGGCCTCGGTGAAACCACTGGCCGAACCATCGAGCGCGACCAGTTCAAACGGCACCTTTTGGGCCACGGTCATCATCACCTGTTGCAGCTTGGCTTTCGAGGCGAGGCTGACGAGCCAGACCTTGCTGCCGGGCGCGTGCTTCGCGAGATTCGCCGCCTCGAACAGCGCGTGGCTGGCCCACGGGTCGAGGACGGCGGGCAGCATCAGCTCATTCCTCAGCGCGGGACCACCCGGACCGGTGACGGGCTCCAGCGTTTGGAGCGGGTCCGGAACGAGGCTGCCGCAGACGACGATTTGACAGGCGGTACTCATGGTTGTGGCGCATCCGGTTCGGGGATGCGGGGCGGCAGCCTAGCGTGGACCGGGACGCACCGGAAGCTTTTTGACGTGCCGGCCCGCCGGCCAATCTGCGCAGCTAACGCCGGTTGGAATCAGGTGGCTATGGTTGCCGTCAGTCGGCGAAGATGCGGCGAAGATGCGCTTGCCCATGCGCGTCGGGCGGGCTAAGAGTCGGCGTTGTCAATACTCATGCAAACCAACCATGCTTCCGTCTGTGCGCCGGGCTGCCAAGGGTGGATGTCCGGGTTAGTTCGTGCCGGGCACCCCTGGGCGAAATGGGCCGGCGGCCGGGCGAACGCGGCCTGGCGACTCGGCTTCCTGCTGCTGTGGCTGGGGACTCCCGGCTGGTCGCGATCGGCGGAAATGCTCCCGCCACCCGGTGCCGCCACCGTCCGCGGTCCGACCGCGCCGGTTGTGGCGCAGCCGGGCGATTGGTTTGAGGATGTGACGCAGCGGTCGGGCATTGATTTCGTGCATCAGTTTTGTCACCAGCGGATCGCCAACATTCTTCTGTCGAACGGCGCCGGCGGGGTCGTTTTTGATTACGACAACGATGGGTTCATGGACATCTATCTCGTGAACGGGGGGCCGTTGCCGGGTGTCACCGCCAACGGGGCCGGCACGGTGCGGCAATCCAACCGGCTTTATCATAACCGCGGCGACGGCACGTTCGAGGATGTGACCGAGCGAGCCGGGGTGGCCGGCAGCGGGTTCGGCAGCGCCGCCGTCGCCGGAGATTTCGACAACGACGGTTACACCGATCTCTACGTGGTCAACGTCGGTCGCAACATCCTTTACCGGAACCGCGGGGATGGGACGTTCGAGGATGTCACAGCGCGCGCCGGGGTGGGCCACAGCGGTACCGGCATTTCGGCGGTGTTCCTCGATTATGACAACGACGGCTGGCTCGACCTCTATGTCGGTAATTATCTGACCTATGTGCCCGCGAAGGAGTCCGAGCAAAATCCCGGCGCCTACCCGGGTCCACTGGCTTACGCCGGCGAGGCCAACATTCTTTACCGGAACCGCGGCGACGGCACGTTCGAGGACGTGACCCGGGCGGCGGGCCTTTACAGCCCGGGCAACCGGACCATGTCGGTCTGCGCGTTCGACAGCAACCGTGACGGCTTCGAGGACCTCTATGTCTGCAACGATGACACGCCCAACCAGCTTTGGTTGAACGACGGCCAAGGGCACTTTCGCGAAGCCGCCCTTGAACTGGGCGCCGCCTTCAATTCGATTGGCGAGGCGCCCGGTTCGATGAACGCCGCAGTGGGCGACGTCAACGGCGATGGCCGGCCCGATTTGTTCATCACGCGCTTCGGCTACGGTTCGCTCTATGAACGAAACGCGAAGGGATTCTACGACGACCGCATGTGGGCCTCGGGGCTCGGCCGGCTGACGCAGAAATTCGTCGGCTGGGGCGGCGCCTTCCTGGATTTCGACAACGACGGTGACCTGGACCTGTTCATCGCCAACGGAGATGCCTTTGAACTCGATGGGGTCGCCAGCTTGCTGTTGGAGAACGACGGCCATGGGCGGTTCACCGACGCGTCGGCCAAGGGTGGCGCCTTCTTCAAGGTCCCCATCAACGGCCGCGGCGCCGCGATGTTGGATTTCGACAACGACGGACGCCCGGATGTGCTGGTGACCGCGCTGGCCGGCCGTCCCTTCCTGCTGCGCAACCGGTGCCCGCTGGGGAACCACTGGTTGACGCTGCAACTCGAGGGCACACGCAGCAACCGCAACGGCTATGGCGCGCTGCTCACCCTCACCGCCGGTGACCTGACGCTGCGCAGCGAGGCCATCTGCCCGACTGGCTTCCTGCTGCAAGGAGACGCACGACCGCACTTCGGCCTCGGCTCGCACGCCCGCGTGGACCGCCTGGAGATCCGCTGGCCGAGCGGCCGCACCCAGTTGCTTACGAACCTGGCGGCCGACCGTATTCTCAAAGTGCGGGAACCCAAGTTATGACAAACCAACGCTGGATGGGATTAGTGGGAGTGGCCGTTTTGCTGGGCGGTGCGTTTGGCGCTGGCAGTGCCGACCTTAAGCCGCACAAGCTAACCACGATTAGCCCGCGCAAGCTGGCGGACTCGTTGCAGGCGGTGATCGCGGCGGATCGGGAGACTTATGCCCGGCTCATCGTTCAGCGTCTGGCCAGCGATGAACATCGCCTGCCGGCGGGCGAGAATTGGCGGGAGGCCCACGGATTACCGGTGCCCGCCCAGATGCTGCGAGCAGCGGGCCAGGGCATCCAAAGGCGCGGGGCGGAGTTTTCTTATACCCTGCGGTCGCTCTGGCCCATCAACGGAAATTACGGTCCGCAGACCGAGGCGGAGCAGGCTGGGCTCGAGGCGGTGGCACAGCATCCGGAAACGAATTATTACGCGGAAGAAACGCTGGGCGGGCGATCTTATTTAACGGCCATCTATGCGGACCGCGCAATCCTGCCCTGTTGCATCGAATGCCACAACCAACACCCGCAAAGCCCGCGACGGGACTTCCGGCTGAACGACGTCATGGGTGCCCTGGTGGTGCGTGTTCCGTTGGAGTTCTAAGGTCCCGGCTGCGCCCTGCCGAACGTCGTAAGAAAATCTTAAGGAAAGTGTTGCGGAATGGTCGCATAAATTGTATGCTCAAATCCATGAACCCAACCGAAATCACCTCAGGGGATCTCAAACAAATCGTCAAATTGCTGGCCGAAAGGAAGATGTTGGTCGGACGGTTGGAAGAGGTTGATCGCCGGTTGGCCGGTTACGATGGAGCGGCGTCGCAACCCGCGGCCCGACTTGGTCGCCAAGCCGGCGCCACGGTGGCGCGCAAAGTCCGCGCGCCTCGCCGTGGCCAGCGCCGCAAGCTCAAGGAAACCATTCTGGAGTTTGTCCACAAGGCGGGGGCGAAGGGAGTCACCGTCCAGGCGATCGCCGGGCGGGTGGGCGTCCATCCCAACCGGATTCACACCTGGTTCTATAACACCGGCAAACGGCTCAAGACCTTGAAAAAGGTCGCCCCGGCCACGTACCGCTGGCAAAGCTAGCCGCGGCCAAACTCCCGGCGCTGGCGTCAGCCCGCTCAAGGGTCCTCGGGGAATTCCATTGAAATCGGAGCCGGCTTGTGTCGGCGGCTGCCGCTTTGGACGGGCCGCCCGGGGCGGGTCGCATACCCGGAAGCGCATTTACCCGTTTCGCCCGAAACCCCTTGGGGTATGCTGTCGGCGTGCAGACGATGGCCGAACAACTTGCCAGCGCCACCACGTTCAACCGCGTGGTGGTGCCGGATCTCTGGCAGCAGGAGGCGGTAACCGCCCTGCGCGCGGGCCGCGATGCCGTCGTCCATGCCCCCACCGGCGCGGGCAAAACCCTGATCTTCGAGCTCTGGTCCAACCAGGGCAAGAACCGTGGCCAGGCCATCTACACGGTGCCAACGCGCGCGCTGGCCAATGACAAGCTCGCGGAATGGCTTGCCCGCGGCTGGAACGCCGGCATCGCCACCGGCGACCTTGCCGAAAACCTCGAAGCCCCGGTCATCGTCGCCACGCTCGAAACCCAAAAGCAACGCCTGATCCAGGGCGACGGCCCGGCCCTGTTGGTCGTGGACGAATACCAGATGATCGCCGATCCGGACCGGGGTTTGAACTACGAGCTGGCGTTGGCCCTGGCGCCGCCGCGCACCCAACTGCTCCTCCTGAGCGGCAGCGTGGCCAACCCCCAGGACGTCGTCAAATGGCTCCGCCGCCTCGGCCGCGACGCGCTCCTCGTTCGCTCGGACGAACGGCCCGTTCCCCTCGAGGAAGTCCACGCCAACAGCCTGAGCTACCATGTTCCGACGCAAATCCGTGGTTACTGGCCGCGGCTGATGGCGAAGGCGCTGGCGGAGAATCTCGGCCCCATCCTGCTCTTTGCCCCGCGGCGACAGATGGCCGAGGCGCTCGCCGCCGAACTCGAACGCCAGTTGCCCAACCCCGACCCGCTGGCGCTGAATCCCGTCCAGAAGCAACTGGTCGGCGAGCATCTGGCCCGGTTGTTGAAGTCGCGGATCGCGTACCATCACAGCGGCCTGAGCTACGGCGCCCGCGCGGGCGTGGTCGAACCGCTCGCCAAGGCCGGCCAGTTGCGCGTCGTCGTGGCCACGATGGGTCTGGCGGCAGGAATCAATTTCTCGCTGCGCAGCGTGGCGCTGGCGGCCGATTCCTACCGCCGCGACGCCGTGGAGCTACCGCTACGGCCGGACGAAATCCTGCAGATGTTCGGGCGCGCCGGCCGCCGGGGCATTGACGAAACCGGTTATGTGATCGTGGCCGCCAACGAGCTGCGATTGCACGACGCCCATGCCGCGCACCTCGCGCGCAACGGCATGGTGGACTGGAGCGCCCTCCTCAGCGTGATGCACGCCGCCGCGTGCCGCGGACGCTCGCCGTTCCCCGAGGCCGTGCGGGTCCAGGAACGCCTGTTCACCGTGAAGCCCATCTTCCTCGGCGTCGAGGCCGCGATGCGCCAGCCGGACGCGCCGTGTGGACTCACCACCGACGCCGAACGGGCGCGCCACGTGCGGCGGCGGCTCCGCGAATTCCGCAACAGCCACGGCGAATGGGAGCGCTGGCCAGCCCTCCACGATGTGCCCGTCGGTGAGGTGAAAATCGCCGATCGCAAACGCGAGGTTCCGGATTCAAACGACGGGAACGGTAACCCAACCGGGACCGGCTTCGCGACGGCGGATGATCTCCTGCCGGCCCCGCTCGCGTTGCGACCTGCGTTGTCCGAAGCGGCGGCGCTGGAGCGGGTCGGTGTCGGCACGCTGGTTGTTCTGACGGAGGACCACGGGCAGCCGACTTACGGCCGCGCGCTGACGGTGGCCGAACGGCTGCACGATGGCCGGATCGTCATGGCCAAATGGATCCGCCGGCTTACCAACGCCAATGGCCGCACCACGACCGCCGAAACGTGGCGCGAAAAGCTCGCGCCCTTGGTCGAAAGGGGACTGGCGGCGCAGCGGACGCCGGTGGTCCGGTTCCTTGATTCGCCGGGGAAAATCACGGCCCTGGTCAGCCTGGCCGATTTGACCATGAAGGCGCCGGTGGACCGGCACCGTGTGGCGCTCTGGCGTCCGCTCGAGCGCGAGGTTCTGCCGGACGATTGCGCGCGCTGCGAGTTTTTGGCGGTCTGCCGCCAGCTCCCCACCGCCACCGGCACCGCCCTGCTCTGGCGCCGGCTGGGCCTGGTGGATGCCAGCGGCGCCCCCACCCGCCGCGGCCGCGTGGTGAGCTTCTTCTCCAACGGCGACGGCATGGCCATTGCCGCCGCGCTCGAGGACGAATCCTATCCCCTGGACGAACTGATCTACGATCTGGCCAACCTCGACGCCGGATTCCGTTTCTGCGGCGAGGACAACCGTTGGGCCGGACGGCTGGCGATTGCGAGCCACCGGACCTACGGGAGCCAGATCATTCCGGGCTATCTCGAAAACGGCGTGCCGCCGCATTACGGCGCCGGCGCCGAAGCCGTCGTTGCCAGCCTGCATCGCAACCCGCAGGCCAAGCACACTTGGGTCGGCGAGTGGCTCGACGTGGGGGACATTGACCGGGTGGTGATCGAGTGGCGCAGCCGGCTGCGCCAGGCGGCCCGCGCGCCCGATCTCGACTGGCCGCGGTGGCGTGCCTTCCAGCAGACGGCCCGGGCGATCCTGAACGAAACCACGTCGCCGACGCTCACCGACCTGCCGCCGCTCGAATACCACCAGACACGACGGCTGGAGCATCACCTCATGCTGCGCCGGCATTGAGCGGACCGACGCCGCGTGACACCCGGCTGGTGGACCGGTCCAACCACAGAGATTTGAATTGGTTTTCGGGCCGGTCTTCGGGCATCTTGTGATACCAGCCAACGGAAAACTGCGATGAGTCGCTTCGGCAACCTGGAATTCGACGGCCAGGCGGAAACGCCCCGCACGGAGGGCGTTGTTCGCGAGGATCAGTGTCACCTCGACGAGGCGGAGGCGGCGTTCCGGCGGGGCGATTTCGAGCAGGCGCTGCGGTTCTTCGCCCGGGTGCTTGAAGTCAATCCGCGCAGCGCCGCCGCCTGGACCGGCCAGGTGCGGATGCTGATTGAACTCGGGTACTTTCAGGAGGCGGGTGTCTGGGCGAGCAAAGCGCTGGAACAGTTTCCCGACGACCCCGAGCTGCTGGCCGCCCGGGCGGTAACCCTGGCGCGCAGCGGGGATTTGCGCGGTGCGCTGGCGATGTCCGACGCGGCCATCGCCGAGCACGGGGACACCCCCTACATCTGGCTGGCGCGGGGCGATGTGTTGCTGGCGCGGAAGGAAAAGCGGGCGGACTACTGCTTCACCAAGGCGCTGGCCGCCGCGGCGCACGACTGGCTCTGGCCCTGGCTCGCCTCCCGCGTCCACGCCTTCTACCGCAAGTTCTCCCTCGCGCTGCGCTTCGCGAACCAGGCCCTCGCGCTTGATGCCGGTCACGCCGTGATCTGGGCGCAACTGGCCCGCTGCCAGTTCGCGCTGGGCATGGCCGCCCAGGCCCGGGAGTCGTTCGCCCAGGCCGGGCAGTTGGACGCGCACTGCGCCCTCGTGAAGGCGGTTTTGGAGAGGTCGGCGACGGCGGGCTGGTGGGACTGGATGGTCGGCGCTTGGCGACGCTGGCGGGGAGGCTGACCATGCTTTCGCTGGAACGACTCCTCGGGACGGCGGTGGAACGCGGCGCGTCGGATCTGCACCTCATCGCCGGCGCCCCTCCGGCCCTCCGGATTAACGGCGAAATCATCATTGCCGAGGGTGACGCCCTCAAGGCTGCCGAACTCGAGGCTTTGACCGCCACCCTGTTGAACGCGGACCAGCAGGCGCTGTTTCAACACGAGTGGGAGTTGTGCACCTCCCTCCATTTCCCCGAGATCGGCCGCACACGGCTGACGTTGTACCGGCGCGACGGGCACCCTGAGTTTTGCTTCCGGTTCAGCGGGGAATACGTCGCCACCCGGGACGACCTTGGCCTGCCGCTGAAACTCGACGAGCTGGTGCGGCGGCCGAACGGCCTGCTGCTCATCACCGGCCCCACCGGCTCGGGCAAGACCACCACGCTCAATTATCTCGTGGACCTCATCAACAGCGAGCGCCGCTGCAAGATCGTCACCATCGAGGATCCGATCGAGTTCGTCCACCGCCCCAAGCGCGCCATCGTCGTGCAACAGGAGGTCCTCACCGACACCCGCTCCTTCAACCGCGCACTCATCCACGTCCTGCGGCAGGATCCGGACGTGATCGTGGTCGGCGAGATCCGCGACCATGCGGCCATCGCCACCGCGCTGACCGCGGCCGAGACCGGCCACCTCGTCCTGGCGACGATGCATTCGCCGAGCGTCGTGCATGCGCTCGAACGCATTGTGGGCGTGTTCGAGGGCGCCGCCCAGCAGCAGATCATTCTCCAGCTCGCCAGTTCGCTCCAGGGCATCATCTGCCAGGAATTGCTGCCCAGCGTGGACCACGCGCGCCGCACGCTGGCCTACGAACTCCTCGTCGCCAACCTGGCCGTCCGGAATGTCATCCGCGAGAACCAGCTTCACCTGCTCGAGACCATCATCCAGACCGGCGCGAAGGATGGCATGATGTTGCTTGATGCGTGCCTTTACGACCTCTACTGCCGGTGCCTGATCAGCTATGACGTGGCGTTGAACCGCGCCCGGCATCCGGAACGGCTGGCCAAGCGTACCGGTTGACGCCGGCACCCCTCCTTTCACCGCATGGAGACCCTCTGGCACATCGTCCGTGTGATTCTGGGACTGGCCGTGCTGGGCGGACTGACTGCCTGGGCGATGGTCCGGTGGTGGCGTGCCAGCGACGACCGCCCCAGCCTGCTGGTGAAATGGGGTGCCACCCTGCCGGTCCTGGTGCTGCTCGGGCTCAGTGTCGTCCCATCCATGCAAGCCGGCGGTCTGTCGGCCATCTTCGGAGTTTTTATGGCGTGGTTTGCCGGAATGGTGATGGCCATTCTCTGGACCCCGAGCCTCACGGACTGGGTGGGCCGCAAGTTCGGCCAACTGTACGACGGTGGCGACCTCCCCGCCGACCCCGAGCCATTTTTCTCGATTGCCGAGGCCCGCCGCAAGCAAGGCAAGCCGGCCGAGGCGGTCGAGGAACTGGTCCGGCAGCTTGAGCGCTTCCCCACGCATTTTCGCGGTCTGATGCTGCTGGCGGACATCCAGGCCCGCGACCTCCACGATCTCGACGCGGCCCGGCTGACCCTCGGCCGGCTCATCAACCAGCCGGGCCACACCCCGCGCAACATCACGTTCGCGTTGACACAACTGGCGGATTGGGAACTGGCCGTGGCGAAGGATCCGGCCGCCGCCCAGGCCGCGTTTGAGCAGATCATCGAGCGGTTTCCCGACACGCCCGAGGCCTACCACGCCCACCAGCGCATCGCGCGCCTGGCCTCGCCGGAATTCGTCGCCGCCCGGGCCGCGCCGCGGACCCTCAACCTGCCGCACAGCGAGGAGCGACTCGGCCTGCGAGCCGATTTCACGGGCATGAAAGCGCCGCCGGCACCCGATCCCGAGGCCCGCATCGCTGGGCTGGTGGAGCGGTTGAACGCCTATCCCAACGACGACCACACCCGCGAGGAACTCGCGCTGGCCTACGCAAACGATCTGGGTCGGACCGACCTCGCCGGCGAACAACTCGAACAGCTCATCGCCCAACCCAACGCGCCGGTCAGCCGGGTCGCCCGCTGGCTCAACCTGCTCGCCGATTTCCAGCTCCGTGAACGCCGCGACCCGGCCATCGTCCGGCAGACCTTGCAACGGATCATTGACCGGTTTCCGGAGAACGCGCTGGCGGAAGCCGCGCGACGGCGGATCGCCACGCTGGGCCGGGAGACGCGGGCAAAAGAAGAGAGCCAAGCGGTCCCGCTTGGCCCTCCGGTCGATCCCCGTTTGGGGCTGAAAACGAAACGCTAATTCCCCGCCTGCAATTGCAGGGCGATCATCTTGTCAATCTCGCTGGAGAGCGTGATGTTCGCGCCGCCGCCCTTGCCGCGGGCCTGCGTGGTGACCTCGGTGATGCCCGGCTCGGCCTCGGAAACTTTCACCCAGACCGTGTTGTTGTCCACCTTCGCCACGAGCGTCTTGGCGATGGTGTTTTCGCCGGTCAGCGTGCCCTTGAACGCGAGCGTTTTCTTGGCGGCATCGAAGAGCTGGTCCACCGTCCGTTCGTAACGGCTCACGATCCGGTCCTTCGTGAACGGCACCCCCACCTTGGACTGGCCCTCGACCGTGTGGTAGCACCCGGCGGTCAACGCGACGAGGCAGATGCCCGCAACTAAAAATGAAATCGTTTTCTTCATTAGCCACCAATGCAAGCACACCGGCGCCCAGCGTCAAGCCTTAACCGCTGCTCTTTGAAGGCCCGAAGGCCGGGCCGGGCCAGCGCAAAAGGGCTGCTCAAGCATCATTACGCGGCTCCGCTCCAGGTCAGCTCCGCCACGTTCCCTCGCTCAGAATCGCTTATTTCAGGTGGATACATCTCGGAACCAACAAGTTGCGATGACAAGAATGGTCTGGCACCGCTGTTCGCCGATTCCGCACGCGGTTGAGACCGGTCGGCCCCGCATCCGCGACCTTAAGGAACATCCGACCACGCTGGGCGCAGCCCCGAGCCTGCCCTCGTATCTCCGCTCACCGCACCTTGAGCTGGCTCACCGTGTAGCGCCCCTCTTCTTCCACGCCCTCAATGGCCAGCCGGAAATGGGGACGATGCCCTTCGGGATCCGCCAACTCCAAGGCGAGCGCGTAATCCCCGGTGGCCAGTTCGGCTGGGAGGCGCAATGGTTCGTGGATTTCAAACTCGCCCGGGAGCCAGGTCCGCGGATCGCTTCTGGCTGTCACCGAAGTGACCGCTTTCCCTTCTCGGTCCAACAGCGAGAGAAGGAGAACGGTATTCTGGTAGATCTTGCCCACGCCGACGTTGGCCCATTTCATTCCCAGGGTGACGGTTTGACCCGGCTTGGCCGCCGGCGGGTGAGTGATCTCCCGTAACACCAGGCGGGCTCCGGCCAGTCGGGACAGCCGATCCAACTGCGCCTGCACCTGGGCTGGAAACCGGCCGAGGTTGTCGTTGATCGCGGTGACGTGGTTCTTGAGCATGAACTCAATGGCGGACTCCAGGGACCACTGGCGCTTCTGCAGGTAGTCGTAGTCGCCATACCACTCGAAGACCACCGGTGCGCTTTTCCAACTCTCCGTCATGGCGGTGAGGCCGGCGTATTTTCCGGCGCCGATCCAATTTCGCTCGTGCCAGGGCGAGCCCACGCCATCGCGACGCAATCCGGCGCCCCGGGAGAGCGCGTAGGGCAGGACCTCGGCATCGTCGGTCATGAAGACCAGCGGGGTGCGGTGGAAGGCCTGGAAGTAGAGGTCAACGATGGTCCGCCGCACTTCCACCGGAGCCGGATGCTCCGTATGCCATTCGCCCCAGACCCCGTAGGAACCGATGTCCAGAAAGGCCACGTTGGCGTGCCCATCGTAACGGGCGCCCAGGGCCGCGAGAAAGGCGCCGTGGCGCTCCAGATAAATCGGGTCCGCGTAGTCCGGCTCGATCCGCGCGATGCGTTTCCCGCCCTTGGTCGGGTCATCGCCGCCCTCCAGATATTCGAACCCGCGGCAACCGGCATCGAAAAGCCACTTGGGTGAACTGTAGTAACCATTGCTGTGGGCGTTGCAGGTCATGATTCGCAGTGCCACTGCGGCCCGGCGGCTTTTCCACGCTTCGATGACCCGGTCGATTACCTCCCACCGATACTGTTCTGGTTCGGGCTCCACGTCGGCCCAGTTCAGGCGCTGATAAGCCAAGGCATAAGGAAAACGCGTCAGCGCGGTCGGCGTCGGTCTGGCCTGCTGGCACATCCAGCCCTGGCCCGGATTGGCCAACAAGGCCTCGCTTTCCCGAAACTGGCGTCGGACCGGGTCCTCGGCCGGCAACTGGGCTGACCATGACGACACGAGGCCAACCAACAAACCGACCGGGAACAAGCGTCGTGTCCACCGAAAGGTAGGGCCAGAACGATTCTTCTTTGCGGCGATCATGCCGTGTCCCTTCGGAACAAGTCTCCTAATCCGCGGTCAAGAACTGCTTGTCCTTCACGAAGTAAGTCTTGAAGAGGCGCAGCAGGGGCGTGTCCGGATGGTTCAACTTATCCCCCGGATCGGCGGTGCGCTCGATGTTCATGACGTCCCACTCCCGGAAAGCCCAGTAGGCCCAAGACCACCCCTGCTGTTCGTAGAGATCAATCTGGTCGCGGAGCCACTCTTCCACCCCGGTTGCGTAGCGGGCACAGCCGAACTCACCGACGAAAATCGGCACGTGGTGCTTCTGCTGGAAAGCACGAACCGGCGCGAGTCGGGCCTCCAGCGCCGCCTTGTCCCAAGCCTCGGCCGGCTTGCCAGGGACACGGAATCCGGGATAGATGACATGCTCTCCGGGCTTCTGATGCGTGTAATAGTGGGGATCGTAGAAGTGGACCACATAGACGGTGCGCGGATCACCCGTCGGTCGCAGCACCTCGAATTGTTGCGGATAGGCCCAGCCAATCGAATTGACCAGGATGGGAGTGCGTTCGTCAACCGCACGAATCGCGGCCGTGATTTTCTTGGCCAGCGCGTTCCAGTCCCCGAGAGGCTGGCTGGTTTCCTCATCCGGGTGAGGCTCGCACATCAGGTCATAGCCGACGATGGAAGCGCGTCCGCGGTAATGCGCAGCAACTTCCCGCCACATCTTCGCGTAGGCCTCCTGAGCCGCCGCCTCTCGCCAGATTTCGTGACTTCGCTCAAAGTCGGGGCGGCCCGGCCCCTCGCGGCAGGTCAACGCGACGTACAGGCCCGCTTGCTCGGCCGCTTTCACGGCCTGATCCAGCTTCGCCAGGTTCTCCGGTTTGAACGCGTAGGGCGGAGTGGGAGCGTCAACGTTCGAGACGGGAATCTCGGCGAGGTTCGCGCCCCAGGCCCGGAGCACGCGCAGGTCGTCCGCGGTGCACTGCGCCGGCATCACATTGGCGCCCCGCAAGGCGCCCTGCTGCCAGAGGGTAAAACTGTCGGGCGGCGCGGCCGAGGCCACCGGAACCGTCAAGCCGAGGCAGGCAAGAAAGAGAAATGGGAGCTTGATCATGTTATCACCGGTCAATTGAAAACCAGCCAGCCGGGGTCGGATCACCACCAGCCCGCTCAGGTGAAAGATTCATATCAGTTCTGGTTGTTCAAGCAAGCGGTTTCGCCCGCGCGGCCAGAAACCGATGAATTCCAGGTTCATTGAGCGCCGTTACCCAGGAGCGGACAACAACGGGTCACAGACAATCATTGTCGCTCGGCAAATCCCGGTATACCTGCAACCCGTTCACTCCACGCTTGTACCGCAGCGCCGAACCTGGCAGAATTGTGTCAGATGGCAAAGGCCGTGATCTTTTCCTGCCTCGGTCGGAGACCCACTCCTGACCCGATGGCTCTTTGCGCTCTCGGGCGCCGCCGATTGCCGTGCAGTGGGAGAAAAACCGAGCATCACCCCCGATCTGACGAGGACCGATCTGAAACGAAACAGGTAGGCCTTGAGGAGACCGCCTGGTTTTGTATCGTGGACGAGGTCATCACGTTGCGCCGATACGAACTCGCGATTTGCCTCGGAGTGTCGTCCTACCCCCTCCCCCTATTCTGCCCATCCGCTACAGTGGCCAGGTTCTTGATTCCCCGGCCCGATTCCCCCTTGGTCGTTCGATCCGTGGACAAAATCGGCAGCCCCCAACAAGTTGGAATTCCAGCCACCGCGGTACCCACCCCCATCAAAGTTGGTTCTACCTGCAGTTTTTGGACGTGATACCCGCTAGTGTAGTGTCTCTTAAATAAATGGAGTTATGATCGGCATGATTCATGAGGAAAACAGCGGCAATGGGGTGATTTTGCCGGCAAGAATAACTCCAGTCGTTTGTGAGACACTACACTAGAGTGGTGATTTTCGGGGATCATCTTCTGCGTTGAGGAAGGAGGATCAATTCCGTAATGGAGTAGCAACTGACCTGAACGCGTCAACAAATGAACAGCCTGGCCGGCGGCCAGATCATCCGGGTTCCCTTGCTGGTTGCCCACAACCGCCACCGCTGCCACCAGGAATCCTGCCTGACCAAACCGCCGCAGAGTGCCACAGGTCCAGTTTCAGGCCTGGACGGACCCGGCGACCTTGGCCTGAAGCCGGTGGCAACCCGGAACGGAACTAATTGGTTTCCAATCGGTTGCAGCTCAGGATGCTCCTTCTGCTCATCGGAAGCCAGTACCCATTGGCGATTGGCGAGAATCGGTTCCTTTCCCGCTTGACACACAAGAAGCAGTTCATATTATTTCGTCATAAATTGCCATTATATGCTGCCGTTACCGAATGCCGCCGTGCCGGGGCTACGAGACGTACAATCTCTCGGCGCGGTGAAGCTACACGTGCGCTTCCCCTACCGTGGCCCGGTTCCTGATTCGGCCCCATCCCCCGTTTGTCCCTTCTTCCTGGAAGCTGAAAAACAGATGAAAGAGCGTGCACACCGTGGAGCGGGGACAAAATTCCCCAAAACAGCCTATGTCGGTCTTTGCCAAACAATCAAATGGGAAATTCCGAAGGAAAACTCATTTCATGACGCACCATAACGAAAGAGGAGCTTCCCAAAAGGCAGACCCGTTCCCAGGAAGGAAACCGGTTTTGGCTCTGTGTATGCGGCTGTTCTACGCAGCGGTCGTGAAGGTGTGGTCTGCCATCGTCGTGGTGACCGCCGGTTGGAGCGTAATTGCAATTACGGCGCTGGCTCAAGATTTCGCGCCGCCCTCTCTCGCCGCCCAACTCCTCAGCATCACCGTCCTGACCGGCAGCCCGCCGTTTACGTCCAGCGGTGATTACAAGCTATACACGTCACCCCTTGGCAGCAATTTCGTCGTCCTTGGCAACGCTGAGGCGGGACTGAACTGGGGGACTTACAGCTATACTCAGACTGGCACCAATAGCGGCTTGCTTGCGCTCGTGGATGCGCAATCCGGGCTCCATACTTCGTTCTCGCTTCTCTTGGGTTCCCCCTCTGCCGGGCAAATGACGTTGACCAACGTGGGTGCGGCGGGGGTTCAAACCGCGTCGTTCCTCGCCACCAATTACACGGTGGTGGCCCCCGCCGAGCTCTTTCTGCCTTCTTACACCAACGGGACGTTCCTGGCCTACCTCAGCGGCCAGGTTGGCGCGGTTTACACGCTGGATGTTTCGAGCAATATTCAGAATTGGTCGTCGCTGGCTTCGCTGTCCCTCGCCGGCCTGACGGGCTCGTTCACCGATACCAACGCGGGGAGCAGCAATGCGCGCGTTTACCGCGCCCGGGTCGCTTCGGTGGACTACGCACCGAGTTCAATCAGCGGCCAGTCGCTAAATTTTGCGGTGGCGGAGGGCGCTGCTCCATTTTCCACGAACGGATTCTTCCAATTTTTCGCTGATGCCTCGGCCGCCGGCTACCAGATGCTCTCCGGTCCCAGCATGACGAATACACCGGGCGCCTACCAGTACTCGAAAATCGTCCCCGGCGCCGCGCTCATCGCCTGCGTGGACTCCCAAAATGTCACCAATTACATTAACCTTGTATTCACCGGGCCGGCTTCCGGTTTCTATTACGCAAGCAATACAACGCCGGGCGGATTCCAGGCCGGGAGCTTCACGATGGCTGACGGCCCGGTGGTCTATCTCGGCAATTATCACTTTACGCCGGACACATCCCGGGCAGCGTCTGTTCTTTTCGCTGCGGCGGGAAATCCGGCCTCTTTGAGCGTGACCGACGCTTTTAGCAATGTGTGGACTTTAAATCTGCCAGCGGATGCGCTGCTCACGCCGCAAACCATCACCATGACTCCAACGGCCAGTGTGGATTCGAGTGGTGCGGCGCTGCCGGCTACGGCCGCCGTGCTGCTGGACCCGGACGGAATTCAGTTCTGCGATGGCGTGACGCTTACTTTGACCACTCCGGCCCCGCTCGGGTCGAATGCATCGTTGATGAGTACCGCGGAGGACGGGAGCGATGTCAACCTGGTTGTGACCACCAACCAGGCAAACTCTTACACCACGACCCTTTTTCATTTCAGTTCAGGCGCCGTCACGGACCCAACGAGCCAACAATTGCAAGGCGTGGCGTCAACGGAGGCCATGATTCATCAGGCTTTCAATCAGGCCCAGAGTGACGCGCAGAAGCTGGAAGCCAATTATCAACCTCCATCTCCGCCTCCAGATTATGATTGGCCTTGTGACCCGGCCGAGCAGGCTGAGGAGGCGCAAGCTGCCAACACCTACGCGGCCGGCGTTTTCCAGCAAGAACAGGACATAAGCAAAAGGCTGTTCAACGAGGCCAACGCCTTGGCTATGCTGGGAGATGGGTCCTTGCTGCCCCAGGCGGGCAGCGTGGTTTCGCAACTCTTCCAACAAGATATATTCAAGAAGCTGAACTTCCTCGTAAACAATTACGGCGTGGTCCCGAACCAGTTTTATCCCGTTTGCCTCGTTACTTTAGCGATGGTAAGGCAGGCCCAACTTTTGGGGATTCCGGTGCCGCCGACTTTGCTCCTCAATTTGGCGAATGATGGCAACACCGTGGCAAACCACTATCTGAACAACTTGCGCAACAACCACGATTATTCGGGGATAAATGTTGTATTTACCCTTGTGAAGCTTCTCAATTTTCTTGGGGGTGATACGACCAGCCTCCTTGCCGGCCTGGGTAAGGCGCTGACCTTCCAGTTGACGTTGGACCTCACGGCGGATGCTGACAGTTCTTCTGCGCCCGGCAGCGGTGACTCCATCACTTTGGAAGCGAATGGGACGTTTCAAATGACGTACGCAGGCAATAACTTGCAAGGCAGCGGGACGTGCAACTACGTCTCGGGCATGAATACAGTGACCGTAAATGGGGTTCGTGTTTATTCAGTGTCTATTGCGCCCGGACAGACCTTTCCCGAGAACTGCACCTTGGTGTTGGATTGCTGCCCGGGTGACTCTATATCCACAGCAACGTTTACGTTCAGTGGATTCGGTTCTCCTACCGAAGCCTGGCTTTTCCCTCCTCCGGTCGGAACGGAAGTGTTGGCCGACCTCATCGGGATAACGGACGTCTGCTTTGCCAGCCTGAAAACCAGCCGGGGATTTTCGTTTTTGATGCCATTGCAAAACGGCAATGCGCAAGCCGTCAACGCATCAATTACCGAAAAAGGTTCTAATATCGCCCAAAGTGAAACCAGCACTTTGCACTTGGTTTTGCAGCACACACCCTAATAGCGAAGGGTACATGAAGGGGTCACCCAGCAGCGTGAGCGGTCAAGTGCTCAAAATTCGTCATGTAGGGGTCAGTCCAATGTATTAATAACTTTTCCGGACGCTGGTGAGGATCCTTGTTCCTTCAGCCAACGCGGCCAAAGCCTTGCGGGCGGATGCCGGTGCGTTGGGGCCGGGCGCGCACGCTCTGTGGGTCGGTGGGAGGCTTCTTTGAGGAATCTAGCCGATCCAGCCTGGAAACCGGGTCCGGTGCTGGTCATCGCGAAAGCTATCCTCCCCGGGATCGCCACGATTCATGACGCGACATATCACGTCGGGTAAACGCGACTCGAAGTCTGCACGCCGTCCACGGAACCGTGCCCACCCTGGCAGGGGTTATCAATACTATTGACCCCATGTCTGGCGGGCATGACAAAAGCCATCGTGCGGTTCGAGTCGCTGCCGGACAGGAACCCCGGGGTTGTCATGGGATCTTCAACTCGCCGGCGAGCCAGGCCGGAACCGCGGCGGTGGAATCGCCCTGGCCCTCGGCTTGCGCCCATGACACGCGCGCCTTACCATCGTCCCAATGAAGCCTTCACGCCGGTTCGCGTTCGGTGCCTTCGCCCATCAGCGTGCCGACGGTTGCCAGGCGGACGTCCCGCCCCGATGCCTGGCGGTGCCGCACAACAAGAGCCTAAGATTTCCAGCCGCGTCATCATGAGAATGGACCACGAAACCCTGTGGCTTTTTGCGGACTCGATGGCAACCTGCCTTGCAGCGGGGCTGCCGGCGAAGAAAGCGCTGGAACTGAGCGGGGCCGGAACGCGATCCAAGGCGCTGCGGGAGATCGTTCGCGTCGCGCTGAAACGGTGCGATCAGGGAATGTTGGTTTCCGAAGCCCTCGAACCCGGGGCGCGGTTTTTCCCGCCCTATTTCCTCCCGGTGGTGCGGGCGGGAGAAACGGGTGGCCGGCTGGTGGAAGCATTTCGATTACTTCACCATCAGTGTTACCGGGTTGGCCCCTCCGTGCGGCTGGTCCGCAACAGTTGGCTCTATCCGCTGGTCTGTATTGTCTTCGGCTGGATCCTCCGCACGGGGGTTTTCGTGTATTTCGGAAGGTACCAAGCCGCCTGGCACTTCCTTGGCCTTACATTCGGGACGGGCCTGCTGCTCACCCTGGTGGGGTGGCTTTTGTTCAAGATCCAGCCCGTGAAGAGCTTGATTGATCTCATCCTCCTGCAACTCCCAGTCATCCGCGAAACCGAGCTCCGTCTCGGAGTCGTCATGTTTTTTGCCACGTTCCGGCTCGCCTACGAAGCGGGCGGGCTGGGCGTGGTCCAGATGTTCGACGTGGCGTGGCAGACCGTTCGCAACACTGCCATTCGCCAGGATTTGCTGAACGTCCGCCGGATATTGGCCCGGAGCGGCACCTTCAGCGATGCCTTCCAGACGTCGGCGCGGCTGGGTGACGACATCAAGGGGATGATCAATACCGGCTCACTCAGCGGGCAACTAGACCGGAGCCTCGGCCACATCGTGGAGACGGCGACCCAGCAACTGGAGATGACGCTCGAGATCTTCAATCATTTTTTCCAGCGGCTGGTTTCCCTCTCCGTGGCCATGTCAATCGTGGAGACGGTGTTCATCTGCCTCCTTTAGCGTTTGGTCGTTGCCGATCTGTCTAGGGGTCAGTCCAGAATGGCGCTTAGTTAGGTTCCTCGCTGTTTTCAGTGGAATCAGAACTGGGGTAGACGGAGCTTGCCGGCGACGAAGTAGAACATGGTGATGAGGTGTGTGGTCGAGCGGTAACCCCGTGCTTTGCGTTTGGTTGCGCTAAACACGCTGTTCACTCCCTCCATGAAGGCGTTGGTGACTCCCCATTTCCAGTGCGCCAGTATTCCCGCCAAATGGTTCTCGACCATCTGCGCCAGCTTCACCATCGCGGCCAGAAGGTTGGCCTTGTAGAACCGGGCCACCCAGCGCACCAACCCATCAACCCGGATTCAGGCGACTCTTGCCCTCAACATGAATTCGCTCCATTCGAATCTTGTCCCGACATCTTTTCTGGTTTTGAGCTTTCGCCGACAGTTCCGGGTAAGGAACTGGACATTGGGGATGGAGAAAAGCTCTGCGTGGGGCAATCAATCCATCTTCGACCCTGGCATTTGGGTTTCCTTTGACCTGCATCAATTCACCGGGCGCGAGACAGGTCTAACCTTACGTTGTTCGTGAAAGGACAGATTATGAATATTGACTCGATCGCCGGTTATTTCGAGAACGACCACGTGCGGCTTGACCGCCGCTTCAAGGAATTCCAGGACACGAAGCGTTCCGACTTCGCGCGGGCCGCCGCGGACTTTGCCGAATTCAAGGCGGGCCTGGAACGACACATCGTGTGGGAGGAGGAGGTTCTGTTTCCCGGTTTCGAGGACAAGACCGGGATGCACAACACCGGGCCCACGGCGGTGATGCGGATGGAGCACCGGCTGATCAAGCAGTTCCTTCAGGAGATCGCGCAAAAGCTGGCGCGCCAGGACACGGACACGGATTCGGAGGAGTCCGGCCTGCGGCAAACCCTCGGCGAACACAACCGGAAGGAGGAACAGGTTCTTTATCCCGCAATTGACGAAATGCTCAACCCGGCTGAGCGCGCGAGCGCGTTCGCCCGCATGGGTGTCGCCCCAGGCGGCTTGCGCGCGGGCGAGGCGGCGTGTTGAGCGCCATCGCACCGGCTTCCCCCTCATCGAATGAACCCATCGCGAAGGAAGAGATCATGCAAAACCGGAAGTTGTGGTTGTGGCTGGCCCTGGTAATCGGCGGCTCATTTGCCGTGCTGGGTCATTACGGACGGGAGATTTACCGCGAGGCGCCGCCTACTCCGGCGCGAGTGGTAACCACGGATGGCAAAGTCCTGTTCACCGGCCAGGACATCCGGGACGGGCAAAACGTGTGGCAGTCGATCGGCGGCCAGGAAGTCGGCACGGTTTGGGGCCACGGCGCGTACGTGGCACCGGACTGGTCGGCGGACTGGTTGCACCGGGAATTGACCTGGATTCTGGATCACTGGGCCAACGCCGAGGCCGGCACGCGGTATGCCCAGCTGAGCGCCGAGCAACAGGCGATGCTGAAGGCGCGGTTGAAAAAGGAGATCCGAACGAACACGTACAACCCGGCCACGGGGGATCTGGCGGTGTCGCCGTTACGGGCGGAGGCGATGGCGACGGTGGCCGCGCATTACACGGCGCTGTTCGGCAGCGATCCCAGCCTGGACAAGCTGCGCAACGCCTATGCGATCCCGGCGAACTCAATCAAGGCCCCGGAGCGCCAACGGCTGATGAACGCGTTTTTCTTCTGGATCGCTTGGGCGTGCGCGACGGACCGGCCAGGGGCAACCGTGAGCTACACCCAGAACTGGCCGTCGGAAGCGTTGATTGATAACGCGCCATCCGGTTCGATCGTGATCTGGTCAGTGATCAGTTTCGTGTTGCTGCTGGGCGGCATTGGCGCTCTGGCGTGGCACATGGCCGCCCGTAATGAAGAGGGGCCGCCAACCGTACCGGCCGCCGATCCGCTGCGATCGGTGACACTCACGCCGTCCATGCGCGCGACGTTGAAGTACTTCTGGGTGGTCACGGCTCTCATGGTCGTTCAGGTCGCCCTCGGCGTCGTCACCGCGCACTACGGCGTCGAAGGGAATGGTTTTTATGGAATTCCGCTGGCCCAGTGGCTGCCCTATGCGGTGACCCGGACGTGGCATTTGCAGCTTGGCATCTTCTGGATCGCCACCGCCTGGCTGGCGGCGGGTCTGTTCGTCGCGCCGATGGTGGCCGGCGGCGAACCGAAGTTCCAGCGCGCCGGGGTGAACTTCCTGTTCGTGTGCCTGCTGACCATTGTGGTGGGTTCGCTGGCCGGGCAATGGCTGGCCGTGCAGCAGAAGCTCGGGTTCGTGGCGAACTTCTGGTTCGGCCACCAGGGCTATGAATATGTGGACCTCGGGCGGTTCTGGCAGTGGTTCCTCTTCGTGGGGCTGGTAGTGTGGTTGCTCCTTCTCGGCCGAGTATTGTTGCCGGTGTTGAGGAAACCGGGCGAGAACCGGCAGTTGCTGGTCCTGTTTGTAGTTTCCGCCGCCGCCATCGCGGGATTCTACGCGGCCGGCCTGATGTGGCACCGGCAGACGACGCTTCCCGTGGCGGAGTATTGGCGCTGGTGGGTGGTGCATCTGTGGGTGGAAGGATTTTTCGAGGTCTTCGCCACCGTGGTGATCGCGTTCCTGTTCGTGCGGATGGGATTGTTGCGAGCCCGGTCGGCCACCCGCGCAGTGTTGTTCTCGACCATCATTTTCCTGTCCGGCGGCATCATTGGTACGTTTCATCACCTCTACTTCACCGGCACACCCACTTCGATCCTGGCGTTGGGCGCGAGCTTCAGCGCGCTGGAAGTGGTGCCGCTGGTGCTGATTGGGTTCGAGTCCTATGGCAACCTGCGTGCCGGCCGGATGCAGGGCTGGGTGTCGGCGTATCAGTGGCCGATCAAGTTCTTTGTTGCGGTCGGTTTCTGGAACCTGGTTGGCGCCGGGCTGTTCGGGTTCCTCATCAATCCCCCGATTGCGCTGTATTACATGCAGGGCCTGAACACCACGCCCGTGCATGGCCACACCGCCCTGTTCGGCGTCTATGGCATGCTCGGCATCGGGCTGATGCTCTTCTGCCTCCGCCGCCTGAACGGCCCACGCGACTGGCGCAACGGACCGATTCGGTTCGCGTTTTGGGCGATCAACATTGGCCTGGCCTTGATGGTATTGTTGAGTCTGCTACCCATCGGCCTGCTCCAAACCGTAGCCAGTGTCAACCACGGCATGTGGTATGCCCGCTCAGCCGAGTTCTTGCAAAACGGCCTGATGGACACACTGCGTTGGATGCGGGTGGTGGGCGACACCATCTTCGGCGTCGGGGCACTGGTGCTGGGATGGTTTGTGGTTGGCCTGAAAACGGGCTGGTCCCTTTCCGAAAACGCCAACGAATTTGCAATGCAGCAAGTTCCCGATGAAATTGAGCGTTGAAACGTCCGCCGGTGCAGCAACTGCTTCCCCGGAGGGCAACGCCCCGAGCCTGTCGTTCTCAAAACGGACTGCCGGGAAGCGGTTGGAGCGCGAATGGAAAACCATGCAGGCGATGGTCCGCTGTTATTGTCGGGCGCATCACGCGGCGGGTTCCGCCCTCTGCGGGGAATGTCAGGGCCTGTTGGACTATGCCGCCCGGCGGCTGGAACGGTGCCGGTTTGGAGGGGACAAACCGACTTGTGCCAGGTGTCCCGTGCACTGCTATCAGCGGCAATGGCGGGAGCAGACGAAGACCGTGATGCGCTATGCCGGACCACGCATGCTCTGGCGGCATCCCATTCTAAGCCTGCGTCACTGGCTGGACGGCTTTCGCCAAGCTCCGGCCACGTCTGCGTCGGAGAGCAGAGCTGAAGACTGAGTTCCGCCGGTTTCAGTTCCGGCGTTTCAACGACCAGCTTGAGTTTGTGTTGTTGAACCCGAGGGGGTCAGCCTGGCCGAGGCGCGATCACGTCCACGCCAACCGCTTTGCGTTCGCGCTTCTTTGACGAGGTGTTCTCGACCGAATCGTTCACGCCTGGCGCCGCGGCATGGGAAACGAGTTGCACCCGTCAACTTCGGGTCCTAGGCTGCCGCCCATCAGCATCCGGGACCGATCAAGGCCCGACACCGTCCAATGAAAAGCCGGTTTCTTGCGCTTTCCCTGTTCAGCCTGGTCATGGTGGCTCGGGCCGCGCTTCCGCCCACCGATCTGCGCTGTGAATACCTGCGTGATCCTTTGGGAATTGACACGCCGCAGCCGCGGCTGAGTTGGATTCTTGATGCCGGTGCTGCTCCGGCCCGGGGCCAGCGCCAGACCGCGTGGCGAATCTTGGTGGCCAGCAGTCCCGCCCAGCTCGCCGCCGGCCACGGTGACTTGTGGGACAGCGGCAAGGTCGCCTCGGATCAATCCATCCACGTGCCCTACGCCGGCGTCCCGCTGGTGGCCGGGCAGGCCTGTTTTTGGGAGGTCCGGGTGTGGGACGTGGCGGATCACGTCTCGGAGTGGAGCAAACCCGCGTCGTGGACAATGGGGCTGCTGCAGGCTGCGGATTGGAAGGCGATGTGGATCGGCAAGGACGAGGTCGAAACGAACACCCCGCTGACGGGCGCCTCGTGGATTTGGTTTCCCGAGGGCGAGCCGGCCACGGCGGCGCCCATCGGCTCCCGCTGGTTCCGGCGCGCATTTGACCTGCCGACGGATCGGAAAGTACAGCGGGCGCGCATCCTGATGACCGCCGACAACGAGTTCACCCTCTTCGTTAACGGCCAGCCGGTGGGCAGCGGCAACAATTTCCACCAGGCGTCGGAGTTCGATCTTGCGGGTTTGCTCCAGCCCGGTCGCAACCTCCTCGCCGTTCTCGCCCGGAATTCAGGCGACACGCCGAACCCGGCCGGTTTGCTGGGCCGGTTGGAAGTGGCGTTTGCCAGTGGAGAACCGCTGGTGCTTGCCACGGACGAATCGTGGAAGGCGAAGGCGACCGAAATCGCCGGTTGGGAAAGGCTCGCCCTGGACGACACGGCCTGGCCGGCCGCCCGGAATTTGGGGCCGGCCGGCATTGCTCCCTGGGGAACAGTAAATGGCCCGCAGGACCGGCGGTTGCCCGCCCGGATGTTGCGGCACGAGTTCGCGCTCACGAAGCCGGTGCGTCGCGCGATGGTTTATTTTTCAGGGCTCGGCCTGAGCGAGCTTTACGTCAACGGCGCGAAAGTGGGCGACGCTGTGCTTTCACCAGCGTTGAGCCAATACGAGAAGCGCGCCTTCTATGTCACTTACGACGTGACCGGGCAGTTGCGGCCGGGGACGAACGCCTTCGGCGCCTGGCTCGGCAACGGCCGGTTCTATGCGCCGCGCCAGAGCGTGCCAACCGCCACCGTGGGTTTCGGTTTTCCGAAACTCCTCCTCCAAATGCATGTCGAGTTCGCCGACGGCACGAGCGAAGACATTGTCAGCGACGATTCCTGGAAGTTGACGACCGACGGCCCGATCCGCGCCAACAACGAATATGACGGCGAGGAATACGACGCGCGGAAGGAGCTGCCCGGCTGGGCGCGGCCGGGCTTTGATGATTCGCATTGGGAGAAAGCGCTGTTTGTGGACGCGCCCTCGTTCGATCCGAATTCGACCGCCGTGCCGGTCTTTGGCGACCGTCCGCTTCTGGGTCATCTTTTTCGTTCCGCGGCCGGCCGGCTTTCCACGCCCATGCTGCCGCCCATCCGGGTCACCGAAACCTTGAAACCGAAGTCAGTCCGGGAACTGCGCCCGGGTGTTTTCATTTTCGATTTTGGGCAGAACCTCGTTGGTTGGTGCCGGTTGAAGGTCGCCGGCGCAGCGGGCACGGTGGTCACGCTGCGGCACGCGGAAACGCTGCGGCCGGACGGCTCGCTGTACCTCGACAACCTGCGTTCGGCCCGGGTCACGGACACCTACATTCTGAAGGGAGCGAGCACGGAGGTTTATGAACCGCGGTTCACTTACCACGGTTTCCGGTTCGTCGAAGTGCGGGGATTTCCGGGCCGGCCGGATTTGTCCGCCCTTGCGGGTCGCGTTGTCAATGATGACCTGGAGAGCGCCGGCGCATGGGAGTGTTCGCAGCCGCTGCTCAACCGGGTTTATCGGAACATCTTCTGGGGTGTGCGCGGCAATTACCGGAGCATCGTGACCGACTGTCCGCAGCGCGACGAGCGCCAGGGCTGGCTGGGCGACCGCTCGGCGGAAGCGAAGGGCGAGACGTTCCTGTTCAACACCGCGCCGCTGTACGCCAAGTGGGTGCAGGACATGGCCGATGCGCAAAAGGACAACGGCAGCGTGCCCGATGTCTGCCCGGCTTACTGGCCACTCTATTCGGACGGCGTCACCTGGCCCAGCAGCACCATCATCATCCCGGGCCATCTGCTGACCCAGTTTGCCGACACCGGCCTGATCGCGCGCCATTACCCGAGCATGAAGCTCTGGCTGGACCACATGACGGGCTACCTGAAGGACGACCTGATGCCGCGCGACACCTATGGAGACTGGTGTGTGCCGCCGGAATACCCGAAGCTGATCCACTCTCAGGATCCGGCGCGCAAAACGGCCGGCCCGCTGCTCGGCACCGCTTACTATGTTCACTGTCTCGAACTGATGGCTCAATACGCGACGTTGCTGGGCAAGGCGGACGACGCCGCGCGTTACCGCGAACTCGCCGGCCGCATGAAGACCGCGTTCAACCGCGCGTTTCTCAAGCCGGACGGCGGCCAGTATGACAATGGTTCCCAGACCGCCTGCGTCCTGCCGTTGGCCCTCGACCTGGCGCCGGACGGGGACCGCGACAGGATTTTTGCGCACCTCGTTGGTAAAATTGCTGGCGAATCCCACAACCACATTGGCACCGGACTTATCGGCGGCCAGTTCTTGATGCAAACGCTCACCCGGGGCGGGCGCGCGGATCTGGCCTACACGTTGTCCACGAATACCAGCTATCCGAGCTGGGGCTACATGGTGGAAAAGGGCGCGACCACGATCTGGGAGTTGTGGAACGGTGACACGGCGGACCCGGCGATGAATTCCGGCAACCACGTCATGCTGGTCGGCGATTTGCTCACCTGGCTGTACGAAGACCTGGCCGGAATTCAGTCCGATCCCGCCCACCCCGGCTTCAAACACATCGTGATGCGACCCCGCCCGGTCGGCGACCTGCGCTTTGTCCGGGCCACGCATCGTTCGCCTTACGGCCTCATCGCGAGCGCATGGAGCAAGGACGGCCGGGCGTTCGACTGGCGGCTGACGGTGCCGCCGAACACGACGGCCACGGTCTTTATTCCGACGACGGGTGAGGGCCGGGTGACCGAGGGTGGCCGGCCGGCGGCGGCGGCGGACGGCGTTCAACTGCTGCGCCATGATGCCGGGTGCGTCGTTTGCGAGATCGGTTCGGGTCAATACCATTTCAACAGCCGCTGAGTGCGGATGACCGGTCGCATTGACGCGTGGCGGAAACCGGTTGACCCCGGATTCAGCCGCGGCGAACAATGGGCCAAGGCGATGAAGATCGAACTGCGCAAGACCTTTCAATTCGAGGCGGCCCACCGGTTGCCGCGGCTCCCCGAGTCGCACAAGTGCCACCGGTTGCACGGGCACAGCTTCCAGGCGGAAATGGTCGTCGCTGGCGAATGCGACCCGGCGCTGGAATGGCTCGTGGATTATGCCGACCTCAGCGAGGCTTTCCGGCCGTTGTGGGAACAGCTCGATCACCACTACCTCAACGAGATCCCCGGCCTGGAAAACCCGACGAGCGAGAATATCGCTCTCTGGATCTGGGAGCGCCTGAAGCCGCGCCTGCCGTTGCTGACCGAAGTGGTCGTGGCGGAAACCTGCACCGCGCGCTGCGTTTATCGCGGCTGAATCGTCGTCGGACGGCCGCCGCATCATAAACACGCGGCGGAAGGCGGGCCTCTGTCACTCTCGGCCGGTTGTGGGCAACGTCGGCGACGCCCGCAACCTGCCTTGACTCGCCCGGCCGCATCCGTAGTCTCGGCGGCGATGCAAATTTGCCAAGTCCGCCTTGGGCGGAGCGGTAGTTCGTTGTGGCTGCTTGCTGCCGGTGTGACCTTCGCCAGCCTCGCGGTCGCCGATTCCACCGTGCCCCCGCAACTTCATGCCGCCGCGTCGGCCATCAACACGGGCGACAATGCCTGGCTGCTGGCCAGTTCGGCCCTGGTCCTTATGATGACCGCGCCGGGCCTGATCCTTTTTTATGGCGGGCTGGTGCGGGGCAAAAACGTCCTCGGGACCATGATGCACAGCCTGATTCTCATGGCGCTCATGTCCCTGGTGTGGATGGTTTATGGCTACAGCGTCGCCTTCGGCGAGGGGAACTCCTTCTTCGGCAACCCGCTCCAATACCTGTTCCTGAACGGCGTCGGCGGCGCGCCCAATGCCGACTATGCGGCGACGGTGCCGCAGCAGAGCTTCATGCTGTTCCAGATGATGTTCGCCATCATCACCCCGGCGCTGATCAGCGGCGCGGTGGCCGAGCGGATGAGGTTCAAAGCCTACGTGCTGTTCGTGCTGCTGTGGGTGACGGTGGTTTACCTGCCGCTGTGCCACATGGTCTGGGGCAAGGGCGGCCTTTTCAACTGGGCAAGCGGCGGCCGCGTGCCGGTGCTCGATTTCGCCGGCGGCACGGTCGTGCACATCAGTTCGGGCGTCTCGGCGCTGGTCTGCGCGCTGGTGCTGGGCAAACGTCTTGGCTATCCCGCGGAACCCATGCCGCCACACAATGTCGTCCTCAGCCTGATCGGCACCGGTCTTCTCTGGGTGGGCTGGTTCGGGTTCAACGCCGGCAGCGCCCTTAACGCCGGCGCGCTCGCGAGCAGCGCCTTTGCCGCGACGCATTTCTCGGCCGCCGCCGCCGCCCTGAGTTGGGCCGGCATGGAATGGCTGCTGAAAGGCCGTCCCAGCGTGCTCGGCGCCGCCTCGGGCATGGTCGCCGGACTGGCCACCATCACCCCCGCCAGCGGTTTCGTGACCGTCCCCGCCGCCTTTGGCATCGGGTTGGTGGCCGGCGTCGTTTGCTACCTGGCGGTGACGAAGTTGAAATCGGTCTGGAACTACGATGATTCGCTCGACGTGTTCGGCGTGCATGGCGTCGGCAGCACCACCGGCATGTTGATGCTCGGCTTCCTGGCCAATCCCGCCGTCAACCCGGCGATCGCCGACACGTTCAAAACCGACGGTCATGTCATCTCGCTCGCCGGCGGTTTTCACCAGTTCCTCAACCAACTCACCGGCGTGGCCTTTACCGTCGCGTTCGCGGCGCTCGGCACGTTTGTTTTGTTGAAGGTGGTCGACCGCATGGCGGGAAGCCTGCGCGTGGGCGAGGAAGAGGAGAGCCTGGGCCTGGATTTGACGCAGCACGGCGAGAAGGCTTACAACGACTAACCCCGGAGACCGCCATGAAGAAGCTCGAAACCATCATCAAGCCGTTCAAACTGAACGATGTCAAACAGGCGCTGAACGACATCGGCGTGCTGGGCATGACCGTCACCGAGGTCAAGGGCTGCGGCCGCCAGAAGGGCCACACGGAGATTTACCGCGGCAGCGAGTACACCGTGGATTTCCTGCCCAAGATCAAGATCGAGATGGTGTTGCCCGACCATTTGGTCCAGCAAGTGGTGGACACGATCACCAAGACCGCCGTCACCGGGAAGATCGGCGACGGCAAGATTTTCATCTGGACGATTGACGACGCCATCCGCCTGCGCACCGGCGAGCACGGCGACCAGGCGGTGTAGGCGCCTCGGGCCGGTTCAGGCGGCCGGCGGCGGCGTCGCTCACCGTGAACTCCAATCCGCCGGTCCAGCGGGCGACCAGGTTATAAAGGGCCGCCATGAGAACGCCCATGACGAACCCCATGATGCCATTGATGGTTGGAAGTTGAGGGGGCAGAAGCGGCTTTCAAGGGCGGAGGGTTTCTGCCCTGGTCGGTGCTGCCGCTGATCTTGCCCGTTCGAACAACATTTACGAAGAAAAGCCCGTGCGTGGCGTGACATGTCGATGGACGCAGCCCGGCCGATGGCAACATGCCCAAATCAAGAGCTGTGCCGTCAAAAGCAAGATACTATGGACCGACCCCTGTGTGGTGTCAGTCCTCACCATTGACACTTTTGGCGGAGGGTAAGCGAAAGCCGTTGTGGCAGTCGCTGCCTGCACATTCAACCTGGCTGGGATGCAGAACAGGGTCGAGAGGGCGATGTAGCTGGCAAAGAACTCGGGGACACGGACGGAGGCGGTCGCGGCCCGGCCGTCCACGAGCCACCCCGGCCGGCTCGCCGGGAGTCTCACCCCACCAGTGCCTGCCCGTCCCAAATCCTCGCCTAAGGAATGGAAAACACGATTTTGCTCAATAAAATTGCGGAAATCATTTTTCGTGCCAAAATAGAATTCCTATCGAACGCCAAAAGCTGCCAGAGAAGCGCCCAGCTTGGGTTTTTTTGTGATCAGTTTTCTGCTAGCCGAGGATCTGGGCCCGTCCCAAATCCTCGCCTAAGGAATGGAAAACACGATTTTGCTCAATAAAATTGAGGAAATCATTTTTCGTGCCAAAATAGAATTCCTATCGAACGCCAAAAGCTGCCAGAGAAGCGCCCAGCTTGGGTTTTTTTGTGATCAGTTTTCTGCTAGCCGAGGATCTGGGCCCGTGCATCCGGCTTGACCGGACCCGCTCAACCTGCGAAAGAGAGGCATGTTCAAATCCGCCACGCTCCTCGCCCTCGTCTGCGGCGTCGCCGCCTGCCAGGCCGCCGAGAAATACGTCCTCCACTCGTTCAAGAAGATTCAATTGACCAGGGAATTCTGGGCCGAGGGCGCGTGGTATGGCGACTTCAATCACGACGGCAAACTCGACGTGGTCTATGGCCCGTATTGGTGGGAAGGACCCGACTTCACCAAGCGGCACGAGTACCGGCCGGCGACCGCATCTTTCAAGCGCAAGTCGGCGGACGGCACCGAGCAGGTGATTGCCGGCTACGAAGGCGGTTTGGGCGTCAACAACGCGTACTCCGACGCCTTTTTCACCTGGGCTTACGATTTCAACGGCGACGGCTGGCCGGACATTCTGGTCGTGGGCCTGCCGGGCGAGCCGGCGTACTGGTTCGAGAACCCCAAAGGACGCGACGGGCATTGGCAGCGGCACCAGGTGTTCGACGTGGTGGATAACGAATCGCCCGGATTCCTACCGTTTGTCGGTGGTGCCAAACCCGAGTTGGTCTGCAACTCGAAGGGCTATTTCGGCTATGCCGCGCCGGATTGGACGGACGCCGCCAAGCCCTGGGTGTTTCATCCGATCTCGCCCGACAACAAATACGGCAAATACACGCACGGGCTGGGCGTCGGCGACATCAACGGCGATGGCCGGCTGGATTTGCTGGAGGCCACCGGCTGGTGGGAGCAGCCGGCCGCGGGCGCCGGCGACGCAGTCTGGAAATACCATAAGTTCGCCTTTTGTCCGCAGGAGGAGGGCGTGCCGTTTGGCACAGCCCAGATGTTCGCCTACGACGTGAACGGCGACGGCTTGAACGACGTGATCACCTGCTTCGCCGCGCACGGTTACGGGCTCGCGTGGTGGGAACAGGTGCGCGAAGGCGGCGAAATCACCTTCAAGCCGCACGTGTTCATGAACAAGACGCCAGGCGACAGTCCCTACGGCGTGAAGTTCACCCAGCCCCACGCGCTCGATTTGGTGGATATTGACGGCGACGGTTTGAAGGACCTGGTGGTCGGCAAACGCTTCTGGGCGCACGGCCCGCAGGGCGATCCCGAGCCCAACGAGCCGGCGGTGCTCTACTGGTTCCAACTCGTCCGGCACGCCGACAAAACGGCAGAGTTCGTGCCGCACCTGATTGACAGCGATTCGGGCGTGGGCACCCAGGTCGTGGCCGCCGATGTCAACGGCGACAAACTGCCCGACATCGTCGTGGGCAACAAAAAGGGTGGCTTCGTCTTCCTCCAGGAGGCGAAGAAAGTCACCAAAGCCGAGTGGGAGCAGGCCCAGCCGAAGCCGGTGGGGAAGTAGAACTCGCGGTGTCCCTTTTGACGCGGCGCGCGGCTTCGCTTTTGCCGTGTTGAATCCCGCCGTTGGCGGACAAAAAACGCCCTGCCGGGCGCGGGCCAGGCCGGGCGTCGTGAGCGCGGCGGGCTCAGTCGGTGATCGCGATCTTGCGCGGTTTGACGGCCTCCGCCTTGGGTAAATGCACCGTCAGCACACCCTGGTCGAGCTGCGCGGTAATCCGGTCCGTGGCGATTTGCGGATCCAGCACAAAACTGCGCCGGTAATCCCGCAGTTCGATCTCAGAAACCAGTACCTCGCCGGTGACCGGTCGCTGTCGGCGGCCGACGATGGTCAACTCGTTCCCCTCGATGAGGAGTTCAAGGTCGGCCTTGGCTACGCCCGGCATGTCGGCCTGGAGGAGGTAATCCTCCTTGGTTTCGAGGATGTCCACCTCCGGGGCCACGTATTCGATCCGGGCCGGGGCGGTTGCCTGGTTTTTCTCAGTTTGGCACATTGCATTCATGAGACGTTTTCCTTTCCTTGACCGGCTGGGACGAGCCCGCCGGGTTTGATGGTTTCGTGGTTTATCCGATGTTGACGGCGATCTGTTTCGGTTTGGCCTCCTCGGTCTTCGGCATGGTGACGGTCAACACCCCGTCGCGATAGACCGCCTTGATGGCTTCAGTCTTGACCGGCTTGGGCAGGCTCACTGTGCGATGGAAGTGGCCGAAGAAGCGCTCGGTGCGGTAGCTGCCGGCCTCCCGGTGTTTCTGGTCGCACGACCGCTCACCGCTCACACTGAGCACGCCGTCCTGCACGGAAACCTCGATGTCCTCCTTCTTCATGCCGGGCAGTTCCACGGTGGCGACCAGGTTTTCATTGTCCTCGCACAAGTCGAGGGCTGGCGCCGAACCGGCGAAAAACTCACCGGTGCGGTTCAGGTCACCGAAGGGGGATCCGAAAACCCGGTTGATCACATCCTCGAGCCCGGGCACTTGCTCGAAGGGCGATACCGCCCAAGCTTCTGGCCGATTAAATTTGACTAGTCTCATCGTCATTCCTTTGGTTGACTGTTCACGTTACGAATCCCAAAGGAGCTTTCGGAATGCCAACCAGCCGACGTCATGGTTTAATATGGATAATTTACTCATGGTGAAATAGTTATAATGATGACGATAAAGCTTCAACTCCTGTTAATGAGACAGTATGGCTCATTTTCGGACCGGTTATGGTCCTGGCAATAGAGACATAATAACACTATTGTTTGGCGAGGTTGGGCTGCTCGATGGAAGGGCTACCCGAACTGGTTGAGGGCTACGGCATGACCGGATTCATGCCCAGCACGAAGGTGGTGAAGGCGAGTTTGTCCGCCGCCTCTTCGATGAGCTTGGTGGTGGGTTTACCCGCGCCATGGCCGGCCTTGGTTTCGATCCGGATGAGGACCGGGTTGCTACTGCGGTGGCAGGCCTGGAGGCGGGCGGCGAACTTGAAGCTATGGGCGGGCACCACGCGGTCGTCGTGGTCCGCCGTGGTGATGAGCGTGGCGGGGTAGCGGGTGCCGGGACGGAGGTTGTGGTAGGGCGAGTAGGCGTAGAGCGCCTTGAACTCCTCCGAATCTTGGCTTGAGCCGTAATCGCTGCGCCAGGCCCAGCCGATGGTGAAGCGGTCGAAACGGAGCATGTCCATCACGCCGACGGCCGGCAGGGCGACGGCGAAGAGGTCGGGACGCTGGGTCATGCTGGCGCCAACGAGCAGGCCGCCGTTGCTCCCGCCGGAAATCGCAAGCCGGTCGGCGGCGGTGTAGTGGTTGGCGATCAGCCATTCGGCCGCCGCGATAAAGTCGTCGAACACGTTTTGTTTTTTGAGCTTGGTGCCGGCCTGGTGCCATTCCTCGCCGTATTCGCTGCCGCCACGGAGATTGGGCATCGCGTAAACGCCGCCCATTTCCATCCAGACCAGGTTGGCCACCGAGAAGGCGGGCGTGAGGCTGATGTTGAAGCCGCCGTAGCCGTAGAGCAGCGTCGGGCGCCGGCCGTCGAGTTTCAGGCCCTTCTTGTGGGCGATGAACATCGGCACGCGCGTGCCGTCCTTGCTGTGGTAGAAAACCTGCGTGGTCTGGTAGTCCTCCGGGTTGAAGGCGACCTTGGGCGCGCGGAAGATCGTGGCGGCGCCGGCGGCGACGTCATAACGAAAGATCGTGGCCGGCCGGTTGAAACTGGTGAAGGAGTAAAAGGTCTCGCGGTCGGAGCGTTTGCCGCCAAAACCGCCCGCCGAACCGAGGCCGGGCAGGGCCACTTCGCGCTCGAAGCCGCCGTCGAGGCGGAACACCTTTACCACCGAGTGCGAGTCCTTGAGGTAATCGGCGAAAAACCGGTCGCCGACGGCGGTGACACTGCCCAGGGTTTCGGCGGCCTGCGGGATGACTTCGCGCCAGTGAGGGCGGCCCGGCTCGCGAAGGTCCACGGCGATGACGCGTCCGCGGGACGCGTCGAGGTCCGTCTGGAACCAGAACACCGGGCCGTCGTTATCAATGAAATTGTAGGACGCGTCGAAGTCGTTCAACAACTCGACCACGGGGCGGTCGGGGGACTGAAGATCGCGGTAGAAGACGCGGTTGCGGCGCTCGGTGCCTTCGGTGATGGTGATGATAAGATAGTGGCCGTCGTCGGTGACGGCGCCGCCGAATCCCCATTCTTTGTGGTCAGGCCGATGGTAGATAAGGGCGTCTTCGCCCTGGGGGGTGCCGAGGCGGTGGTAGTAGAGCTTCTGGAAATAATTTGCCTGGGTAAGCTGCTGGCCAGCGGGCGGCTCGTCGAAGCGGCTGTAGAAAAAGCCGCGGTTGTCCTTGGTCCAGGAGGCGCCGGAGAACTTCACCCATTGGAGGCGGTCGGCGAGGTCCACGCCGGCGCGCACGTCGCGGACGCGCCATTCCTGCCAGTCGGAGCCCGCGATGGCGAGGCCGTAGGCCAGATAATTGCCGTCGTCACTGACGGCGCTGCCGCTGAGCGCGACGGTGCCGTCGGCCGACAGCGTGTTCGGATCGAGAAGCAGGCGGGGTTCGGCGTCGAGGGCCGTCAGCGTGTCGAGAACGCTCTGGTTCTGCAGGCCGTTGTTTTTGAAATAGAAATAATGGCCGCCCTGCTTGAAGGGGATGCCGTAGCGTTCGTAGTTCCACAGGGCCGTCAGACGGCGCTGGAGGGCGGCCCGCTGGGGAATCCGCGCCAGGTAATCGAAGGTGGTGCGGTTTTCGGCCTCGACCCAGGCCTTGGTGGCCGGCGCGTTGTCATCCTCGAGCCAGCGATAAGGGTCGGCGACCTTGACCCCGAAGTAGTCGTCCACCTGATTGGTGGTGGCGGTGGGCGGGTAGGCAGCGCGGGAAAGTCGCTGGGGCGTCTGGCAGGCCGGCAGCAACAGGAGCACCAGCAGGGCGGCCAGGAGGGGGAGGACCACCGCGAGGCCGGGCCGGGGAGTGAACGAAGGATGAGGCAAGGGAATGATTAGCATTGGGTCTTCGCGCGGACATTGAAGCGATGGGCCTGCCGGCTCGCAATAGAAATCCGCCGGCCGACGCATGGGTGTTCCAGGCACCATGGCGGACAACTGTGATTCAGACACTGGGGTTGCGTCAAATCGGCGGCGGGCAAGGTCGGCCCTCAGCCAACCCCGGGCTCCGCCCAAGAATCCGGCACTCAACCCCCCAAGGCTCATCCCGCACCCTCTCTTCCGAAAGGCCTGTCCTCCCCAGCGTACGCTTGTCTGCCAGCAGCGGGTTGCTAAACTGGGAGCCACACCACAGCCAACATGAACATCCACCATCTGGAGTTGTTTTACTACGTCGCCCGGTTCGGGGGAATCAGCGAGGCCGTCCGCAACATGCCTTATGGCATCCAGCAGCCCGCCGTCAGCGCCCAAATCATTCAGCTTGAGGAGACCCTCGGCGTCACCCTCTTCCAACGGCGCCCGTTTGCCCTGACCAAGGCCGGCGAGGATCTGCAGAAGTTCATCAAGCCTTTTTTTGGCAACCTCGAGGTCACGGCCGAGCAGATTCGCGGCTCGGCGGCGCAGCGCATCCGCATCGGCGCCTCCGAGGTGGTGCAGCGCGACCACCTGCCGGCCGTCGTGCAGAACCTGCGCAAACGCCATCCGAACTTCAAACTGCTGCTGCGCGAGGGATACCGGCCGCAGCTTGAGGCGTGGCTGCAGGAGCAGGAAATTGACGTGGCCATCACCATCATCGAGGGCCGGCCCGCCAGCGGTATCAATGTCGAGGAACTCATCCGCCTGCACCTGGCTTTGGTGGTCCCGAAAAACCATCCGCTGAAAAGTGGCGAGGAACTCTGGAAGCGGGACCGCATCGAGGAGCCGCTGATCGCCCTGCCCGCCGCCGAGGCGATCTGCCGGTATTTCCAGCAGCAACTCACCCGGCGCGACGTGGCGTGGTTCACCGCGCTGGAGGTCAGCTCCCTCGCGGTGGTCGAGACTTACGCCGCCAACGGGTTCGGCATCGGCCTCACGCTCAACGTGCCCAAGACGCCGCACCTGCCGTCGGTGCGCCTCATCCCGCTCACCGAGTTTCCACCGGTGATCATCGGCGCCATGTGGAGCGGCCGTCGCACGCCGCTCATGGACCACCTCATCGAGGAATGCCACGCCCGGGCGCAGTTTATGACGACGTGAGCGGCCCCGCCGTCTCACGGTTTCGCCAAGTTCCGCCGGAAAAACGTCGCCGTCCGCTGCCAGAGCGACTCCGTGATCGGCGGGTCGTTGACCAGGTGCGTGAACCCGGCCAGCGGCAAAAACTCAAATTCCCGTCCGGCGCGCGTCAACGCATCCGCCAGCTTCAGGCTGTGCCGGAAATACACGTTGTCGTCCGCCGTGCCGTGGATTAGCAGGAGCGCCGCCTTCAGGTTGGGGGCATCCGCGAGGAGCGAGTTCTGCCGGTACCGCGCGTCGTCCTCGCCCGTCGGGATGCCGAGATAACGCTCCGTGTAATGGGTGTCATAATCCCGCCAATCGGTCACCGGCGCGCCCGCCACCCCCGCCTTGAACACGTCCGGTCGCCGCAACACCGCCAGCGCCGTCGCGTAACCGCCGAACGACCAGCCGTAAATCCCCACCCGGTCCAGATCCATTTCGGCAACCCGCTTTCCCAACGCCCGCAGCCCGGCAATCTGGTCCTCGAGTGGCACGACGCCGAACTGTCCGCGGATCGCCCGTTCCCAGTCGTGGCCGCGGCCCGGCGTGCCGCGGTTGTCCACCGACACGACAATGAATCCCTGGTCGGCGAGCCATTGGTCCAGCAACTGGCCGGCCAGCGTCACCTGCACCATCTGCGCCGTTGGGCCGCCATAGACATGCACGATCACCGGGTATCGCTGCCCCGCGACGAAGGCGCGCGGTCGGATCATTTTCGTCCAGAACCCGTCACCGTCGCCGACTTTGAGAATCTCGACGCGCGGCACGAACGGCGGATTCTCCGCGACCGAGGGCAGTTCGCCGAGCACGGTGCCGTCGGCCCGCTGCACCAGCGTCTTGGGCGGCGCGTCCAGTGTCGCTACTTGGTGGACGTAAATCGAGTGGTCCTCCGCGAACGTCGCGCTGTGCAGACCGGGTTGTGTCGTCAGTTCGGCCCGTTCGCCCCCCATCAGCGGCACGGCCTGCAAGTGCGACTGCGTCGGGTTGGCGCTGCCGCGGAAATACACGAGGCCGGCCTTGTCATCCACGGACTCGAAGCCCTGGAAGCCCGCGGCCGGCGGCACGAGCACGCGCTGGAGTTTGCCGTCGCGACCGCGCAACTCCAACCGCCCGGCGCCGGCGCTTTCACTGGTCCATAAAAAACCGCTGCCATCGTCCAGCCAGTGCGGCATCTGCTGGTCAATGTTCACCCACATGTCGTCGCGCTCCGTCACCAGCGGCGTGGTCGCGCCGGTCTTGGGATTGGCCTGCAGCAACACCAGCTCGCTCTGGTCGCGCGTTTGCACGGTCAACGTCAGCCCGCCCCGCTTGGGCCAGTCCACGTGGACCAGATACGGATACCGTTCCGCGTCCCAATGCAGCCAGGTGGTTTTTCCGCCCCGCGCACTGACGACGCCCAGCCGGGCGCGAACGTTGTTCCGGCCGGGCCGCGGATAGAAAAACGGCGTTGGCACTTCGTCGGGTTTGAATGCGTCGGCGATGCGCCAGACCTCGACCCCCGAGGCGTCGTATTCCTCGTAGGCGATGGACTGCGCGTCCGGCGACCACCACCAGCCGGAGAACCGTTCCATTTCCTCCTGCGCTACAAACTCGGCGAGGCCGTGGGGGACAGTTTCCGTCCCACCTTGCGTCACGGCGCGCTCCTTCAGCCGGGTCAGGTCCGTCACGCACACGTCATGGTTGCGGACGTAACCGACGCTCTGGCCGTCCGGCGAAAACTTCGCATCCAGAATCACGCCGTCACCGGTCGGCAGTTCGCGGATGCGCCCAGCGGCGCGGTCAAACACGTAAAGCCGGCCGCCGAGCCCGAGCAACACCGCCTGGCCATTGGCGGACAGTTGGAAATCGGTGAAGCCGCCGACCGTAACCCGCATCCGCTGGCGCCGCGCCTTTTCCGCCGCGGACAGGGTTTCCTGGCCGTTCGACAGCGGTTCCGGCGAAACCAGCTCGCGCGTCCGACCGCTGGCCACGTCGAACTCGAACAGACTTAGCCGGGGCGTGCGTGGCCCGGCGCGTAGAAACAGGACCGCCTTGCCGTCGGGCGTCGGCTTCGCCTTGACCGGGCGGCCCAGGGAGAAGCCGCGCGTCTGCGCATGGTCACGGAGAAAGGTGTCGGCACCCGGTTCACCGGCCAGGAGGAGTGCGCCCCCGGCCAGCCAGGCAGCGAGAAAAATTCGCATGGGCGGAGCTTCGGCATTCGCCCGGCGGCGATCAAGCCGCAAGCGATCCCGCAAGCGATCCCGCGATCCTGCTTGGTAGTGCCCCAATTCCAACACTCGCTGCGGGGCGACGGTGTTCATTTCGCTGGGAGTTCCGCTTTGAGGCGGCCCCAGCCGGCTGAAGGCGGGACTCCACACTCCACACTCCACACTCCACACTCCGTTCGATGATGGGAATCAAGACACTGGCTCCTGCTTTTGCCGCGTGAACTTCTCGCGCGGGTCGGCTATGTATCGTGCGTGCATCTGGCCCATCTGCGCCTTCGCGACTTCCGCAACTACGCGCGGCTCGATGTGGATTTTACGCCCGGTTTCCACCTGCTCCTCGGCCACAACGCGCAGGGCAAAACCAACATCCTCGAAGCCATCTACCTGCTGGCCACCTTGCGCTCGTTCCGCGGCGTCGGCGGCGCCCAGATGGTCCGCCACGGCCAGACGGGTTGCTTTGTCGGCGCCACCATCGTCGGCCCGGCGACGCGCGACATCCGGATGTACTGGTCGCCGGCGGAACGCAAACTCAGCCTCGACGGCCAGCCGGTGCGACGGCTGGGTGACTACCTCGGCGTGCTGCGGGCGGTGGTCTTTTGCACGGAGGATTTGAATCTGATCAAGGGCCCCGCCAGCCGCCGGCGGCGGTTTCTCGACCTGCTGCTGGCGCAGACGCATCCGACCTACCTGCCGCTGCTCCAGCGCTACACGAAGGCGCTCCGATCGCGCAACGCCCTCCTCAAGCACGGCACCGTGGATGAGGCCGCGCTCGACAGCTTCACCCGGGAACTGCTCGCGGTGGGCGGCCAGCTCATGCACTTCCGGCGCGAGCTGGCCCCGCGGCTCTCCCCGCTGGTCCGCCTGGCCTACCGGCGCATCGCGCACGACGCCGAGGAACTCCGGATCGAGTACCGGCCGAGCGTGAAGCGGGATTTCGCGGTCGAACTTGCGCAGGCGCGCGCCCGCGAGCGGAGTTATCGCAGCACCCTGCTGGGGCCGCACCGCGACGAACTTGAGTTGTTGCTGGACGAACAGCCGGTCGCGCAGTTCGGCAGCGAGGGCCAGAAACGGACGCTCGCCATTGCCCTCAAGATGGCGCAGGCCGAATACCTCACCGGCCTCCACGGCGCGCCGCCGGTGTTGTTGATGGACGACGTGATGGGTGAACTCGACACGCAGCGGCGCAGCGGCCTGCTGCCGCTGCTCGAACGCTCGCACCAGGCCAGCGGCCAGGTGTTCATGACCTGCACCGGGGAAAACTGGCCCCGCGAACTGGGCCGCCAGCTCCAACGCTGGGAGGTCAAGGCCGGCACACTGGCGAAGCAATGAAAGCGAGTTGGGTGAAGGGGTCGGTTCTTTGAAGGGGTCGGTTCTTGATATTGGTAAGTACCGTTATCCGCCACGCTCGCGTTATGGCCTGGAAGGCGGGAGTCGGGCATCCCGATGTGGTTGATCACGTCATGGACTCCGGCGAGCGGAACGACAACCCGTTCTTGAAGCCGGGCTTTGGTTCGGGCTTCTGGGCCGCCTACCGCCGGGCGTCGAGGCCCTGCCAACGGTAGGTCCAGGGTTCTGGCCCATTGCTCTCCACCACCAGCGAATCACCGTCGCGATGCGAATGGAGCGGCTTCTCGTTTTCGTCGCTCAGATAGCGCGCTGACAACAGGTCCGCCTTGACCAGCGTGTCGAGTGACGCCGGCACTTCGCCATAAGCCAGCCGATAGGCATAGACCGCCCGGCCAATCGCCAGCCGGATGAAATGCGCCTCGTGGTGCGTCTTCACCGGTCGCGTGGCCTCCGGCGGCAGGCGCAGCCAACGCAGCATCTCCGCCGCCAGCGGCCGGGCCGGCCTGCCGTCCACCGGCAGCGCGCGAAACCCCAGCGTGTGCGGCCCGGCGGTCAGTTCGTGCGTGCCCAGCGCGAGGTCCAGTTCGGCGAGTCCCTCGTCCGCGGACGCGCGGAAATCCGCCGCGGCGACGACGGGATTGCCGTCGAGTTCGATGGCGTAGAGCCCATATTCGGGCGCGCCGGCCGCGGTCAGCCGCAGCGCGTGTCGCCCCGCCGTCTCGACCGTGAAGGGTAGCGTCAGACGCGCGTTGACCTCGGTATTGGTCCAGCCCAGCACCGGGCGCGCGCCGAACATCCCGCTGGTTTCCACGCGGACCTTCGCCGGACCGGTCGTTTGCGCCTGGCGGAAATCGCGCACGAGCAGTTGTTGCTGCCACGGCACGCACCGCGCGGGATACGGCGGGAGTTCGCCGAACGGCTTCGGTTCGCCGGTTTGATACCAAAAGGCGACGCTGTTGATGAAATCGGGACGCTCGAGGAAAAAGCCCTCGATGTCCTCGACGCGGTTGCCCTTGTGCTCGATCGCAACCTTGAGCGATTTTGTAAAATTCACCGGGTCGAGGAGGTGCCAGCGGTAGCACACGCCGCTGTCGCCGGCGTTATCGCCCTGCCAGCGCGGCTGTCCGAACCAGTGGCTCGAGCGCGGACGGAAGCCCCACGCGTCGTTGAAATAATCCTCGCTGCCTGTGCCCTGGAGACTAGGGACGTCCTCGCCGTCAATGTAGAAGAAATCGTCGCCCTCGCCCCACCAGCCGTCCTGCGCCAGCGTCACCGACATGACGGTGCCGACGTATTGCCCCCGGCCGTCGAGGTCCGCAATCAGGTAATCGCGCCCGGCGACCGCCGGATATTCCTGGCGATAGCGCGCGTGAAAATACGGCGTCTCCGGCGGCTGGGCGTCCAGTTCCACCCAATCCACCTGCCAGTAGAGGCCGGTGGTGCGGTCGGGATTGTCGTTCGTCACGACGATGCGCGCGGACTTGCCGAACGGCATCCGCCAGTAGCACGTCAGCGCGCCGCTGGGCGACACCTGCACCGGCACGCTCTCAACGACGGCGGGCCGGCCCTGGCCCACGGCGAAGAACTGGCCCAGCGGCACCGCGACGCCCGGCTCATCGCGCCCGTCCCAGTAAATGCGCAGGCTCAGGGCGTCGAGTTCATTGGCCCGCCCGGCATGGCTGGTCATCCAGATATGCGTGATGACCCCCGGTCCCTGCAGCAGCGGCATTTCCAGGGCTTTGCCTGGCGGCAGGATGGTCATGTCCAGGTTCTCGTCGTGCCAGCCTGGTTGTTGGTTGCTGGAAATCCGGCGATTCCGGCCTGCCGGGACCGGCGCCAGCCCGGTCAGCGCACCACCAAACCACCCGCCCGGCCCGGCCGATGCTGCGGGCGCGTTCGTGCGCGACGCGAAATCCACCCACACGGCGTCGTTCATGAATGCCTGCGTGTAGGCGAAGGGCATGACACCTTCGCGTCCGTCGTGGCTGGTGTTCCGAAAAATGAACACCCCGCCGCCGGGTTGGCCGGTGTCATCACGATAGCCCACCAGCAACACGCTGTGCCCGTCGCGGACGGCGTTGGTCGGGCACATTTGGAGCACGTCATCCACCCACTGTTCCTGCTTGGGCCAGCGGAAACCGCCGCACACCGGCCAGCCCGTGGCGAGCGTTTGCTTGATCGCGGCGAACTCCGCGTCCGCCAGGCCGGTGTTCACGTTCCAGTCCTTGATCCAATGGAGCCGCAACCCCAACCCCAGCCGGATTCGGGCGTCCGCCAGAGCGTCGGCGCCGGGTTGGCTGGCAGGATCGAACGTCGCCCGATACGGCATGTCCGCCTCGGCGCAGAGGCCATAAGCCGCGAAACCCTTCCATAAGTCGGAGAAAAACCCGCCATCGTCGGAGTCGCCGCAGGTCTTGTTGGCAGCCCAGTTCAGGAACTCGATGCTCAAGCGCGGAGAGTGGCCCTGCCGTTTGGCGACGGCGAACTCGAGCGCCCCGACCACGGTGAAGACTGAACAGGTGGGACGGCCACCCTGCAGGCGCGGCTTCAGGTCCAGGCGGGCGAACTCGGGCCGCAGGTCCACCGCTCCGGGCAGCGGCGCGTTGGTGGAAGGCTGGGCATCGACGGACATCGGTATGATGCCGACCATGAGCAGGCCGACGCCGAGCAGAAGGTTCGTCAGACTGGGCATAACGGTTTTCTTGTGGCCGAATCGTCCGGCCCGGTCAATGCCATTGGTTTGCGGCGGGCGAGGCACCGTGGGATGGGCCGGCCACCAAACCGGCGGAGTGCACCACCAATATGACATTATCAAGAACCGACCCCTATGGCTGGCGATGCGCCGCGATTTCGCCGAGGAAGCGGGCGCCGAACTCGCGCAGCTTCTTCGCGCCGACGCCGCTGATCCGGGCGAATTCGCGTTCGTTCGTCGGCTGATCCCGCGCCATCTGGCGCAACGCCACATCGGAAAAAACAATGTAAGCCGGCACGTCCCGCTCGTCGGCCAGGCGCTTGCGCAACCGGCGCAGACGATCGAACAACGCTTCGTCGCACGCAATGTCACCCACGCGATGCGCTTTCGGCTCCGCGGCGGCGACGGGCTTGGTGAGCGTCACCGGCCGACGCTGTTTGAGGGCGGCCAGCCCTTGCTCCGTCAGTTCCACGACGCTGAGCTGTCCCGCGGTCTGCCGCAAATGGCCGAGCCGGATCAACTCCCGGCCGATCGCCGCCCACTCCGGCCGGCTGTGTTCGCGGCCGATGCCGTAGGTCGAAAGCCGTCCGTGATTCCAACGGCGGATTTTTTGCGTGTCCGCGCCGGTCAACACCTCGACCACGTGATGCAAGCCGACGCCAAGCCCGCTTTGCTCGCGGATGCGATAGACACAGGAGAGCAGTTTTTGCGCGGCCACCGTGCCATCGAACGTCTCGCGCGGGGAGAGACAATTGTCGCAGCCGCCGCAGTTCGGACGGCTGGGAACCCCGCCGGAAGCCGGAGCGGAGCGGGCCAGGGCCGCGCCGGCGCGGCCGTCGGCCGGCGGAATTTCGAATGGCTCGCCGAAATAGGCCAGCAGTTCGCGCCGGCGGCAACCGGCGCATTCCGCGTAATGCACCATCTGCTGCAACTGTGCGCGCGCGATTTGCTGTTCCTGCGGGTCCGGTTTTTCATCAATGAACCGCCGTTGCTTCACGACGTCGCCCGCGCTGAAGAGCAGCACGCATTCGGCGGGCAGTCCGTCACGGCCCGCGCGGCCGGTTTCCTGGTAATAGCCCTCGAGGTTCTTTGGCAGATCGTAATGAAGGACAAAACGGACATTGGGCTTGTTGATGCCCATGCCGAACGCAATCGTGGCGCAGACCACGCGCACGTCGTCACGCCGAAACAGCTCCTGATGGTCGGAACGTGCCTTGGGCGTCAGACCCGCGTGATAGGGACGCGCCTTCACGCCGTCCTCGTTCAATCGCCCCGCCACGCTCTCGGCGGCCTTGCGCGACTGGCAATAGACAATCCCGCTGTCCTGCGGCCGGGCGCGGACGAATTCGGACACCTGCTCGTACGGCTTGGCCTTGGCCAGCACCCGGTAAGTCAGGTTCGGGCGGTTGAAACTGGCGACGTAGCACCGCGGCGCGCGCAACTCGAGCAGCTTGATGATGTCGGCGCGCACGCGGACGGTGGCCGTGGCGGTCAGCGCCATCATCGGAACGTCCGGGAAAAGCCCGCGCAAGCCGGCAAGCTGGCGGTATTCCGGGCGGAAATCGTGGCCCCATTCGCTGATGCAATGCGCCTCGTCAATGGCGAGCAAACGCACGTTCCACCGCGGCAAATCCGCCAGGAAACCCGGCAGCAGCAGCCGTTCCGGCGCCACGTAGAGCAGCCGGAATTCGCCCTCGTGCAGACCGCGCAACCGCGCCCGCGATTCGTCCGGCGTGAGCGACGAATTGAGAAACGTCGCCGGAATGCCGCCCGCCTGCAGCGCGTCTACCTGGTCTTTCATCAGCGCGATCAGCGGCGACACCACGACCGTCAAGCCGGGCCGCGTCATCGCGGGCAGTTGAAAGCAGAGCGATTTGCCGCCGCCCGTGGGCAGCAGCGCGAAGACATCCCGCCCGGCCAGCGCATCGCGGATGATCTCCTCCTGCAAAGGGCGGAAGGACGCGAAACCGAAGTACTGTTTCAGGAGCGACCGTAGCGGATCGGGTTCAGCGTCCACGGGCAATTTCCCTCAGCGGCCGGAGGGCCTGGCCCCCAAGCGGCGCCGGGGTGGTTGATCCTGGCAACGAAAGCGTTCCCGGCCATTGGACCGGCCAACCACACCGATTTGACGCACCCGGTGGAACATCGTGGTTCCTTTCAACACTCGCGCCACACCCCCGTCAATCTGTTTTCCGCCCCGCGTGCGAAGCGACGCTTGGGGACGCCCCCTTGACCGTAACCGGGCCGGATCGCCGCGGCCGGTTCCAGTTTCGAGAATGGGATTACCGGCGGCGCGAGTTCTCCGGGGCCGGGCTGGCTTTAAACCCCAGCTCTTCGGGTGTCTTGCGGGTGATGCCAAAGATGAACCGCTGTCCTTCGCGAAACGGCGCCCGCAACTCGAAATTCTCGAACGCGATGCCGCCGGGGATCGGCTGCTGCGATTGCCAGTAGGTGTGGCGCGCATTGACCGCGGCGGCGAGCACGGGGAGGATCTCAGCGGCCGGTTCGCACCAGTATTGGGTCACTTTCGCGCCGCCGTAATGCCAGCCCTCCGAGCCCGGGAACGGAAAGATTGTCGCCGGGTCTTCCTCGTCCGTGGTGGCCGCCACCAGCACGTCACCGACGGGCGTGCGGTGCAGCCGGCCCAAGGCAAACACCGTGGGCGGGGCGAAATCCACACCGCGATAATCCGGGTAGAGCGCCGTGCTGGCGACGACCTCATCCCGCAGCCAGAGCCGGCGCAGGCGCGCGAAGTTGCCCATGGTGGCCGTGAGGATGCAGCTTTCAATCCGCGCGCTGTCGGGTTCGGCGTGGACGCTGAATTCGAGTTCGTCGGGCTGGTCGCTGCGCTGCCGGACGCGGAGCCGGACGTGGGCGCCGTTGGCGAACCTCTCGACGTGGAGCGGGACCTCGAGTTGCTCCGCGCCATGGGTGAGACGCCGGATCGTTCCCGCGACAAGGCTGGTGGTCGTTGGGGCCCCGGCGGTCCCTCGCCCGGCCCAAATGCGCAGGCCGGGCCGGTCATCCAGCCGGCTGCGCTCCAGTTCGCTGAAACCGCGGCGACCGGCCACGACCGGTTCGATGGCGATGAAGTTGATCAGATCGCAACCGCCGTTGCTGAGCACCGGGTAGCCCAGGCGGATGAGACCGCGCGGCTCGCCGCCCCGGAAACCGGCGGGTGGGACCGCCCATTGCAGTCCATCCGTGCGGCCCCAGACGGCGGCGTTCGTCGTGACCCCGGCGCGCACCCAGTCGGCCCCGGCAACCGGGCCCGTCCCCAGGGCAACCGCCAGCAGGAGGAACCTCAATTTCGCAGGAGGAATGGCCGCGAAGAGGCACAAAATCAAAGAAATGGGAAGCATCCGGCAACGCTGTCTTCCGCGCCTGTCGGATGAAGCACAATCACGGCTCAATAGGGTGGATGGAGCCAATGTTTCCGCGCTTTTTGCTCGTGTTTGCGGCGACGCCCTTGCGGTGTTCAGGATGAACCGTCCAACGCCCATGCCTGGCGATTCGCGCAGGAATGCTCTGTCGTGTCAACCCCGCGCCGCGATAAGTCAGGGCAGACGCGTTCAGACTCAAACCGGGCGGATTCCAGCCCGTGACTGGGTAACACAGGCCACTGGCCTGCAACGTCGGGCGACCCGCCCAACGGAATGGCTGCGCGACGGAAAAATGGACCACGCCGCGGCTTGCATGTTTGTCCTCGGCGCAACCTCCGTGCAAGTCCTGGCCCAGACCCAGGCGACGGCTCAGGCGACGGTAGTAAACGGTTTCGTCGTGGCGGTGACCGTGACCGACGGCGGGTCGGGGTATGGCCAGGCCCCGAACGTGACCTTCGTCGGTGGCGGCGGCAGTGGGGCGACCGCGACCGCGATTCTCAATCAGGGCAGCGTGAGCCAGATCGTTGTCCTCACCGCCGGTTCCGGCTACACCAACGCGC
>JBEKGJ010000031.1:0-61740 GCA_050012855.1 Verrucomicrobiota bacterium | reverse complement strand
CAACAAACGCCAAGCGACCCTTCAGGGCTTTTACGATTTCATGGCTGCCCGAAACGCCCGCAAGGCCTTCTCCCTCGTATCCGCCTCCAAATCCTCCTGGTTACCTCAATGAGAAATCCGCGCTAGTTGCCGCCTGTGCCACAAAACGCACACTTGCCAAGCGACGGTGCTTCCGGCACACTCTTTCACCGAAGCACACACAACCACAACTAATGCGATTGACCTTATGAACTTTTCTCCGCCAAACGCCACGGCCCGGAGGGGTCATGGTTTTACCCTGATCGAGCTGCTGGTCGTCATTGCCATCATCGCGATCCTCGCGGCCCTGCTCCTGCCCGCCCTGAGCAAGGCGAAGGACCGGGCGCAACGCACCCTCGACCTCAACAATAACAAGCAGATCATGCTGGCGATGACGATGTATTCCGGTGACTACGGCGATAACATGCCGCACACGGGGTGGGGCACGGTGGACGGCACCGCCACGGCGGGGGTGAATGGGTGGCAATACGCCACCGACATCCCGGGGTTGGGCTGGATACCGTACGGTCAAAACGCCCCGCTGGGCGCCGAGCTCCCGTGGACCAACCAGGTTCCCTGGTTTCAGGCTGGGTTGCTGGGCAAGTATCTCGCCACGCCCAAAGTACTGGACTGTCCGAAAGACGTGTCGCAGGTTCATGCGGGGAACTACCGGACCTTGTACAAACAGCGCGACACCAAGCTCTCGAGCTATGTCTGGAACGGCGCGGTGATCAGCTATGGCGCTCTGAGCGGCACCGCCACCCACAAGCTCTCCGACTTCTCCGGCACGGCCATCCTGCAGTGGGAGGCCGATGAAACAGACCCCTTCTTCTTCAATGACAGTTCGAGCCAGCCGCACGAGGGTTTGTCCCAGCGCCACGCGGGCGGAATCGCGACCAGCACGACCTTGGACGTGAAGGGCACTTCCACGGTAGGCCTCTTCAGCGGCGCGGCCATGTCCATGACCTACAAGAGCTTTTACGATCTCGGTGGCGGGACGGTCCTCGCGAAGCGGAAACCGACCTACCTGCCCAACGAGCTCTGGTGCGACCCGAATCAGAAAGACGGGGGCTGGGCGGCCTACGGTCAGTGACGGGTGAACCCTCTGCCAGTTACGAGCCCGGCACCACGCCGGGCTTTTTCTTTGGCTGTCGGGAGTCAGCGGGATGGCCGGGGTGGCGCCACGACCCGGTGGTAACGATTCAGGGTTGGATGCTCCATCCGCGTCGTTCCCGCGTTGGGCCATTGGACCGTCACCGAATCCACCACGGTGACGGAGCCCAGCCCGAAGTGAACGACGTTGGCCGACTGTGTCCGGTGGGAATCGCCGGTCACGATCGTTCCGGTTTGGGAATGACCGGCGCAGCGCACGGTGACCAGCACACCGATGGGCGAAGCGTGGCCGGGGTCATCACGGAACACAAAACCGATCCAGTTGCCCACCGCGGGCAGTTCGTTGCGGAAGACCCGCAAGGTCGTCTGGAACCTTGGCCACCGTTCGAGGGTGGTCGTCACGAGATCAACCCGACCGTCCGCATCCAGGTCGCCCGCCACGGCATTGCGGGAATCCTGTTCGATGGCCAGCCCCATCAAGTGAGCGACTTCCACAAAGGCCATGCCGCCCTGGTTCAGGAAGAACCGGTTTTTCTCATAACCTCCATAGGACTGCCCGTGTCCGCGGGTCCGCCCGAACTTGCCCCCGAAATAAGCGGCCGTTACCGGGTTGTCCTGCGACGTGCCGACGTAGATATCGTGCCGCCAGAACTCCGACTCGTAATCCGCCACGGATTGGCGCGATTCGTGGCCGGTGGCGATGTAAACGTCCGGAAAGCCATCGTTGTCGAAGTCCGCCGCGGTGGGTCCCCAGGACCAGCCCGACCGGGCGATCGCCGCGCTCAACGTCGTCTGTTCCCATCCTTCGCCGGCCGTCCCCAGATAAAGGCGATTGCCTGAAGCCATCCGTGGCCGCATCGCCTCGTAATCAGGGTGGCCGGAACGCCGCAGCCCAAGATGGTCCAGGCGTTGCGGCGTCGGGCAGGTCATGCCGGTGACGAAGAAGTCGAGCCGTCCGTCCGCGTTGAAATCGGCGAAGGCATGTCCCATGCCGAAGCCTCTCGGTTCGGCGAGGCGGCTGGTGACGTCGGTGAAATGGCCGTGACCATCGTTGCGGTAGAGGTCGGTCCCGGCAAAATCGCTCACGACGAGGAGGTCGAGCCGGCCGGAGGCGGTGAGGTCCACGAAGGAGGCGCTGTAGGTGCGGCGCCAGCGCTTCTTGCCCAGGCCAGCCGCCTCGGTGGCATCCCGGAAGTTCCCCTGACCGTCGTTGAGCAACAGGTAGGAGGGGTATCCATCGTTGGCATCGTAATAAGGGGTCGGCATCTGGCCGCGGTCGAAGGGAGTCTTGTACTGCCCCAACCAGACATCAAGGCTGCCATCACCGTCCACGTCGCCACAGGTGAGGACCTGCGCGTATTTGAGATGCGGTTCCGCCCTCCATACCAGCCGGCCCGGCCCATCGAACGTGCCTGGGGCGGAGCCTTTGAAAAGATACAGCCCGTCGAACTTGGCACAGAGGAAGTCCGCCACCCCGTCGCCGTCAAAGTCCGCGATGACGCCGGTGAAGATCAGACCGGGCGATGCGTGGCAGAGCGGTTCCGAGCGGTAACCGCCATCCGGCTGAGGGCGAAAGACCAGATTCCGGGCGGCCAGAATGATCTCCGGCCGGCCGTCGCCGTCGAGGTCCGCCAGAATGACCGGGTCAATGAATTCGGAACCTTCCGGCGGCATGATGACTTCATTCAAAAGCTGACGAAAGGGCACCGCGCCACGGCGACAGACCAGGGCGAGCTGACTTGCATCCACGCGCTTCACCGCCGGCAGACTGTCCGCCGTCCGTTCCGCACTCCACTCCACTCCCAAGTTGCCGCGCAAGGCGGCCCGGGTTTCCTCCTTCGGATTGACCAGGTGCGCCAGGAAGGCAAACACGCTCTGCCGCGGCCGGCCGTTGGCATCGGCATCGAAGTGGTTGTGGCGGAACTCGAGCTGCGTGAGTTGCCAGCCGGATTCTCCGAGACGCTGCCGGAGATCCTGCCACTGGCCGTGGGAAATGGATTCGCCGTCGGTCGCCGGCGACCACGATTCGATCTGATGCGCGAGATGCTCGGCGGCGCCGAAGCGCGGAATCACCACCGCGTCAAAGGGAAAGTCAACGACGGCCGCCAGCTTGTCCGGGGCGGCGTTGACACGGTCCCAGAGGCTCTCAAACACCTGCCCGCACTCCTCGGCCAGCATCTCGGTGGACCAGACCGTCTCGTCGTTCCGGGCCTCCGCCGCCTGCAGGGCGTTGACAGCGGCGGCCACCTGTTGGCGCACTGTCCTGTCAGCAGGAGGCCGAACCAGGGTTCCGCGCGAGCCCAACCGGCTCCGAACCAGCAGCGTGAAAAGGGTGACCGCAAGCAGCGCCAGCAACAGAAACAGAAGACGCTGGCGTGGCATTGGATGCATGACTGCTCCGGGCTGGCTGCTCCATTGCTAAAAAGAAGCCCGGCACGCGTCAAGCGGATTCACCCCCGGGTAATGTCCCAACTTGACTTGTCCGTAGTGCGAGCGCCTGTTTGCGTGCCCGCACAGGCAGATCCCCGCGAGCCGGCTCGTCAGAGCCTCACCCCGCCAAATCAGGACACTGCCCAACCCCGGGCCGCCCTGTGCAAAGAACTGGACACTTCCGTTGTCTTGCCGCCATCATCGGACTCGGACGATGACTGTAACCGTTCATCAGACCCGGCCATCGTCGGAAGCCGGGCTAGCGGGCGAGGGCAGGCTGGCCTCGGTCCGTGACCTGGCAACCGCCGTGGCCCGGTCCCAGCGCTACCTTCTGGACGTCCAGAAGGCGGCGGGCTATTGGGTCGGCGAGTTGATCGTGGATTGCACGCTGGTGGCAGACATGGTGCTGTTCCACCATTGGGACCGCTCGGTGAACCCGGAGTGGCAGCGCAAGGCGGTCAATCACCTCTTCGCCAAGCAATTGCCGGATGGCGGATGGAACATTTACCCGGGCGGCGCGCCGGAGGTGAACGCCACCATCAAGGCCTACCTGGCCCTGAAGCTCGCCGGGGTGCCGGTGACCGATCGCCGCATGTTGCGCGCCCGGTCGGTCGCGTTGAGTCTCGGCGGCGTGCCGCGGCTGAACACCTTCTCCAAGCTCTACCTCGCCCTGCTGGGCCTGTTTCCCTGGAAATACGCGCCCACCATCCCGTGCGAGGTGCTGCCCCTCGGCAAGTGGTTTCATGTCTACTTCTGGGAAATGAGCAACTGGTCCCGGGGCATGCTCGTCCCCCTGGCCATTATCAACCATTTCAAGCCCACCCGACCGGTGGGCGTGCGGATTGACGAGCTGTTTCCCGAAGGCTACCACGAGCGCGACCTCCGCCTGCCACGCGACCCGGAGATCCTCACCACGCGCAATTTCTTCATCTGGCTGGACCGGCTGCACAAGTTCGCGGAACTCTGGGCGCAGGCGGGCATTCACCCGTTCCGCAAACGCGCGCTCAAGAAGGCTGAGCAGTGGATGCTGGAACGGTTCGAGGGCAGCGACGGGCTCTCCGCCATTTTCCCGGCAATGTTGAACTCGCTCATCGCCCTCAAGGTCCTGGGTTACGCGAGCGACCATCCGAAAGTGGTCTGGGCCTGGCGAAAGCTCACGGAGTTGCAACACGAAACCGAGCACGAGGTCCGCATCGAACCCTGCTTCTCACCTGTCTGGGACACCGCCATTGTGACCATTGCGCTGCGCGAATCCGGGATTCCCGAGAACCATCCCCGGCTCAAACAGGCCACCGAATGGCTGCTCGGCAAGGAAATCCGCTTCCGCGGGGACTGGCAGTACAAGAACCCGGCCGAGGTCGAGCCCAGCGGCTGGGTGTTCGAGTTCGAGAACAAGTGGAATCCGGATGTGGACGACACGGCGATGGTCCTCCTCGCGCTGCGGTTGGTGCCGACCGACGATCCGCGGCGGTGCCGGCAGGCTTACCAGCGCGGCCTCGAGTGGATGCTCACCTTCCAGTGCAAGGACGGCGGCTGGGCAGCCTTCGATAAGGACTGCACCAAGAACATCCTCACCAAAGTGCCGTTTGCGGACCACAACGCCATGCTGGACCCGGAATGCGCCGATATCACCGCCCGCATTCTCGAGGTTTTAGGCCACGAACGATATCTCCTCGACCATCCGCAGGTCAAAAAGGCGCTGAACTACCTCCGCCAGGAACAGGAAGCCGATGGCTCCTGGTACGGCCGCTGGGGCGTCAACTACATCTACGGCACCTGGCAAACCCTCCGGGGCCTGCATGTCTTGGGCGTGGACATGCACGAAGCCTGGTTGCTCAAGGCGCGCGACTGGCTCGAAAGCGTCCAGATCGAAGACGGCGGCTGGGGCGAGCGCTGCAACACCTACGAGGATCCCGTTCACAAAGGTGCCGGCCCGAGCACCGCCTCCCAGACCGCCTGGGCCGTCATGGGCCTCTGCACCTTTGGCGATCCGCACCGCCCCAGCCTCCTCCGCGGCGTCGAACACCTTGTTCGCACGCAGAACCCCGACGGCTCATGGACCGAGGATGAAGTCACCGGCACTGGCTTTCCCAAGGTGTATTATCTGAAATACGACATGTATCGAAACAGTTGGCCGTTGCTCGCGCTCGCGACGTACCGCCAGCTTTGCGAGAAGAACGGGCTGCCGGTGGACGGCGCCGAGCCTGCGGGCACCGTGCAACAGGCGCTCCAAAGCGGCTGAACCGGCGTTCGTCCGCACGCCGAGAGTGGAGGCGAAGCTAACCGCCCCCGGCGCGCGTCGCAAAGAATACTGCCGGGGGTAGTGTCCTGAATTGGCTGGGGTGTACCGCGAGCAGACTTTGTCGCGTTGGGACTTCCGCCTTCAGGCGGCCCGGTCCGGCTGAAGCCGGCACTCCAAACCCCGCTTGATGGTGGAAACAAGGACGCTGCCCGCCGGGGAGGCGCTCACGGCACTCGCGGGCCGGGCGGTGCCGTGGCGACCTGGACCCGCGGCCACTGGCCGGTGGGATGCGGCGCGGGCTGGTTCCCGGCCGTCCGGCGGGCCAGGGCCATGAATTCCGCCTGGGAGTTGTGCGGCGCGGCGCCTGCGGGGCGGGGGGCTCGCACGTGGGTGCCGTCCGGCTGGATGATGCGCGCCTTGACGTTGTCGGCAAGTTGATGGGCCAGGATCTCGTTGATGATGCGATCGCGCAGGTTGCCGTCCTCGACCGGGAAGACCACCTCCATGCGCTTGAAGAAATTGCGCGGCATCCAGTCCGCACTCCCCACCAACACCTCGGGCTGGCAGGCGTTCTCGAAATAGTAGATGCGGCCGTGTTCCAGGAACCGTCCCACGATGCTGCGAACCGTGATGTGGTCACTCAAGCCCTTGACCTGCGGCCGCAGGCAGCAGATGCCGCGCACGATCAGGTCAATCTGCACGCCCGCCTGCGAGGCGGCGTAGAGGGCGTCAATCACCGCCGTGTCCACCAGCGAATTCATCTTCGCGATGATCCGCGCCGGCAGGCCACGCCTTCCGTTCGCCGCCTCGCGGGCGATGAGTTCGAGCAGGCGGCGGTGGAGATCGAAGGGCGCAACCATGAGTTTCGCCGTCCCCGGAAACTGGCAGACACCCGTTAGAAGATTGAACAGGTTCGTGGCGTCCGCGCCGTAATCCGGCCGGCAGGTGAAAAGGCCCAAATCCGTGTACAGCTTCGCAGTGGTCGGATTGTAGTTGCCGGTGGCAACGTGGAGGTAACGCCGGATGCCGTCCGGGTCCCGCCGCACGACCAGCGTGATCTTGCTGTGGATTTTGTAGCCAACCAGGCCGTAAACCACGTGGACGCCCGCCTCCTCGAGCCGGCGCGACCAGGCAATGTTGTTGGCCTCATCGAACCTGGCCCGCAACTCCACCACGGCGGTGACCTGTTTACCGTTCTTCACGGCATCCATGAGCGCGCCGATGATGCGCGCGTCGCCGCCAGTGCGGTACAGGGTTTGCTTGATGGCCAGCACGCGCGGGTCCGCGGACGCCTGCTGGAGGAACTGAACCACACTCTCGAACGACTCGTAAGGGTGGTGCAGCAGGACGTCGCGCTGGCGGATGACCGCAAAGAGATCGGGCGCGTCACGCAGCGACGGCGCGACCGGCGGCAGGAACGGCGGATCGCGCAACTCGGCCGAATGGTCCCCCTCGCAAATCGCCGTCAGCCGGGTCAGGTTCAATGGCCCATCCAGGTGGTAAAGGTCGTCTTTGGTCAGGCGCAACGTGGTCAGCAGCTCCGCGCTGATGTCCGCCGGGCAGTCCTGCCGGACTTCGAGCCGCACGGCGTCACCCCGGCGACGGTTGTGCAATTCGGCTTCCACCGCCATGAGCAGGTTCGAGGTTTCCTCCTCGTCAATGTAGAGCTCGCCGTTCCGGGTGAGGCGGAAGCTCCAATAACCCCGAATCAGCGTGCCCGGAAACAGGTCGGCCAGAAAATGGCCGATGGTTTCGCCCAACAGCACAAAGTCCTGCCGGCCGTCCTCGCGCGGAAGTTTGACGAGCGTGGGCAGGTTGCGCGGCACCTGGACGACGGCCAGGCGTCGCCGGACGACGCCGTTTTCCGCCAGCTCGACGCGCACCATCAGGTTCAGCGACTTGTTGAGGAGCTGCGGAAACGGATGCGCCTGGTCAATGGCGATGGGTGTGATCGTCGGTCTCACCTCGGCGCGGTAAAACTGCTCCAGCCAGGCCAGGTCAGCCGGCTCCAGTTCGGCCGGGCGGACCACGCGGATGCCGTGCGCCGCCAGCGCGGGCTGGATGCCCTGGCGCCAGCACCGGTAGAGCCCATCCACCAGCAACAGCACCCGCCGGCGCACGGCCCGGAACACCTCGGCCGGCGTCCGTCCGTCAGGGCCGCGCTCGGGTTGGCGGCTCTGCGCCTGTTGCTCAATCTCCTGCTTCAGCCCGGCCACGCGCACCTCGAAAAACTCGTCCAGGTTCGAGCTGGCAATGCCGAGGAACTTCAGGCGCTCGAGCAGGGGATTCTCCGCATCCATTGCCTCCTCGAGCACGCGCTGGTTGAACTCCAGCCAGCTCAACTCGCGGTTGAGGTAACGTTCCTGCGCTGCCGACTTCATATCCAGGCTGTCAAATGAGCACGCCAGTATAGCCTCCGCCGCCGCCTTGGCCAGTGACAAATCAACGGCGCGGCCCCGCGGCCCGGCGGTCCGCGACCCACCATGACTCCGGTTTCCGTGTCCGCCGAAAGCTCCGGACACCGTCTGTAGCCAGCGCGGTCCTGATTCAAGGCCTCTCCGCGTTCTCATTCGGTTTGATTAGGTTTGATTGGGTTTGATCCGGCCGGATCGCCCCGGGACTGCCCCAGCCGGGCAACGGGAACGCTGAGCAGCATGGATTCCGCCATGTCGGTGGCCGCCGCCTGTGAAAAAGGGTCGCTGCGGTTGAACGCGTCTGTGAGAAAGTCCTGGGTCAACGACGCACGGAGCGGCGAAAACCTCCGAAACGCTTCGTTCATCGCTTTGGCCTTGGCCTGCTTCTTTTCCCATCGCTCCCGCTCCAATTGCAGGCGTCCGGCCTTGTGGTCCTCCCGGCGAAGGCTGGCCAGTTCGGTGAGCACCTCCTGCAATCGTTCCCAACGCTCCTGGCGATCGGTCGTCTCGTCCAGCAGTTCTTGGGCGGTTTGGGCGAGTTCCGCCGCCAGCACCACGGAAAGCCGGCTGCTCACTTCCACCCCGCCCGCGTCGGCATCCAACTGGTCCGCGTCCTCGGTGACTTGCCGCACCATTTCGCGCCGTTCCTGCTGTTTCAACCAGTCGCGGTAACCGCCCTGCTTCCACTCGCTGAGGTTCTGCTCGCTGATCGGCCGCCCGTCGAACCCGGCCTTGAGCAGGGCCTGCACTTCCGGCCGCGCGTTGAGCCACTCCACCAGTTGCTTGCCCGGCTCCCCGTTGTCGAGGCGGCGATTCAACTGCTCCCGGACTTCCAGCGGCAGCCGGGCGATCTTGCCATTGCGGGTTTTCATTGGATGAGCCGGTACGAAAACCGGTTCCGGATGTGGGACGCTAAGAAGCCCCCGTGAGAGGTAGCCCGCATCAGCCCGGCGTACACCCCAGGCGGCACGCGGTAGTACTCATAAACGGTGTCGTTGCGGAACTCCACGGTGAGCGTCGCGCTCCACTCATCGTAATCCACCGAAACCAGGTTCGTTGAATCCACTGGTTGACCAATCATAAACGTTCTGGTGGCGACTCGATTGTCCGGCCTGCCTCGCCCGCCTGCGGCATCCGCCGTGCGGCGCAGTTGCGGGACAACTTCTTTCGCCATCGTCATCTAATCCCTGATGCCCCCGTAGGGCCAGCATTCTGTTTGCGCCGTCGTAGGGCCGTAACGACGCAACCAAGGGACGTTTTTACGCCGCCCCACGGCTGAGACGACGCAAGACGGGGCTGCTTTTGCTTCCGGCCGACGTGGATGCGACGCAGGCGAAGGCCGATCTTACGCCCTCTCCCGGCTGGGACCGCGCAAGACGGCGCTGCTTTTGCGTCATGCGGGGGCCGGGCTTCTGAGCCGCGCGCCACGGTGGCTGCCCGATGCTGGGCGGGCAGTTCTTGTCGCGGCCTGTCTGCGCCTGTCTGCGGCCGCACAGGCAGATGCCGATCCGCACAGGCAGGCCCGGCGGTCCGCGACCCACCATGAGTCGGGTCGAAGCGCGGCCCAACGCAGGCGTTTCCGCTCCGTTGCCTCTCGCCCGCGCCGGTCGCGACCGACGCGCTTGACGCGGAAGCAGGACTGTGGCGCAATCAGAAGCGTCCCTGAAAAGAGACCGTCAGCGATTATGAAAAACTCCCAATCCTACGGTACGACTGCGTCTCGTCCAATGTGTGATTTTCTGTGCTCGGTTGGACTTGGCCTCCTGGCATTCGGCGTGCCGATGCCGGTCTTTGGCCAGGCCAATTACGCGACACAGTACACCGTTGCCACGCTCGCCGGCCGGGCGGGCTACGAAGGTAGCGACGACGGGGCAGGAAGGTGCCGCGCGCTTCGGCAGCGAACCTGGTGGTCCTGCCGGAGTCACGGTGGACAACGCTGGCAACGTCTATGCGGCAGATTATGGCAACAACACGATCCGCAAAGTGACACCGGCAGGCGTCGTGACGACGTTGGCCGGAGTGGCGTGCTTTGACTGTCCGGGCAGTACCGATGGGACGGGGAGCGCCGCGCGGTTTAATCAACCTCAAGGCGTAGGAGTTGACAGCGCGGGCAACGTCTATGTGGCGGATTCAGGTAACCACACACTTCGGAAGGTAACGGCGGCAGGCGTCGTGACGACGCTGGCCGGACTGGCGGGCAATAGCGGCAGCATGGACGGACTAGCAAGTCTGGCTCGGTTTAATAATCCTTGGGGCGCGGCGGTAGATAGCGCCGGCAACGTCTGTGTGGCTGACACGGGCAACAACACGATCCGCAACGTGACGCCTTGGGGCTTGGTGACGACCCTTGCGGGACTGGCAGGTAGTCCGGGCAGCACTGACGGACTCGGGGGGCTTGCGCGGTTCAATCAACCCTCTGGCTTGGCATTGGACAAAGCGGGGACCCTCTATGTGGCGGACACATGGAATCACACGATCCGCAAAGTGACACCGGCAGGCGTCGTGACGACGTTGGCCGGTTCGGCGGGTGCTCCGGGCAGCGCGGATGGGACCGGAAGCGATGCGCGGTTTAATTTCCCCTCTGGCGTGGCGGTGGACAGCGCCAACAATGTGTATGTGGCTGACGATCACAACTTCACGCTTCGGAGGGTAACGCCCGCGGGAGTGGTGACGACGCTGGCCGGACTGGCGGGCAGTTCTGGCAGCGCCGACGGGACAGGGAGCGTCGCAAGGTTTGGGCAGTCGCTCTCTCTTGGTTCCCAATTCTCGTGTGGTCCTGGTAGCGTTGCGGTGGACAGCGCCGGGAATCTATATTTGGCAGACTCCGCCAATTGCACTATCAGGAAGGGCTGGGCGGCCGTTCCTCCTACGCTGGATACGCCCGTTGTACTGCCCAACCGATCGGTGCAGTTAAACCTGAGCGGCGCCGCGGGCAGCGCTTACACGCTCCAAGCCTCTACCAACCTGGTGGATTGGATTCCGTGGGCGAGTGTCACGAATACCAGCGGCACGGTGATGATCCTTGACCCGGTGGCGGTGCATTACGACAAGCTATTCTACCGCGCGCTCATGCAGTAGGCGTTTGTGGTGGCAGTCGAATTGCGGCCACAAACCCACTTTTTTCCTGGCTGGGCAGAATATTGGCTTCGTTGCCTCTTCCACCGCCGCCACTCGCCGCAACTGCGGTGCCTCGGCCGACCCGCTGAGCCACGCGCCCCTCAGGGAACGCCAACGGCTTCGTGTGAAGGTGGCTGCCCGACGGCTGGGCGGGCAGTGGTCTTCGCGGCCTTTCTGCGCCTGTCTGCGGCCGCACAGGCAGATGCCGATCCGCACAGGCAGGCCCGGCGATCCGCGACCCACCATGAATGCGGTGGAAGCGCGGCCCAACGCAAGCCTTACGGGTTTCGCGCCAGCCGGCGCAACGTGGCAGACACGGCCGCCAGCAGGCGCGATTTGAAGGTGGCCCGGCTCTTCACGCCCTTTTGGTTCCAGATACGTTGCAGGACGGGTTTCTCACACTTCGCCGGATCACGGGCGTCCGTGATGAGGATCAGCGGCACCAGCGCCATTTCGGCCCATTCGTTGGCCGTGGTTTTGGTCAGGGGCGGCAGGCGCTGCACAACGCGCAGAATCTTCAGGACTTCCTCACTGGTGCGCTCGCTCGGCCAATCCCGCCACAACCGGTCGATCCCCTTGTTTTCCTCTTCGGTGGAAGCGAAATTCGCACCCGCCAGATCGCTGCGCAGGTTTTCCAGGCTGGCGACCAGCGGGTCCAGGTAGCGCATGATCGGGGTGTCCGGCCGGCACCGCGCGTCTTCGCTGGCGTCAAGCGGATAGTCCGCTCCCAACTCCAGTCGGGCGGCGAGTTCCCGGAACCGGCGGCGATTGTTCGTGTGCCGGTGGACCAGCATCGGCCAGGCATGCATGTTGCGCGCCGCGTTCCGGATATGCTCCGGGAACTCGTCCGCCAGCTCATCCAGTTTGCCGACGCGCTGGTAGGCATCCCACGCGAACAGCTCGGGACCGCTGTCGGGGAGAACCGAGCCGTCCTCCGCGCGATCATCCTCGGGAAACAGCGCCTGATAACGCCGGATCAGCCGTGCCGCGTCCCCGGCATCGCCCAGGGCATCGAACATTGCATCCACCAACAAATCCGCGCAGCTCGTGGACTCCGCGCGATGCCGCGCCACGGGGCGCGCGTGGCGAAAGATCAGGGCCAGGGCGAAATCAAGCTGTTCCTGGATGCGCTTCCACCGGGCAGCCGTTTCCGGGTCGTCCGGGGGTTCCCCTTCCTGCGGCGGGCGGAACCTTCCTACCGTCTCCTCGATTTGCCGGAGGACGGCATAGACCGGCCGGACAAGTTCGGAAGCCAATGTGTTATCGGGCAGTTTCGCCAGGGCGATGCAAAAATCCGGCATCTGCGGGCCTGGCAGCGTCGCCAAGCGCTCTCTGGCGTTGCCGAGCCCCTCGGCGGTGATGGCCGTGTGCAAGAAGGCGCGGAAGGCTTTGACCCAGCGCTCCGACTCAGGGTCCGGTTTGGTTGCGTTTGCGCCAGTACCCGAGGGGGATGGTTTGCTCATAAGAATCGAGTTGGAGCATGTGAAGATTTCAGCCTTCGCTTGGCAAGTGCGTTTTGTGGCGCTTGCGAGATCGCGGCGGCGCGCTACGTTGCCCCGCGCATGAAGGTCCTCGTCACCGGCGCCACCGGCTTCGTCGGGCGCGAACTGCTGCGCCAACTGCACGCCGCCGGTCATCCGCTCCGCCTGCTGGTCCGCAACCCGGCCTCGCCCACCGCGCGCCGCGTGGCCGACGAGTTCCACGCCGACCTCCGTCAAGGCGACGTGATCGAGGGCGGCTCGCTGGCCGCCGCCGCGCGCGGCATGGACGCCGTGGTTCATCTCGTTGGCATCATCGGCGAAATCGGCCGCAACACCTTCGAGAATGCCCATGTGCGGGCGACCGGAAACATGCTGCAGGCGGCGCGCGACGCCGGCGTCCGGCGCTTCATCCAGATGAGCGCCCTGGGCACCCGGCCGGACGCGGTCGCGCGTTACCACCGGACGAAATGGGCCGCCGAGGAGTTGGTGCGTGGCAGCGGGCTGGATTGGACCATTTTCCGGCCTTCGCTGATCTATGGTGCGGGCGACCGGTTCGTGAACCTGTTCGCGGGCATGAGCCGCTGGTCTCCCATCCTGCCGGTGATGGGCAGCGGGCAGGGCCGGCTCCAGCCGGTCGCAGTCGAGGCTGTGGCAGCAGCCTTCGCCGCGGCGCTGGCCGAACCGCGCGCCATCGGCCGGACGTTGGACCTTTGCGGGCCGGAGGCGCTGTCGCTGGTCGCCCTGCTCGACACCATCCTGTCCGTGCTCGGGCGCCGGCGCGTCAAACTCCACATCCCCTTGCCGCTGGCGCGCGCACAGGCCGCCATGCTGGAGTTGGTCTGGCCCCGGTTGCTCGGTTGCGCGGCGCCGCTCAACCGCGATCAGTTGTTGATGTTGCAGGAGGACAACGTGGGTGACCCGGGGCCCGCCGCGAAATTGTTCGACTTGAAACTGGCGCCATTCCGCGAAGGCATCGGCGCCTGGCTGGGACGCTGAGCGGCCGGGCCACGAGGCTCAACCCGGCGGCCAGCCCATGAGACGCCCGCCGAGAAGGTGGCAGTGGAGGTGGGGCACGCTCTCGCCGCCATCCGGGCCGTTGTTGATCACCACGCGGTAACCCTGATCCAGTCCCAACTGCCGCGCCACCTCGGCGGCCTTGAGCAACAGGTGGCCGAGCAGGGCTTGGTCCGAGGTGACCGCCTCGGCGACGCGGGGAATGGCGCGACGCGGGACCACCAGCACATGCACCGGCGCCTGCGGATGCACGTCCCGGAAGGCCACCACCTCGCTGTCTTCGTAAACGATGTCCGCCGGGATTTCCCGGTCGGCGATTTTTTGGAAGATGGTTTTGCTCATCTGGGCGGCGGGTTCAACTCACCAGCAAGGCACAGTCGCTGGCCGGGCGCTGTTCGGTCAGGCAGCCGCGGAGGTAATCGGCAATCTGGTCGTTGAGACACTGGCAACGCCGGCCCCACCGCCGGGCGCCGGCCAGTTGCTTGACGCAACCACGCAGCCCGGTGAAGCGCAGGACGCGCGGCGAATCCTCAAGACCCGTCTCGACCTCGTGGCGCAGGCGGGCAAAAAAACCCAACTCGAAGCTCTTCCCGGCCTCGCAAGCGAGACGGCAAAGATCGGTATGGCGCACGCGATCCGACGTGGTGGTGACGGGAGCGGCCGCCGGCGACCCGTTGGCGGACGCCGGCCCGGCATCCTCGACCACCACGCTGAAACCGAATCCCCGGAGGACCCGGGCCAGGGCCTGGGCAAATTCGTTGACCGTGACCAGGTCGCGCCCCAACTCCTCGCGGAAGAAATGGAGCACGCCGACGGCCGCGTTGCGCAACATTTCCCGGTCGAGCAACCTGGTGTGGATGCCCACCAGTTCCATCGCCACCGCCTCGGCGGAGCAGGGAATGGAGCCGTCCGGCGTCTTAAAAACCAGGCAGTCGGATCGTAGCTGTATCACGTTTCACCTCGAGTTTCTTGACCGCCTGCACGAAGTCGGTGGCCTCCTGAAAACGCCGATAAACGCTGGCAAAGCGCACATAGGCCACCGGGTCAAGCACCCGCAATTCGTCCATCACCCGCTCACCGATCGCCATGCAGGGAACTTCGCCATCGTACCGGTCCTGGAGGTCGGCATGGATGCGCTCGACCACTTCCTCGACGGTCTGTGGGCTGACGGGACGCTTCTGGCAGGCCTTGCCGATGCCGTTCAGGAGCTTCGCGCGCGAAAACTCCTCCCGCCGACCGTCCCGCTTGATCACCATCAACCCTTGCGCCTCGACCTCCTCGTAGGTCGTAAACCGGTGGTTGCAACGCAGGCATTCCCGTCGCCGCCGGATGGTCGTGCCTTCGCGGGAGGCCCGTGAGTCAATGACCTTGTCGTCCTGGCAACTGCATTTGGGACATCGCATAAACCGGGCGCCCGGCCCCATTTGATTGTGGCCAGCCCTCTCGTAGCACACCAGCAGTTGGGCCGTCAAGCATCGCCGCGAACGATTGCGCTTCCGTCATGAAACGTAATAACGATAAGATTTTCGGAAGATGTTGTGGAACCAACCTAAAATAGTTTCCTTGAAAAATGCATTTCACCCCTTGACACGGGTTGGCGGGCGTGGTTACTTGGCCGCGGTACACGGGCACCCGATTTCGGGCAGTAATGGCATTTGTTCTTTGATTGCCCACCAGTTTTCGATCCTGGCTTGTTCCGGTTGGGGTCGGATTATCCCCGTAGTCCCTCAGTTGAACTCTGAATATTCCCCGGGTTCTAGGGCCATCCTCTGGCCCGGAACCCGGTTCTTTTTCTGAAGGCCCGCCGCAGTTGACCTGCGGCGGGCCTTCTTACTGGGTGGCAACGACAAAAAGCCCCTGCCACGGTGAGGCGACAGGGGCGAGAGGTCTTCGGGAACAGCGTCCTACAACGTCCAGCCTTCCCGGTAATCGCGCCGGAGGTACTTGCCCGCCTCCGCAAGGTTGGTGAAGCGCAGGTTGGCCGAGTCCCACAAGAGCCGGTAACGGGTTAGTTTCTCGCGCAACTGGACCCGCAGCGGCACATTGCCCAGCAGCACCGCCTCCGCCAGCGGTCCCGCCCACTCAAAGTCCGCCCCCGATTGCTTGCCGGCCTTGCACGCATCCACCCAGTCGCGGTAATGCCCGGACACGCGGGGGATGGTCTTCGCCGGCTGGCCAAACTCCTTGCGGCGCGCCTCGGGATAAATCTGGTTGCCGAGGAGGTACCCCTTGTCGCCGATCAACAGCCGGCCATTGTCGCCCATCATGTCCTCATCCTCGAATCCCTCCGGCCGCGGCGGACGCAACCCGCCGTCACACCAGACCAGTTTGACCGCCGCCATGGCGACCCCGCCGGCGCCGACCCCGGACATGCCCTTGACGTGCGGATTGTTCTTCTGCACTTCCGCGGTGCGCTCCGGGAAGCGATAGGTGATCATCGAGCCGACCGGATACGTCTCCTGGTTCACCCGCGTGGAACTGCCCTCCACGCTGACGGGCGCGCCCAGTTTCAACGCGCGAAACACCGGGTCCATCGCGTGGCAGCCGATGTCGCCCAGGGCGCCGGTGCCGAAATCCCACCAGCCGCGCCAACGGAACGGACAGTAGATCGGGTTATACGGACGCGCCGGCGCGGGCCCCAGCCAGAGATCCCAGTCGAGCGTGGCCGGCACGGGCGGCGTTTCAGTCGGCCGGCCGACGCCCTGGGGCCAATACTCGTTGAACAGACCGTTCGACGGCCGGTCGGTCCAGATGTGAACTTCGTGCACGTCGCCAATGGCGCCATTCCAGACGAGTTCGCACAACCGGCGCGTGTCCTCCGACCCCGCGCCCTGGTTGCCCATTTGCGTGGTCACCTTGGCCGTTTTCGCCGCGACCGCCACCTGCCGCGCCTCCCAGACCGAGTGCGTGAGCGGTTTCTCACAATAGACGTGCTTCCCGTGCTTGAGCGCCGCCACCGAAGCGAAGGCATGATGATGGTCGGGAGTGCCTACGACCACGGCATCAATCTCCTTCACCTCGTCGAGCATCTTCCGGTAATCCTTGAACACTTTCGCGTTCGGGAACTTCTTGAACGTGTGCGCCGCGTGCGCTTCGTCCGGGTCGCACAGGGCCACGATGTTCTCCCCCGGACTCTCCTTCATGATGCTGTCCAGGTCGGCTCCGCCCTGGCCGCCGATGCCGACGCCGGCGATGTTCAACTTGTTGTTGGGCGAGGTCTGGCCGCGCAGCCCCAGCACCTGGCTGGGCACGACCGTGAACGCGAGACCGGCGAGCGTGGCGCCACCGACGAATTGCCGGCGGGTGAGGATCGAGTTTGTTGGCTTCATATTAATTTCCCGCCCACGGAGAAAACGATTTCCCCAGAGGGCTTTCTGGCTTTCGACGCTCATTTTAGCCGCCGGCTTCGAAAGCGGAAGCAGAAATCGCACGGTGTCCCGGCAAAACCCGGCAAACCACAGCCGTGCCTCGTGTGGTGTCTCAGAATTGCCCGTACTTTTCGCCGGCGGTGGAAAGCGGTAGCGGACTACCGCACTCCAAGACGCTTCGCGTTTCCTGGCACATCGGAGGGCGCGCCAGCGTCTTGGAGTGCGCCGGCCCTCTGGCGCTTTGGCACCCCAATGGGCAGGCAATTCTGAGACCCACAGTAGCGGCCCTTTCCCACGCACCCGCCACGGCCGGCCATCACCCGGCCCTCACTCGCCGATGATCTTCACGAGCACGCGCTTGCGCCGCCGGCCGTCGAATTCGCCGTAGAAAATCTGCTCCCACGGTCCGAAGTCGAGCCGGCCCTTGGTAATCGCCACCACCACCTCGCGGCCCATGATCTGGCGTTTCAAATGAGCGTCCGCGTTGTCCTCGCCGGTGCGATTGTGCCAGTACTGATCGCCGGGTTCGTGAGGGGCCAGTTTTTCCAGCCAGACATCGTAATCGTGCAGGAGCCCTGACTCGTTGTCGTTGATGAACACCGACGCCGTGATGTGCATCGCGTTCACCAGGCAGAGCCCCTCCTGGACCCCGCTCCGCCGCACGAGATCCTCCACGGTGCCCGTGAGGTTGACAAACCCGCGCCGGTTGGGAACCTCGAACCAAAGATGCTCGGTAAGCGATTTCATCGTTCGCAGAAAGCTGCCTGATCCGATTGGTCAGGCTTGAAAACGAAGGTCCCAGGAAACGGGAAAAAGAACAAGCCACTTCAGGCTCGTCGGGTCCGGGGCGGGTTGACTCGGGAGGGAAGTTCCGGCGTGGGGACCTGGACAGGACCTCCGAGAATGCTTTGAGGCAGGGCCGGCGGTGATCGAGGATCCCGAGGCGAGTGGGCCAGGCAGCGAGGCGGCGTGGCCGCGCAGGTCGCGACTCAGGCGAACTTCAACAAATCCTCCAGCTCGTGCACTTCCCGAGTGAGGGGAAGGCGCGAGCCATCCCGCAGCACGACGAGGTGTTCGCCTTTGAACATCGCCCGCAACTCGGAGAGGTAACCCAGATTGATCAAGGCCGACCGGTTGATCCGGAAAAACTGGTCCGGATCGAGCGCCGCTTCCAGCGCGCTTAACCGCTCCCGCAAGGTGAAGCGCTGCCGGCCCACGTGCAGGATCACGTAATTGTCCAGTGCTTCGATCCACGCGATGTCATCCACTTTCAAAAACAACACCCGGTCCTCCTGCTTCACGCTGATCCGGGTCAAATAGTGGGGCACCGACTCGATGTCCTCGAGCAGATGCATCCGCGGAGTACTGACCCGCCGGCGGTCGCGCAACTCCAGGCATTCACGGGCCCGCTGGAGCGCTCGTTTCACCGGGCCTGGCTGGAGCGGAGTCAGCAAGTAGTCCACCGCGTGAGCATCGAACGCCGCCAGGGCGTGCCCGGAGGAGGGAGCCATGACGATCAAGGCCGGCAGGGACTCCGGGTCCATCGCCTGCAACTCCAGCAGGTCAGCCGAACCCTCCCCGGTCACTTCGAACAGCACCAGATCCGGGCGGTTCTGCGCAATCAGCTCCGCGATGCCCAGCGGCGCGGCGGAGGGCTCGATCATCTCAAGGTCCGACTCGAGGCCGAGCAGGGAGGCCAGTTGCTGCCGGGTGGATGAACATTGGGCGAGGATCAGAGTGCGGATCTGCCGGGAAATCGCATGACGACCGATTCGTTCCTGGGTGTTCATCTTGGATATCAGCAGTGCTCAACAACCTCCCCGCAAAACTAGCATGATGTGTGCCGAATTAACACCGACACTCTCATTGTCACCCGGACGTTATCGAGGCTGCTGTGTTGGAACCGGCCGGGACTCCCCCTGTAAAACCAAACCAAGCCCTGGCCGCAAACAGGCCCGACGGTAGGTTCCGCCGGGCCCGAAAAGGAGACCGGGGCGAACCCCGGTCTCCGTGAATCAACTGCTCAGATGCTTACTGTTTGATCCGAGCGAACACCGTCTTGCCCGGCAACTGGGCTGCCGTCACGGTGTAAGGACTGGTTGCGCCCGAAACGTCACTCCATGTGACCGGCGCCGTCAGGCTCGTCGTGACTTGCAGCGTGCCGCTACCCGTCCAGGTGATCGTCACGTTGCCGCTCGCATCCACCGTGATGCCGGTGAATTTCGGCGCGGCGGCGGTCGCCGGCGTGAACAGCATGTAGTCCCAGTCACCACCGTTGCTGTCAAACCTCAGCGTCCTGGTGCCGCTGAGGGCGAGGGACACGATCGAGTTGGTCGCGGCCGCGTCCTTCAACGGGAAGAGGTTGTTGTTGCCCCAACCGCCACCGAAGCCAACCTGGCCGCTGAACGCGCCCAGCACCGTGCCGGCACCACCGGTCATATCCTTAAGGTCGGCACCGACCGTGTCGCCAGCGCTGCCGCTGGAGAGCGCCGCATAGACGTTGTAATTGCCCGCCGGGAAGGTGCGGGTGTAGTTGTACCAATGGCCGCTGCCCATCCAGCCCAGGCGGTAATCCACCACTACTTCGCCACCACCGCGGTCATAGTCCGTCGCAACGCTCACCGGCACCTTGAGGGTGTTCGGGTAGCGATACCACGGATTGTCGCCGTCATTCGGGCCGTTGTAGTCGGTGCCGGCCACTGCGCCCAGCCCCGCATACGCGCCACCCGCATACGGCATGACACTCGCCGCCGCCTGCGTCTGGCCGCCGTTGTAGTCGAAGTCCGCCGATTCAATCCAGAAGGTCGGTGTCGCCGGCAACCCGACGATGAACGTCCAGGCCACCGTGCGGTCGGTGAAGCCCAGCACCACGTTGTTCGTGCTGCCCATGGCGAAACCGCCCGCCGGTTTGTAGGTGACGGTGGTTGTCCCGCTCGACTTGTTCGCCGCCGGCGTCACGGCGGTCCCGTTGATCGTCATCGTAACCTTGGTGGTGTCCACCGGGGTCGAACCGTCAACCAACACGGCGGTCACCGTGGCATCCTGGCCGGCCCGGCCCATGCTGCCCGCGGTGTCCCAACTGCTGCGACCCGGCGCGAAGCTCTTCACGTAGGTCGGTCCCGTGCTGTTGACCGGATACTGATAGGCCTTGATGGCGTTCGCGTTGTCCGTCGTGTCGTTGATCAGCGTCTTGCCATCTAGATCCGGGAACCACTGCGAGGTGACGCCATTGAACGCCGGATTGCTGAGCTGGAACCACTCGACGCTGTTGCCGCCGTTGCCTTCCTCATAGAGCAGACGGAACGGATACAGGCCCGCCTTGGTGATGTGAATGGCAAACCGGGTGAAGCCCCAGTTATCGGTGCCCCGACCGCCGTTGTATTCGCCCGCGACGACCGGGAACGTGAAGGCTTCCTTGCCATCGCCCACGATGAGGCGGAAGCCGTCATCGCTGTTCACGCCCATCTGATAGTAGCCGGGCTGCAGGTCGAGCACGGTGCGGATTTCCAAGGCGTAATCATCAATGCCACCGTCCGGCAGGTTGGCATTGAAAACGATGCCGGGCATGTTGGGTGACGCGGGCAGGCCGTCAATCGTCCCGTCATCCAGGTAGCTGCCGGTGTTGCCACCGGTGAGGAATGTGTCATTGGTGGTGGCACGAGAGCCACCATTGTAGTTGATGGCCAGGGTTTCCACATAGGAGGAACCCGGCCCGGTGAAGAGGCTGAGGTCAGCGTTGTTCGGCCAGCCCCAAAGGCCCCGGACCAAATACTCGCCGGAGGTCGTCGAATTGCCGGGCTCGGTCCAGTTCCCCGCGGCTGACGTGGTGTTCGTGGCCGCAATCCGATAGGTATGGATCAGGAAGCCGCGCTTCGAGGTGTCCACGTCGGCGGAGTTGAGCGCCATGCTGGGCGGAACCTCGACGCCACCGGCGCAGGTGAAGGTATTGGTACCAATGTAGGTGTTCGTGCCGTCGTTGAAGCTGATCACTACGGTGTTGTTCACCGGCAGGATCGGATTGGGTTGATAAACCACCTTGGTGACCGCCCCCGCGGTAATCGTCGCGGCGGACGTGACGTCCGTGCCGTTAACCATGAGCTTGACGCCGCTGACGGTGTTCGCGCCTTGCGTGATGTCCACCCGGATCGGATTGTCGGGCGTCGGCGCACGGCCACTACCGACCGGCGGATCCATGAACGACACGGCCGCCGGCATGGCGCCGTTGTTCACCGCATACGACTTGAGGGAGACGTTCGTGCTCAGGTCGTTGACGAGCGCCTTCGCGCCATTAATATTGATCGCCGTCCATTCCAGGTTGCATCCGCCGCCGCCGTTGGCCCAAATCGTACGGAACGGATAAATGCCCGCTTGCGGAACATAGACCATTCCACTTATATCGCCCACACCTTTGCCGTAGTCGGCCTGGGCCACGATCTGCGACTTGAGAACCTCCAACGGGTTGGCGGCGGTGGTCATGCGGAAACCGTCGTCACTGCTAAAGATCATCGTATAGGCGCCCGCGGCGGGGAACTGGATGTAGGTGATGATCTGCATCGTCACGTCATCGTTGCCACTTTCGCGAGGGGCGGTGGCGCTGGGCAAACCGGGCACGTTTGGCGACGGACTCCCGTTGTCAATGGTGCCGTCATCCGGCCAGTCGCCAATGTTGCCGGAGGCGGCGTTGTAGTTGATGACCTTGGTTTCATTGAAAGTCCCGCCCGGCCCTGTGTAGTTGAACAGGTCGGCGACGTTCGCACCCACGTCGCCGTGGAGCTGGCGCTCCATCGCGGCAACACAGTCGCCCGTCGTGGTGGCGAGGTCCGAGGCGTGAACGGTCCCCAACGCATCGGTATAATCCACCTGATAAATCTTCAGGGTGAAGCCCGGTTTGCCCGTGTCCACGCCCGTGGCGGCGGTCGCCGGATCCAAGGTAATGTAGGCGGGGGGGCTAAAGGTATTCGTTCTCGACAGGGTGGTGCCCAGGCCGTCGCTGGCCTTGACGACCACGGTATTCACCGAGCCGGAAGGAAATGGCACCGCCGGGTTATTGTAAACGCACCAGGTCGTGCCATTGGTGTCCTTGGTCACCGTCAGGTCGGCCGTAATCGGCGTGCCGTTCAACGACAATTGGACGGTGCTCAAATTCACAATGGACTGACCCGAGTCGCTGATGGTCTGCGTGAACGTGGTTGGACCGGAAGAGGTGGCGCTGCCGATCACAAACACGCTTGAGGGAATCGTCGTGATCTGGACGTTGTCCACGTCAATGTTCGCCGTATTGCCACCCACGCGGGCCGCCATGAGGAGGCGCCCCGGCGATGGAGCGTACACGCTCTGGAAATTCGTGAGAATCTGCGTGTTCTTCCACCACACATTGATCAGGCCGGTTTGGTCCAATGTCACTTTGAAATGACACCAGAACAGGTTGGTCTCGCTGCCCGTTCCGTCGAAGGCGCCGGTTTCGATGGCGGTCGGATCCGTGGCCGTGGCGGCGGTGGCGGTAGGGGCGCCTTCCTGCGTGGTCCCGTTGGGCATGTTGATCGTGGTCTGCAGCACGTTATCCACACGGATGTCGAGACCGATGGTGTCGGTGGCGAGTCCGGGCAGTTCCTTGCCCACGGCCGGAGCAGCCGGCGGCATGGTGTAAGCGCCGCTCTGCCACATGTCGAAGCCGATGCTCAGACCGGTTTGCGTCCCTTCCTCCATCAGGCTGAGGTCGCCGCTGCTGCCGTTGTCGGAAAACTGCCCGCCATTGGCCGAAACCTTGTTGTTCATCATGGGCAACGTGTCGCCCGCGTTGAGCGCCAGCAGGACCGGGTCGGTATTCCGGATATAGCTGATGCTGAAACCATCGGCGGGATTGGCGTTGCCGTTGCCGATGCGCAGATCGCACTCGAACGTGAAGCCGGCCACGACGAGTCCGGCGTCGAAATCCTTGAACAGGACGCCGCCGCACATGTAAGTCGTGTTAAAGCCGCCGCCATCCGGAACACTGGCCATGGTGATTTGCAGGTAGCCGTCACCGGGGACGCCCAGAACCGGGCCGGCCGCCGTGTTGCCGATGGGGCCGGCACCGCCGCTTGGCGCCCAAACGGTACTCCCAGTATTGGCCGTGGTCACCCCATCCCACTCCGTGCCGCAGAAGTCCAGGAGGTTGGTTGAACTACTGGCGTTGAAGTCGGTGGAGAAGGTCCCTGCCTGGAGGCCCATGACGGCTCCCAAACAGAGGAGACTACTCCCCACCCAACCTAGTCTGGTTCGAGTTTGTTTCTTCATAAACTGCTCACCTTTGTTCGATGGTTTGATGTCGGGGCAGAAAAACAGCATCGCCGCACACACACGGTTCGCGCAGCCACAGAAACAAGTTTCCGTGCATGGAATGGATGCCGTTCTTCTGCCACGATTTCCCACAGGCTAGTCCGGCATTCGATCCGTTTCTTGTAGGTGCTTGCTAAATCCGTCTTAATCTTGCGGAGATCGCACGCCATGCGAGGGGCGAAGTGCGAGATGCGAGTGGCCAAGTGCGCAGGGCGAGGGGCGAACGGTGGGGCGCGGATGCTGGGCCGCGGTTTGAAAGGGGAGCGCGCCCCGTCTCGGGCGCAGCCGACGGCGTCCCGCCGTCGGCCGGCCAACGGACACCCGCGGAGGAAAGCGTCCCGTCGTCAGGCGCGGTCGCCAAGTTCGCCGCGAGACGCGGCGAACAGCGGGCGAGACGCCCGCGCTCCCCCAACCTATCGCCACCAGACACAGATTTCCCGGACGCAGGAAGAGACTAGGGCGAGGGACAAACGGCGCCGGCCTTTTGAAACTGTTTGGGCGCCACCCCAAACGCGCGGCGGAAATGCATCGTGAGATGACTCTGGTCGCAAAAACCCACGTTGAGCGCGACATCCGCGGTATTTCCGGGACCGTCGAGCAGCAGTTGCCGCGCCCGCTCAACACGGCACCGGATGAGGTACTGGTGGGGCGCGCAGCCCGTGGTTTGCTTGAAAAGCCGCGCAAAGTGGAAGAGACTGATGCCCGCGACGGCGGCGAGTTTGGCCAGCGGGATGTTCTGCCCAAGGTTGGCCTGAATGTAGTCCGTCACCCGTCGCAGTTGCAGGTGGGACAGGCGTTCGCCGGCGGGCGGTCCCGGCGCATGGACGGTGGAATAGCGGCTCAACAGCCGGGCCACCACGGCGGCGGCCAGCATTTCGCCATAGCTGCGCCCCCCCGGGTAGCCGCTCTCGACCTCCTCCTTCATCGCGATCATGACCGAGGAGATCACCGCATCCTCCAGCGCGACGACGGCTTGCCATTCCAGCAAGTCCGGCACGCGCAGCAGGTCGTAAGCCACCCGGCGAACAAACGTCGAATCAAGCGCCAGGAGCAGGAATTCGCCCACGTCGGCGCTGCGGAAGGAGAAGGGAACCATCGCCGGATGGAACATGATCTGACCGGGCTTGAATTCGACGGTGCGGGTGCATCCGTGATCCAGCAGACACCGCGTGACGGGACGACGAAGCCCTAACAGCAACACGTGCTCGCGGGGCGCCACCTGATTCCAGTCCCGGGCGCCCCCCGAGACATGGTGTTCCAGCAGCAGGCCGACCCACGGGCCCAAGGCGCTTGAGAGGGCAGGAGGGTTGCTCCCGTTGCGCACCGCCCCCGTCCTCACATCAACCAATGTGACTCTGCGTTCGAGCATAACCTCAGATCACGCTTCCGTGAGCATGATGACCAACCCGACGGCCATTCATGGAGAACGGCCCCATGAAACACCGGGGGTTCACCACGGAAGGGGTCGTCTCGATGGGAAAAGCTGTTTTCACGGGTCGCGCGGCCTGAATCTCTCCCCTGGCGAATTGCGCCTGCCGAGGGTATAAAACCCCGCCTCGTGTTTCACGGAGTAATGCATTCTTTTCAACATTCAAGCACACAAAGTGCCATGTTTCAAACAAGCTGCCGGTTGATCGGATGTCGCAGCCGAGCCCCGGCACTCGAAGCAAATAAACTTGCTCAATGAACAATGTTCTTGCGGCCAAGTTCCCCTTGGACAGGACGCTGGCCGGGTCCAGCGCGAGTGGAGATCCGAGAAGGGCGATGTTCCACCACGAACTGACGTGGGGCAACTCTGACTGGCCCCGTCGCTCCCGTCAACGCCAGGGTGCGAGCGAGCTCAGGGCGGAGGCGGGGAAGGGTCCTTCGCGGTTTCATTGCTTTGTGGCCAGTCTATCTGCGGCCACCTTAAGGAAACAGTAAGAAACGACCGATGAGCCGCGGAACCATCCCAATCCCGGGCGCGGGGGAGTTTGACCGCCGCCCAGTCTCCAGCAGGTCTGCCGGTGCCCACAAACTGGTCAGTCTCTTACCGACGCCGCACCGATCAATCGCGGCCCCGGCATACTCTCCGACCCTGCTCTCCTGGGGCTGCGTCAACTACCCGGCAGGCGGCTACAGTTTGCCTCCGACCACGTTGACCAAACCCACGTCAATGTTCTGGCCGCCGCTGGTTTGGTGGCAATGGACTGCCAGGGTGACCCTGGCGCCGGCTTTGAGTTGTGCCAACGCCTCGGGCCGGATGTCCAGGGGCACGTAACCGGTGGTGAAGCCCGCTTCGGTCGCCGCCAGGACACCGTTCACGTAAATCTCCACGTCCTCGTCGTGATACACGGAGAATTGAAGATGGGAATACCGGCCCGGAGGCATGGTGATCTCGCGCCGCAGCCAGATGTCGTCCGTGTTCCACGTGGTGCCGACCACTGCGCCCGGCGTGCCCGACGTGCCGAAGCCGGCCGGACCTTCCTTCCAGGCAGAGGCATCGAAGCCAGCCTGCGCCCATTCGGCCGCCGGTTTTCGGGTCGTGTAACGCCACGCGTAGGCCGTCTTCTGCGAGGTCGGCACCACCTCGACGACCTTGGGCGGCTCCGGCAACGGCGCCCAGTTGCCGACCTTCATCCGATCGCCTCGCGCCCATTTCATCCACCGCGCGCGGTCGGCCAGCATTTTGATGAAGACGCCGCCGATGACCGGCCGGGCGTGCATGCCATCGCTGTGGACGTCGTCCGTGACATAGGAATCCACGAAGGGCGAGCGCGCGGTGGTTTCGTTGAGATAGTCGTGGATGGGCGCGATCAACGCCTCGAAGTCGGCCTGGTTCCGGGCCAGCGTGGCGCTCCAGAAGGACCAATCCGTCTTGGTCAACTTCGTCCGGGAGTCGAGCGGCACACCGTAGCGCTGCATCATTCTCTTGTAGTGGGCCACTTCCTGGTCGGCGATCTCGGGGGCAAAGACGTTCAAACCGAGAAGGCGGTCCCAGACGAGATTGTACTTCTGGCTCCAGGTGTTCGGCCGGTCGAAAGCCAGGCGATAATGGTCACCTTCGGCGGCCACTTTCATCCAATGCGCGGCATCGGTTTTCGCGAGTTGCTGGTACTTCACCGCGCCGGCCTGGTCGCCGCGCAGCCGGCACAAATCGCCGTACGCGGCCAGGCCGAGGATCGCCTTGACCGAGAGATTGGCGTTATGGGCGAGATGCCCCATGAAGTCGTCGGTGCAGAGCTGGTTCTCCGGATCGAGGCCATACTGTTCCAGATAATGCGCCCACTGGGTCAGTTTCGGCCACCACGGGGAGACGAACGCGGCGTTGCCGTCAACCTGCGCGACCGCGTCGCAAAGAATGAGCATGTTGCCGCTTTCCTCGACCGGCATGCCTTCGCCGCCGTCATCGGTGCCGCGGGCGATGGGGTAGGTGCCGAGGTCGTGCGGTGCGTTGGGAAACTGCCAGTGCCACGAGGAGGCGTAGCTCAGGATCGGTACGAGCGTGGCCTTGGCCAGCGTGGGGCTGAGCAGGATCCACTGCGGGTCCATCGGGAAGAAAACGTCCACCGTGGCGATGTCGCCGTTGCTGGTGTTCTCCTTGGTGAAGAAGAGCGGCTGCCGGTGGGCGTCGGCGGCCAGACCGCAGGCGGCGGCGCATTGACGATAAGCGAGGGCGCACATCTGGGCGTATTTGGCGCCGCCTGCGCGCGTGGCATCCGCCATGAGTTGCTCGTCGAACCCGGCACAGCGCCGGGCGAGCTGCGGGTAATCGCGCGCCGCCTGCGGCAACATGACCGCCGCCGTGGCCCCGTTGCGCCGCCAGTAAGGCCGCAGTTTTTGGCCGAAATACTTGATCGCGTAAATCTCATCGTACGCGACGATGACCTGGCGGGTCACGGGCGCGGCAGCGACATTACCGAGGTTGAAGACGAAGGCCATGACCGGCTCGTCCTCGTTCACCGCCCGCGGCATCCGCGCGTCGTCCTGGGGCGGGAGCGCGCCGCCGGCGACGAAGGCGTTGACCAGGGCCTGGTGCCCGCCGATGGCCGCGGCGGCCTGGGCGCTCGGCGCAACGGCGTAGGCGTAACCCCAGTTGATGCGATGGTCGTCGCCGGCCGATCCGACGACCGCCTGTTCCACCGTGCCCACGCGGAGCGCCGTCAAATCGCCCAGCCGCTCGCGGGCCCATGCCACCTTTTCGCCGGGCTGGTTCACTACGAGTTGGGAACTGGTGCTGTCGTAAAACGAAACGGCGTGCGGTTTGCCGTCAACCGCGCGGACCTGCCACGTGAGGTAACTCAGCGGCAGCGCAAAGGCATCCAGATCGTGCGGCAGCGCCGGAGTCATGAACGTGAGCGTGACATGGACCTTCGCGTCGTCGAACTCATAGATGCTGCGGGTGGGCGTGACTTGCAAACCGACCTGCGGCAGGGCGGGAACGCTTTTCGGACTGTTCCCCATGAGCCGAAAAACCTGCCCGTCCACGCGGATCAGGCTGACGAGCGAGTGCTCGCGGCGGGTCCAGTGGCGGGTCGGATCGTCGGTCAGCCGATCCGCCTCCGACCAGATGCTCAGGTAGGGATCGAAGGTCACCAAGGGCACCGCGGGCGGGCGGAAGGGCCGCTCCGGCGCACCAATGCAGACGCGGTTGGCCAGGATTCCCAGCGCCAGACCGAGCGTGGCGGTGGTGGCCAGGCGCCGGAGGACGAACGTCGCGTTTTTCATAAAGCAGTTTTTCCAGTCGTTGATGATAGCGGGCGCCGGCCGCGGAGCGAAGGGAAAAGCGAGCAATATCCGCCTTGGTGAAGCTCTGATCGGTGGTGGGTCGTGGACCGCTGGTCTGCGGGACGCCCAGCATCGGGCAGCCACCGTAATGGCGCCGCGGCTGGGCTTCCGTTCGGACCACCGACGAAGAACACCCCTTGCGGCTAAGGTTGGGACCGCGGACTTTCGAGCTCGAACTTGAGCATTTGCAGGCGCTGGTTCGAGCCGGAAAAGAGGTTGCTAGGAAACCGGTAGAATTGCCGGATTTCGGTGAGCAGTTCGCGCCCGTGGTAGGAATTCAGCCACATCCCTGCCAGGTACTGCAGCCGCAGATTGGCGTCCGTGTTGATCTGCGCATCCCCGAGCCACTCGCGCAAATCGCCCGCCTGGACGGCATAGGTGGCCGCCACATCCACCGCCGTGTTGAAACCAACCTGGGCCAGCGACTGCTTCACCCGCGCATGATCGCTCCGGTTCAAGCGCGCCTGCCAGGCATCGAGGTCAATCTTCGTCGGACCGACCTGCCCGAACAAAACCGCGTCGTAGCCCTCGCCGTCGGTGTCGTTGCTCCACAAGATGCCGTCCGGGAAGACCTGGAAAAACGTGGCCAGGACGCTCTTGATCGTGTCGGGGTTGCTTTCGTAGAGGGGGATCCACAGGCTCACGACGCCGCCCGGGTTGAGGTGCTGCTTGCACATCTCGTAGTAATCCACCGTGTTGAGCGCCGCACAGCCCTTCACCCACGGATCAATCGGATCGGAGGTGATGATGTCGAACTTCTCCTTCGTGGTGCGGATGAAATGCCGGCCGTCATCGAGCACCACCTGCGTGCGCGGGTCCTTGAGGACGGCGTGGTTTTCGAGCTCGAACATCGGCGTCACCACCTGCGGGACCAGCGGCTCGATGTCACAGATGACAATGCGTTTGACCTCCGGGTGGGTGACGAAAGATCCGGCGGTGACCCCGGCGCCGCAGGCGACCACCAGCACCGACTCCGGCTTGGGGTGCGCCAGCGCGGAGAGATGCCCCAGCAATCGCTGCAGCCGCATGTCCCGATGGTCGGTGGACGCCTGCACCTTGCCGGCCGAATGGAAATTGCGAACACCGGACGTCCACTTGGTCACCGCCACCGAACCGTTCAATCCCTCGCCCACGTAGGTGCAGAAGATGTCCGGCGGTCCGCCGCCGCTGGGAACGTCCTTCTCGGCCACGATCCCCGGCGCCAGCCGGTTGGTGAACGTTGCCATGTAACGCCCATAAGCCATTACGCCCCACGGCACCGGTGACACACTCATCACCAACAGCGCCGTCGCCCCCACCAGACCGACGATTCTGACCGTGGTCCCGATCCCGCCGGCGCGCTGGGCGGGTCCGCCGGCCACGCCCGCACCCGGGCGCAACCATCCGGCGCGCGGCCCCCACAACAGCAGCGCGGCCACGGCCGGCACCGCCACCAACAATTCCTGGCACACCTGCGTGCCGACCCGCGGAACCAGCACCAGGCTGAACCCCAGCGCGCCCAGAATCGCACCGACAGTGTTGGCGGCATACACCCCGCCCACCACCCGCCCCGCATCCTGCCGCCCGGACGCCACCGCCGCCAGCGCCAGCGGAAAACTCGCCCCCCACAGAATCGCCGCGGGCAGAATCGCCCACAGACACCGCGCCAGGTCCAACTGGAACGTGAACCACGGACTCAGCGCCAGCGCCGGGTTAACCGGCCAGTAGGGCAGCGAGTGCGTGATCGCAAATGCGGTCCACGCCGTTGCCGCCGCCAACATCGCCTGACACCCGCCCAGCGCGACGCGCGGACGCGCCACCGAGCGCGCCAACAGCGCGCCCAAACTGCTGCCCAGCCCCAACCCCAGCAGAAACACGGCGAGGATGATCGAAAACGTGTACACCGTCGCCCCCAACATCAGCGACAACAGCCGCGTCCAGACGACTTCGGCGCCCAGCGCCGCGAAGCCGGACAGGCCGATCGCCACCAGGACGAGTCGTCGGCCCGGCAGCGTGACGGGAGTATCCGCCTCGGCGGTCGGCACTTTGGGGCGATGGGTGGACACGGCGGACAGCAGCAGGGCAGTGATCGCCAGGGCAGCGTTGAGCGACGCGGCGACATAAGTGGCGGTGGCCATGTTGGAAACCCGCAGCAGATAAAAGCCCGCGAACAGGCAGCCGAAAACGGCCCCGGCGATGTTGCCCCCGTAGAAAAAGCCAAGCCATGACACCCCGGCCGGCGTGGCCTCGACCCAGCGCGCCATCGCCGGCAGCGTCGCGCCCATCAACAGCGTGGGCGGCAGCAGACACACCGCCGCCACCGCGCCGCGCAGCACCATGCCGGACAGGCCGGAACCGCCTTTCGCCGTGTAGAGCTGCGCCAGCCAGGGGAGGCCGAACAGCACCGCCAGACCGATCAATCCGATGCCCAGTTCCAGGAACGCGTAAACCCGCAGCGGATGGCGGTGCGGCGCGACGAGGCGGGGCAGCAGCAGGCTGCCCAGGCACATGCCGCCCATGAAGGTCCCCAGCAGCAATCCGAGCGAAACCGCGGTCAGCCCGATGACCAACTGGAGCAACTGGAGCCAGACGATCTCGTAAATCAGCGCCGCGCAGCCGCTGCCCACGAACAGCACCACGAGGCCGGGCAGGAACCGCCCCCCTCTCGGTGAGGCCATCAAATGCCCTTCATCATCTTGATTCATGTCATCGCGTCGCCAGCCGGATGCGGCCCGCCCTCCCCGCGGCGCGACTGGTCACCGAAGGAGACAAGCCGGGCGGCTGCCTGGTTACCGCGGACGCGACGGCGGGCCCCGGCGTATCTTGGCGCCCGCCCCGTCGCCACCCACAACCGACCGCGGGCAGATCCGTTGACCGCCGAGGCAGATCGCGACCGGCGCCCGCGGCTGAATCTCGGCAACACCGTCAACGCCCGGGACAAGTCGGGCGATTAACCGAACTTCAGAGCGGACCTTGCCCATCAACTGTCCCCCGGCGGGCACGGTGCGCCACCGAAGGCGTTTTACTAAGGCTTGCTTCTCCAACTGGTTTTTGTTGAACATGGAGCTCGCCGCGAGCGGCGGTCCTCCTTACTTGGGGATGCGAACCATGGATCACGCGCACAAAGTTGATGTGCCCCTGGGCCACGAACTGGACGTGAGCAAAGCCACCCACTTCCTGCTCCATCAACTGGAGTGCGACACGTGGTATGTGGCCTGCCACCACGAGCACCTGTTCGTGTACCGTTTGGCCAGGGGAGGCGTGGACCGCTATGCCGTCAGTTTTCAATGCACGCCCCCGGTGGAAAAAGCGATTTACCACGGCAGCAAGACGTGGGCCTTCTCGATCATCCCTTTGCACGGCGTGGAAGACCTGCCCGAAGCCAGGGTGAAGGAAATCAAAGCGGGACTGGCAGGATTGTTCTCAGGCTAGGAAAGAAAAGGCCTCGGGAAGCAGCAGAGCGCGGAGATAACGAGGAGGGCGGCCCTGGGGCGAACGAAGCAACTGACATGAAGCTCGAACTTTGGACTTTAACGTCGTGCCGGTTGACCTGAGATTCGTGGATGATGCCCTGGACCGGCTCGGGCGCGCGCCCGAGTCGGTCATTCCCATTCTCCAAGCGATGCAGGACCATTATGGCTACCTGCCGGGTGAGGGGCTGCTCCGCGTTTGCGAGGCGAGCCGGATCACCCCCGCCGCGATTGCCGGCGTGTCTTCCTTCTACGACATGTTCCGGCACGAGCCGGTGGGCCAGTACATCGTGCAGATGTGCCACGGCACGGCCTGCCACGTGGGCGGCGCCGAACGGGTCGAGGACGCCTTGCGCCGCCACTTGCGCATCCCCGAGGGCGCACACACCGATCGCGACCGGCGATTCACTCTCGAACGGGTCGCTTGTCTCGGCTGCTGCACGCTGGCCCCGGTGGTAAGAATCGCGGAGGAAACAATTGGTTATGCGACGGCCGAAAAAGTGCCCGGCGCCATCAGCGGTTTCCTCGCCGGCCGGCAGCGAACCGCCGCCGCCAAAGCGGACCCAAACTCCCCCAGGGGCAGAGTCGGAGGCGCCGAGATCAAGGTCTGCCTCGACTCCTGCTGCGTGGCGAAAGGAACGGATCGGGTCTTCGAGGCCTTGCGTCAGGGCCTGGTGCAGAGCGGCGCCAACGCAACGGTGAAACGGGTCGGCTGCGTCGCGGCCTGCTATCGCACGCCGATCATCGAGGTCGCCGGAGCGGGCCGCCCGAGCATGACGTACACGGGGCTCACGGTCGGCCAGGCCGAGGAGTTGATGCGCGCGCACTTCCGGCCGAGCGGCTTCGCGCGCCGCTTCGCACAACTCTGGACGCGGGCGTTGGACGGCTTGCTGAGCGATGACAACGACGGCGCGGCGCGGCTGGCTGCGGACGAGAGCGACCCCGGGGTACGGGCGTTTTTCGACCGCCAGGTCCACATCGCCATGGAACATTGCGGGCGGCTCGACCCGTTGGATCTGGATGAATGCCTCGCGCACGAGGGGTTTGCGGCTTTGGCCAAATGCCTCGGGGTTCCCCCTCTTCATGAACCTGCCGTTTGGAGTTCCGCGTTTACGCGGCTCGGGCCGCCTGAAGGCGGAACTCCGAACCCAACCGCCGAGCAGCCTCCTCTCAGGTTCACGACCCAAATGAGCGGTCGAAGAACCGTGGAGGCTCTCCATGAAGCTCGCAGCGCGGGCGTCGCGCCCGGTGCTGGTTCGAGCGGCGGGACGCCGCCTGAGCTCGCCGCCGGAGACGGCTGCCCTACGGGGTTGGGATCTCCGCCAGCTCGTTCGCCACTGTCACCGGAACAGATCATCAAGACCATTGAAGAATCCGGCCTGCGCGGCCGCGGCGGCGCCGGCTTTCCCACCGGCCAGAAATGGCGCCTGGTGCGCCAGCAGCCGGGCGAAACCAAGTATGTGATCTGCAACGGCGACGAGGGCGACCCGGGGGCGTTCATGGACCGGATGATTCTCGAGTCGTTTCCGTACCGGGTCATCGAAGGGCTGGCCATCGCTGCCGTCGCGGCCGGCGCGCACGAGGCCATCTTCTACATCCGCCATGAGTACCCTCAGGCCTTGCGGCGGGTGCGGGCAGCCCTGGCTGAGTGCGAGCGCCGCGGCTGGCTCGGCGAGCGTCTGCTGGGCAGTGATTATCCGTTGCGCATCTCCATCAAGGAAGGCGCGGGTGCCTTCGTGTGCGGCGAAGAGACGGCCCTGATCGCCTCGGTCGAAGGCCGGCGCGGCATGCCTCGCTTGCGCCCGCCGTTTCCCGCCGAATCCGGCCTGTGGGGCAAGCCTACCCTCATCAACAACGTCGAGACGCTGGCGCTCGTGCCGTGGATCATCCGGCGCGGCGGGGCCGCCTTCGCCCGCATCGGGACCGCGGCCAGCAAGGGCACCAAGGTCTTCGCCCTGGCGGGCAAGGTGCGCCGGGCCGGGCTGATCGAGATTCCCATGGGCACCACCCTTCGCCAGATCGTCGAGGACATCGGCGGCGGCGTGGCCGCCGGCCGCAAGTTCAAGGCGGTGCAAATCGGCGGGCCCTCCGGCGGTTGTGTGCCGGCCCGCCTGGCGGACACACCCGTGGACTATGAATCGCTGCGGGAGATCGGCGCGATCATGGGTTCGGGCGGCCTGGTGGTGCTCGACGACACCGCCTGCATGGTGGATATCGCGCGCTATTTCCTCCGGTTCACCCAGAACCAGTCGTGCGGCAAGTGCCTCTTCTGCCGCATCGGCACCAAGCGGATGCTCGAGCTGCTGGAACTGCTCTGCGCTGGCCAGGCCCGCCCCCAGCACCTGCTCGAACTCGAACAACTCGCCCGCCAGGTCACCCAGGGAAGTCTCTGCGGCCTGGGCAAGACCGCGCCCAACCCCGTTCTGACGACGCTGCGGTACTTCCGCGACGAGTACGAGGCGCACCTCCAGGGCCGCTGCCCGGCCGGCAAGTGCATCAAGCTGCTGAATTATCGCGTGCTGGAACACTGCACCGGCTGCACGATTTGCGCCCAGCATTGCCCGGTGGACGCGATCCCGATGACACCCTATGCGCGGCACACGATTGACACGGAGAAATGCACCCGCTGCGATTCGTGCCGCCAGGTGTGCCCGGAGGGGGCGGTGGAAGTGGTATGAACGAGAATCCGAAATCCGAAATCCGAAACCCGAAGGAAATCCGAAATCAGAATTCTGACGGGGGAGACATTGGGGGCGTGGGACCACTGGGTGCGGAATTCTGGTCGTGGGGTGACGTGAAGACCCACGGACAGATGGCCTTGCGGGATGCGCCGTCCGAGGGCCAGAGGCACGCTTACGATTTAGAGGACAGGACGGCGCAGTTTGGCGAGGCCATCATTCGTTTCGCCAAGACAATCCCTCGAAATCCGGTCAACGATCGGCTCATAGCTCAGTTAGTCGGGGCAGGGACCAGCATCGGCGCGAACTTCAGCGAGGCCGACGGCGCCGTTTCTGGCAAAGACTTCAAGCTCCGCATCGGGACCTGCCGCAAGGAATCCCGGGAGACGATGTTTTTTCTTCGTATGATCGCGGCCGCCGAGGAGGGCCTGGCTTCCGAAGCCCGCGAACTTTGGCGCGAAGCAAAGGAGTTGAATCTGATTTTCGGTGCCATTTGGCGGAAATGACCATGACCACGCGACGCGCCAGAATTTTTCGGTTTTCGGCTTTCGGCATTCCTTCGGATTTCGCGCTTCGGCTTTCGGATTTCACCCGCCCATGATCCATCTCGCCATTGACGGCCAGTCCGTCTCGGTCGAACCGGGGACCACCATTCTCGGCGCGGCGCGCAAGCTGGGCATTGCCATTCCCACCCTCTGCCATGTCGAAGGTTTCGAGCCGGCGGCCTCCTGTTTTCTCTGCGCCGTCCAGATCCAGGGCCGGCCCAATGTCTGGCCCTCCTGCGCCATGCCCGCCGCCGAGGGGATGACCGTCATCACCAATTCGGACGTGGTGCGCGCCCTGCGCAAGACGGCTCTCGAACTCCTGCTCTCCGACCACGCGGGCGACTGCATCGGGCCCTGCCGCACAGGATGCCCGGCCCGGCTGGACATCCCCAACTTCATCGCGCGGATCGCTGCGGGTGACGACCGCGCTGCCGCCGATCTGGTCACCGACGGCCTCACGTTGCCGGCATCACTGGGGCGCGTTTGTCCGCGGCTTTGCGAGCAGCGGTGCCGCCAGTGCGACGTCGAGGATGCGCTCTCGATTCGCAACCTGCACCGGTTCGCCGCCGACCATCGGCCACCCTCGGAGCCGCCCCTCGCGCCACGCAAGGAGCCGCCCACCGGCAAGCGGGTGGCCATCGTCGGGGCCGGCCCCGCCGGGTTGGCGGCGGCGTTTAACCTGCTGCGCCGGGGTCATGGCGCCGTGCTGTTCGACGCGCACCCGCACCCCGGCGGGATGTTGCGCTACGGGATCCCCGCCTTTCGGTTGCCGCGCCGCGTGCTCGACGGGGAAATCAACGCCATCCGCGAACTCGGGGCCGGGTTCCGCCCCGGCCAGCGGCTCGGCCGCGACTTCACGCTGGACGACCTGCGCCGGGAGTTCGACGCGGTGTTTCTGGCGATCGGCGCCCAAGGTTCGCGCGGCCTGGGTTGCCCGGGCGAAGAACTGGCCGTGCCAGCGCTCGGGTTTCTCGAACGGCTCACCGACGGACCGCCGCCGGTGGTCGGCAGCGAGGTGATCGTCGTGGGCGGCGGCAACACGGCCATGGATGCCAGCCGTTGCGCCGTGAGGCTGGGCGCCCAATCCGTGCGCGTGCTCTACCGTCGCACCCGGCGCCAGATGCCTTGCCTCATGGAGGAAGTCGAGGCGGCGGAGGCGGAGGGCGTCCAAATCGAGTTCCTCATCGCCCCGGTGCGGCTCGAGCGACGGGAGGGAAAGCTGACCCTGACCTGCCTGCGAATGGAATTGGGGCCGCCGGATGAAACCGGCCGCGCCCGTCCGGTGCCGGTCCGGGGTTCGGAATTCGCGGTCCCGGCCACGTGCGTCATCGCCGCCATCGGGCAAAGTGTGGACGCGACCGCTCTAAGCGCGGCGAACCTGACTTTGTCCAAGTGGGGCATCGCTGCGGACCCGTTGACCCTGGCTACGAACCTGCCCGGCGTGTTCGCGGGCGGCGACGCGGTCACCGGGCCGGACCTCGCCGTGCGCGCGGTCGCCGCCGGCCAGCTCGCCGCCGCGTCCCTCGACCAATATCTCGCCGGGAAGAAAGTCATCGGAGCACCTGAATTGATCAACGTCCTGATGGGCAAGCTCAGCGAAGATGAACTCGCCGTGATGTTGCGGGGAATTGAGCAAAGCCCGCGCGCGCCGATGCCGCACCTGCCGCGGGAAAAGCGGCGGACCACGTTCGCGGAAGTCGAACTCGGCTTCCCGCCCGAGACCGCGGCCCGCGAGGCGCGTCGCTGCCTGGGCTGCGGCTGCGGCAAGGCGATCCCCTGCCGGCTGCGCCAGCAGGCGACCGACTACGGGGCGGACCCGCAGCGCTTTGTCGGCGAGCACCGCCATTTTGCGCGGGAAGTTTCCCACCCGGAGATCGTCTTCGAGCCGGGCAAGTGCATCCTCTGCGGCGCCTGCGTGCAGGTGGCGGCCCAGGCGGGCGAAGCGTTGGGGGTTTCGTTCGTCGGACGAGGGTTCCAGGTGGCCGTCGCCGTCCCGTTCGGCAAGCCCATGGCGGAGGCCCTGCGCAAATCCGCGCGGCGCGCCGCCGAGGTCTGCCCCACCGGCGCCATCATGCTCAAGGACGCCGGATGCGCCGGCTGCCGCCGGACCTAAACCCATTTCGCTTTGGTGGCGGGATGCTGCAATGCGGCTCCCGCCTTCCTCCACCGCCGTTCTGCGTCATGTCCGTGTCGTTCGAAAACGCCGCGGGGGGTAACCACCGTGCATTCCTCAAACTGCTGACGGCACCCTTTGCGGATGGCGGGGGCTGGATTTCCGGCTCACCACAGAACAAGCGCTCGCCGCCGGGCTGGCTGACGAATTGATGCGGGCGCCAAATACATGAAGAAAACCAGAGAGGCCCATGACGAGGCATCGTGTGTTTCGCGGTGCGTTTGGATTGGATTTCTTGAAACGGATGGCGAAAGGGGAGCCTTTTGCGCCCCCACTGCCAGGTCATGATCAAGTCCACAAGGGGGGGGATTCGCCACCTGCCGCTACCTGAGTGAGCCATGCGTAGCAACCATCTTGGAGCAGACCTCCGACATCGCTCATCAATTTGCGTCGGGGAGCATGGGGTTGCCTTTGCCAATTCACGGTTCCCACAGCGCCGGCACCGGAACCAGCCAGAGCTTGTCGCCGAACGGCACGATTTGATCGCCCAGATAGAGCACCACTCCGGCGCGGAATTGCTTGCCGAGTTGATCGCGCAGAGCTTTGAGCGCCGCAAAGTCCGATGCCGCCACGGTGGCGCTGGCCTTGACTTCAATCCCTGCCACCGAACCGTCGAGTTTCTCCAGGACCACATCCACTTCCGAACCGGTGGCGGTACGAAAATGGTAAAGCGCCGTTCGCGGATCAGTCCAGGAGATCTGCTTGCGGAGCTCGCCCACCACAAAACTCTCCAGCAACCGTCCCAGCAGAGGGCGATCTTCCGACAAGCGTCGAGCATCCGCGCCGATCAAGTGACAGGCGAGACCGGTGTCCACCAGGTGCAGCTTGGGTGCTTTGACCAGGCGTTGACCCAGATTGCGCGACCAGGCCGGCAGGCGGTGAACGAGGAACACGGTTTCCAGCAAGGCCAGATACCGGGTCAGCGTCGTGTGGGGCAGACCGGCGTCGCGGCCCACGTCGGCGAGGTTCAGCAACCCGGACGCGCGGGCGGCCAGCAACTTCAGCAGATTCGGCAGGCTGTGGAGGGCGTCCACCCGGGCCAGGTCGCGCACGTCACGCTGCAGGATCGTCGAGATGTAGGCGGCAAACCATGCCGCCCGGCGGTCGTCGGCCCCTCGCTGGGTGGCTTCCGGGTATCCGCCACGGGTCAATCGTGCCGTCATGTCCTTGCGCGACGAGGTGGTCTTCGACCGGGCGATGGTGCCGGCGAAAAGCCGGGGCAAGAACCCTTCGACTGCACCCGCCAGTTCACCGGCTGAGAACGGGAACAGCGGGATGATCTCCATGCGCCCGGCCAGCGATTCGGACAGGCGAGGCAGGGTCATCACGTTGGCCGAACCGGTCACCAGAAAGCGCCCCGGTTGGCGGTCCCGGTCCACCGCAAGTTTGATGGCCGGAAACAACTCCGGGACCTTCTGGATTTCATCGAGGACGACGGAGCCGGTGAGATTGCGGATGAATCCGGACGGGTCGCCAGCGGCGAGGGCGAGCGTGGCAGAGTCATCGAACGTGAAGTACTGGGCTGCGGCCCCGGCCGCCATGGCCTGAGCCAGGGTGGTCTTGCCGGTCTGCCGCGCGCCGTTGAGCAGCACGACCGGGGTGTCCGTCATGGCGCGGCGGGTCAAATCCTGAATGTGTCGCCGAATCACGGTGAAATAATCACCAATTGATGGTGAATATGCAAGAGGCAAATGTCGGCGAAGGTGGTGGGGCAAACCCGCCGGTTACCTTTTCATTTGAGTCAACGCTTGGGGCGGGAGGTTGCGAACGCCACGTCGCTGCTGCCAACGCCGGAAGATCGAATCCACGTTCTCCTGCTTGGGCACGTTACCGTGTCGGTTGGTCCTCGATGATCGCCGAATCAAAATCCGCCGCGCCAGTTTTCAAACTCACCGGTGCGATGATCATGCGCCGCCACGTATGAAGGCGTTTCCGTGGAAAGCCCGACAACCCCGGCAAGGGAACCAGTGGAACGTGGCATCGCTCACCCGATCACAACGACTCGGAGCAGGCCAAGTCGTGAAATGAAATCCACCGCCATCATCTTTATGGCGGGCATTTCATGAAGATGGCGGAAGGGGAGGGATTCGAACCCCCGGTAGGCTTGCGCCTACGTCTGATTTCGAGTCAGGTGCCTTAAACCACTCAGCCACCCTTCCACGTGGTCGTCCGACCGTCTTCATTTTCGCCGCGCCCGACCGGACTGGCAAGCGCATTCCTCCCGCATTCCTCCCGCCGGCATCCAGCGGGCCCGTGGCCGCGGCCTTTCTCAGACCAGGGATTCCGCCGTGGCGCGGATGAGGTCCCAGGCGGCGCGGACGTGGCCTTCCTCCGTGTGCGTCTGACCGACGCAGAGGCGGAGGACGAACCGGTCCTTCAGCTTCGTGTGCGTCAGGTAAAGCCGGCCGCCGGCGTTGAGCTGTTCGAGCAGGCGGCGGTTCGGTTCGTCGTCGCCGCGCAGCCGGAAACACACAAGATTCAGCGGCGGCGGCACGACGAGTTCAAACCGCGCGTCGGCCTGGATCCACTTCGCAAAATCCTGGGCGAGCCGGATGTGTTCGCGCAGGTGGTGCTGCAGGCCGGCGACACCGTAGTGCCGGATGACGAACCAGAGTTTCAACGCGCGGAAACGGCGGCCCAGTGGCACCTGCCAGTCGCGATAGTCAATCACCGCGCCGGACTGCGTCGCCTCGTTCTTCAGGTATTCAGGCAGGATGCTCAGCGTGCGGATGAGGACGGCGCGATCCGCAACATAGAAACAGTCGCAATCGAAATTGGTAAACATCCACTTGTGCGGGTTGAAGGCGTAGCTGTCGGCCAGTTCGATCCCCGCCTGAATCCAGCGGAACTCGGGACACACTGCCGCCACGCCCGCCATCGCGCCGTCCACGTGCAACCAGAGCCCCTGTTCGCGGCACAGACGTCCGATGGCGGGGAGCGGGTCGAGGCCGTTCGACGACGTGGTGCCGATCGTGGCGGCGACAAAGCACGGCACGCGGCCGGCGGAGCGATCGGCCGCGATTTGCGCGGCGAGGTCGCCGGGCCGCAGGGCAAAGCGATCGTCCACCGCGACAAAGCGCAGGTTCTCGCGCCCGAGCCCGGCGATGCCGACGGCCTTCTCGATGGAGGAGTGCGCCTGATTCGAGGTATAAGCCACGAGCCGGCCATCCGCGCCGCGCCGGTTGCTTTGAAAGCCGGTGGCCCGCTCGCGCGCGGCGAGCACGGCGCAGAGCGCGGCGCTGGAGGCGCTGTCCTGGATCACGCCGCCGCCGGTGCCGCTGGATTTGAAGTGCGCCGGCAGGCCGGCCATGTCCGCCATCCAGTCGAGCACGTGGGTTTCCAGCTCGGTGCAGGCCGGGCTGGTGGCCCACAGCATTCCCTGGACTCCGAGGCCCGATGAAAGCAGGTCGCCGAGAATCGCCGGGCCGGAGGTGTTGGCCGGGAAGAACGCGAAAAAGTTGGGCGATTGCCAGTGCGTGATGCCGGGCAGGATCAATCGGTCCACGTCGGCGAGAATCGCGTCGAACGGCTCGCCCTGTTGGGGCGGCACCGGCGGAAGGCGGGCGCGGATTTCGCCGGGCTGGACGCGGGCGAGGACCGGGAGGGTGGCGACGCGCTGCTGGTAATTGGCGATCCAATCCACCACGGCGTGGCCCCAGCGGCGGAAGTCCTCCGGTGACATGTGGTGGCCGTGTGGGGCGTTCATGGAGTGTCGGTTTGCGGCGATGGCAGCGTGCCGGCGGGCAGCGTGTGCAAATGCTCGAGCAGGATGCGGCGGACTTCCTCGATGGTGAAGGGATTGCCCTGGCAGGAATGCCAGGAGCGCACGATGAACTCGGATTGGGCGTAATCCACGTGCGCGCTCGTGTATTTGACCACGCCATCATCGCCGGTCGCGGGCGGGCCGTTGCCACGGACCGCGATGATCGAGTGGCTGGCCACGCCGGGGGCAACGGGGAGATCGGCGAGGGCGAGCAGCAAGTGATTATTCGGCGACATGCTGTCGATGCTGGTGGGAATTTCGGCGCGGAGTCTGGCCAGCGCACGCTTGGGCGCCCACACGCGGAGCAAATCGTTGCTGACGCTCACGACCTCGCCGGGGAGGTGGATGAAATGCCGGGCGAGCGCCTGGACCCACGACTTGACCAGATAGCTGCCGCGATGCGGGGTGCAGATAAAGACGACGCGATGGACGAAGGGCAACGGCGCAAAAACGGTCACGCGGCGGACCAACGCCGCCTCTTCGGGGGTCAGCTTGGAGGTGTCGAGCGCGGCCCCGCCAGCGGCCCGCCAGAGGGCATCACCGGTATCGGTGACCGCCAGCTTCGTCAGCAGCCCGCCCTGGCTGTGGCCAACGATCACCATCTGCCGCAACGCCGGGTCTTTGCCGGCGGGATCGAGGGCGCGAACCATGTCGCTGATCGAGTCGCGGAAGTTGGCCGCGGAATAGGTCAGCGGGTTGCCCGTGTTGTAGAGATAGACCCAGAACTGAAAGTTCCGGCGCAACGCCGGATCGCTCCGCAACGTGTTCCACATTTCCGCCCACCAGAGCGGATTGCTCATGGTGCCATGCACAAAGACCACCGGAATGCGCCCGGGCTGATACGGCTGCGTGAGATAGGTGCCGCTCTTGAATCGCTCAATGCCGGAAAGAAACTGGGCCAGGCCCAGGTCCCACAACGGCGAATCTTGCAACGACCAGGCCAGCGGCGCCGTGACGTCGGTTTGCAACGGAATCGGCCGGTCGCCCACCCGCGTGACGGTTTCGGAGAACGTGGCGAACAAATCGAGCGTGCCCGTGGCCGAACCGTCAGCCAGGCTGCGCAGGTCCCCGCCGACCCTCAGAAACACGGTGGCCGGCAGGCCCGGCATGATGGGCAGGGACTTCTCGTTCCCGGTGACACTGATCAAGGGCACTCCCAGGCCCGGGTCGCGCAGCCGGACGCTCGTGCCGCGCACGCGTTGATTGACGGCGGGGAGGAACTGTTTGAACTCCGAAAGCGGAAATGGAAACGCGTTGGTGTCGAGTCCGAGCGTGATGTGGCCGACCGCCAGGGTGCGCTCACCCGCGGCGACGTGGATCAGTGAACCGTCCTTGGTGGCGAGGCCACGGGTCAGGCCCAGCGTGTAGAGGTCGCACGCGACGCGGAAGCTGCGCTCGAACGGATCCGGCGGCGTGCCATGCCCGGGATCGAACAGGAAAAGGTAGGCGTAAACCGCGGAGGCGAGGTAGAAATCGCGGGCGCGGCGCGGCTCCCAGGCCTTGGGGCTACGGCGGAGTTGGTCACCCCGGGCGTAACAGGTTTCAGCCAGGGCGAAAAGCGTGTCGCGCCGGTCATCGCGGAGGGCTTGCGCGTGCAACGCGGCGATGGCGGTTTCCGGCCGTTGGCGGAACTGCTTGGTCAGGCCGTTGCGGTAGAGCACGACGGTGGAAGCGGTGCTGAGATGGCCGGAATCGAGCACACTCGCGGTCTGCTCGGCGAATCCATCGCGCAAATCAACCGGCTTGACCCCGATCGGCGTCGAGCAGCCGGTCAACCCCAGCAACACCAACGACACGAGTCCTCCCACAAAGCCGAGGACGACAAGCCGGCTTGACCCCGGGGCCTCCACCGGGCAGCGGTGGAAGCGGAGGAGACGAAACCATGCTGGCATGACCAAGAGTCAGCCGGGCGCCGCGTCGGATTCAAGCCTGTTTTGCACAGCCTGTTTTGCGCGGTGCTGTGCCCGGATCTGCTGGCATGGCCGGTACTGGGGACGGCTTCGTCAGCCAACGGGCCATCGCTGAGGGTTCGCAACTGAGGGTTCGCAGGCTTTCGGCCGTTCCCACACTGTCGCGCGAGCAGGCATGACCAGCGTTTGCCGATGCGGCGCCGGCCGGGGAATCGCGAGCCGGCTCGGGCCGGCTTGCCTCGTCACGCAATTCACGCCACACTGGGGACGTGTCAAGCGCAACGCACCAAGTTCACCCGCTGGCCGGCCAACCGGCGCCGGCCGGATTGCTGATCGATCTCCGGCGACTGGCGAACGATTATTACCAGCGGAAGCCCGACCTCGCCGACCCGCAGCAGCTTGTCAACTTCGGGACCAGCGGACACCGCGGCTCGCCGCTCAAGGGCACGTTTAACGAGGCGCACATCCTCGCCATCACCCAGGCGATCGTGGAGTTCCGCCACCGCCAGCATGTCACCGGCCCGCTGTTCCTCGGCAAGGACACCCACGCGGCCTCGGCGCCGGCGGAGCGCAGCGCGCTCGAAGTGCTCGCCTCCAACGGGGTCGAAACCGTGATCCAGCGCGACAACGGCTTCACCCCCACGCCTGCTCTTTCCTTCGCGATCCTGGAGTACAACCGTGGCCGCAAAGACGGGCTGGCGGATGGCATTGGCATCACGCCCTCCCACAACCCTCCGTCCGACGGCGGGTTGAAGTACAATCCGCCCAACGGCGGCCCGGCCGACACCCAGGTCACCAACTGGATTCAACATCGTGCGAATCAACTCCTGCATCCCAACAGTCATGGACTGCAACGGATGCCCTACGAAAACGCCCTGCGCGCCGCGACCACCCACCAGCACGATTACCTCGGACACCACGTGCAAGGACGCCAGCTAGAAACGCAGCGAGCAGGAGTGGCACTAACTCAAGTTTGCATGCAGTAACCACTTGCGCCACCCTAGACCGTATAGAAGCGAATTCTGAACTATGAGCATTCATCCTTTGGCCGGCAAGCCGGCCCCGGCGGAATTGCTGATTGACGTCAGCAGACTCGAACGCGCCTATTACGAACGGAAACCTGAACCGGTCGATCCGAAGCATCCTGAGCAAATCGTCAGTTTTGGCACCAGCGGCCATCGCGGCACGCCATTCGACGGGACTTTCACCGAAGCCCATATCCTGGCCATCACCCAAGCGGTCTGCGAATACCGCCGTGGTAAAGGCTACACTGGCCCCCTTTTCATGGCCAAAGATACGCACGCCACCTCCGATTACGCTCAACGCACCGCGCTGGAAGTGCTCGCGGCGAATGGGGTCGAGACGTTCCTCCAGCGCGACAACGGCTTCACGCCTACCCCGGTCATCTCCCGCGCCATCCTCGTTCACAACCGGGGCCGGAAGGACGGCTTTGCAGATGGTCTCCTGCTCACCCCCTCTCATAACCCTGCCGAGGATGGCGGCATGAAATACAATCCGCCCAACGGCGGCCCTGCGGACACCGATGTGACGAATTGGATTCAGAAGCGCGCCAACGAACTGCTCAAGACCAAGAACAGGGACGTCAAGCGCCTGCAATACGAATCTGCCCTCAAGGCAGACACGACGCACACGGAGGATTTCGTCCTGCCCTACGTGAAGGACCTCGCGTCGGTGATCGATATGGAATATATCCGCTCCTCGGGCGTGAAGATCGGGGTTGATCCGCTTGGAGGCGCGTCGGTTGGCTACTGGGAGCCGATTCGCAAGCAGTATGGAATCAACCTCACCGTCGTCAATCCGACGGTGGACCCCACCTTTCGCTTCGGAACCGTCGATCACGACGGCAAGCTCCGCATGGACCCCTCCAGCCCGTACGCGATGGCCGGCTTGGTGAAACTCAAAGATCAGTTCGATGTCGCATTTGGCACGGATCCGGACGCCGACCGTCACAGCATCATCACCCCCTCCGCTGGTTTCCTGAACCCTAACCAATATCTTGCAGTCGCAATTCGTTACCTCCTTACCAATCGCCCGCATTGGTCCAAGACTGCGTTGGTCGGCAAGACGCTCGTGAGCAGCAGCCTTATTGACCGCGTGGTCACGAACCTCGGCCGCAACCTCTGTGAAGTGCCGGTGGGTTTCAAATGGTTTGTGGCTGGCTTGTTTGATGGATCATTGTGCTTCGCGGGCGAGGAAAGCGCAGGAGCCAGTTTCGTGCGCCGGGACGGGACAACGTGGATTACCGACAAGGACGCCCCCATCATGGGATTGCTCGCAGCGGAAATCACCGCGCGCAGCGGCAAGGATCCAGGCAAGCATTACGCCGAGATTACCAGCAAACACGGCCAGCCCTTTTACACCCGCATCGACAGCCGCGCCACGCCGAGTCAAAAGAACAGACTGAAAACACTATCACCTGAGGCTGTAAGAGAAACCATGCTCGCTGGCGAGAAAATCATAGCAAAGCTGACCCGTGCCCTGGGCAACAACGCTCCCATCGGCGGATTAAAAGTGGTCACCGCCAATGGTTGGTTCGCGGCGCGGCCGAGTGGAACCGAGAATCTCTACAAGCTTTACGCCGAGAGTTTCCTTAGCCAGGCGCACCTGGACGCGCTAGTGAGCGAAGCGCGGGAAGTCCTCGCCCACGCTCTCCGCGCCTAGTCCTTCTCTAGCTTGGCGACTGGCGTCGAATCCACAAGTGTTGGCGTGGGGACGCTACCTGCCATCGAACTCTGCTAGAATGCAACTGTCTTCGGTTTGGCAAACGGGGTATCTGGCTCCCAGCAGTGGAGCGCGTGAAGGTCTTGAAGCCACTGCCAGATGCGCTCCCTCTCCCCTGTGATTTTGCATCGCTTCCGGATTTCGGCCGCCACCTTGTTGATCGCGTCAGCCTTGCAGAATGGAGGACAGCCTCGCAACCGGGTTCCATTGACACCGGAAAGGATCTCTCGCCGATCCTTGCTCGCCCAGATGTCAGCCACACTGTTCCGCAACAGACTGCCTATCCGATAGGCTGGAAAGAAGTTCAACTCGGAACACAAGTACATTGATCCGTCCGGTGCGACCTCCGCAAACCAAAAACAACCGGCACATTTGTCGTAGGCCTTACGCTCTTCGATATGGTTGAACCGGTGGTTAAAAAGAGTGACCGACAACCCCGCTCCCTCAAGCAATGGCACCGCATCCTTCTGTATCAACGCAACGGCCTCATCGAAAAAGTCCTGCGAATGCTGCGTTTCGGCGAAGTAGTCAATGGTTGGCGTAAAGCGCACGAAGTCGATCGCACTGCGCTTCCTCCCAGTTGTCCTGTCCACTTCTTTCACGATACCTGCCACCCACTCCGCAAACTTCGCACAGTCTCGATAGTTCACCGGATTGACAATGTAGCTCAAACCAATCTCGGTCTTCCTCCCTGTTTCGGCTTTGTAGAGGGCCAACTGCTTGACACCGTCCTGCACCTGGCCAAACAGCGGTCCGGAAGTGACCGGCCTATGGTACTTTGAATGCACAGCCTCCGAGCCTGCATTGACACTCACACGCACGAAGCGCGGCGTTTCTTTGAGAATTGCCCTAGCCAGGCGTTTCGTGAGCAAGGCGCCATTGGTGTAGAGTCCTGTTTCGATTCCCACTTCGTGTCCTTCAAGAAGGGCTGCCAGCGTAGCCTCCGAATTCATAAGCGGCTCGCCTCCGCCCGTTACCACCAAATACCGCACGCCTGCGTCTCTGAGTTTCCGCACAAGCGGCGCTGCATCTTCCGCGCGCATATGCCATTGTGGATTGTCGGCGTCATTTAGGAGCCAGGCACCACAAGAGAGCTTCTGCATTCTGTATGAGCACTGCAAGCACCGGCATGGGCAATTCAACGTAGGAATAAGCTCCGCAGTGAGAGGCAGTATGTCCTCACAATTCCCGCCCAGCAGCATTTGCGCCCTCGAAGGATCATGCGCGAATTCCGGCACGAATGGCAGTTCGACGCCGGAATGGTCCTGGATGTTCCTGAAGAGCACCTCTAGGGATTGCGCCGGCTGGTTAAGCCAATAGAGTCCGACTGCCACGAGTTCTCGATGTGTGGCTTCATTCCAACTCCACAAATGCATTTCGCGGCAATGCGCTCGCGGCGAACAAATGTGCAACTGCCTTATGTGCGGGCCGGCAATAGTCAGATTGATTCTTGCGCGCAGCGCGAGCGGAGGCTGGCTTTGCAGAGTGGAATTGCGGATGAGGAGATAGATCGCGTATGCCGCCGGTTCGGACGGCAACGGAAAGCGGTAGAAGCTAATCGGGCCGCTCTGGAAAGAAGAGAATATAGAGGCGCCTGGCATACGATGTCGGTTTTCGCTGTTTACTACCCCATGAGCATCCTTCGGGTTTTACCGAGGATGCGCCTAACGATATCCTGGATATGCTCAGGCAATTCCTTTCGGCTGAGACGGCGGGTTAGTCGGGCTATTGCAGCATCCGATGAGAGGCCTACACCAGCTCGATGCAACACCGCGTTCCAAAAACCCACGTACGGGTTCGTGAGGAGCGCGCGGCATTCACTAAACCTCACCACAGCACTGTCACATGAGTCGGCTTCAATGTGCTTCCAACCTTGTGATCTAACGAGATGGGCAAGCACCCCCCGGTAGTAGAACAATTCAGCGACATCAGAGGGCCCCGCATTTGGTTTATCACCCACATCAAAAGCCTCCTGGAACTTATCGCATTGGCTACAGACCTGTTCCCACGCCACTTCTAGAGCCTTCGTGGCACTTTTCTGATCTGACTTCATGAACGCCAGCAATGCTTCGACGACCTGAGTCGTTGCCAAGCTAGCCCTCAACGGCACAACATCCTTCGCCCGTTCTTCAAGCTGGTCGCGTAGTTTTCGCATGGCAGTCCGATACGGATCCGTGAGGCAAATCGAATACAGGCGACGCTTTATGCTACCGACTCTTTCCGGTGTTAGGTTCTTTCCGTATTTCTCGATAACGTTCTTATGGTGAAGTTCCTTCGCGTAATCCATCCCCATATGTTGGAGACCGTGCTCATCCAAGAGCGCGAGTAAGTCGTATTCCAGCGAAAGTAGCGTTTCACCTTTCGAGGAGCTCATGCCGCAAAGGAGTTCCTCGATGTCGAGGAGGGTGTTCTTGAGTATCCCGTAGTGAACGTGATGGCGCAGGTGGCGAATAGGTTCACAGGCGATCTCTAGTCGTTGGGCTCTGTCATACGAAGGTGGGCAAAGGAACGAAGCCAAACGATAACAACCAATAGCGCATCCGAATTTCCACTCCTTCGCATGTTTCGTTGCTGTGGCCTTGACGTTCTTAAAACTCAAGAGCTTCTCCAAAGACTCAATGCTGTCGGGGAGTGTTAACTTGAGGGCAGCCGAATGTTCGCGCCTCTCTCCTGTCAATGCTGCGACGATATCCGGGTGCAACGGGACGAGGTTGGCGGCCTCCTGAAACCACGGCTTGGCCTCATGCGTCCTGCTATTCTCACTTAGGTAGATGTTGAACCAGTTACCTTCACTCTGGTCTGTGTCCGTCAAGAGGCAGCACACTTGAGTGTCGAGCGTGCCGGCAGTTACATGAGCATAAAAGGATTTGAGCTCTCGTGGCACATCGCTTTCGGCGACCCTGGAGATGGGAATGGGTTTGGCGGACGGCGGAACGACTTCAGGTGCGGGGGCCGGAAGAGTAACAGGAGTCGGTAAGGGAGGTACCTGAATGTTAATGGGAGCTTGATTTGATCCGGCGATGGCAATTGATATTGAACGCTGCGTTGCCTAAGATTGCACTGCGCCTTGGGTAGCAATATCATCCTTGTTCCGCTTGTTCTTGCGTAATTTGGCCATTTTTTTCCAGAGAGTTACATTTTTCCGTGCCGGAACTCTTCAAAGGTTCGACAGAGTTTCTTGCCTTCACGCAAATGCTTTCGACCAACCGGTGTCAAAGCCAACTTCTCCTCCACGAGGAAGATCACCAAGTCCCAGAAACGCTCTGCCGAAAGGTGGTTCCGTGTTCGTTTCTTGAGGTGGAACTTCGTCTTGATGTGTTTCCCAAGCTTTGCCCAACTACTGTTCTCGTCTGGCTCAATGGGCCGCATGAACTTCACATACAGGTCGCAAAGGTATTCGATGTAGTTAGTCATGTTAGCGTCGGCCCCAATGCTGTTGGCAGGGTAATTCGGACCGGCTGGTTTGGGAGCCGGCATTCTGATCGAAATGTTGCCCTGGTTCGACCCAGCGATGGAGACTGCTACTCCGCCGTGCAATGCCGACGCCTGAGTGGTTCCCTGGACGAAGGTGTCGCCGAGACTGCTCTTGGGCTTGGCTGTCTGGGCAATGTGCTTGGCGAGAATCAGCATCGCTCGCTGTGCATCAGCCTGAGAAAGCTCGACAGGCTCCGGCGTTTGGTGTTCGTGCGCTTTTTTCACGGCCTGCAGCCACTCGGCGGTGTATTCATCAGGACTGGAATCGACGAGTTTGTGGCACGTGCCGCAAAGGAGGACGAGGTTCTGGAACTCATTTTTCTGCTTCGTTGTGAGGCAGGCGTCAAACCTTGGGCCACCTTTTCGTCTCGCGCGAATGTGGCAAATTTCCCCGACCACCACGTCACCGATAATGATCTGGCCCTTGCAGTCAGGCATCGCGCATTGATTGCGAGACATGCCGAAGAGGCGCTTCATTGTGCTTTCTTTGATGGCCATAGGGGAGCTTTGCTAGCTTAAGGTTCGGGTTAGAATTGATGCCGTCCTGTGGCGACTGTCATAGCGTAGCCGGGGTTTCAGTTTTGCCTGGCTCGGGCCAAGTCACAGGATGCAGGCAGGCTTCGAGCAGCTTTGCATACTCCCGCTCTCGGTCAGCCGGGCGCCAGTTGATGTAAAGGAATTGCGCCAGGTAGCCTTTGATGGGGGCGTCGTCGAGCCGCAGGGGAATGAAGCGGCGCTCCTGGTTCAGCGGGTCGCGAAACCGGAACGTGCCGGACTCCAATTGCGCCCAATCCGAGCCGAACGCATTGGCCGACATGCAGAGCACCAGCACGCGCGAGTGCTCCAGCCCTTCCTCGATCTTCGCCGGGATGCTGTCGCCGGGCTTGAGCACCCATTCATGGAACCACACCGTCAGCCCGTCCTGCCGCAACCGTTCCGCCAGCGGGCGCACCACCGCCTTGTCCTTCGCGCCGTGGCTTAAGAAGACGTCGAATTGGAATTCACCCGGCATGTCGTGCCTTCGATTGTGTGCAGCCCTCTATCTGAAGGCTGACTTCTGATCAACGCCCATTTCCAGACTTGCAGGATTGATCCGCATTGGCCGGGAGCGTGAACGTCCGCAGGCTCGAATTGGAGATTGGCTCTTCCCGATCTCACAGACGCTGTCGCGGATTGTCTATCTTAACGTTGTCCTTATTGGTTAATTTCGGGAAGTGCCACGCGAATATTTTGCGCTCGTCGTGCCGTTGTTGTGTCGCAGGATAGTACACGCCCACCTTGATCAAGGCTTCGATTCCGTTAGGACAACTGTCCACGTGCAAACCATTAATCAGCGAGAGGGACATTTCGCATAGCTCGTCATAGGCAATCTCGATCAAGGCACCATCCTTCGGCGTTTTGGTTCCTTTCGCCAGACTGACGTCAAACGCTTGTACTTCTCGCATGAACTCATCCTTGAGACTGGATTCTGCGTTCGGGCCCGGAATGCGGTATCGGTTTACCGTGAACTCCTGGTACTTGCAGCCGGTCAACATTTGGGCGATGCCGCAGGTAGCGGGGCCGCTGATGCCATTGATGACAATGACCCACTTATTTCGGTCATCGCCGAAAGGATTTGGCGCAACCGTCAGATGACCGAGCAGATGGTTTATCTGGCCCGTCCCTTCGTAGGGAAAAAGATGCTTTTCCAAGATGGGCTTTTCAGAATTCTTGTCTCCGTGTCTGTAGATGAATCCTCGTTTCGAGTGGGTGCCGGGAGGCTGAACCCTCGGCTCCACCTCCAACCGGAGAAAAGCCAAATCCTGCCGTTTCGTGAGCAGCAAACGCGAAAAATGCTCATCATCGGTGGTTCGAACGTACCGCTTGTAGGCGATATAACCATCGATGTTCGCATCGTCGGCGCTGATGTTCTGAAATGGTTTCTTTCGGTGAAGAGCCGCCAAGGCGCATTCCGTCAGATCATTTACATCGGAACTGGCGACGATAATGCAATTCTTGTTGGCAAGCTGGCCCTGTAGCCATCGGACTTCATCCGCGTCCGGAGTCTTCGCGGCTTTTGGAATGGGACTTTCAAGAGTCACCTCCATTGTTTCTTTCTCGCTTGTGAGGAAACTGGTCAGTTCTGCAGCAGTGCGATAATCCCAGTCCCCCAACGTGTTTCTCCCGAGCTCCGGAACCGTGAGCGACCCGAGAAAAATCGAAGCCTCATTCGAGGTCAAAATGTCTTTCCAGAAAACGGTCCGTTGGATCTTCTTGGACTTCTCTAGCAAAACGAACTCCAGGATGTCTCGCAGGGAATTGGCAAAGGGGGTGGGGTGCTGGCGATCGAAATAAGCATGCCAGAGAGCAACAATGTCAAAAGCGGTTTGGGTCGTATTCTGCGCGTCTTCATCCTTGGAGGCTGCCTTCACGGCGACTTCATTGACAGGCACCGCAAATTCTCCGAGGCCGTGCGAGTATCCTAGCCAAAAGAAAATAGTAGGATTTTCCGAGCAAATGTCGAATAGGGTGCAATATGAGGTCCGCAGTTTGGCAATCGTTTGGCCAAAATCTAGCGACCCCACGTCGAATTCAAAGGCGTTCTTGTAAGGATAATACGTCCTCGGGCTATTGTCGGGATCGACCTTGGGCTTGTCGGTGCCATAACTCGCAAGCTGCGGGTGGTCTTTCAGGTTCTTTTCCGAAAACACGGAACTTAGTGCTGTCCCGGCAGCAGTGACGCAGATGGCACCAAACTTGTACTTCATCGACACCGCCGTGTCCTTGTACGGCATCGTTAATTCGCGCCCGTTGTGCAGGATATTAAGTTTGTCTCCCTCCCAATGATCAAAATTCTGGAGCGAGCTATAGTTGAAGAGGTGTTCATCAATCTTGCCACCCATGAATCCGAAACTCGGACAGACGATCAACTTGTGGATGCCGAATTGTGTTTTTAGGAAGTTCTCGCGCTCCTTGCTATATCGTTGGTCGTAGCACACGGGCAAAATCCGTTTGCGCAGAGCGGCACAAAGACCAAATTCATAGAACACGTTCGGATTGTCGAACGAAAGGTCGACCACCACGAGGTCTGCTTCCTGTATTTTCTTGCAGATCTTCTCGCACATAATATAGCCGACCTGCCGCACATCATCCGCTCGCTCCACCTTGCACTGATACGGAACTTCATTCCCTCCGCCGCCCTTTTCAATGAAGGGCACGATCTGCCATTGATACAGGGCGTCGAGGTCGGGAGAAAACGGCATGATGACGAACGCTTTTCTCGGATGGTCGGGAGTCCCCATTTCTCGAATACGCTCGCCGATGACACGCTCGTAAACGCAGCTCTTCCCGTTCATGAAACACTTGCGCATTTTCTTGTTATATTGCATAGGAATACTCTCCGTGTTCGACGTGTTGTGAAGATGAAGTTGGGCTGGGAAGAACTGATGCGGATGCTGGTGTTGAAGATACCCAGCACGCTCGCGGGCTGGATTACTCTACGAAGACGCCAGACGTAGTCCGTCACGCCGCCAAAGACCACGTCGGATTGCTCCTGGGTGCCGGGGATGCTGACGCCGAGGCCCTTCTCCATGCGCGAGGCCAGCGCGACGAGTTGGTTCGGGCGAAAGGGGCGGCCGGTCAGTTCATTGGCCAGCAGGCACACGGCGGTCGTGGCCGTGGCCGAACCGCCCAAGCCGGAGGAGGCCAGTCCCGGATGCGTGTTCCGCAAGGCAAACTCCACGCCGGAGAGGCCAAAGAGGTCCATGATCTTCAGCAACCAATTCTGTTTGGTCGCGGGGATCAGCCCCGGCTGCCCTGAAACACTCCATTTGAAGTCGTAGGAACGGGCGGCAATGTAGCCCGGCTTGAAGGGCCTCGCTTCGACTCGGGTGCCCACGTTGATGGTGATGCCGACGGTCCTCGGCAGTTTCCGGGATCCGAGTTGCCGCCGGATCCGTCTCGCGGTTCTTCCGCATCGCGGGGCCGACAAGAAGTGCCGGTGGGATTCGCGCAAGTCGAGGCTGGAACCGGGGCCGTCAATGCGATTGTAGGCGGTTACCGCGGGGAGAGCGTTCCTCGCCTTTGCGGCCCGCAGCGGCTCGTGAAGTTCAAAGCGCATAAAGTGGCCACGTCCGGTCGCGGTGATGATGGACTGCAACTACCACACGGGCGGGCCCGGAGTCAAGTTCATATCCTAGGAAAAAGGCCTCTTCCGGGATGTTCCTGTGATTTTTCATTGGCGGGGATAGAGGTCCAGGCCGCCGAGGTGGAAGAGAATGTCGGTCTTGAAGCGTTCCCGGTTGCGGTAACCGAAGGCCTTTTTTGACTGTCAGCGGTAGTCGCCAAACGGCACGTCAGCCACCCCTCTGCCCTTCCGTGCCCGGCAGCCACGCAGCGACGAAGGCGTCTGCCTCCACCGGGGCCTCACGCAGGAACTTCAGGTTTGCGCGCTCGACGAAGGCCGGCGGGCTGACTATCCTTTCCACAATGATCGAACCGGTGCTCCAGAAGCTGACCCGCGCCCCGGGCAACAACGAACCCATCGGCGGGCTGACGGTGACCACCCGCAACGGCTGGTTTGCGGCGCGTCCCTCCGGAACCGAAAACCTCTACAAGCTCTATGCCGAAAGTTTCAACGGGCCTGACCATTTGCGCGCCATTATCGAGGAAGCGCAGCAGATCGTCGCCGCCGCCACCCGCGGCGCCTGAACCCACCGCCCATGCGTGTTCTCTCCCTGCCCTTCGGTGAAGCGAGGATCGTCGCCGACGCCGCGGCGCTCAGCCGGGTCGCCGTCGAGGAATTTGTCCGCGCCGCCAATGAGGCGACGCTCGATCTGGGACGCTTCACCGTGGCGCTCGCCGGCGGCTCGACCCCGCGGGCTGCCTACAAGCTGCTGGCCGCCGAATGCGCCGAGAACCGGCACCGGCTCGCCTGGCGCGACATCCACGTGTTCTTCGGCGACGAACGCCACGTCACGCCCAATCATCCCGACAGCAATTTCCTGATGGCGTCGGAAACGCTGCTGGACCGCGTGCCCATTCCGGCGGCGAACGTCCACCGCATCGCGGGCGAACTCGAAGCCGATGAGGCAGCGGCCCAGTATGAGACCGAGCTGCGTACCTTTTTCCGCCTCAGCGCAGGCGGTTGGCCCTGCTTCGACCTGATCCTGCTCGGCCTGGGGGTGGACGGCCACACGGCCTCGCTCTTTCCGGGCACAACCGCCCTCGCGGAGCGACAGCGGCAGGTCGTCGCCAACTGGGTGCCCAAGTTCGAACGCCATCGCATCACGCTCACTCTGCCGGTCATCAACGCCGCCGCACACGTCGTGTTCCTCGTCAGCGGCGTGGACAAGGCGGCCATCGTCCATGACGTTCTGCGGCCGGGCCTCGACAGTCCGGACCATCCGGCCAGCCTCGTGCAACCCGTTTCGGGCCGGCTCCTCTGGCTGCTGGACGAAGCCGCCGCGAGCCAGCTCTGACGCCCGGCGATTCCGGGAATTCTGGTTGAAAACCCGCGCCACTCCCGCCACAGTGCGCGCATGAGTTCCGTGTTCTCCGGGCCGGTCTATGTGGTGCGTGACAACATTGACACCGACCAGATTATTCCGGCGCAGTATCTGACGCTGGTGCCGACGATCGCCGCCGAATACGAAAAGCTGGGCTCCTGCGCGCTCTGTGGTTTGCCGGAATCCCTCTACCCGGTCCGGTTTGTCGAACCCGGCCAGCTTGACAGTCGCTATTCGATCATTGTCGCCGGCCGGAACTTTGGCTGTGGCAGTTCGCGCGAACATGCGCCCATCGCCCTCGGCTCGGCCGGATGCCACATGGTGCTCGCCGAAAGCTTCGCCCGCATCTTCTTCCGCAACGCCGTCGCCACCGGTGAGCTTTATCCCTGCGAGTCCGTGGACCGCCTCTGCGACATGCTGAAGACCGGCGATGTCGTCACCGTGGACCTCGATGCCGGCACCGTCACCATCCAGGCGACCGGGGCAGTCACCCGGATGAAGCCACTGGGCGACGTGCGGCCCGTCGTGGATGCCGGCGGCCTGTTCAATTACGCCCGCAAAAGCGGCATGATTCCCGCCTGAATACCCGTGAACATCCATCCATTCTCCCGCCTGTCTGTCCTGCTGATCCTCACCGCCGGCACCGCGCTGGCCGGCGATCCGCCCGTCGTTGATCCCGGACCTGTGGGCGGTGTCCCGTCCGACGCGATCGTGTTGTTCGACGGCAAGGACCTCTCGCAATGGCGCGGCGAGAACGGCGGCGACGCCAAATGGAAAGTGGAAAACGGCTATGCCGAGGTCAACGGCACCGGCAGCATCTTCACCAGACAGGAATTCGGCGATTGCCAGGTGCACGTCGAATGGGCCTCCCCGGCGAAGGTCGAAGGTGACGGCCAGGGTCGCGGCAACAGCGGCGTCTATCTCCAGGGCCGCTATGAAATCCAGGTGCTCGACGGCTACAACAACAAGACCTACGCGGACGGCCAGGTGGGCGCGTTCTACGGCAACTTCGCGCCGCTGGTGAACGCCGCGCGCAAGCCCGGCGAATGGCACACCTACGACATCATCTTCCATCCGCCCAAGCTGGCCGCCGACGGCAAGACCGTCGTGCCCGGCTCGTTCACCGTACTGCTGAATGGCGTGCTCGTGCAGGACCACGTGCCGGTCAAGGCCTCCACGACCGCCGCTGCGTTCAGTGATGTCGCGCCCAAGGGACCGCTCATGCTCCAGGACCACGGCAACCCGGTCCGTTACCGCAAGGTTTGGATTCGTCCGCTTTGATCAGACGGCCGCCCGTCGCAACCGGTCCGCAACTCCACGCCACTCGGACGTCGCTGGCACGGCCTCGACAATGATGGCCGCCGCCCTGGCCGCATCACCGCGGTGCAACTCGGCGTAACACGCCCGGGCAAATGCGGCGGCGTCGTGCGGAATCACGCTGATCCCGGCAAAATCCGCAGCGCTCGGAATCCGCGTGTGCGCGATGACCCAGCAATCGCGCGCCGTCAGGCCGAGGTCAACGATGTACGACACCAGTTCCGCGTCGTCCCGCCAGGCCCGGACTAGTAGCCGCGTCTTCGGCGCGTAATGCTTCGGCAGTTGCCCGGGACTACGCAGTGTGCCGCCGGCGTGGCCATGCGGACCCGACGCCAGCCATTCTTCACCGAGGACTGCCGCCAGCGCCGTTTCATGAATCATTCCTGGCCGCAGGATTCGCGGCGGCATCGCCGCCAGGTCCAGCACCGTGGATTCGATGCCCACCGCGCAAGGCCCGCCGTCCACAATCAACGGAATGCGTCCACCCAGGTCCGCAAGGACATGGCCGGCCGTGGTGGGCGAAAGCTGGTTCGACGCGTTCGCGCTCGGCGCCGCCAGCGGGAAGCCGCATTCGCGGATCACCGCCTGGATGAACGGGTGGCTCGGCCAGCGAATCCCCACGGTCGGTCCACCCGCCGTGACCGCGGCGGGAATCCGATCCGCCTTCGGCAGCACCAGCGTCAGCGGCCCGGGCCAAAAGGCGTCCGCCAGGCGCTGCGCCGCGTCGGGCCAATCCGCCACACAGGCCCGCGCCAGCACCACGTCGGCAACATGGACGATGATCGGGTTTTTCGCGGGCCGCCCCTTGACCTTGAACACCCGCGCCACTGCGTCCGGATCCAGCGCGTTCGCGGCGAGGCCATAGACGGTCTCGGTCGGCAACGCCACAAGTTCGCCCGCCTGCAGATGCGCGACCGCCCGCCTCACCGCGGCCGTGAAGAGGCCCGGCGTGTGCGTGCTGAGAACTTCGGTTTGCATCGGCCGAACGAGTCTTTCCCGCCGGGCGTACAAATGGCAAGCCCGACGGCAAGGGCTGATTTTGCACTTTGGCGGTTGGACACGGAGCCTTAATCTGCCGGCGTGTTGGACCAACTCATCATCCAATTGTGCGAGGGCGCCGCGCTCTCCGACCGCCAGGTGGCTGCGGCGGTGGCCGGTTTGGTGGACGAGACGATCGCCGCCGAGACCAAGGCGGAGTTCCTGACCGCACTGGCGCGCAAGGGCGAAACGGCGGCGGAGATTGCGGCGTTTGCGCGCGATCTCCGGCGCCGCGCGGTCCCGGTCCCGCTGGATGCCGCGACCCGGCAGGCCGACATTCTGGACATTGTCGGCACGGGGGGCGACCGCCTGGGCACGTTCAACATCTCCACCTGTGCGGCGATCGTGACCGCCTCCGCAGGCGTGCTGGTGGCCAAACACGGCAACCGGGCCGTCACCTCCAAAATCGGCAGCGCCGATGTGATCGAAGCCCTGGGCATTCCCCTTGATCCAACGCCGGAGCGCGCGGCGGCCCTGCTGCGCGAGCACGGATTTGCTTTTCTGTTTGCCCCGAAATATCACCCTGCCTTCCAGCACATCGCGCCGGCGCGGAAGCTCTGTGCCGCCCGCGGCCAGCGGACGATCTTCAACCTGCTCGGCCCGTTGCTGAACCCGGCTCGCCCGTCGCTGTCGCTGGTCGGGGTCCCCCGACCGGAGCTGTGCGCCCCGTTCGCGCACGCCCTGCAACAACTTGGCCTGCGCCGGGGAATGGTCGTCAGCGGGCGGGTGGATGCCGGCCCGGGAGTGGCTACCGATTACCTGGACGAATTCTCGATCCTCGGACCCACCACCGTGGCGGAGTTTCATCACGACCGCGGCTTCGGCGTCTCGGCGTTTGACCCCATGCTGGTGCCGCGCCAGCGGGCGTCGCTCGAGGATCTGCGCGGCGGCGACCGCGAAGTGAACGCGGACATCATCCGTCGCATCCTGCGTGGCGAGGAACGCGGACCCAAGCGCGATGCCGTGCTGCTCAATGCCGGCGCGGCGTTGTTCATCGCCGGCAAAACGCGGGCGATTAGCGACGGCTGGGAACTGGCCGCGGAGCTGATTGATTCGGGCCGGGCTCAAGCCAAGCTCGTCGAATTGACCAGCGGGCATTGAACCCGAGAACCGTAATTGACATGGGGATCGCGCCCGACCAGCGGTCGGCGGCCCACCACGGCAACACACCGCTGCTGCGGTGGTTGCCCGACCGCTGGGCGGGCACTGGTCGAGGGCTGGTAGCCCGGCGACCCACCAAGGTGCCGTATTGCATGCGAACGACCAGCGCCATCCGCTTCCATGTGCTTGTGAATGCTGGAGGGAGTAGGCCGACAAAACAAGCCCGGGAGCATGAGCCCCCGGGCTTTCCCTCATACAACGGAGGGCGAGATGTTCCTGCCCTTGAGCCGCTGCGCGTGGATTTGGTTAAGGCCTGAAGATCAGGCGGTAGAACTTCCGCGGGCCCTCTGCCACCGGGTCGGCCGTGGCGGTGGTGAGTGTGTCGCCGTTGACCTGGCTCTCAGTGAAGGCCAGCGCGGAGTCCACCCAGACACCACTGGTCAGGTCAGCGGTTTCCTGCAGCGTGAACGGACCGCCGGTCCAACTGAAGCTGACAATGCCATTGGACACCGTGGCTGAGAGCACAGGCTGTGAGCCTGCCGAAGTGTCGTTGGCCGGGGCCGGGCCGGTGTCCGGCGAACCGATGCCGGCGAGCATTTCCGGAGCGAGCGCGACGGCATGGAACTGGATGCTGGAGACGTAGAACTCCCCGTTGAGGGCAAGACCGTTCGTCTGACGACTGAGCACCGTCGGACTGTTGCTGCTGAACCATTCCAGCCTTATCCCGTCTGGCGTGGGCACAGTGAGGCCGACGACGGATTGACCGTTGAGATAGAGGGAGAGGTTGACGCCGATTCCATCCTGAGGATCATCTGTCACCAGGGCCACTCGGTTCCAGGCGTTCGTCGGCAGAGTCGCAACCGAGGCGGTGTCAAACGGCACTCCGGCGGCGGAGCCGCTGAGGTGCAAGTTGTTTTGCGGGTCCAAGGTCAAGGCAACGCCATCCGCATTAATGGAGCCAAAAACCCCACTTTGGAAGAGCGTGCTGGCAGTTCCGAATGAAGTGTCCGGCTCATAGAGATCCAGAATGATCGTGTAGCTGTTGACGGAGTTGCTGCCGGGCGGCCCGACAAACGGCAGTTGGATGAACGTGTCACCCGGGAGCGGCGGGACGTCCATCACGTTCGCGATCTGTCCATCAATGTTGGGCAAACCAAAGTCCAAGGTTGTGCCGGACGAGACGCCGAATATGTTCGTGCCGGTCATAATCAAGTCAGGGCCGACGGTGGCTTTCATCGGGTTGCCGATTTGCGCGAAGTTCCACCAGGCCCACCACCACGGCCAACCGTGAGTGACCATGAGTTTTGCGGGCACGCTGTGAGTTTCCCCGCACGCATTAGAAACGACGGCGTAATAAGTTCCCGCGTCAGCGTAGCTCAACGGAGTAATGGTCAAGGTTGGCGTGTTGACCCCGGAATAATGGCTGCTGTTTGTGAGCGGCAGGCTGTTGTGATACCACTGGAGGGTGCAGGGCGGGGTGCCCCACACGCTCACCCCAAATACGGCGGTGCTGTTGAGCGGCAGCGACTGGTTGGGCGTCGTATGAACGATGGCGGGTGGAGTGCATGTACTGCAATTGATGACAGCATTCGTGAATTCGACTCTCAGCGCGGTGAAGCCTTCGGTGCTATGGACCACGAACGAAAGCTGGTTGACCGCCGGGAAACCCAGGAACCCGCTGGGGATGGTGAAATACGTCCAGTAGGGAAAAAAGGAGGCAAAAGCAGGTGTGGGGATGGAAGACACCGGCATCAAAGAGCCGTTGAAGTACATTTCGGCGCCCGTGTCCGCCGCCCACCGCCCGGAGATCGAGGCGGTCACGGGATCCGCCCAGGAGGGCAGCGTGAAGTGATTCGTGTAAGTGTAAAAGCCGTCCGGGAATTGGATCCAGTGTCCATTGGGCGAAATCCACTTTGAGAATCCGGTGGGAAGCCAGGGCATGGGCCCAACAATTGCAGCGGGCGCATTGTAGAGGCCCGGTCCGGTCGGAGTTCCCACCGGCACCGGCCCGAGCGTAAAGTGCGGATCAACGGCGCCACCGGGCAGGACGACCTTGCTGTTGTCCACGGCGGTGTTAAACAGGACGTCGAGGAAGGAATGCGGCCCGCTACTTATCAGCGGGATGACATAGGTGGATGCGTTCCCGGCCTGGTCGGTGACGGTGACTGAAACCTGGCTGCCGCCGGCGGCGATGGGTGTGCCCGCCGGCGGGGACTGGGTGAAGACCAATTTGTTGGAAGCCGTGCAATTGTCATACGCCGACACCAGCGCCAGCATGTCCGGCACAAAGCAATTCGTGACCGTCACCGCTTTCGGATAGATGAGCGTGGGCGGTGTCTTGTCCTGGCCGCATACCTGAACCTGGCACTTGGTGTTGTTGCCGCAGGCATCCGTGACGGTCACCACGACGATATGACAAGGGCCGGGCTCGATTGTCCCCGCCGGCGGATCTTGAGAGTAAACCAACTGGCTTGTGGGCGTGCAATCATCCGTGGCAGGCGGGTGGATCGTGGGGATCTCAAGCTGGCAGTTGGCATCCAAAGCCACGATGATTTTGTTGGTCAGGCAGGTGATGACTGGCGGCAGAGTATCACGCACCGTCACGGTTTGGCTGCAAGTACTGCTGTTGCCGCAAGCGTCGGTAATCAGCCAGCTTTGCGTGATGTATTTAGGGCAGACGCCGTTGGTAACCAAGCCGGACGATGTGATCGTTACGTTGGTGCTGCAGCAGCTCGTGGCGGTCGGCAGATCAAACTTCCAGGCGCTGCCGCATTCCACCGTCTTGTTGGTGGCACAGTTGACAACGAGTGGGATGGCACAAGGCGTTTTGCATTTGCCGGCGGGACCAGCATTGAAGATCGCGGCGATTTCATCCGTTTTCAAGGCCCGGCTGAACATCTCCACTTCGTCAATGCCGCCCAGCCACGGCGCCGCGCCGCCCACGGGCGTGTTGCCAACCACGAACGAATTCGTATTGTCCAAGTTGTCCGGATGGGCGGTTGGATCGAAAGTGCCGGTGGGATTGCCGTCGATATAGAAACGACCTCCGTTGGTCGAGTTGCGGTTCACGGTGACGGCAACGAAGTGCCACTGGTCGTCCGCCGGCAGGATGGAGGTATCGCGGAAGTTGGTGTAGCTGCTGGCCGGACCGCCCATTTGGAACAGGAGGTTGCCATAGCTGACCGCCAGGCTGTAGCCGATAATGGTCTGCGGATCGCGCTTATCAACAATGATCCGCGGCGGTGAATTGCCGCTGGTGGTTGCGCGCCTAACCCAGGCGTCAATGGAGAAATCATTCGTGCCGAAATTGATGGCGTTGTATGAGGGAACCTCGACGTACTGGCTTACGCCATCAAAAGTGAGGCTGTTGGCAACGAAACCACTGGTGACAACAGGACCGTTGACCTGGGTGCCGTTGTTTCCACCCGGGACAAGATTAGCTGAGTTGGTGCCGCTCGTTTCGTCAAACGGCAGCCACAAGACCATATTCGCGGGGGCTGGCACGCATTTGCATTTGCCAGCCGAACCGGCATTGAAGACCGCGGCGATTTCATCCGTTTTCAAGGTCCGGTTGAACATCTCCACTTCGTCAATGCCGCCCAGCCACGGCGCCGCGCCGCCCACGGGCGTGTTGCCAACCACGAACGAATTCGTGTTGTCCAAGTTGTCCGGATGGGCGGTTGGATCGAAAGTGCCGGTGGGATTGCCGTCGATATAGAAACGACCTCCGTTGGTCGAGTTGCGGTTCACGGTGACGGCAACGAAGTGCCACTGGTCGTCCG
>JBEKGJ010000030.1:0-62067 GCA_050012855.1 Verrucomicrobiota bacterium | reverse complement strand
TCAAGGAGGAGCTTGAAATCCAGCTCCGAAACCTGTTCGATCAACTCCGCGCCGGTAACCTGATTGATGAGTCAACGAAGGCCTGAGGCAAAAACCCCCGGGTTACCTTTTCATTTGAGTCAACGCGTCCCTCGCCGGCGTCCGCCGCGAGTGGACGGCGGTTGACTCCGCCGGTGGAGCAAGTAGTCTTGCAACCCACGCAAACCCAGGCGTGGGGGGCGCCGAATCACGGATTCGGCGTGAGCCCTCCCAACCAGGCGCCGCGGAGGCCGCGGTGAACAACTGTCCGCAGCACGGGTCCATCCGCGGTGGCGGTGTGGCGCCGTGTGGGTTGCGGCCAGCGCCTCCAACAGATTTGAACCAGGTCAGAAAGCATGAGGAAACACGCAGGGTCGGGGGTTCTGTCAGCGCGGCCGTGGCTGCGCCGACTGGCCATTGGGGTCGGCGGGGCCGTGGTGCTCCTCGGCATCCTGTATTTTGTCGTCACGAGCAGCGCCTTTCTCAAGGCCTTGGTGTTGCCGCGAGCAAGTCGCGCGCTCCAAGCCCAGGTTACCGCCGGCGAAATCGTCCTGAGTCCGTTTTCCCAGCTCCAGCTTCGCCAGTTAAAGGTCGAGGTGCCTTCCCAGCCGCCGCTGCTGCAGGCGGACGAGGTCACCGTGCGCTACAACCTTTTCGCCCTGATCGGTGGACGGGTGGCGATCCGCGAGATTCGCGTGGTCGCCCCACAAATCAATGTCATCCGGCAGGCCAACGGTCGGAGCAGCCTGGATGTATTCCTGGCGGGTCCCAAATCACCGCCGAAACCGCGGGGTGTCGAGCCGACCCAGGTGGATGTGGGAACGGTGACCGTGACCCAGGGCAGTTTGCGGTTCACGCAACTGGGCAAGGATGGCGGCAGCCAGACGACGGAGATCAGTCACCTCGATCTGGCCTTGGAGCGGGTGAAGAACGCCGGCACCGGACACGTCAAGCTGAGCGCGGAGATCAGCGAGGAGCAGAAGGCCACGAACCAGACCGGCCGGTTGCAGGCCCGCCTGAACGGCGCGTTCGATTTTGCCCTCGACAAGGCGCTTCAACCGCAGGTGGTCAATGGCAACCTCAAGCTGGCGGTAACGGCCGCCGAGGGTTTGTTCCACGACCTGGGGGGGCTGGATGCGACCGTGACGTGCGATCTGACAACCAACCAGCTTCGCCAACTGGCTTTGCGAGTGGACCGGCAGGGGCAGCCGTCGGGCCAGATCCGGGTGAGCGGTCCGCTGAATCAGAACACCAGGGAGGGACGGTTGAACCTGGAGATGACCGGGATTGATCGCAACCTGCTCAACCTGGCCGGGGCGGGCGCAGGTCTCGACTTCGCCGACACACGCCTGGAGGGTTCGGCCCAGCTTGATCTCGCACGCGGTGGCCAGTTCATCAACGCGAGCGGCCAACTGACCGCCGCCCGCTTCAGTTTCCGGCGGGCGGGCCAGACCATCCCGACGCTTGATCTGGCCCTCGACTACCAGACCACGGTGAACCTGACGGAGAACACTGCGATCATCGAGCGGTTCAGCCTCAGCGCGAAGCAGGGCCAATCCGACTTGCTGAGGGTTTCACTCGACAAGGCTTTGAGTCTGGCGTGGGGCCAGGTCAAACGCAGCCTGACCGAGTCCAACGTCCGGATCGCTCTGACCAACCTTGACCTGGCCGACTGGCAGTCGTTCACCGGCACGAACGTGGTGGCCGGCCGGCTGAGCGCCACTTCGGATGTGTTGTGCCAATCCGACGGTCACCAGCTCACCGGCTCTCTGAAAGGCAGCCTGACGAATCTGACGGTCCGGTTCGGATCATTCGCCCTCGACCGCGCTGCGGTCGCGATCGATGCGCCCTGGTCGTTCACCGACTTCCACGCCGTGCGGGCGGACAACTATACGGCTCAACTCGCCGAGAATGGCAATGTCCTGCTCGCCGCCAACGGGTCCGCCAGCTACGACTTGGGCAGCCACGCCGCCAGCCTGCAACTCAATGCCGAGGCGGGTCTGCCGGGGCTTGTCCGCCAACTGGCACTGCCGGGGCTTGAGGCGGCCCGTGGCCGCGTGAATCTCAATCTGGTGACCAGCATGGGCGACGGCCGGATCGGCGCAACCATCACCGCCATCCTGGATGATTTCAGCGGGAAGTATCCGCCTTATCAGTTCCAGAATTACCGGCTGCGGTTCGAGGCGGGTTGCGACATGGTTGGCCGTGCCGTTACCGTGCGAAGGCTCTCTTTCGCCGGCTCCCAAGGCACCAATTCCCCCGGCAGCGTGGATTTCGTCGGCAAATACGATCCGCCCAAAGCAGTCGGCGACTTCACCCTGAACATCAACAATCTCAGTCAAGGCACGCTTGATCCCTTCCTCGCCCCGTTCCTGGCGCCGCTTTCCCTGGCCTCCGTGTCGGTCACCGGCTCCGGTTCGCTCCATTACGAGCCCGCCGCCAAATCCTCGATCCAGCTCCAGGCCGAGGTCCAGCGGTTCCAGGTTGTGAATGCTCAGAAGCGCGCGGCGGCGGAACCGATGAGTTTCAAGCTCCGGTTGCAGGCGGCCCAGCAGGGAACCCGCTTCGATCTGCCGGTCGTTGAACTCGACCTGCCCCCGACCAAACTCGCCACCAACGTCGTGACCCTGCAGGGCAACTTCGATTTTGCCGCGACGAATCCCCAGCCCGGCCAGCTCTCCCTGAAAGCCTCCGCCCTGGATTTGACGTCGTTCTATGACCTCTTCGCGACCAACCGGCCGCCGACGGCCGCCATGACCAACACCCTGGCCAAGACCGGCGGTTGGCCCGAAACCGAACCCGCGCCCATCCACCTCCCGCTCCAGCAATTCACCGCCAACGCGACCGTGGACCGCCTCTTCCTGCGGCAAATCGCCATCTCGAATTGGGTGGCCACGCTGCGCCTCAGCAATGACGTGATGACCCTCCAGCCTTTCACGCTGACCCTGAACGGTGTGCCGGTCAATGCCGACCTCAAAGCCGACCTCCGGCAGCCCGGCTACTCCTATGCCTTGAACCTCAAGACGGAGAACCTGCCGCTGGCACCGCTGGCCAGTCTCGGCAGCCCCGACTCGCGGACGCGCCTCCAGGGCAATGTCACGGCCATCGCAACTTTGCAGGGCATCGGTATTACCGGGCCGAGCCTACAGAAAAACCTGAGCGGCGAATTCAATGTCGGCAGCACCAACCTGAACCTCAGCATCGCCACCCTGAAAAGCCCGGTGCTCAAATCCATCGTCAACACCATCGTGGGCATCCCGGATCTGATCCGCAACCCGACGGGCGCGTTGGGCAACCTGCTTGGCGGGCTTGTCCCGGGATCGGGTTCCACCAATGCCGCTGGCGGCTGGGTGGACCAATTGACCGCATCGCCGATTGACACGATCACCGTTCAGGGCAAGGCCGGCAGCGGCCGGCTGGACGTGCAGCAGGCGTTGGTGCAAAACCAGGCCTTTCGCGCCACCGCCACCGGCGCCGTCACGCTGGCCCCGGTCTTGACCAACTCCACGCTGAGTTTCCCGGTTGCCGTCTGGCTCGCCAAATCCATGGCCGCCAAGATCGGCGTAACTTCCACCGATACCTCCGCCGGCACGAACTACGTCAAGTTGCCCGATTTTTTCACGTTGCAGGGAACCGTGGGGGCGCCGAATAACAAGATCAACCGGACCGGCTTGCTGAGCCTCGCGGCCAAGGCCGGCGCCGGGTTGTTCAAGAACACCGGCAACGCGACCGTGGACAGGGCCGTGCAGGCGCTCGATGCCCTCGGCAGCCTCCGTGGCGCCAAGTCTTCCGCCACGAACGCGCCCGCCACCACCAACGTCCCTGCCAATTCCAACCCAGTTGATCTGCTCAACCGCCTCCTGCCCAGGAAATGACCCCATGAACCCCGTCCTCGATTACCTCCGCCAACACGAGACGCGATTTCTCGACGAACTCTGCGCCTATCTCCGTTTCCCCAGCGTCTCCGCCCAACCCCAGCACCAGCCGGACATGCGCGCCTGCGCCGAATGGCTGGTCCAGCACGCCCGGCAGATCGGCCTCGAGGCCGAATTGTGCCCGACCGCCGGGCACCCCATCGTCCTGGCGCGGACGCCCCGGCGAGCAGGCGCGCGCAAGCCGCACTTCCTGGTTTATGGCCATTACGATGTCCAGCCCGCGGAACCGTTCGAGCTCTGGCAGACGCCGCCCTTTGAACCAACCGTCCGCGGTCGTGCGCTCTTCGCCCGCGGCGCCTGCGACAACAAGGGCCAGCACCTGGCCCATCTCAACGCGGTCGAAGCCTATCTGAAAACTGGCACCGAGCTGCCCTGCGACCTCACGTTCGTTGTCGAAGGCGAGGAAGAAGTCGGCAGCTCCAACCTGGCCACGTTCCTCCAGCAGCGCCGCGCCGAACTCGACGTGGACGCCGTCGTCATTTCCGACACCGGGATGCCCGCGCGGAACATGCCGGCGCTGACGTACGCCCTCCGTGGCATTGCTGCCCTCGAGCTCAAAGTCACCGGCCCGTCGCGCGATCTCCACTCCGGCATCTTCGGCGGCTCGCTCGACAACCCCGCCATGGCGCTGTGCCAGTTGCTCGGCCGGTTGCGCGACGCCCGCGGCCGCGTGGCCATTCCCGGCTTCTACGACGACGTGGTGAAGCTCACGCCGTTCGAGCGCCGCCAACTGGCGCGCCTGCCGCACAGCGAAAGCGGCTACCGCAAATTCCTCGGCGTACCAAAGCTCTTTGGCGAAGCCGGCTTCACCGCCTGGGAACAACGGACCGCCCGGCCAACGCTCGAGATCAACGGCCTGACCAGCGGTTACCAAGGCGAAGGCAGCAAAACCATTGTCCCGTCGTGGGCCAGCGCCAAAATCACGATTCGGCTGGTACCCAACCAGGACCCGCGCCGGATCACGCGGCTGGTAAGTCAACACCTCAAGAAACTGTGCCCGCCGACCGTCCGGCTGGAGATCAAGGCCGGCCACGGCGCCGAGCCGTATCTCGTTTCGCCCACCAGCGTGTTCGCGCAGGCTGCCTTGCGGGCGTTGAAATCGGCGTTCGACCGCGAGCCGGTGTTGCTGCGCGAAGGCGGCTCGATCCCCATCGTCACCGATTTCCGCAAGGTGCTTGGCGCGGACACGCTCCTGCTCGGCCTGGCGCTGCCGGATGACAACGCCCACTCGCCCAACGAGAAATTCGATCTCGACAATTTTGCCGCTGGCATGCGTCTCGGGGCGAACCTCTGGCCCGAGCTCGCGGCAGCCCGACGGCCGTAGCGGCGTCTCGGTAGAGCGCCGCCATCTGAAGGAAAACGGGAAGAGCGCGGCGGTCTGCCGACGCGCCGCTACGACGCCCTCGGCATATCCCCCGGCCGCTGAAACCGACGTGCGGCCCGCCCACACAAACGACTTGCTGACTCCCGGCCCTCGCGCTTGAATGCCTCACGCATGAACAAAAACAGACCAAACGCGGCCTCCATACGCCAACCCGCCGTTTGGCCTGATAGTTGTTAGGTCATGTCTTCGACAATAGCCCACGGCTTTAGCCGTGGGTTTCCTCCGGCAAAATGAGAGAGTCCCGCCAGGGACGAAAGAAACGTTCTGCCGTCCCTCCGGGACTTTTCTTCTTCTCGTGGCGGGTTACCCAGCCTTGAAAGGCTAAGCTATTCTCGGAGCTGGCCCATCGCAGCAGTCTGCCTGTGGCTGCCGTCGCGCCCCGGCGGTCCACGACCCACCATGCTGGCTGGTTGCAGGAAGCGGGGGGGGCACGCGGGCGCGCTCCCAAGCCTCCGCCGCCTCAGTGCTGCGCGGCGAAATCAATCACGAACACGTCCGCCAGCACCGGACCCAGCAGCTTGCCGAATTCTTTGTGGGCCGGCGCGACCAGATAGGCGTCGCGGTCCGCCTCGGTCTTGAAGGTCAGTACCCAGGCATGGGTAAAATCCTTGTTGAGCTTTTCCGGGCTGACGTTCGTGCCCCAATCCAGCGACACCACTTCAGGAATTTTGTCCTTCAGCGCACGGAAAGCGTCCTCGACCTCCTTGATCTGCGCCGGGGTTGCCTCGGGTTTGAACTTGAGGGACACGACGTGCGTGATCACGCCCCGGCGACCGGCCTTGGGGGCCTTGGTTTTCTTCTTGGCGTCGGCGGCCGAGGCGGTAACCAGGCTCAAGGTCAGCAGGGTGCAGCACAGGAGAAAGAGGATGCGTTTCATGGCGTTGTGAGTTGGTGAGGTCGTTTTGTCAGGCGATTCTACCGGCGCGGTCGCACGTCGGCAAGCCTCGGTGCGCCAATTCGCTTGCGCCGCGGTGGCCGGGGGATTAACCAACCGTAGATGAAATGGGCCTGCCTGTTGCTCGCGTTGCTGCCGTCGTGGCTTGGGGCGATGGCGGCGGACACCCCCCGGGTCCAGAACCTCGTCCACGTCAAAACCATTCTGGCGGAGGCCCGGAAGGCTTACGGACACGGTGATCTGACCAACGCGCTGGCGCTGGCGACACAGGCGATCGAGCTGGAGCCGGCGGCGGCGGAAAGCTGGATGTTCCGCGGCCGTTTGCGCGAATGGGTCCGCGATTTTTCAGGCGCCGCGGGTGATTTTGCCAAGGTCATTCAGCTTGAGCCCGGCGCGGCCGACGCCTATGTCCATCGCGGGCAGGCGCGCTTCCGGCTGGGGCGCCGGGAAATGGCGGCGGAGGATTTCGACCGGGCGGTGGCCCTGGCACCGGCGCTGGCGCCGCAGCTCTGGCAGCGCGGCCTCGCGCTGTGCGAGGTCGGCCGCTATGCCGACGCGCGCAAACAGTTCGAAACCTGCCACACCGTCAGCACCAACGACGTCGAGTGCGCGGCCTGGCACTTTCTTTGCGTGGCGAAAACCGACGGCGTCGAACCGGCCCGCGCCCACTTGCTGGCCGTGGCGGGCGACGCGCGGGTGCCGATGGCGGAGCTCTGGAAGCTCCTCGCCGGCCAGGGCAAGCCCGAGGACATCGAGGCTGCGGTCCAGGCCGGCCAACCTTCCGATTTCGAGCGTGACGTGCGGCGATTCTACGCCGGCCTTTACCTGGGGCTCTTTTTTGAAGCCACAGGCGACCTGCCCCGGGCGCGGACCGAACTGGCCCGGGCCGTCGAACTGGCGGAAAAAGTGGATTATCTTGGCGACGCGGCGCGGCTGCACGCGGCCCGCCTGCGTGAGACGGAAGCCAAGTAAGGCGCCCGCCGCCCGGCGGCGCATCACGTTTAGGCGTTGCGGGCGGGGGAGACGCATCAAGACTGGGTGGCACGGGCGACTCGCCCGTCCCGCCCGGCGACTCGCCGGGTGGAATGGAGGCGAATGTTGGAAATGCAGCGGCGCCATCCGACTTCCGTCGGGTGCCGTTCCGTCGGGCGGGCCGCCCGACGGCACAGGCCAGCGGCCCGTGCTCCCCAGCCACGACCGGCTGGCGGCCGTTTTGATTTTGAGGCGTCTGCCCTGGCGTTTCAGAGGAGGCCGGCGGTCTCCGGGAAATCGCGAACCAGGTTGAAGCACTGCACCGCCTGGCCGCTGGCGCCCTTGACGATATTGTCCTCCGCGCTCATGACGATCAACCGGCCCGTGCGCGGGTCGGCGCGCCAGCCGAGCTCGAGCACGTTGGTTCCCACCACGTTCTTGGTATCAGGGAGGGCCCTGCCCTCAAGCACGCGCACGAAGGGCTCGTTTGCGTAGGCGGCTTGATAGCACGCAGCGACCTCGCCGCTGAATTGCGCGGCGTCGGCGAAGGGCCGGGCCGGCGTGAGATAGAGCGTCGTCAAAATGCCCCGGTTGACGGGGACCAGGTGGGGCGTGAACTGGATCACCACGACCCGGCCGGCGGCCAGGGACAGTTGTTCTTCGATTTCCGACAAATGCCGGTGTTTGGGGACGCCATAGGGGCGCAGACTGCCGTCGCATTCGACAAATAGATAATCCACCTCCGCCTTGCGCCCGGCGCCGCTGACGCCGCTCAGGGAATCGGCGATGATGCCTTCGGGTTGAATCAATCCCGCCCGCAGCAGCGGGATGAGCGGCAGGAGGATGCTGGTGGGGTAGCACCCGGGGGCGGCGACGAGGTGGGCGCCGCGGATCGCGGTGCGATGGACCTCCGGCAGCCCATAGACCGCCTGGGCGAGCAGTTCCGGCGCCGGATGCTCATGACCGTAAAACTCCAGATAACGGCCGGCGCTGCGCAGACGGAAGTCGGCGCTGAGGTCAATCACCTGGCAGCCCTGCGCGAGCAACGGGCGGGCGAACTCCGCCGCCACCCCGTGCGGCAACGCCAGGAAGACGACCTCGGCCTCCCGGGCCAGCAGCGTCGCATTCGGTTCGCTGAACCGGAGGCTGCGGGCAGCCGGATGGCTGGCGAATTTCGGAAAGACCTGCGCCACGGTCTGGCCCGCATACTGCCGGGAGGTAACCGCGGTCAGGCGGGCATACGGGTGGGCCAGCAGGAGCCGCACCAGTTCCTCGCCCGAGTAACCGGACGCACCAACGATGGCCACGCGCACCGCGGCGGCCGTGGGCGCCTGGGCGGCGCCGGCAACGAATTCAGTCGAAGTCATAAGCATGATTGGGCTCAGCACGGTAACGTCCCATTTTGTCTTTCCGGTGGGGCGAGCGGCTCGACGTCAGCTCGCCGACACGTCCCCGCGAGCCGAGACGCGAATTCCACGAACCCGCACGAATTCGACACTCGAAACTCGAAACTCGCAATTCTCCGGTGGGGCGTCCCCGCGAGCCGAGACACGAATTCCACCAACCTGCACGAATTCGGCACTCGAAGCTCGAAACTCGCAACTCTCTGGCGGGGCTGAACACTTCAAACTTGAAACTTCAAACTTCTTTCCAGCTCTTCAGAGCCTCGCCCCAAAGAACTGGTCCCCTGCCCGCAGCCGCGGCCACTTGACCCGGCGGAACCCGGCGCTCATCCTTCGCCTTTTCCTGCGGGTTTTCAAGCCTTGTTACCATCGGGTGACGCACGACCTCGAATGGCCGGGATCAAAACGCAATGGACAAGCGCTGCCGGCGCGCTAGACTGCGCGCAGTCATGAGCAGACCTATATCCGGCACGGGCGCGTTGGTGGCCTTGTTTGCGGCGAGCGTGGTGTTGTCCGCGGGGCTGTATTTGGACTACTATATTTCCTTGCACAAGGCCCAGCGGACACAATACCAGGCGCAGCGCCTGCAGGGCCAACTGATCGTCGCCAACCGGAACCGCGCCGTCATCCAGTCGCTGGCCGGCGAGTCCCTGGAGTACAGCCGGCGGAACGCGGACATGCCGCGGTTGCTCCAAGGCTACGCTCCCCTGCTCCAGCAGTTGAATCTCAAACCCACCGCTCCGGCCCGTCCCGGAGGCCGTTGAGCATGAGCACTCCCGAATCCCCGGACTTTTTCGCCGAACCCAAGCCGGCGACCGATGAGTCGCGCCTCGTGGTCCGCGTGGCCGAACTCGAAGGCCGCGTCCAGTCCCACCGTTTCCACCTGCAGGTCACGCTGGGGTTGCTGCTGCTCCTGACGGCGGTGGTCAACGTGTTTCTCTACCAGCAAATCCGCACGGTGCACGCCCAGAGCCGGGCGCTGGATCAAAGCCTCAAGGAACTGAAGGCCGCGGTCACCGATTACGAAACCAACACGTTGCCCTGGATCCAACGGTTTGCCGTGGACATCACCCGGTTCGCCGCCGGTCACCCGGATTTTCGCCCGGTCTTCGAGAAGTACGATCTCGCCGGCGCCAACACCAAACCGGCGCCCGCGCCCGCGCCGGCCCCCGCACCAGTTCCCGCGCCGCCCAAGAAGCCCTGAGGCTCCGTCCGCTCAGGCCGCCGCCGGCGATGCCAGCGCGGTTCCGCAGTGCGCGCAAAAATTGGCTTCGGCCGGCGAGCCCGCCCCACACTGCGCGCACGTTCGCCGCGCCGCCTCCGTCCGCCGGTGAATCACGAGATTCCGCAGATAAGGGATCCAGTTGAAGGCATTCGCAAAGATAAACACCGAATCGCGCCGGTAGAAAATGGCGTAGGACAGGATCAGCCAGGACCCGGCCAGGCTCAACCACCAGAACGAGGCCGGCACGACGACCCGCTTCCGCTTTTCGGTGGCGTACCATTGGATCAGGAACCGCGAGAAGAACGCCACGTTGCCGCCCCAGCCGATCGCTTTCCAGACGTTCCACTCGATGCCCAGGAAATTGCCGTTGTGCCAGAGGAGATGCGCGAGCGAGTCCATGGGCGGCATTTAAGCCAATGGCCCTCCGGGGTGACAATAAAAACCTTCGCAGGCCAGCCGACACCGCCTATTCCGTCCACTCGGCACAACGCAGTTTCGCCTGCTCCAGAACCGTTTGGGTGGCCTTCTCCTGCTTGTCCGGGGGATAGCCGTATTTGCGGAGGATGCGGCGGACGAGGAGGCGGATTTGGGCTTGCGCGCTTTCGCGCAGCGTCCAATCAACCGTCACACTCTTGCGGACGTGCGATACCAGTTCCCGCGCGATGTTCTTCAAAGTCGGCTCGCCGAGAACTTCCACGGCACTGTCGTTTGTTTCCAACGCATCGTAAAAAGCGACTTCATCGTCTGTCAGGCCGAGCTTGTCGCCGCGCTTCTGGCCTTCGCGCATCTGTTTGGCGAGTTCAATCAGTTCTGCGATGACCTGTGCGGCTTCGATGGTCCGGTTCTGGTATTTGCGGATGGTGGCTTCCAGCATTTCGACGAACGAGCGGGATTGGACCAGATATTTCTTTGAGCGGATTTTCAGTTCGTTGTTGAGCAGCTTTTGCAGCAGTTCCACGGCGAGGTTGCGTTGCGGCAGATGCTGGACTTCCGCCAGAAATTCATCGGACAAAATGGAGATGTCCGGCTTCTTCAAACCGGCGGCGTCAAAGATCTCTATGACTTTGTCGGATGAAATGGCGCGCGAAACGATTTGCCGGACGGCCAGTTCCAATTCTTCCGGCGACTTCCCGCCTCCTTCGCTGATGCTCTTGGCCAGCACCGCCCGGACTTCCTGAGAGAATCCAACCTCGTCACGAATCTCGAAAGCCGAGTCGTGCGGCACGGCCAACCAGCGAGAATCTGACGAGGAAAATCACAACCTGTGTGGACCAAGAATTGGGCATATTGGATACACTGGATCCAATATCAAGGTGTGAACCTTTGCCCGTGTTACAGCAACATGCAGAATTTTCCGACTTCGATAATATGGCGGAACGTCGCCCCGCCAAACGAAGGATGATACATACTTCTTTCCATCGTGACGGCCCTCGCGAACAACGATGACACCATCAAATTGCTTCCCCTTCGCTTTATGAATCGTCATCACCTGCACACCATTAGGGTCATCAATTCCATCAAGGAGTTGGTCCTGGGTTAAGGCGAGTTCAAGTGCTCGGCGGGCCTCTGTGTATTGTCCGTCTCTTTGCCACATCTCGCCAAGATTTCTGCCGATGCGCTTGCCCCGATTAAATGCAACAAGGTAGTCGAGGTGTTTGGCGATTTGTGTCACTTTCGCATCTCCGCTCGCAAGCAACGCTTTCCTAACCTTTGTCCAATCCTTCGCCGGATCTCCCGTCATTGGTTCAGATTTCAAATCTTTGAGCACCGATTGTAGTGCTGTGACAAAGCCTGCTCTAGGGATCTTGCCGGAACGCACTTTCACCGCCCAATCGTGAACGGCCTTAGCTTCTGCTACACCGCTTGCACGCTTCATTTCAGAATACAAGTCAAGAGCAAGTCCAAGATCAGCGAACGGGCTGTTTGCTTGCGGAGGTTCTAGTAAAAATGCAGCAAACCTCGCGGCGAGCATTGCTTCGGCCTCATCGAACAGCAATTTATGTCTAATCGGATTTTCTGCGGAGTTCATCGCGGCCGAGACCTTAGCTGCTGAGAAACCTGACGGCAGGAGAATTGCAATACTGCGGCCCCACTCGCCGGTCGCTTTTTGAATCGCCTTCTGCAACATTCCGAGCGAAATCCTGATAGTCTTCGCTTGATCGAATGTCTTTGGATTGTATGACAATTTGGAAACTCCGCGGTATGGAGCACCTCGGGCATTTCCCGTGAGAAGATCCCGACCGAACACGGCGATCTCCGAACCGGGACTACGATGGTTTTGTGATCCTAGATCAATTTTCAAAGGACAAAGGGCCAGTTCAATTGCTTCGATTCGTTTTGGGTCGATGCCAGGCAAGTAATCGAAGATTTGTTGCTCCAAATCCGCAAGACAGATGACTTTTGTATATTGCGCCAAAAGCTCTATACATCGCCAGGCATTTGGATTGGTGTCCTGAGCCTCATCGACGATCAACAGAGGGTAACGCTGAGCAATGAGCTTCCGCAGGAGCAAGCTGCGCTCAAGTAGCATTGCCCCCATCGGTGCAAATAGATCGAAAGCAATGCGACCATCTTCACGACAGAGACGTTCACGTTCAGTAATCCAAGCTGGCCACAACAACTCGCCTTCTTTGATCCCATTGGAAAGTGCTCGCTCATCGTGCGGTAGCAGGATTTGAAGTTTCTTTGGTGTTCCTAGTAGATACCCATGAGCGCGCACCAACTCCCAGAAAAAAGAGTGAAATGTTTGGATGTCCAACAGTCCACGCTGATTCTTTGCGACTTCCGTTTTCGATGCTTCTCCGATGCGGGCCACGGCTGCACGAGAGAAGCTCAAAAACAATACTGACTGGCCTGGAGCCAATCCTTCATCAATGCGTTTGACGGCCTTCTTCAGTGCGATTGTCGTCTTCCCGCTGCCAGGACCTCCAATTACGAGAGCGTGTCCTTCGCAATCCAGAAGTCGCTTGCGGTCCGGGCAAATCTCGATCATGGCATTTACACTGCCGGCTCGCCGTTTTGTTTTTGAACCGCTGCAGCCGGAGCAACGGCTGCGCCTGGTTTGTTCCCCTCGACTGGAACAGGGTCGGGTGGCTTTGGAAAGAAACCGTAAACTTGGTTTAGAAAGCCGACGACTGTGGCAGGAAGTTCAGCAACCCCACAGTCTTCAAATAGCCTCGCTGCCCAACCTGCGCCCTTATTGCTCAACAGTGCCTGTTTAGCGATCGCTCTAACGCCATCATCTCCTGGTCGCTGCAATGGTATGCCAACATTACCGCTTTCCCCGGAAGATTTTAGGTCTGCGAGAAAACTCCAAAGCTTATCAAGGGACATCTCTGCGATGACCATGGCCTCGAATCCAGAATACTGGTGTTCACAGTCGAGATCAAAGCTGTTGGTAAATTTCTGCTTCTCTTCGGGTGTTCGATTCTTGTGGTCATAGAAAGACAACGTCTTTAGTCCAAGTTTTTTGAAGAATGTTCCGAACTTCGGCATTGGCCCGTCGCTCTCGGCATCAAAAAAAGCAACACCTGCTATGTCCAGCGGTTGCAAGGTCGCATCCGCTTCTTCCATCTTTCGCGCCGCAACCGGCAAAGCGTGAAACTCTGTGACACCTTCCACAACGATCGCACCTTTGCCGAGCATGCATTCCGTTAGGCCCCTGCGGGCGTAGCGTTTGTAGTCATTGTCTTTCAATCCGGTTGCATCGGAGAGCCGTTTTGCACTGACGACCCCGTCATCCCCGCGCGTCAACAGCAGCGTCAGACGAGGCTCGAATCGTTCAATCACATAGGGAGAATGCGATGTGACGAAGGCTTGCGTGGTCTTCTGCAATAGGTAATCGGCGATTCGTCGTTGCGTATGGGGAGGCACGGCAATTTCCGGCTCTTCCATTGCAAAAATGACCGTCTCAGGTTTTAAGTCGGCTATGAATGTCAGCAACGCGAGAACCAACGTGTTGAGCGTCCCGGCGCCAGCCTGTTGAAAAGGGACGTGACTCTGATCCTTGGACATGGCTAAGAAAAATGCCATTGTTTTGCGCAGATGCTCCCGTGTTAGCTGAGACACGTGAAGCTTTGTGGCCCGGTTTGCAGCATTCGAGGGAATGTATCGAGTCAAGCGTTGTTCGATTGATTTGAGCACAGGCTCAAGCTCGGGCGCATCTTGTTCAATATCCAAATTCCGAAGACGATTTATCGCCTTTTCCAACAGCCCAGTTCGGACACCTTTCAGACGGAGGATAATGTCAAGAAGAGAACCATGTTCGAGACTGAGTGCTCGTGAACCTGTTCTCCTTGCGCGCAAATATAAGAACCCGAAAATTCGTTTGATGTTTTTTGGAACGGGCGATAGTTCACCTTCATCAGCGTTCGGGCTATGCGAGAAATAGGTTTTCGCCTCAAATTCGTCTTCCTCTGGATTATAGCGTGCCAGTGTTTCCAAACGAAGGCACTTGACCACATCGGGCGGATTAGCAGCATCAACTTCACCCGCCGCAAGAATGCGCCTCTCCGCTGTTTTCCAAAATTCCAAGTTGGCGCCACATCGGTTCTCCACTTCTTGACTTACTTCAATGAGGACGACTTCTATCTTGATCGGAATCAGCTTTGGATCTCCTCCCTCAACTTCCGGGAGGGCAAGGTATTGAGCATTGTAAAAGTCGAACTCTTCGACGGGCGGAAATCGATTGAGGCGTTCATATCCGAGAACAAGATCCAAGGCTTCGCAAATTGTGCTTTTCCCAACATTGTTTGCCCCAACGATGAGCGCATGGCCTTCAAAGTGGAACTCTGCCGACTTAATGCCGCGAAAGTTTGAGATAGAGAGACGTGCGATTTTCACAGTCTATATTCCTTTTCTTGGGCTGAAACCAATTTGAAGAGGACGAATCCCGCCAGGCCCACGGGCGAGAGGTGGTGGATGAAATGTTGAATCCAGGCGTAGTTGGCGTTGTTCACCAGCGAAGCGCGGAGTCGACACCTCACCCCGGCCCAGTGACTCGCTCGCGCCCGCTCGCTCGGCCCGAAGCGGGCCTTCGGCTTCGCCGAATTCCTTTCGCCGCCTCCCAAGCGGCTCAAGTCCCCGTTCGAGGCGGAGAGGGAGAAGTCGCGTTTTTCCGCAAACGCGTCGGAAATGTATTTCAGGAAAATGAGGCCAAGGCAGAGTCCTTCCGGACGGACACCATTGTATCCCGTCATTATCAAATGGGCTGCAGGCACTGCCTGCTCGGCGGCGGCCCAAAGCTGGGCCTCAAAATTCAGGCCGGAATCGTTGGTTGGTTTCTGATTGTTGCCTTTGGCCATACGGAATGTGGCGAGAATAGCGGAACGAGCGGCGATTGCAAAGCGGAGATTGAGGGCGTCGCGGTTCGCGTTCCTCGCGTTTTTGTGCGGCGGCGCCCGCCGGCCCGTCACGGTCCCAGCCGGGCCCGATAAAACCGCGCTCCCGCCATGGGGGCGGGCTCGATCACCGGCACGGGATTGGTGGCGCCGACGCAATTCGTCAGGACCGACCAGGCCTGGAAATCGCCAGTGGCTTCGATGAGGTACGACTGCCCGGCCTCGCCCACCAACGCGGTCTGAAAATGGCCGTCGTCCGTGACGGTCGGGGCGGCAAGCGAGAACTCCCGAAACGGAGTGAGCCGCCCGGCGAGGTCTTCCGTAAAATCCGGCAGCGGCAGCAGGAGCAGGGTGCCGTCCGAGGCGCCGCTGGTTTCGCCCACCGGCCCGGCGCTCTTGGGGTCGAACCATTGCGCCCGATAATGCCCCGCCGGGAGATTGGTGATGCTCAAGCTCGCGCCCTGACTCGGGTCCACGGCCGCATTCGTAGCATTGGCGGGGAAGTTGACCAGCGGATTGACAGCATAGATCAGCATTTCGGTGTCGCCGCGCAGGCCGATCGCCGGCGGCGAGGGCTGCCAGGCGGGCGCGTAGCTGGACGGCAACACGTTCTCCAACCGCACCCAGTCGAGATAAAACCAGTCGCCGCCGGTGTTGCGAATTACAATGGTGTGCTTGCCGGCGGGCAGATTCACCGGAATGTCCTCGTTGTATTCGTTGTTCACCTGCCAGGTGCCGTCCAGGTTCGGCAGGTTGGTGGAGAAAACCGATTTGCCGTCCACGAACACCGCCAGCACCGCGCCGTCGGAGACTGAATTCAAGTGCATCACGAGCCGGGCGCTGTTGGTGAGCCAGGCCTGGAGCTGGAACGGAATGCGCAGGTCCGGATGACCCGTGCCCTGGAAAAAGCAGTCGAAATACGCGCTGGCCAGGGTCGAGCTGAACGGCGTCGCAAGGGCAAGCTGGCCTTGCAACATCGCGCCCCAAACGGAACTCAGCGTCAGCTTCGTGGTAAAGGGCGAAGCGGCGGGCAGCGGAGGGCCGAGGGCGAACGGCGGTTCGCCGGTCGTTTGGAAGCCGAGCGGCTGCCAGACGCCCCGGCCCCACTGGGTCTTCGCCATGAAATTGGTGAGGGCGGCATAAGTGGGATACAGATTCGAGGCCTGGATGTCCTCCCACCACCAGGACATCGCCGTCCCGACCGATCCGCCCAGCGCGCCACCCCATATCCCTTGCCGCCAGCCTCGCAGGAACGGGTCGTTTTGCGGGTTCCAGCCCTGCCAGTCGGTGCCGTATTCGCCGATCATGAGGGGCTTGCCGTAGCGGGTCGTAAAGGACTGGTTGGTCTGCGCCAGCGCCGTGGCCGGTTGCGGCTGGCCGTAGGAATGGAACATGGCGAAATCCATTTCCGGCAGGCTCCAGATGTCGGGGCGGTCGCTGCCCCCGGTGAGGCTCGTGGTGACCAGGTGATGGAACGGGTCGTTCGCCTTAAGCCAGTCGCCGATGGTCGCATGCCAGGCCGCCACGTGCGCGGGGGTCAGATGGTCGTACTCGTTGTCAATCTCATTGAAGAGCTCCCAGGCCAGGAGGTGCTCGCTCCCGCCGTAGCGCGCGACGAGATACCGCAGCCGTTTTTGGTAAATCTTCATGGCGGCGGCGCTGGTGAAGAAGTCATCCGGGGTCGCGCACGGCCCGCCCTGCGCCGCGTTGTACGGGTTCGTCGGCCAGTAGTTGTCGCCGCCCCAGTAGTCAGGCTCGATTTGCAACATGCCGTGGAAGTCCAGGCAGAGCATTACGTAAATTCCCCGTTGTTCGGCCAGTTGCAGCACGTAGTCGAGCTGCCAGGCCCGGTCGAGGCGGTAGCGGGTGAGGGTGCCGGGTTCCTCCTCAAGGCCAAACCCCGACGGCCACATCCAGAGACGCGTGTAGTTTTCGCCGGCGGGCTGCATCGCCCCGAACCAGGTGTCGTAGTCGAACGTGCCGCCGTTGTGATACCAGCAGACACAGTGTCCCACGAGCGGCAGCGGATCGCCGGCGCTGGTCTCAAAGTAGCGCCGGTTGGCCGCCAGTTGGACCACGCCGACAGGCAATCGCCCGGACGCGGCGGCGACCACGAAATTGGTGCTCGCGGTCAAAGCCGTCATCGGTCCGTTGGTCCGGACGGTGACGGCGACGGTGTAAGGCCCGGTTTCGGCGGGCGTAAAACGCAGCCGCCATTCCGGCGTGCCCACTGTCGTCAGGGACTCGTTGCCGTTCACCAGGCTTCGGGCATAGGCCTGATACCAGAAGGCCGGCACGGGCGTGGACTGGCCTGACGGCGCGGTAAACATCGCGTCCACGGCGATCACCTCCGGGTCAAAGGCATTCGTCGTCGCCGGCACGCCGGTCAGGCGGAACTCCGCCCGCGCATGATCCTGCGGCGCCGCCGGCGGCACGATCTGCAGCGCGCCTCCTCCGGCCGGCGCGGCCAGCCAGGCCAGCCAGAGCAACTCAGACACCCGTCTCATCCCGGCCAGTGTCCGGCAGATTGCGGGCCACGTCCAGCCCGCCGCCGTGAGCTGTCGCGAGCACCATCGGTGGCGGTGCGCAGACCAAAATCGGTAAAGCAATTGGCAAGTAATAGGTAGTAGTAGTGGCGGCCATCGTTAATGGTCACCATCATCTGTGATGCACCTCCCGCCGGCGCCAGGGGACACGCGGCGTGAATCGGGCGGGCGGTCATCCGGAAAACAACATGATGACCCGAATTCATCGGCACGGACGCACGTCCGGCGCACTGGAAGGCGCGCTGGCGGGCCGGTGTCGCGGAACGGAAACCCCGCCCACCGCCGGCCGCTTCGGCGCCTCGGCCCCTCCCGTCGGTTCTTCGTCGTGTTCGCCCCAAAAACCAAACCCCAACCAAGGCCAGACCATGAGATTGATGCGGACGCTGATGATCGGACTGCCCCTGCTGGCGGCCCTTGCCGTCGGCCACCGGTCCACTCTGCTCGCGGACACTCCGCCGGTGATTACGAGCTTCACCAAGCCGGTCGCCGGCGACATGGAAATCCTTTTCCGCGCCACGGGAGGACCCTTCCTGATCCAGAAGCGCGATTCGCTGGACGCTTCCTCCCCTTGGAACGATCTGCCGGACGCGATCGTCACCCAGATCCAGCCCGGGGTTTTCTCGGCCCTGGTCACCAGTCCGCCGGACACCGTCAACCTGAGTTTCTACCGCATTTTGAGCGTCACCGAGCCGATGACCGAGTTGCACGGGTGGACGGTCCTGCTGCGGGTGTCCGCACCGGCCAATGGTTCCTATTTCGTCGCCGGGGAAGCCCCGGTGGTGACGGTGAACCTTCTGGACACGCTGGCCCAGGGCGTGGTCCGGACCAATCTGGCGACGCTGGCCCTCTACATGGACGGTCCGAAGGACCCAATGCAAACGGTTACGGCGGCGAAATTGCTCAACGCCACCACGAATCGCGCCCTGACCCCGCACCACTACATCAACCTCCTGAACAACACGAACGTGCAGATCAACGGCGACGGCAACGCCCTGGTTTATCCGTTGCAGCCGGTGAGCACGGAGGCCCCTGGCACTTACACGGTGGCCGTGCGGGCGGTGCTCGCGTCCGATGCCCTCCAGCAGACCGTGAAGTTCGTCACCGTCCAGATCGGCACGACCAACGTCGAGCAGGACGTGGTCACCAAGGTTCAGTGCGGCGCCTGTCATCTGGGCCCGGTGAGCGGCATGGTGTACATGCACCACATCTGGCCGAGCGCGACGTCGCCCGGCAGTTGGTCGCTGGACTACACGCCGGTGACCTCCTGCAAGGAATGCCACAACAACGACGGCTATTCCGCCTACACCGATGCCTCCGGCAACAAGGTGCCGGACCCGATCGTGCGCCGCGTTCACGGCGTGCACATGGGCTCGCAACTGCAGTTACCGTTCAACATCAACTCCACCAACGGCGACTTCGCGCCCTTCCGTTTTGTGGAATTTCCCGCGGACGTTCGCAACTGCACCGCCTGCCATGCGGATGACCGTTGGAAGACCCAGCCCAGCCGTCTGGCCTGCGGCGCCTGCCACGACAACACCTGGTTCGGGGCCAAGGCGAGCCTGCCGGCCGGCCAGGTGCTGCACCCCGGCGGTCCCCAGGCGACCGATTCCGTCTGCTCCATGTGCCATTTCCCGGACGCCACGCCCGACGAACCGTTTGACTCCATCGCCGAGAACCACTACGTGGCTCCGCCGACATTCAACAACCTCGTGAACCTGCAGCTCTCGACGCCGGCGAACGGCCTGTTCTACCAGCCGGGCGAGTCGCCGACCGTGACGATCGAGGTCATGAACACGAACGGCGTGGCCATCAATCCCACCAACATCGTAGAACCACTGGTTTCCACCAATGTGCAGCCCAATGAATGGCGTCGGGCGAACCTGATGGTCGCCGGACCGCGGGCGCTCACCGTGCCGGTGCTGACGACGGCGGCGGCGACCAAGCCGGCCACCACCTATGCGAACAACGACTTCCGCGTCCGGGTCAATCCGGCCAACAACGATCCGCGCGTGACCCGCACCGCCACTGCGGTGATCTATCAACTCGCGGACGTGTCCAACGTCGTGTCCGGCACCTACACGGTGTACGTCGAGATCCAGGGGGCCATTTCCACCAACCTGGGCGCGACCGTGTTCACCAACTTCCAGGTGGGCTCGACGAACATCGAGGCGCGCGTCGCCGCGAATTGCACCGACTGCCATGGCGCGAACTTCATGCACGCGGACAACCACGCGGTGCCGTTCGATCCCGAACTCTGCAAGGTGTGCCACGATTACCTGCACCAGATGTCGGGCAAAACCAACTGGTCCAACTCCCAATGGGGCTTTGGCAACGCCCCGCTCTCCCGCCGGGTGCATGGTGTCCACTACGGCAATTACCTGGACCACCCGGACCAGATCACCTCGGGGACCAACTACTGGCACCTGATCTTCCCGCAGGACGTGCGCAATTGCACGAAATGCCACTCGACGAGTCCGGCGTGGACGCAGAATCCGTCGCGGCTGGCCTGCAACGCCTGCCACGACACTGACGCGGCGGTTGCCCACGCTGACCTCATGACGTGGGAGATCAATCCGTTGGATCCGTGGAGCGGCAGCGAGACGGAGACCTGCGACGTCTGCCACGGCGCTGGGGCCGAGTTCAGTCCTGACAAGGTGCATGCCATCGCGAACCCCTACGTCCCGCCTTATATGCGGGCATTGCGGACACCGTAACAACATTTCTTCATTGCGTCGGGTGGTGGGGTTCCGGCCCCGCCACCCGTTTTGTTTTCTGGGAACTCCGCCGCCCGCACCCGCCCGAACCCGAGCCGGCAAGAAAAAATCGCGTGCAATCCCGTGCCGCCTGACGCATCTTATCGCCATTCAGCCCTGACACGCGTCGAGCGGATCGGTCCTTGGCGTGCCGGTCATCGGGGCACGCTGTGAACTGCGTCCACCATTCGAGAATCATGATGAACCCAACCTCCCTTTCCCGCCGTCGCTTCCTGACCCGTTCAACGCTGGCGGTCGGTGCCGGCCTCGTTCTGCCCAACATCATTCCCACCGGGGTGCTGGCCGCCCCGGGACGGCCCGGCGCCAACGACCGCATCCGCACCGGGCACATCGGCGTCGGCGGCATGGGTGGCTACCACCTGAATTACATCAAGAGCCATCCCGAACTGGCCACGTGCGTCGCCATCGCCGACGCGGACCAAAGCCACTTGAAGCATGCCGGCGAGGTCATGGGCGGCAACGCGAAGCTTTTTGCTGACTTTCGCGAACTGCTCGCGCTGCCGGAAGTGGATGCCTGCATCATCGCCACCCCGGACCACTGGCACGGGATCATGACGGTGATGGCGTGCGAGGCGGGCAAGGATGTTTATTGCGAGAAACCCGCCTGCTGCACGATCGCCGAAGGCCGGGCCATGGTGAACACCGCCGCCCGTTACGGCCGCATCATCCAGATCGGCTCCCAGGGCCGCTCGCAACCCGCCGCCTGGGCCGCCGGCAATTACATCCGCAACGGCAAGATCGGTCGCGTGCCCAAGGTCACTTGCTGGCACTATCAGAATCCGACCGGTGCCGACGGCCCGGACACCGACCCGCCGGCCGAACTGAATTATGATATGTGGCTCGGTCCGTTGCGCTGGCGGCCCTACAACAAGGACACCACCCACGGCAACTTCCGCTGGCTCCTCGAATCCGGCGGCGGGCAGATTCGCGACCGCGGCGCCCACGTCATGAGCGTGGTCCTGTTTGTGATGAACGCCGACCACTACGGACCGGCAAGCATCGAGGCCACCGGGCTTCCGCCGCAGCACGGCCGCTACGAAGCCCCGCCCGACATGGAGGTCGTTTACGCCTTCAAGGACCCTGATTGGGAACTCCACTGGAGCCAGCCAGGCCAGCTTCCCGAGGAGGCCGCCGATCTCGGCAACAACAAGTATGGCTCGAAATACTGGGGTGAGACGGGAACGCTCGTTGTCAGCGGCGGCGACGGCGGGACCGACACCGAGAAGAAGGCGAAGGAATATCACGCGCCGATCAACGGCCCGAAGGTCTATCGCAGCCCCGAACACCACGAGGATTTCTTCAACTGCCTGCGCACCCGCGAGCAGCCCATCATGAACATCCGGGCCGCGCACGCCGTCGCCTCGCTCTGCATCCTGGGCAACCTCTCCTGGCGCCTCCAGCGCAAGCTGCAATGGGACTGGCGCACCGAGAAGTTCATCGGCGACGAACAGGCCAACCTCATGTTGAACCGTCCGGCCCGCAGCACGTGGCACCTCTAAGACCCACGTTGGCTGTGAAAGGTCGCAAATGCAATTCCCCGTGACTCCGAAAACCATGAAATCCTTCCCTCCCCGCTGCCTCCTCCTCGCCGTCGCCCTGGGCGTCTTCGGCTGTGCCGCAGTTGCCGCGGACCTGGCCGAATTCCTTGGCCGGATTCAAAGCGACCAGGGCGCCACGCGCGCCGAGGCCATCAGCCAGGCCGGTCCGGCCGGCGCCGACGCCGTCGTGCCGCTGGGCGAACTCGCCAGCGCCAACAAGGGCAACGCCTCTCTCGCCGCCCAATGGGCGCTCAAGAACATCGCCGCCTACGCCGGCCGGCCCGGCGGCACGCCCGAGGAGAAAAAGGCCGTGGCCGAGGCCTTCACCCGGCTGCTCGACACCAAGTACACGAAGGTGACCCGCACGCTCGCCCTCGAACTGCTTTCGATAACCGGCGACGCTGCCGTCGTGCCGAAGATCGCGGCGCTGCTGAGCGACACCGATCCCGATGTGCGGGACGAAGCGCGTCGCTCGTTGCAGGGCATTCCCGGCGCGGCGTCGTTCCAGGCCCTGGTGGCGGCCTTGCCGAAGGCGGAGGGCCGCTTGAAGATCGCGCTCATCAACGCCCTCGGCCAGCGCGCCGACCCGGCGGGCGCGGACGCCTTGATGAGCGCCACCGCCACCGATGATCTCGAAGTCAAACTGGCGGCCATCGAGGCCATCGCCCGGCTCGGGTTGCCCAAAGATGACCGCACCAAGATTCCGTCCTGGGACAGCCTCACGCCGCCGCAGATGAACCGGATGGCGGTCGCCTTCCTGTGCTGGGCGCACGAGCGCACGGCCAAAGGCGCGCCCGAGGACGCCCGCGAGGTTTATGTCGCCGTCTTCGACAACGCGAGAACCGAACACCTGCTTTGCGCCGCCCTCATCGGTCTGGAAAAGGCCGCGCCGGATCAGGTCGTGGAAACGGCCGTCAAGGCGTTCGGCCATGAGGAGAACACCGTGCGAGTCACGGCCGCCCAGGTGTTGGAACGGCTCACGCCGGACGACAGCCGCACCAAGGCCCTGCTCGAAGCCTACCCCGCCGCGAAGCCTGAGGCGCGTGAGTTGATTCTCCGGGTGTTGAAGACCTGGAACGACAAAAAAGCCACCAGCTAACCCACCCAAGCCGGGGTTGAAGTTTTGGTCTGGGCCTTGATCGGTCCGAGGCGGAGAGATCGCCTCACGCCGTGTCTGTTCTGTTCACCACATCTCCACGCGCCTTTCCACACCACCCACCCGCCAAGCAGGAAATTCGTGATCGCGTGCGCGGTCATCGCGTCGCCCAGCCGCCTCTTCCAGCAGACGAGTCCTGGTAGGCCAGGCCGCACAGGATGCCGGCGAGCCATTCGTCGTGCGCGAAACCGAACACCGCCGAGGTCAACCAGGAATGGCACCCACGCAAACGCGCCCAGCGGCACCGATTGGAAGTCCGCCTTCGCGAGGTAGCGGTAGATGAACGACCGGTAAAACACCTCCTCCAGCGGCGGCACTACCAGCGCCGATCCGAGCACGCGCACCACGACGAACAGCCACGCCAGCGCCGTGCCCGCGCCGAATTGCGCGTTTGGATTCCAGGGAACTCAACCGCCACCCAGTGGGGCAATTCAGGCCGGGCTGATCACTTGCCGGCCGAAGGCTCCTCCTCGGGCAAGGGCTTTCCGCGCGTCTCCGGCGCGAACGGCAGGATCGCCAGGCCGGCCAGGAAGATGACGCACATGGTGATGGCGGAGTACCGTTCCATGAGCGGCGAGCCGTAGCCGCCATAAACGCGGGTCGCCAGCGCGGCAGAAAACAGGCTGCCCGCCGCCGCGCCAAACCGGCCGAGGTTGTAACAAAACGACGTGCCCGTGCTGCGCAGCCGGCTGGGGAAAAGCTCGGGCAGGTAGATCGAGAATCCGGCGAACACCGCGAGCTGGCAGCCGGTCATGATAAACATCATCCAGAGCGCCGAGACCGGATCGTTCATCTTCCAATAGACCAGCGCAGTGGAAACCAGCGCTGCCGTAAAGCCGACGGCGAAGGCTGGCCGCCGCCCCCAGTTGCCGGCCACCCGAGTGAAGAGCGCCATGCCGGCCACCGCGCCGATCTGCGAAAAGAGATAAGCCCACGTAATCGCGTTGGCCGTTTTCACTTTCACCAACTCCGGCGCCAGGCCGGCCGCGCGGTAGTAATTCCCGAAAACCGCCTTTTGGATGTCCACCGCATATTCGCCAATAGCCCAGAGCCCGATGACGCCGGTGGACGCGATGACGGCGCCGACGAAGAGGTTTTTGCGCCACCGCGCCTCGCGCAACAGCAACCGATAGGGCGTCAGAAAACCTGCCCCCGGCAGGCGGCCCTGGGCCTTCAACCGCAACCACGGCTCGGGCTCGTGCAGGCGCTTCTGGATCAGGATGACCAGGAACGCCGGCGCCACCCCCAGCAGGAACATCCAACGCCAGCCGTTGCCGGGGGCGATGACATGACTGGCCTCGAGACGGTCAAGGCCGAGCTTGAGCAGGCCGGCAATGATGTTGCCGATGGCGGAGAGAATCTGCAGCAGGCCCAGCGCGGCCGTGCGCGCCCCATCAGGCACGGTTTCCGCCACGAGCGACACCGCCAGACCAAACACGCCGCCCACCCCCACACCGGTCAAAAAACGGAACAACGCGAAATCCCACCACGTCCGGCTGAAGAACGTCAGCCCCGTGCAGAGGGAATAAAGCAGGACGGTGATGGACAGCATCCGCGCGCGGCCGTGGCGGTCGCCCAGCGAGCCGAAGATCATGCCGCCGATGCCCCAGCCGACGAGAAAGATGGCCGTGACCTGCTTGCCGGCCGCCTGGACTTCGCCCGCCGAAAAGCCAGGCATCAACGCGGTGAGCGCCGGAATGCGGCCCAAGGAAAAGATGCGCTGGCCGAGGCAGTCGAACAGCCAGGCCGCCGAGGCGACGGCCAGGACGAACCAGCAATAGCGGTTCATCTGGCGCCACCACGGAACGGCGGCACCGGGAATCGAGGATTGAGGCGTCATGGCGTCGGCCCGGGCTGCGCCGGCGCGTCGGAGGTGCCGACGCCAGCCAGCGGGAACGCGATGTCTTTACCCGCCGGCGGCCGGAACGCCAAGGGGAAACTGCGCCCGCCGGCGCGGGCGCCGCTCAGACGCGGGCGTAAAAGTCCTCAACGAGCCGTCGGAAATTATTGTCGCCCACCCGGACGATGTGCATCTCGCGGCGCGCGCTTTCGACGGAGTCGCTGGCGTGTGCGGCATTGATCATGATGTTCGATCCGAACTCGCGGCGGATGGAGCCGGCCGGCGCCTTGGTCGGATCGGTGGGACCGAGGACGTCGCGGATCTTGCGCACGGCGTTCACGCCTTCGTAGATGAGGGCGATGCATTTCTCGGTGCCGGGCTGGGTCATGAGCGCGGGTTCGCATTCGCTGGGAGTGCGGCCGCACATGAAGCGTACGATGTTCTCGAACTGCCGTTCGCCGAAGAGGGGACCGAGGATTTCGCCAAGCTGCTTCTCCTCGCCGCCGGGGATGCGCAGGCCAAATTCCTTTTCGATGAGTTCTCGGGTGCGGGCGCCAAACACGGGGCCGAGGCTGGCGCGCAGGCTTTCGCGGACCGGGCCGTAAAACTCCATGGCCTCGGCCACGCTCATCCGATGCACCTTGATGCCGATGATGAAAAGGCCGGTGCGCGAGAAGAAATCAATCATGTTGCCCGGCCGGCCGGAGGCGAACTTGAAGTTGTCCGGTTTCAACAGGACCAGGGTCCGCTGGGGCTTCTCGTCCGGTTCGTAGGCGATCGCGTTTTCGACCACCCCGCCATCGGTGTCGGAGAACCGCGTCCAGAGTTTGAGCTTGGCGCCGGCCTCCTCGGGCGTGGGCGCGGCCAGCACGGCCGGCTCGAAGTAGCGCACCTGGCCGTCCTCGTCCCTGATCAGGTCGCCGTAGGTGTCGCGAATGGTTTCGCCGCCCTGTTGGTGGATGCCGAAGTTGCCGACCACGGAGCGGATTCGCTGGACGGCGTCCTCGCCGCGGAAGAGGAGGACCATGACGCGGCGGCGGCGACCGGTCTTCGGATCCGGGGCGAACTGCTTCAGGATGTAGTCCCGCAGCAACTCCTGGATCCGGCGGTCCTGCGGGTTTTGGGCCGAGACGATGCCTTCGGCATATTCCCGGGCCAGCTCCTGACTGGGGGCGAACATGCGGGCCGCGGCCAGTTCGAGGCCGGAACGACTGTTCAGCCGGGCGATGATGCCACCCGTGCGTGACTTGTACAGGGAATAAGGTGTGATGATGGCGTAAGCCAGTTGGACAGGCATAAGGACGTTGGGAGGAATGGAGCTGCCGACCCGCCGGCCGGCCGGCGGGCAGGTCAGGGTTTGGAATCGGACGCCGGACTGGCAGGCGCCGGACTGGCAGACGCCGGGCTGGCAGGAGCGGGCGAAGCAACGGCTTTGCCGCCGAGGATCTTGAACATGACCGTGCCGCAGGTGGGACAGCGGCCCTTGGTGGCCTTGCGGCCGTTTTTCATGACTTCCTCGACCGCATCGGCGATCTCCTTCTTAGCTTTGCATTTGACGCAATAACCTTCTGCCATAAGCGATCTCCGAAAACGGCGCTTCCGACGCCGGTTTCGTAGTGGCCATAGTTTACGGGCGGCAAAAGGGAAGCGTCAACAGGGAAAGCACCGCTGAAGTTAATGACTTGACACGCTGATAAATACCTGAACGTCAACCATTTGCTGGCGCCCCGCCGGCCGGCACCCAGCCTCAGGTCAGACCGGAAGCCGGCGCAACGCCGTCTTCAGAATCTTCCCGGTCGCGTTGCGGGGAAGGCTCGGCAGGGCGATGACGCGGCGCGGCAGCTTGTAATCCGCGAGCCGTTCGCGGAGAAACTGGATGAGCGCCGCCTCCTCCAACCGGACGCCGTCGTTCATCGCGACGAAGGCCACGGGCTGTTCCCCGCGGCGGGAATCCGGCCGGCCCACCACCGCCGCCTCGCGCACCCCGGGGAACAAGTAAATGACCTCTTCGATCTCGCGGGAATAGACGTTGTTGCCGTTGACGAGCAACATGTCCTTCTTGCGGTCCGTGATGAAAAAGTAGCCGTCGGCCCGCCGGTAGCCGACGTCGCCGGTGTACAGCCAGCCATCCCGCAACGCCTGGGCCGTTTCCTCGGGCTGGTTCCAATAGCCCACCATCACGTTGCCGCCGCGCACACACAACTCGCCCGCCTGGCCATCGGGGAGTTCCATCCCACGGTCATCGCGCACCGAGACCTCGACGCCGGCGACGGGCCGGCCGATGGAGCCCGGCATGGAAGGGGCGTGAAGGGGGTTCAAGGCCACCACGGGACTGGCCTCGCTCAGGCCGTAGCCCTCGAGCAAGGGCACCGCGAAATGCGCCGAGAACGCGCGCAGGGTTTCCACCGGCAGCGGCGCCGAGCCGCTGACGCAAATTCGCAACGCGAGCCCGGGTGGCGGGGGCACATGGGTCAGCGCGCGGAAAAGCGGCGGGATGCCCGGCAGGATCGTGGCTTCGTGCCGGATGATTTCCTGGAGGAGACTCTTGGGCGGATGCAGCGATTCGATCAACACGATCGAACCGCCGACCAGGAGTGGCAGCAGCACGCACACCGTGAGCATGAAGCTGTGAAACATCGGGAGCACCAGCGCAAACCGGTCCGCCTGCACGGTCTCCAGCACCTCCCGGCAGCTCGCAACATTATGCAACAGGTTCGCATGGGTCAGCATGGCGCCCTTCGGGTGCCCCGTCGTGCCGGACGTGTAAATGATGACCGCCAGCCGGTCGGCCGGACTCTCGGCGAACGGCACGCTCCCCGGCTCACCCGCCACCGGCCAATCCTCAACCCGGAAGGCCCGCAACGTCGGCCGCGTGACGGCAAGCTGCGCGACCAGGCCATCCGATTGTGCCTCGGTGATCAGCACGTCAATGCCGGCGTCGCCGAGGATGAAGCCGACCTCGTCGGGTTTCAGGAAGTTGTTGATCGGCACCAGGACCGCGCCGGCGCCCAGGACGCCGAACACGGCCGAAATGAACTCCGGACGATTGCGCAGCCACAGGCCCACCCGGTCGCCCGGCCGCACGCCGAACCGCCCGCGCAGTTCGTGCGCGACGACGGCGGATTGGGCCAGGAAGTGAGCATAGGAGAACCGGTTGTCGCCCCAGAACACGGCGGGTTTCTCCCGGTTTTGGAGCGCGGAAGCGGCAAACGCAGTCGCTAGATTCATGCGTACGGTTGGATTGGCTGCGCCATACAAGACGCCGCGCGGAGGTTCGTCAAGCTTATGCGCGAAGTCAGGCGGATAAACACTTTTTCGGCCGCAGATCACGCTTTATTTTTGGGGCCGGTCCCGCTAAGACAGGGGCATGATAGACAGTGCCGACCGCCTGGCAGCGGTCCTCCCCCAACTGCACACGGCCGCCTGGCTGGCGATCGATACCGAGGCGGACAGCCTCCATTCGTACCCGGAGAAGCTCTGCCTGATCCAGATCAGCGTGCCGGGGGGCGATTTCCTGGTTGATCCGCTGGCAGGGTTGAACCTGGCCCCGCTCTGGCAGACTCTCGCCGGGCGGGAACTCATTTTTCACGGCGCGGACTACGACCTGCGGTTGTTGCGGCGCGGGCCCGGGTTCGTGCCGGCACGCGTCTTCGACACCATGCTGGCGGCGCGGTTGGTGGGAATCAACCAGTTCAGCCTGGGCGACCTCGTCGAGCGGTTCCTTGGAATCAAACTGGAGAAGGGCTCGCAGAAGGCCAACTGGTCGTTGCGCCCGCTGTCGCCGCGGATGCTGGCCTACGCGGTCAACGACACCCGCCATCTCGAACCGGTGGCCCGCGCGCTGCGGGACCAATTGACCGCGCTGGGCCGGCTGGCCTGGCATGAACAGCTCTGCGCCCAAATGATCGAGGAATGTGCGCAACTGCGGGTCGCCGACCCGGACGAGGTCTGGCGGGTGAAGGGGGCGGATCGCCTGGACCGGCGCGGGATGGCCGTGCTGCGCGAACTCTGGCACTGGCGCGAGCAGGAGGCGGTTGACCACAACCGGCCCCCGTTCTTCGTGCTCGCCCATGACACCCTGCTGGCCCTGGCGATGCGGAGTTCGCAGGGCGGCAGCCTGGACGATTTGCTTCCGCGCCGGTTCTCGCCCCAGCGTTGCCGGGCGGTGAGCCACACGATCGAACGGGCTTTGAAATTGACGGAGGAACAATGGCCGCTGCCGCGCCGTCACCACAACGGTCGTTTCACGATGGCCCAACGCCGCCAGCTCGAGGCGATGCAAGCGCGGCGGGACCGCCATGCCACCGGGCTGGACATTGATCCGACCCTGATCGCCAGCCGCGCCACGCTCAACCTGCTGGCCCAGGACTGGGAGAAGCACGCGGCTACCCTGTTGCCCTGGCAACGGCAATTGCTCCAAGCCTGAGCAACCCGCGGCCGTTGGTCACGCCGCAGGCTCCACCGGTGGCGCCAAGCCGATGATCGTCTCATCGAAGGTGGCTGCCACCCGCCGCCCCGCCGGCACGGTGAGGAAATCCCGTTCGCTCCAGTCCCCGTCGAGCCAGCGCTGCAGCAGGGTGAGATCACCGTCCACCTTCTCGAACTGCCAGCCTTTTTCGGCGCAGATGCGCTCGACCTGTTCGCGCAGCCGGAGCGGTTGGGTGAAATCAAAATCAATCAGCACGCCGTGGGTGTAATTGGCTTCCCACTGGCCCATGACCTCGGCGAGGTATTTCGCCTGCTCCTCGCCGTACTTTTTGACCCATTGATCGTAGGTGGCCTGCCAGCCGGCGCTGGCGCCGGCCGGCATGAAACCGCCGTAGCCAACCGCGCTGTCGCCGCCGCGGCGGGTGCGGCATTCGAGCCAGCCGCTGGTGTAATAGTACGTGCCCGGTCGGGCGGTGAAACATCGCTGGTAGCGCTCCTTCGATCCCAGGAACCAGGTGATGCAATCGTGCGCCCGCGGGATGACCAGCGGCGTATGCGTGGCGCGGAGGCCCGGCAGAATGCTGCTGCACAGGCCGTAACCGATCAGGATGGCGTCATACTTGCCCGCCGGGATGGCTTCGATCCGCCGCTGAATCTCCTGGTTGCCGAGCGCCGGATGATCGTGATGTCCCTGGGTGAGAAACTCGAAGTCGGTCAGGCTCGGGGAACGCGCCGCTGCGTGGCTGAGTTCGCGGAAGGCGATCTCGCAGGCAATGATCTTGAGAAACATCCCGCCGCCTAGTCGCGTTTGGCCACCCACCGAATCGCGTTGGCCAACAGCCGGCGGTAGTTGGGATTGTCGTAGGCCGTGTGATCGTGGCCCGACTGGAGATACACCACGCGGGCCGCCTCGTAGGTCCGCGCCCAGCCGATGGTTTTGGTGCTGGTCGGCTCGTCGGTCGTCAACAGGGCATGAACTTGGGCGCTCACGTCGAACAGCCCGTAGGTTTCGTCCTCGATGTCGAAATCCGTTACGCCCTGGGTGACGGGATGCTGCGGGTTGGCGACGCGGACGCGGAAATGAAGTCCGTGTTGGTAGATCGAGGCCGGCTTCTCCGCGCCATTGACCGTGCGCTTGGCCAGGTTATAGCGGCCGCCGATGATGCGCTCGAACTCCAGCCAATTCTGGTAATCCGCCAGCGAATGATGCAGCGCGAGCAATCCCTTCCCTTCCTTGAGCCGCGCCAGAAAATCCGCTTTCTCCGCCTCGGTGATGTCCTGCCAGAGGTCGTAAAGCACCAGCACATCCCAGTCCTTCGCCTTGTCCGGCTTGAGCCAGTCCTGCGCCGCCGGGTGGGCCGCCGTCTGGACGCTCAGCCCGGGGTTGTCCTTGAACAACTGGAGGAAGCGGTTGGTTTCGTAGTCGTGGCCGCCAGTGATCACGAGCACCCGGATCGGGCCGGCTTGGGGGGCGGCCGCGTCGGCCGCGCCAAGGGGTGCGGGCAGACCGGCGATCACCACGGAAGATAAGAGCAACAGCGCACGCAACAAATGGCGTTTCATAGGCAAATGACAGACCCGCGATTACGACCAAGCGCCCCGACGCGCAAGGTTTTTCTCATCAACCGCAAACGCTCGGCCGGGGTCATCCGCCGCTGGAGGAGGGCAAAATTGAGGCCGGTTCGCTCAATGAGCGGTCACGGAAGGTGCCGAGGCCACCGCCGGCCGCGCGCCCGAACTGATGGCGTCCATGGCGATCTCGGCGGTGATCTGGAGGAGATCGGCGAAGTCGGTGCCGTTGGTGGATTGATCCACGACCCGGCGCAACCGCGGCAACGCCAGGGACGCGGCCGGACCGATCGCTCCCAACGCCTCGACGGCGGCGATCTGCGCCGTGCCGTTCGCATCGTCCAGCGCCTTCACCAGAGCCGGCACCGCCGGCGCCGCGTTGGTGCCAAGGCAACCCAGCGCAATCGCGACGCGCTGGCGCACGCCTGGGCGCGAATCCCCGAGCAGCGCCACCAGCGGCGAAACCGGGGGCGATCCGATTCGGACCATCGCCTTCGCGATGGTTTCCAAGTCGGCGCGCTCGACGGATTCCGGCTTGCCCGGGACTTCATCAACAATCTGGGCCTCCAGACAGCTCGACAATGCGGGGATGAAGAGCGCGGCGGGTGGACCGATTTCCCCCAAGACAGTGGCGGCGATGCGTCGGTCGGGGCCTCGTAACGACTGTTCCAAGAGCAGGGCAGTATTGGCGTCACCTGTGGCATGCCAAAGCGCCGCGGCCAGCCGAATGGAGGAGCGGTCGGTGGAAAACGGCCCGGAAGCGCGCGGGTGGGCGAGACTCTCCCGCATCGCGCCGGCCGCCGAAGCCGCCGCCGGACCCAGCTTCAGGAGTGCCTCCACGGCCAGTTCGCGAACAGTCGCGTCTTCGTCCTGCAGTGCGGCGGCCAGGGTCGGCGACGCGCGCGGGTCCTTCAGGGCGTCAAGCGAGCGCAACGCGCTTTTTCGCACGTCGGGGATGGGGTCGCCGGTCGCCGCGATTAACGCAGGAAGAACCTCGTCAATCCGCGGACGAAATGCATCTCCCCCCAAGACCCGAGCGGCCTGGACGCGAACCCAACTCCTGGGCGAACGCAAGGCGACCATGAGTTGAGGCAAGGCCGGAGGCCCGATCGAGCCGAGGGCCGACGCCACATCGAGCACCATGGGTCCGGGGTCTTCCATAGCTGCGGCAAGTTGCGGGATGGCTGACGCCGCCAACGGCCCGAGCTTTCCAAGCATTTCCACGGCCGTTATGCGCAAGCCCTCCAGCATTGGGGGGGCCGCGGCAGGCGGCCGCGCGCCATTCATGGCATAAAGCAGGTCTGGCACCGCCATGGCGCCCATCGCCCGGAACGCAGCCTCGGCCGACTGGCGGTCGCCGTCGGCCTTGCTGGCGGCACGCAGGAGCCAGTCGTTGACGGTGCGACCCTGGTAGGTCACTGGCGGTGGTGTCTCTGCGCCGAGAACCATCGCCACCAGCAGAAAAACGCCGGCCAGAAACCGGAATCCGAAGCGCCTTGCCGGGCGCGAATTTGTTCTCATTTTGCCATCCATGAGTTGTGGCAATATATCGCACAAGGAATCCTCGCCGGCAACGGCCGCCTGGCTTGTCCCAGGGCCGACGCATCCCGACGGTGGGTGGCACGGGCGACTCGCCCGTCCCGCCCGGCGACCCGCCGTTCGTGATTCGTCATTCGCACTTCGTCGTTCGCACTTCGCATGGGCCGCCCGACGGGACCGGCCAGTGGCCTGTCCTACCAAGCTACGGGCCGGAATCCGGCCGGTTTGATATTGACACGTCCACCCTGGCCTTGTCCCGAGGATCGCATTCGAGCCGGCCCGCTGCGCCGGTGCGCAGTTTTCTATTGAATGCGCGCCCCGCTTCGCGCCGAATAGACCTTGATGAACTTGGACGACGCACAACGGAAGCTGGTGGTCACTTGGATCGGCCAGGGCCTGAAACTTTCCGAAATCCAGAAGCGCCTCGAAACCGAGCTGGGCCTGCGCCTGACCTACATGGAGGTCAAGCTGATCATCAGCGACCTGCAAGTCCTGCCCAAGGATGCTGAACCGCAGTGGACGGTGGACCTTGCGGCCAAACCTGCGGGTCCGGCCGCTGCCGCTCCCGCAACGTCGCCTGGTCCGGCTGGCGCATTTCCGCCGGGCGATCCTGGCGAGGAACCGCTCCCCGCCGCGGGCCGGGTGCAGGTGGCCGTGGACGCGATCACCCGCGCCGGCGCTGTGGTCAGCGGCTCCGTCACGTTCAGCGACGGCAAACAAGGCGCCTGGTATCTCGACCAGACGGGCCGGCTCGGCCTCGCGCCAATGGAAAAAGGTCACCGGCCGCCCGCCGCCGACCTGCCGGAATTTCAGGCCGCGCTCGAACGCGAACTTGCCAAGCTCGGCTATTGAATGTCCCCGGCGTGACAGAACGGCAACATTCGCGACGATGCGGGTTCATTCCTTGCGAACCCTGACGGAATGGCCTACTTCAACTGCGTTGAGCGTTCATTCCTATGAAACGATTGCCTTTCGCCGCGGTGATACTCTGCGGAACCCTTGCGTTCACGTCCGTCTTGCGCGGGGCGGACACCGAGCCCGTGGGACGGCGCGGCGCCAACCGCGCGGTGACGCCCGTGAACCAGGTCCTGACGCCCTACGGTCGCCAGGCTGACCTGCCCGGGTTGCGCCCGCAGGCCCTTGCCCTGTCCCCCAACGGGAAATTCCTGATCACCGCCGGCAAGAGCAGCGAACTGCTGGTGCTCGATCCGGTCACCGGCGCGGTCCGTCAACGCGTGGCCCTGCCCAGCGAAAAGCTCACCGAACCGCAGCCGCAGGTTGCCTCGGCCAACATCCTCAAGCCCGACAAGGAAGGCCAGGTAAGCTACACCGGTCTGATTTTCTCGGCGGACGGCAGCCGGATCTACCTCGCGAACGTCAACGGCAGCATCAAGGTGTTCGCTGTCGGCCCCGACGGGCGGGTCAGCGGGCTGTTCTCGATGGCACTCCCACTCGCCGGGGCGCCGCGCCGCAAGGAGGAGATTCCCGCCGGCCTGACACTTTCCGCCGACGGCCGGCGGCTCTACGTTTGTGCCAATCTCTCGAACCGCCTGCTGGAACTGGATGCCGCGAGCGGAAAACTGCTCCGCGCGTTCGACGTTGGCGTTGCTCCCTACGACGTCGTGCTCGTGGGCAACAAGGCCTACGTCAGCAACTGGGGCGGTCGCCGGCCGCAGCCGGGCGACCCCACCGGTCCCGCGGGCCGCGGCACCAAGGTGAAGGTGGACCCGGTCCGCTTCATCGCCAACGAAGGATCGGTCACCGTGCTGAATCTGGCGCCGGCCGCCGGCCAGTCCGACCCCGGGAATCCGCAGAGCGAGGTTCTCGTCGGCTTGCACGCCTCGGCGCTCGCCCTGTCGCCCGACCGGCACTACCTCGTTTGCGCCAATGCCGCCAGCGACAATCTCAGCGTCATTGACACGAGCAGTGACACCGTGGTCGAAACCATCTGGGTGAAGGCGAGCCCGGCGGACCTGTTCGGCGCCTCGCCCAACGCCCTCGCTTTCGATCCGAAGGGGCGCACGCTCTACGTCGCCAACGGGACACAGAACGCCGTCGCGGTCGTCGAGTTTCATCCCGCTGGCCGCGCCTCGAAGCTGCTCGGCCTGGTGCCGGTGGGCTGGTTTCCGGGCGCGCTGGTGTTCGACGTCCCCCGACGGCAGTTGGACGTGGCGAACATCAAAGGCATCGCCAACGTGAAGCTCAAGAACGCCAAGAACAGCACGGAGGGCTTCAATTCCCACCAGTACTTCGGATCGCTTTCGCTGCTGCCGTTGCTGACGAAGAGCCAACTGCCACGGCTGACGGCAACGGTCTATGCCGATTTCCGCCGCGAGCGAATCGCCGACACGAAGCTGCCGCCGCGCCCCGATCAGCCCCCGCGCCCGGTGCCCGAGCGGATCGGCGAGCCCAGCGTCTTCCGCCACGTCGTCTATGTGATCAAGGAGAACCGGACCTACGACCAGGTGCTGGGCGATGTCGCGGCGGGTAATGGCGAGCCCAAGTTGTGCGTCTTCGGCGAGAACGTCACCCCCAACCAGCACAAAATGGTCCGCGACTTCGCGCTGCTCGACAACACCTACTGCGCGAGCATTCTCAGCGCCGACGGCCACCAATGGTCCACGACCGCCTTTGCCACGGACTACATGGAGAAGTCATTTGCCGGCTTCCCGCGCAGCTACCCGGACGGCATGGGTGAGGACGAGAACGATGCCCTGGCGTACGCCCCCACCGGTTTCATCTGGGACAACGCCACCAGCCACGGCAAGTCCATCATTGATTTCGGCGAGTTCGCCATGCCCACGTGCCGCTGGGCGGACAAGCAACGCAAGGGCGAGCCGTCGTGGACCGACTATTGGAATGAGTTTCTCCACGGCGAAGGCAAGGTGATTATCGGCAGCCAGCCGAGTGTGGAAAGCATCCGCCCCTTCACGCCCACCAACTACGTCGGCTGGGAACTGGCCGTGCCGGACGTGTGGCGCGCCCGCTACATCACCAATGAAATCGCAGCCTTCGACGCCCGGGGCGAAATGCCCCAGCTCGTCCTCATCTGCCTGCCCGACGATCACACCAGCGGCACCAGCCGCGGTTCGCCGACGCCGTCGGCGCAGGTTGCCGACAACGACCTCGCTCTCGGCCAGATCGTCGAGGCCATCAGCCACAGCCGGTTCTGGAAGGACACCGTCATCTTCGGCATCGAAGACGACCCGCAGGCCGGGTGGGACCACGTCAGCGGCTATCGCACCACCGCCTACTGCATCAGCCCTTACACGAAGCGGCACACCGAGGTCGGCACGCAATACAACACCACCAGCCTGGTCCGAACCATCGAGCAAATCCTCGGCCTGCCCCCGATGAACCAGTTCGACGCCACTGCCACGCCGATGGCGGACTGCTTCACCGCCACGCCCGACTTCACACCATTCGACGCCGTGCCCAACCGTATCCCGCTCGACCAGATGAACCCGGCGATCCGCGCCATCGCGGATCCGGTGCTGCGCCGCGATGCGCTGGTTTCCAACCGGCTGAACTTCCGGGAACCCGACCGGGCGCCGGAAGACGTGCTCAACCGCATCCTCTGGCACGCCACGCGCGGCACGAGCGACCCGTATCCCGAGTGGGCCATCACCAAGGTGGACGACGATTAGCCGCCTCCTGTCCGCAGAATAGAGCCGCTTCATCTCCACCTTGCGTAAGTCCCCCAGGGACGACCGACAATAGCCCACCGTTTCAACGGTGGGAAACGATGTCCGAAAACATGTCCAAGCCCCGGAGGGGCGAAAGAAGCCGGCGTCCAACCTCATTCTTCCGTCCCTGACGGGACTCGTTCCACCTTCGCGCGCCTGGAACCCAGCGATGAATCGTTGGGCTATTGTCTCTCGCCCTGCCGGGCTTGCGCACCCGCGCAATGCTTGTCCGCCGGCAATGTCCGGATCACGCCCTGCGCGCTGGCATTGATGCACTCCGGCAACCGCAGCCCCAACGGGGCGAGATGTGATAGCCCAGGGCAAAGCGAATCGGCGAGCGACGCCCTGGGTCAGCCGTCCAAGAAAATGACCCAGCCCTGAAAGGGCGAAAGAAACCCCGCCCCAACGCTCTCGAAACCAGCGATTTCCGAGGCAAACACAATACATTGACCCGGCAACGACAACCGCGTCGGGGCGGAAGCAGAAGAAGTTCAACCACGGATGGACGCGTCCCGCGCCGCCCAGAGAAAGTCCCGTCAGGGACGACCGGCAATAGCCCAGCGATTCATCGCTGGGGCAACGTCCATCAAATCTCCCAAGCCCCGCAGGGGCGACGGATGGTTAGCCCACCGTTTCAACGGTGGGAAACGATGTCCGAAAACACGTCAAAGCCCCGGAGGGGCGAAAGAAGCCGGTGCCAACCTCGTTCTTCCGTCCCTGACGGGACTCGTTCCGCCTTCGCGCGCCTGAAACCCAGCAATGAATCGCTGGGCTATTGTCGCTCGCCCTCCGGGCCTCCTCAGCCGCGTTGGTGCTCGTCCGCCTGCAACGTCCGAATCACGGCCTGCGCGTAGGCGGTGCTCCGTTCCGGCTCGAGCAGCGCCCAAACTGCTAAACCCAAACCTGCTAAGCGGCGCGCGTAGCGAGTTTCCGCAGGCTTTCGACAACTTGCCAAATTGCGTCGGCAGCCTTGGAAATCATCGCGTTGTCCGCACTGATTTCAGTCTTGATGAATGCATCTATCGCAAGCCCGCCGGTTGCAATAGAGGTCCTGACTTCGTTCCATAGTCCAATTCGCAGCGCCTTGGCCGCGACTTCGCTCGATTCTCCAATATATTTCCGCAATGTCTCAAAGCGAAACGAACCTGTTTGCAGCCATTGAACTCTAAGCACAACGGACTTGTCCCGTTCATTCCATCGAAGGAAGATTTCATATCCATCTCTTGGTTGAAAGCGAACACCCTCGCGCTCAGGTAACCAATCATATCCACCCACAATTTCCCCAGCGCGACAGAACAATTCCTCAGCCAAGAATTCGGCTGTGATGTGACTTCGCCTTCCTGACACGACCTCCAAAAGGAGCTGCGTTTCGCTGACGATGCGCGCAGCGTCCCATCGCGCCGATTGTTCGTCCAGAGTACAATGCTCGATCATTCTCACGTATCTCATCGGGGCTGACCTCCACTCCTTGCAGGTATGGTCAGTTGCCATACGAAGCAGTACTTCAGGCCACGATTTGAACATGTACTGGTTTATCACCGGGTGCTTGCGTGCCACCAAATAATAAAACACCATTCCGAGCCCAAATGAATCAACAAGCGGTTTCCTTGTCAGATGATGTCGTGCATGGTCGAGCTGTTCCGGCGACAGGTAGCCATTGTTTGCTTCCGCATTGAGCTGCAGACTTTCGGCGTCTAAAGCGTCGTGATGCCAGCACAAGTCAAAATCAAGGACCAACACCTTGCGGTTGGGGACTTCCTCTTTTGAGTCCAGCATGATGTTCGCCGGCCGCAGATCCCGGTGTAGAACGCCTGCTGGGGTGGCGTGTGCGGCCCTAATTACTTTGGCGAGCGTATGGCTAATTCGGAGTATTTCATGCCAGCCCCGCACTTGGCCTCTTTCAATCGCCTCTTGAAGATTTAGACCGTCGATAAAGTCCATCACCGCACACGTCGGAATCTCCCACGCCTTCAGATACGGCACGACACCATCAACCTTGTACTCTGATAGCTTTTGCATCGCGGCCACTCCTCTCCTAAAACATGTCAGCATCGTCGGATCGTCCTTCACGTTCCCGTGAAGAACTTTCACTGCGACCCGGTTGCCCTCTGCATCAATTGCCTCGTACACTTGTCCAAACGCGCCCTTCTTTACGGTTTGGAATATTTGAAGGTCGAACAACTCCGAGCCTCCGCAAGTACTGATGAACCACGCTCGATGCAAAGCTTCTTCATATTTCGAAGTAAACTCTTCGTACTCTTTCTTCCGATCGGACTCAGCTTTGCCGCTGGTGAGGATACGCTTCGCCTCGGCGTTTAGCACCTGCCGGAGTTTGTTCACGGACGGCTCTTTGAGCAGTACTTCTGGCGGTGGCGTAGTTGGGGTTTCAGCGGGAGGCGAAGGGGGGATGACGATTGGCGGTGGCTCGTCGCGACCCGTATACCTTCTAAGCTCGGCAAGAAACTCATCGACGCCATCGAAACACTCTCCCTGAGCGTCGAAGAAAATCCTTATGAGGCCGTTCTGTTCCGCCCACTGATCTGCCGCCTGATCATTCCGTTGTGTGAGCCAAAAATGACCTTCGAGTTTGAGATGTGTCTCCTTGAGTTTGTCAAGGTGAGCAGCCACAGAAATGTCCTCGGGAGAACAACCCGCAAAGAGAATGATGTAGTCCCGCATCAGGCTTTCCAGCAGAGCCCAATACTCGGGAAGGTTTTTGAGGTTTGTAAGGTCTTCGGCAGTCAGAATCCAACTTGAGTCGGAGTCCAGTCTTCCATGGACGTTGAGTACAAATTTCTGTGGCTTGCGCAGTATCCAGGCGTAGTCACCACTCTCCCTGCCATCAAACTCGCAAACTGCATTGAAAAGGTTTGCATCAACCGTGGAAGTCGTCGCGAAACGGTCTAAGTTGGTCGTGATGAATCCATGAACTCCAAGTCTCCACATCTCTGCGTAGAATTTTGGCGGTGACTTGGATTGCCTGCCGAACGCTTCTCTAATTACAACAGGAAATGTGACCACACCCAGTGCCTTCTTGAGAAGTGAGAACTTTTCCCAATAATTAGGCGTGCTGTCCGCCTTCTTGGCCAGTCCTTCCACCAATTGTTTAGCCATTGAATCAAGTCCTTCGGCTTTTATCTCTGCTTGCTTCCGAACGAAGCGCAACAATTCGGGCCATGTGGGACAATTGCCAGGCTTGCTAACACCCGCTCCGCTCCAGATGACAACTCGTGAAAAACCTTCCGTCAGATGTCGTGCGAATCTTTGGAACGACGCTTGGTTAGGATTGAATCGTTTCATAAAGGGTCATTTGGCTTCTGTTAGAGAGACTTCACTTAGTTCTGTGACGTTTCGCACAACAGACACTTATTCGCGGGTAGTTGTGAACGGCTGATGTAAAGGAATTGCGCCAGGGAGCCTTTGATGGGGGCGTCGTCGAGCCGCAGGGGAATGAAGCGGCGCTCCTGGTTGAGCGGGTCGCAAGCTGGTTGAGGGTTGAGAGTTGATGGTTGATGGAAGAACGTCCGCCACCGCTCCACCAGCGGGCGCAGGATCGCCTTGTCCTTCGCGCTGTGGCTGAGGAAAACGTCGTATGGGAAATGCACAGGCATGGCCGTTGGCCAAAGGGGGGTTCGATCAGAACTCGAAACCGAGCTCCGTTTTGACGGATTCCCAGTCCGTGCCACGTTTGCCAGCGTTTCGTTGCTTGGCGCGGCCCAATTCGCGACGGTCGTCCAAGTCCTCCAGTGTATCCCGCAGTTCGCGCAAGACGGTCTTCGCCTGGGCAATCTGACGGTCAAGATTCGGGCGGCGGCGGATGGCCGTGCCTTTCACGGTTGCGGTGCTCATCGGTAGATGTCCTTTCTGGGACCAAGTGTATAGACGACGATGCGTGTGCCAATCAATTCAAACAGCACGCGATACCCGCCCACACGCAGCCGGTATTCGTTCTTGCTGCCCTGTAGCTTCTCCACGTCACCACTGAAATCGCGCTGCAAAAGACGGAGCCGATGGCCGATCTCGCGGCGGATGTCGTCGGGCAAGGCCCTCAGTCTGGCCTTCGCCTCGTCTTTGATTTCCATCTCGTAAGCCATACGCGCGGAAATGCTGCTCAATCTGGTTGGCGCAAAGCGGCCACAGTTTGGGCGTGGGACAGTTCGCGGGCGTAGTCCAGACACGCGGCGACATCCGCCGCCGTGAGGTCGGGCAATTCCTTGACGACGGCGTCGGTTCCGCACCCCCCAGCGAGGTAGCCCAGCACGAGAGCGGCGGGTATGCGCGTGCCCTTGCTGCACGATTTACCCCGCAGAACCTGAGGATCACCGAGGATTCTGTCTTGCCAGTTCATAGATCAACCGGAATATACCGCGTCCGCGAAGGCAGGGCAATGGTTTCCAAGCCCCCATTGTTCGCAAAACGGGGACGGACCGACCTCCCACTGCCCCCAGTCCAAGCCCGACGCAATCGTCGACAGGCAGCGCCTTGGAATTCCGAATCCCGCGCTCCGAACCTCGCATTGGCATTGCTCCATCCCTTCCTCCATCTTCCCGGCGTAGCGGCCGCTCGGCAGAGCGCCGCCATCTTCCAGTTCCCGCATCAGCCTCCCGGCCAGGAATGCGGCGCTCTGCCGAGTCGCCGCTACGAATCGTACCGCAAAATGACCATTTTGACACCGCACTCAGTTCGCGGCGGAGAGGGAGGAGGCGCCCACCGCCGCCTGGTCCGACCAGTCGCCCAGAAAGAAGGCGGAGGTGAAGTCCGGGTCGCTCATGCTGTGGCTGGCATGTTATGGGAATGAGTTGTCGCACGGCAAGCCGATTGGGCGGTCACAGGCTCACCCATCGGGTCTCCACAAAAATCGAGGCGCGCTCGGGCGCGAGGCCGCCGGCAACGGCGTGATGTTTTCTGCCGCCACTTTCAGGGCGGGGATGAATGGTTGGACGGGAGACCCAGGGGGGCGCTGCGCTGGCCCTGGGCTGGATTCTCGCATCCCTTCAGGATGCCAAGCCGTCCTTGCGGTGGGTCGTGGACCGCCGGGCCACGGTAGGGCTGCGGTGCTCCGCGGCCGTGACTGCTCGTTCCAACTCCGTTGGGTGAACAAGATGGGGCGCCGCAGCAGCAGCGCCTTACCGCTCTTCGACGGCCACAGGCGGCTCATTCGGTTGGCACCCGGCTTGCACCTGAAACCTGACCTCACTTTCGGTTTTTGGGTTAAAACCACTCGACGGACGGGAGCCCGACGCGAATGATTTGTCGGATTTATGACCTGAGCGGCCATAATAGGTTGTAAGCGATCATGAACGATCACGCCCTGCTTCGGGAATATGCGGACGCCGGCTCGCAGACGGCCTTTGGCCAACTGGTCGAGCGGCACGTCGCGCTGGTGTATTCCGCGGCGCGCCGCCGGTTGGGTGACGCCCACCTCGCCGAGGACGCCACCCAGCAGGTCTTCCTGCGACTGGCCCGCAAGGCCCGCGATCTGCCCCCGTCCGTCATCGTGTCGGGCTGGCTCTACCGGACGGGCGGGCTGGTCGCCTCGGAGATCGCGCGCCACGAACAACGTCGCCGCGAGCGTGAAACCCGCGCCGCCCAAGCCATGAACGACACCGCCACCGACGCCACCTGGCGCGAGATCGAACCGTTGCTGGAGGAGGCCATGGACCACCTTGGCAACACCGATCGCGACGCCGTGATCCTCCGCTACTTCGAGAACAAGAGCTTGCGCGAAGTCGGAACCGCCCTCGATGTGACCGATGACGCCGCCCAAAAGCGATTGTCGCGCGCCTTGGAGAAACTGCGGGCGTTCCTGGCCCGGCGCGGCAAGACGGTCGCGGGCGGCGCCTTGGCCGGCGCCATCACGACCGGCGCCATCCAGGCCGCGCCCGCCGGCCTGACGCAATCGGTCGCCACTTTTGTCTTTTCCTCGGCCGCCGTCGCGGCCACCACCTCAACCCTCGGAAGCCTTATGACCCTTGTCAGCGCAAAAACCATCGTCACCGGAGCGGTTGCCATTGGCGCCGCCACCGCCCTCGTTTTTCAACACGTCGAAATCAATCGCCTGCGCACGGACCAGGAATCGGCACTGAACCGGGTCCGGGCCGCCGAACAGTCCGCCGAGACCGCCCAGCAGTCCCTGGCCGCCGCGACGACCGCGGCGCAAAACGATCCGCGCCTCGCCGAACTGGCGCGGCTGCGCGGCGAGGTTGCCGGCCTGCGCCGCCGCGAGGTCGAACTCACCGCCAACAACGCGCAACTGGCCAAGGCGGTCCAGCGTTCAACGGATGCCCGGCAGCAGGCGGAGCAGCTTACGGCCGAACAGGAGGAAGCCCGCACCAAGGCCATCGCGCGGATGAATTACACCAAGCAATGGGCCCTCGCGTTCATCATGTTCGCGGAAGACCACGGCGGCCGAATGCCGAAAACATTCCAGGAAGCCAGCGCCTACTTCCCCCAAAACGGACAAACCAGCGACCTCAAGCCCGAGCAATTCGAAATCATGTACCAGGGGTCCCGGGACGCGATCAAGAATCCCGCCCAGACGATCCTGGTTCGCGAGATCCAGCCGCTTGCGAGTCCCGGCGGCAGCGGGTTGAACCGCGCCTACGTGTTTGCCGATGGACATAGCGAGATTCATCAGGCCGTGGATGGGAACTTCACCGCGTGGGAAAACGAACACCTCGCCGGCAGCCCTGGTCAGCCCTGAGCAACACGCTTCTGCCTCGCGTCTCAGAATCGCGGCGGCTTTCCTGCCCCCGCCGCCGACCGCAAGGAGGTTGGCGCGCGACTCTGCGAGTTGCAGCAGCTTCGCCATGCAGGACACACTGACGGCGAGTTGGGGCGCCTTGGCACTCGGAAACGCTGCGGCTCGCCGAGCCGCGGTCCGGGGGCAATGCCCGGATGCGCCAAGTCAACTCCCCCTTTTTCCGGCAGGGCTGGGCTGCGTCCCGGCCCAAACTCACCGTCAGGAAGATGGGGACGCGGCGCAGCACGTCCCGCATTGCCGCGGTACGTTGACTAGCCCCCGTTCTGCGCTGCGGGCATTTCTGCGGCTCGCCGAGCCGAGCCCCGGAGCAGTGCACCGGCGGATGCGCCCGATGCGGTTTTCGATGCGGTTTTTCGCTGGCTTTGGGCAAACTGTCGCCAATACTGCCTGCTCAAGCGCGCTGAAAATGGGTTCCGACGCGCGGAGTTTGTTTCCCATGATAAGCACCGTTCGCCCGCTTCTGGTGGCCCTGGCCGCCACCGTGTTGTTTCATCTGCCCGCGTCGGCCCAGATGGTCACCGGCCACAGCATCCCGGGCTTCCGCGCCGCCTTCGGCCTGGGCGAAAACCAGACCCGGGACATCGTCCTGGAGGAACTCCGGTCCTCGCCGCCCGCCAACGTTCTGCATCCGGGTGACCCGGCGGAGTTCACTTTCAAGCTGGTCAACAAATCCCCGGCGCCTCTGAGCCTCGACGGTCGCTGGGACCTGATCCAATACGGCACCAAGAGCCGGCCCGGCGATGTCTGGGTGCCGGACCTTTTCAAGATCGCGGACAGCGGCAGTACCCCGGCGAAGATCGAGTGCGCGGCGGGCCAGGCCATCGAGTTGACCGTGAAACCGGCGGTCCCTGAGCGCTTCGGCGGCTACGCGCTCGTGCTCGATCTCGGTCAGGCCGGACGGTTTTTCGCCGCGCCGTTGGTCCGCGTACCGGCGCCTGACCCCGACCGCGTGCAGTTTCCCACCTATGCCATGGACATGCCCTGGCCGCATGAAATCAGCACGCAGACGTTCAAGCTCTTTCAGCGCCTCGGCGTGACGGGCTGCCGCCACGGCATCGGCTATTACCCAACCACCGGCCCCGAGTTCAAGCCACGCTGGGAACGCATCCGCCGCGAGTTGCATGAAATGCAGGAACACAACATCGCCGTGATGGTCACCATCGGCGAAGGCGGCGCGCCGCAGCCACTGGGCCGGTCGCGCCCCTGGCTCAAGGACGACGGCACCATGCTCGAAAACGTGAAGGAGGACTACGCCTGGCTGCCCGAATACGACGCGGACTTCGAGGAGTTCTGCCAACGGCTGACGATGGAATTCGGCTGGCCCAAAGGCCCGATCAACGCGATCGAATTGTGGAACGAACCGTGGGAGTCGGTTTCGATTTCCGGTTGGGGCGCCGACATCCTCCGCTTCCGCGAAATGTACGAACACATGGCCCGCGGCATCGAGGCGGGCCGCCGCGCCGCGGGAACCGAAGTGCTCATCGGCGGCGCCTGCTCCTCCACCAACACCCGCGACAAGCTGTTCCCGGATGGCACGGACAAGTTCCTCCCGTGGCTCGACTTCGTCAGCATTCACTACCAGCCGCTGGCGGCCGATCCGGCGCTCGAGCCGGCCTGGATGACGCGAAAATCCAAATTCGGCCCGGTGCGCGTGTGGGACACCGAAAGCTGGATCGCCAATTCCGAAGACCGCGTGGCGGGCGTGATCGCCTCCATGCGCTCAATGGGCCAGGACCGGACCGCCGGCGTGTACGGCGGCAATGTCTATGAAATGCATTGGAACAAGGACCTGGCCGGCCACGAGGTTTCGGTGGTCCACACCTGGTCCCCGGCGGTCGCCGTCGCCGCCACCCAGAACTTCATCGGCCAGCGCCGCTTCAAGGAAATCCTGTTCAAGAGCGGCCTGCCCTGGGTCTATGTGTTCGACGGCCGGCGCTCATCCGACGACGGCACGCTCGTGGTGCTCGGCGACCTGGGGGCGATCTACGATCGCGCTCGCACGCTCTTCCGCGGTGTGAAAACCCAGGCCGACGCGACGCTCACGCTTCCCGATGCGGGCGGGCAGTTTGTCCTTTACGATTTCTACGGCAACCCGCTGCCCGCGAGCGCCGGCCGGATTCGCGTGCCGCTGAACGGGCTCGGCTACTTTCTGCGAACGACCGGCACGGCGGGCTCGTTTGCCAGACTCACCAAGGCGGTGCGTGAGGCGCGCATCACCGGTTACGATCCGGTGGACATCACGGTCGCCGATTTCACGGCCCCGATCAGCCAGCAACCGGTCCTGCGGGTGACCATCCGCAACATCCTCAACCGCCCCGTGCGCGGCACGCTTCGGGTTGCCTGTGGCGAACTGGCGCTGACGCCCGCCGAGCAGGCGCTGACGCTGGCCCCGCACAGCGTCAAGGAACTTCGCGTGGCCGTCGGTCCTTCCACCGCCCGCGCGGACAACTCCTACGCGACGCGCATCGAGTTCGACGCCGGCGCCGACGGGCGCTCCGAACATCGCGAAACCCTCCACGTCAATCTCATCGCCCGCCGCACCATCAAGGTGGACGGACAGCTCGACGACTGGCAGGGCGTGTCGCCGCAGCCGGTCGGCGGGGAAGGCATTCGCGCGAGTCTCACCGAAAAGGCCTACCTGCCCTTCAACCAGTTCGACGCCGGAGTCAAAAATGGCACGGCGGTCGGCTACGTCGCGGCGGATGACAGTTTCTTCTATTTCGCCGCGAAGATCGCCGATAGCACGCCGTGGGAGGGCGGACCGCGGTTCGAAACGCGCGATGACGACAGCTTTTTTTACCCGAACAAGGTTTTCTCCAAACCGTCCGATGGGCACAAGGAGATGACCTGGCCGGCGGGTGTGCGCCACTTCACCTACCGGCGCGACTTCGAGATCCCGTCGGGCAACGGCAACGCCGACAACGTGCAGCTCGCGTTCAATGTGCTGCCGCCGTCACAGAAGGGACGCTACCTGTTTCCGGCCGGCACGATGCCGCATTACATGTCGTATCCCGACACCGACTATGAGTTCGCCCTGAACCCGGTGGCGGAGAAATTCGGCGGCGGCACGGAAATCTGGTGCCTGCTGAGACCCGGCGCGCCGCGCAAGCATTTCTTCCCGCGGCAACCGAAGGCGAAACTCGATGGCGGCCCAGTGAAAACCGGTCAACTGGTCATCCGCAGGGACGGGAACACGCGCATCGTCGAATGCGCCATCCCGTGGTCCGTCATCCCCGAGGTCAAGCAGCGCCGCGACGCGGGTCAACCGGTGAGATTCAGCTTCCGGGTCAATGACAACCGTGGCCCCGCGTATGAGCTGGCCGCCCAGCGGAGCGTGTCCAAGGACAACCCGTTCGCCTTCCATAACGACTGGCAGACGCACTGGGCGAACGAGCTGGAATTCGGCTTCGAGAAATGACGGCCCGCCGGTGGGCGCCCGAAAGCGCAGCACGCCCGGCAACAGTCAGAACTCGAACTGCACATCGCCGAGCCGACGCGCAATTTCGCCCAGCACGCGGTGCTCCTCCGCCTCGCCGCTGGCAACGAACGTCACGCTGAAGCGCAAGCCGGCGCCCGCATCGTCCCAGGGCACGGTCGAAATGAGTCTTTCGGCGATCAGCCACTGTGACGCGTCCTCGGCCGTCTTGAATTCGGTCCGCGAGCCATCGGCCTTCACCGCCGCCCTGGGCGCCGGCACATAGAGGAAAAACGAGCCTTTGGGCTTCCGCGCCTGGAAGCCGGCCGCCTGCAGCGTCCGCACGAGCGCATCCATGCGGCGCGAGTATTTCCGAGCGATTTGCTCCGTGATCTCCGGGTGATCGAAGCAATAGGCGGCGGCGTGTTGGATGGCGAGGAACTGGCCGGAATCGGTGTTGTCCTTCACGTCGCCGTAGGCCTTCACCAACAGTTCGTTCCCGGCCACAAAACCGATGCGCCAGCCGGTCATGTTGAAACTCTTGCTACAGGAGTGCAGCTCGACGCCCACGTCCCTGGCGCCGGGCGTCGCGAGAAAACTCAACGGCCGGCCCTCGAACACCAGCGCGGCGTACGCAGCGTCGGAAATGACGACGAGGCCGTTCCGCTTCGCAAAGTCCACGACCTTCGCGAAGAACTCCGCGGTGGCCGAGGCGCCCGTCGGATTGTTCGGATAATTGATGACCAGCACCTTTGCCTTCGCGAGCACGGCCGCGGGGATCGCATCGAGGTCGGGCAGGAAGTGGTTCGCCGCCATGAGCGGGAGGTTATGGACAATCCCGCCGTAATACTTCGCGTGCGTGCCGAACACCGGATAACCCGGCGTGGTCATGAGCACGACCTCGCCGGGATTGACCAACGCCGCCGGCAGGATGGACAGCGCCGCCTTGCTGCCGATCGAGTGGATGACCTCGGTGGCGGGATTGATGCCGGACACGCCGCAAACCCGTTCGAGATAGCGGGCCGCAGCCTCCTTCAACACGGCGTCGCCGTTGTCGGCGTAACCGCGATTGGCCGGTGTTTTCGCCTCCGCGTGCAACCGCGCCACGACCTCGGGGAAAGCCATCTCGTCGGGCTCGCCCACGCCCATGTCAATGATCTCCGCGCCAGGATGGGCGGCCAGGGCGGCCCGCTTGGCGCGCTTGATCTTCTCGAATTTGTAGATGGCCGTGCCTTTGCCGTATTGCCGGCCGCCGATGCGATCCGCGAACAGGTTTTGAATGTAGGATTCGGACATGAAATCGTTGCCGATTGCCGTGCTTCGATGCCGCCGGCGCGCCGGCGCAAACGCGGTCGGAAGATAGCGGGCGGGTCGGCCGCGCGCAAGCGGTCATCGGATCTGCAGGGTGGCGCGGGCATCCTCGCCCGGCATCTTCGGCGTCCGCGCCGAAGACTCCGCTGGCATCCAGCGAAACGCTGGACGCGTGCGACCGAGACGGTCGCGCTCCCCACATCCTGCCGCGACGCCTACTCGAAAGTCAGGCCAGCGGTCTTGCCCACCTGGAAAATGTGTTCGCGGGCCTGGTCGTATTCGGCGGCCGTGGACAAGTGTTCGAGCATGAGCGTCGCCCTTTGCGGCAACGCGGCCAACCGCCGCAGGTAGGTCGCATAATCGAGCTTGCCCAGTCCCGGGCGCACTTCGCGGAAGTGGACGTTCATCTCCACGTCCCAGGTCAGATCCTTGGCGTGACAGCTCACGATCCAGCGGCCGAGCTTGTCGAAACATTCGTTCAGCAGGTCGGTGTTGTGATAGAACTTGCCCGGCGAGTTGACCAGGTTGCACGGGTCGAGGTGGCACCCAAACGCGGGGCGGTCAATCGCCTTGATCATCCGCACGTAGCTGTCCGCGCTGTCCGGCAGGGCCCAGCCCATCGCCTCATACGTGAACTTCGTCCGCTTGGGTTTGACGGCATCAATGATCTTGCGGGCGTTTTCCACCACCGCGTCCAGGAACCTTGGCGAAACATTCTCCGGATTCGGCCCGTACCAAACGGTGGGATTGAACGACCCGGCGATGTCCACGCAGCACCGGGCGCCGATTTCATCGGCCAGCGCCAACCCCTCGGTCACCGTCTTCAGATTCGCCGCGCGCTTGGCCGGGTCGGCATCCAGCAGATTCACCCAGCGGCCGACCTCGGCGATGACCACGCCGTGCCGCGCAAAGGCGTCGCGAAAGGCGCGGATGCGATCCGGTTCGTTGAGCGACACGCCCGGACAGTAGGCCGCGCGGTAGCCGAGCCGGCGGTGCGCCAGCGCGAGTTCATCGGGGTCGGCTGGAGCGTCAAAAATCGGCCCGCCCAAGCGGACGGGCTGGAGCACACCGCCCTTGCGGGCCGGTTCCGCGGCGCGAGCGGGGAGCACGGACGCCAGACCGGTCATGGCCGCGACTCCGAGCGTGGTTTGTCGAAAGAAGGTTCGGCGGTCTATCGTGTTCATGGCGTGATTGGCGATGCCGCAATTTGCGGACGCCCGTGGCCGCCTGTCAATCGGGATCGGCGGCGAGATGAGATCAAGACGTTTTCCCGGGCCGAGGTCCACGCTCAAGGCGACTTCGCCCGACTCTGCCGTCAGCGCCCGCCGCAATCGCCTTTGAGATTCCACCGGGCCTCGGCCCGCACGCAGCGGATCTCCCGCGCGGTTTCCGCCACCGCAGTGATTTTGGCGATGGCGGATTCGCTTTGGGGAGCGATCAGACCCGTCCCTTGCGTGGACACCCTCAAGGCACCATGAGGGACGCCGCCGTTGGCGACGACTCGCAAAGCGGGGCTGCGGTTCGCGCCGGCGTTCCCGTATTCGAGGTGCGCCACCGCCGCATTCCCCCAACCGGACCGGACCATGCCACACCCCGTGAATCCACTCCAAGCCTGACTCCAGGCCCTGGCGCGGCCACGGCGCCCGACGAGGTTGGAGTCTGATTGGGCCCAGGCACGAGCTTGAACGGGAGTCCGCTGGTGATCAAGAGCGGCCGAGGTTGCGTTCCGAGCGCAGGGCGTCCTCACGATGCCAGCGGAAGCGCGAAGTCGGGGCTTTGCACGTGACGAATGTAACCCTCGGCCTGCTGGTGGCCGCTCTCGATTCCCCGCATCCGGGTGACCAGTTCTTGAAGCGCGTAAAACTTGTCCGGCGCCTGGCTGGCGTGGGCATAGCAGGCTGCACGCTTTTGTGGTTCGGTGCCGGTAATCTCGACGTAGTGGGTCGGGGCAAACTGGACCGTGTCTTCCCCGCTGGACACTTCATAGTAATAGAGAGCGAACTTCTTTCCCATCCGCAGCCACGCCTCATAAACCAGGAGTGAAATGGCGCGATGATCCGGGTGATTGTCGATCGGCCAGTGGGTGAAGACCACCTTGGGCTGCTCGCTTTCCAAGAGATGGTGAAACTGATCGTAGTGGGCGCCATCCACGACCGCTTTGCCGTCAATTTGTCCCGCAAAGGCGGGCCGCGCCTTGAGAATCTCGCAGGCTTTTTGGGCTTCCGCCACGCGCACGGGGCCGGGGTCGTACGATGGCTTGTTCGTCCACTCGCCCCGGTTGAGGTAGAGCAGGACGACCTCGTGCCCCAGGTCAGTGTAGCGGGCGATGGTGCCACCGCAGCCGTATTCCGGGTCGCCGGGATGACCACCGGTGACCACCACCTTGAGTTGGGGCCTTGTTGTTGGCAATGTTTTGCTGGGCAATGGATCACCGGCGGTGGTTGGCAGTGGCAGGCCAGCAGCAACGGCGGTCCCCAGCAAGCTGGCTTTGCTCAACATGTTTCGGCGTGAAATCGGTTTCATGTGGTCGTCATGGGTCCAGTTTCCGTGAGTATGAGACGAGCTGGAGCCGGAGTCAAAAACAGTTTGCCCCGTAGCTCCGGTTGCTCCAGGGACCGAAGCAGCAGGTACTGCATGGAGAAGTTGCTCTTGCCCACCCCGGTTGGTCCAATCAGCAACAATCCGCCACCCCGGCACAATTATTTGTTGCGACGAGCTTCCCTTCGTATCATCGGCGCTTGACGCAATCGTCCCCTTCTGCCAGCAGTTGATGCTCACCACTATGAATGAAACCGGAAACCACCTCTCCCTCAGGCGCGCCGCCTCGATGAGTGGGTGGCGCGTCAAACTCCAATCCATCAATGGTTGGATCTGGGCCATGCTGGCCGGAGCCATCCTGGGCACAAGCGCCGCAGTCGGTGAGGGGATGGGACCGTTGGGGGACATGAAGACCGAAGCGGCGTGGGTGAAGAACCACCTGCTGGAAACCGACGAGGCGGTGGTCGCCTTCGTTTATGGTGGAAAAGGGTCGGACGAGTTGCTCCGAGCCTGGGGGCGGACCCTTGAGACCAAGCCTTTGGCCGACGGGCGAACGCAGCACCTGCTCAGGTGGTTGGACGCGGAAACAGGCCTGGAGGTCCGGCTGGTGGCGATGGAATATGGCGATTACCCGGCGGTGGAGTGGACCGGATATTTCAAGAACACAGGCAAGACACCGACCCCGTTGCTCCAGGAGTTGCAAGGAGTCGATGTGGCTCTGGGACTGCCAAAACAGCCGGCGACCCTGCGTACGATCCGCGGGGACAACTGCTCGGCGGAGAGTTATGAGCCGCTGGCGTTCAAGGTGGAGGAAAAGGAAAGAAGATTTGCGCCGGTGGGTGGCCGTCCGTCGAACGGTGCCTTTCCATATTTCAACGTCGATTTTGGCGGGGAAGGGGTGATGGTGGCGCTAGGTTGGCCGGGACAGTGGGCGGCGCGGGTTTCGCGAGTCCGGGAGGTGGTACGATTTCAAGGAGGGCAGGAGCTTACCCATCTCAAGTTGGAACCCGGAGAAGAAATCCGGACACCGCTGGTGGCGGTGTTGTTCTGGAACGGCGATTGGACGCGAGGACAAAACCTGTGGCGGCGATGGATGGTGGCGCACAACCTGCCGCGGCCCGGGGGCAGGCTGCCCGGACAGCTCACGTCGGCTTGCATGGGATTGCATCAATCGGCCGCGGGCGAGAAGCAGTTCATCGCCACTTACCTGAAGGGCGGGGTCAGATTTGACTACTGGTGGATGGACGCCGGCTGGTACGAGGGGCCGGAATGGTGGGCGGCCAAAGGCGTTGGAACCTGGGAACCGGACCCGGCGCGCTTTCCGCATGGCATCCGGGAAGTGTCCGACTACGCGCACCGTCAGGGCATGAAGTTGGTGCTGTGGTTTGAACCGGAGCGGGTCTTCCGGGGCAGTTGGGTGTGGGCAAACCATCCGGAGTGGCTCTTGAAGTGGGATGACGCCCAAGATATCCGCCTGCTGAACCTCGGCGATCGTGAAGCGCGGCAGTGGCTGACCCAGCACATCAGCCGGTTCATTACGGAGCAAGGCGTGGACTTATATCGCCAGGACCACAACGTGGATCCCTTGGTCCCATGGCGTGGTCAGGAGGCGCCGGAACGGCAGGGACTGACGGAGAACTTGTACGTGCAGGGCTACCTGGCGTATTGGGATGCGCTCCTGCAACAACACCCGGGCATGTTGATCGACTCGTGCGCTTCCGGCGGCCGACGCAACGACCTCGAAACGTTGCGGCGCGCGGTGCCGTTGCTGCGGAGTGATTTCCAGGCGCCCGTCTATAACCCAAAACCGCCGGACATCGACAGCGGAAATCAAGGTCATACTTATGGGCTGAGCCTGTGGGTGCCCTATTACGGGACCGGGGTCTCGTGCGAAGACGTCTATTCCGTGCGAAGTCATTTGTGTCCGGCTTTGGGGATCGGGATGAACCTGGGCAAGCCCCAGTGGCAGGTGCTGCGGCAACGGATCGCGGATTATCGCAAAGTGGCCGATTATTTCTATGGCGATTACTATCCGCTGACGGAGTACAGCCGCGCCCAGAACGTGTGGATGGCCTGGGAGTTCGTGCGGCCAGAGCGTGGGGACGGCCTGATCCAGGTGTTCCGCCGGGTGGACAGTCCGTACGAAACGGCGCGGTTGCGGATGCGTGGGCTGAAGGCAAATGCGCGCTATGCCCTGACGGATCTTGATACTGGCAAGACCCGCGAGGAAAACAGCCAAGACCTGACGAACGGCGGACTGCGCGTGACCATGCCGATCGCGAGAACGGCGGCCCTCCTGACTTTTCGCGAAGTACGCTAAGAAAGCGTGTACTCGGCGGGGAGTGAACCCATAAACTGCGGCTCAGCCTGCAACCAAAGGGCTGAAGACCTGGTTTATTCCGCCACCGTATCGCTGGAATTTCACCGGGGCAGCAAAAACGAACGACAATTAACACAATGCCCCGCCGAAATACAAAACAGCCGCTTAATTATTAACTTCTGAGCCGGGGTTTCCCGAGTTCCTGCGTGCTACACCCGTGACGAAACCTCCACCCTCTCAAAACGCCGTTTAACCGATCCGGGAGCGTTTGGCGGCACTTCTGGGGCGTTCAAAAGGTGGAAATACCCGGGTCATCATCCAAGTTGGAAAAAACACTCGCTCGTTGGAGAATATCCGGCGCTGAAATGCCTGGTAGCGACGAACGGGATACCCGGCAGACGATCAATTCTGCCGGGCCACGAGACACACACTTGCCAGGCGACGGTTTCTCCAGTAAACCACTCCTGAAGCACAAGCAACACAACCAGTACGAGTGGCTCTATGATCTCTTCCGCACCCACCGCCCAGGCCCGCAGTGGTCACGCTTTTACCTTGATCGAGTTGCTGGTGGTGATCGCCATCATCGCGATCCTGGCTGGCCTGCTCCTGCCGGCCCTGGCGCAGGCCAAAGCGAAGGCGCAACAGGCGTACTGCCTGAACAGTTTCAAGCAGATCGGGTTGGCCTCCGCACTCTATTCCCAGGATTACGCTCAAAAGTTCGCTCTCTGTCGGAATTGGGGCAAAGCCTGGGGCGCAGACCATGCCGTCCGGAACGATCCAGTCTGGATGCCCGAATTGTTTTACCCTTATCTGGGCACCAACCAGGCCAAACCAGCCACCAACAACGTCGCCGCCTATCGGCCCAAGCCAGGAATCTTTACGTGTCCCTCCGGCCTGAAAATGAAGGTGCCGGCGGGCAATCCTGACGCCGTTTTTGATGCGAACTTCTTTTATGAGAACGACGGCGTCTCCTACGTGTGGAACCACATCTACTACCTCCTCACGAAGAATGACTACGCGGCCAAGCCCGTCAGCGGCCGGTTGGAAACCGACCTGGTCAATCCCTCGCGGGCGGTTTTAATCTGGGAAATCCCCTACCACGGGCCAACCTACATGCCTCACAACCAAGGCATGAACGTGGTTCATGCGGACAATTCCGCCGGACGCATCAAGGGCAACCCAAAAGAAAATGATTGGTGGGTGTACCACAGCGCGGAAGGATGGGAACCGGATACACCGTGATCACCCTGCCCCGCCGATGTGCCTGGTCTCTCCCGGCGCTTGCGTTGCTCGGGTTCTCCCCCTTGGTTTTCCCGCAAAACCTGGCGGTGGAGAACCCGCGCTGCGAATACCGGGTCAACCCCGCGGGTCTGGACGTGCGCCAACCACGGTTGAGTTGGACGCTGGCTTCGGGTCAACGCGGGGAGAAACAGACCGGCTACCGGATTCTGGCTTCGTCCTCGGCGGAGAAGCTGGCGCGGGACGAAGGTGACTTGTGGGACAGCGGCCAGGTTCCTTCCGACCAAACGGTGCACGTTACCTACGCCGGGCAACCGCTCGAATCACGAATGCGCGTGTGGTGGAAAGTGCGCGCGTGGGACAAAGACGGCCAGTCCTCTGCGTGGAGCACGCCCGCTGCCTGGACGATGGGCTTGCTGAAGCGATCCGACTGGTACGGGCGCTGGATCGCCGATCCCGTCGCCGTGACCAATGAAACCCTCGGTCGTCCCCTTAACGGCTACCACTCAGAAATCACCAACCGCGCCGACGTCACCAAATGGGTCATCCTCGATCTCGGCCAGGCACAACGTGTTGATGCGGTGCGGTTGTTCCCGGCCCGGCCCTACGATTGGCAACCCGATACTCCGGGCTTCCTCTTCCCCGTCCGCTTCAAGATCGAAGCGGCGGGGCAGGCTGATTTTGCCGAGGCCCGCCTCCTGGTGGATCGCACCGCCAACGATGAGCCCAATCCAGGCACGAATGCGCCAGTCTATCACTTCCCCGCCACCACCGCCCGGTTCCTCCGCCTGGCGGTAACCCGCCTGCTCCGGCGCGACGGGGACAATTGGGCGTTTGCCCTGGCCGAAATGCAGGTCCTGCGCGATGGACAAAACGTGGCCCAACACGCCGCGGTCACCGCGCTGGATTCGATCGAGACCGGCGCCTGGGCAGCGGCCAATCTGACGGATGGTGTCACCGTCACCACGAAACCCGAAGGCGGCGGAGGCGCCTTGCCCGCCACGCTGGTCCGAAAGTCCTTTTCCTTATCCGGCCCCATCCACCGCGCCACGGTCTATGCCACCGCGCTGGGCCTGTATGAACTTCGCCTCAACGGCCAACGGGTCGGGGATCAGCTTCTTGCTCCGGAATGGACCAGCTACCGGAAGCGCGTCCCTTATCAAACCTGCGAGGTCACCGAACTCCTGCGCCCGGGCGAGAATGTCGTGGCGGCCCTGTTGGGGGAAGGATGGTATGCCGGACGCCTCATGCTGACCGGCCGATTCCCTTACGGCACCCAACCGCGCTTCCTGCTTCAACTCGAAATCGAAAGGGCGGACGGCACCAGGCAACGGGTCGTCACCGACGACTCCTGGAGGACGACGGGCGACGGACCCATCCGGGCCGCGGGCATCTACGATGGTGAAACCTACGACGCGCGCCGCGAACAGCCCGGCTGGGACCGACCCGGCTTCGATGACGCCGCCTGGGCCCGGGCGGAGGCCTTCGAGCTCGACTCCCGCGAACTCGTCTGGCTGCGCAACGAGCCGATCCGCGTGGTCAGGGAGATGAATCCCATCCGATTGACTGAACCCAAGCCCGGCAACTATGTCTTCGATCTCGGCCAAAACATGGTGGGATGGTGCCGCCTGCAAGCCCAAGGTGTCGCCGGCCAAACCGTCACCATCCGCCACGCCGAGATGCTCAACGACGATGGCACCCTGTACACCGCCAACCTCCGCGGGGCTCCCCAAACCGATCGCTACACCCCACGGGCCGATGGTCCCTTCGTCTTCGAGCCCCGCTTCACTTACCATGGCTTTCGCTACGTCGAGTTGACGGGACTCGCCCAACCACCGGCTCCGGCGGCGGTGCAGGGCCGCGTCTTTCACTCCACCGCATCCGTGGCTGGGCGCTTCGAGTGTTCCGATCCCTCCCTCAATCAGCTCATGCGAAACATCCTCTGGACCCAGCGCGCCAACCTCATGAGCTCGCCCAACGATTGCCCCCAGCGGGACGAACGCTTTGGTTGGATGGGGGATATCCAGGCCTTCTCCCAAACCGCCATCTTCAACATGGACCTGGCCGCCTTCTTCACCAAGTTCGCACAGGACATTCGCGATGATCAGGCTGACGACGGCCGATTTCCCGATTTCGCACCCCATCCGGGCGACCCGAACAAGAGTTTCTCGGGCGCGCCCGCCTGGGCCGATGCGGGCACCATCCTCCCCTGGCGCGTTTACCAGAACTACGCCGACACCCGGATCCTGGCCGACCATTTCGAGGCCGCCCGGCGCTGGATCGAATACATCCACCGAAACAACCCCGACCTGATTTGGGCCAACGCCCGTAACAACGACTACAACGACTGGCTCAACGGTGACTGGGTCAAGCAGGCCGGCTGGCCCGACCAAGGCGCTTCGGTCCCGAACGTGGTCTTCGCCACCGCGTTCTTTGCCCACTCCACGGAGCTGGTCGCGAAAATGGCCGGGGTGCTCGGTCGCAAGGAAGAGGCGCGGCGCTACGGCGACCTGTTCAGCCGGATCAAAAGCGTTTTCCAGGAGCGCTTTGTCAAGCCCGACGGCCGCGTCGAAGGCGACACGCAAGGCGGCTACGCTCTGGCCCTGAACTTCAACCTGCTGCCCGACGACCTCCGCTCGAACGCCACCCAGCATCTCATCCAAGGCATCCGCCACTACCGGAACCACCTGTCCACCGGGATTCAAACCACCCACCGCGCCATGCTTGAACTGACGCGCAACAACCACCCCGACGTTGGGTGGCAACTGCTCACCAATCGCTCCTTCCCGTCGTGGCTCTACATGATTGATAACGGCGCAACCACGATCTGGGAACGCTGGGACGGCTACGTCAAAGGCCGTGGCTTCCAGGATGCCGGAATGAATTCCTTCAACCATTGGGCCTTGGGCGCCGTGGGCGAATGGATGTGGCGCCACATTGCCGGCCTCAACCCGGATGAAGCGCAGCCCGGCTGGAAACACTTCACGGTTGCTCCGCGGCCCGGCGGCGGCGTGACGTGGGCCATCGGCGAGTATCAATCCATTCGCGGACGCGTTGCGTGCGACTGGAAAATCGAAGGGACCCAACTCAAGCTGCGCGTCGCTGTTCCGCCCAACACCACCGCCACCATCTGCGTGCCTGCAAGCGATGCTTTGAGAATCACCGAAAGCGGCAAACCCGCGTCGGGCGTCAGAACAACCCCCGACGGCGCGGTGTTCGAGGTTGGCTCGGGAACCTATGAATTCGTTTCACCATGGGGCCGCTGACCGTGGTGGAGCCACCACGGCACGCGGTTCCGATCGGAGACCGCTGGCCGGGGCCGTCTGGAGGTCATCCACGCTCTTGCGAACCAATACGGCTGATGCACCTATCGGGAGCGCTCTTCAGAACCGCGAGAGCAGGAATGCCGTTGCGACCTCCGTGCCTGGCCATCAAGGGGGCTCACCATCTTGATTCCATGCTACCCTCATTCCTGTGAGCCTGGTTTCCAGGGTTTCAAGAGATCCATACCGCTCTGTCCCTGCCCCCTGCATCTGCGAATTGATGTCGAGGGCGGGAGCCGTATGAATCCGGGGCAGTCTGCCCTGTGGAAACGATTTCGGCGTGTACCGATGTCGCCAGGTTGGTTGAAACCCATGAATCCCGGTTGATGCGTCATGTGGCACCGGGTTGGCGCTTGCCGAGGTCACCCGTTTAATAACGGCGCCTGAATCCGGGTTGGCGAGTTGGTGCAGGAAATCCCGCCCGTGTGCGTGTCGCAATGGCACGAACGAGAAACTGGGCGTGTCGTTACTTCGAGTATTTCCAATGAATGGGCGGCAGCAACTCGCAACGGCGTCACACCAAGGCGTTTGATCCGTGTCATCGAAACGCTGCGGAGCTTAATTCCACCGCGCCAACCGTTGCAACCTGCCGATAGGGTTTCGTCAGCCGATCGAAGTGGGCCGTACCGGTGATCTGACGTGTCACCGGGTTTCCGCTGGGTGCTGCGGTCCAAACCGCTCCGGCTAAGTCCGCCGTCGCCTCCAGTTGGAAGAGCAAAAACTAAAGCCCGCTCACGCAACGAAACCCGATGTAGTTGATTGCATAGTTCGGGGAGTTGCTGAGGCGAGTGGCGCAACCCGTGAAGTAGGCGACGTAGTTCCAATTGCCGCCGCGCAAAACACGGGCGCCTCCGGATGCCGGTCCATGGGGATCACTGCCTCCAGCATACGGCGTCCCATACCAATCCCAACACCACTCCCAGACATTCCCCGCCATGTCGTATAACCCATAACCATTCGCTGCAAATGATCCCACCGGACTCGTATAAGGCCACCCTCCGATCGCGCCGACGGCGTTGAAGCCGTTGGGTCCCAAATCGTAGCTATAGTCGGTGTCTCCGAGGTAGTTGGCCTGGCTTTCGGATATCGTGTTGCCCCACGGAAACCGTTGCCCGCTCAACCCGCCCCGCGCCGCTTTCTCCCACTCCGCTTCCGTCGGCAACCGATACCCTTTGGCCGCCCAATTTACATAAACCGTCCCCTCCCCATTCGTATAAACCTGCGTCAGACCCTCATCCGTGTAATACACCGGAGTTAAACCCGCCTGCTGCGACCGCGCATTGCTCCACTTCACCGCGTCATACCAATGCACCTGCTGCACCGGATGATTCGCCGCCTTGCCCGAACCGGCACGAACAAAGCCAAATCCGTGGTTCGTGGCCCAATTATAGACCGTTTGCCATTGACTGTAGCTCACCAGGTTCGTGTCCATGTAAAACGCCGACACCGTCACGCTGGTGGGGATGGCATCACTTTCGCCATCCAGCGTGCCCCCCATTGTGAACGCTCCGCCGGGAATCAGCGCCATGCCGGCGGGCGTGCTGGGCGGGGTATTGGCCACCCCACGCACGCGGTAGAACATCGGCACGCTTACCTGGATCATGCCGTTCGAGTCCACGGTCACCGCGTCCAGCCCGGCCCAGTTCGTCTTCCACAGCCCGGACAACGACGACGCCCATTCCACCGACGCCACGCTGCCCGCCGCCAGGTTCGTGCAGACCAGTTGCCCGTTCTGACTGAACGAACTGATCACGGGCTGCTGCCCAAAGGCCGCCACACAGACACCAAACGCCAATGCCGCCAAGCCGCGTTTCATGCTTTGTATTCTTACCGGCAGGAAATTGCTTTTTTGACGCCTGGGCGGGTCAAGAGCATTCGTTTTCCTGGCCGTTCGTCTTGGGGAGGGTATTGCGCTGGGGCCCGCGGGTCAAGCAGGAAGTCAAGCAGGAAGTCAAGCGAACCGAAGGCAATTGTGGAGCGTTTGGCCGCGGTGACCAGGCTCCGCTGGCATTTGAGCACCGAGTTCGGCCGATGCCAATGCGGTGGAAGCGGTTGTGCACGATGGAAACGAACGCGGTGACGCGGTGATTTTCGGTGTTGTGTGCGGCGGTGCGGGTGATACGATGCCGATTGTTCGCCCAGCTTCTCACGCGAGCGGTGGGCATTGAACACCTGGACCATGAAAGACGAAACCTGCATTGCGAGGACAACCTGCCCGAAGACAATGGCCGCGCGTCTAAGAATCGCTTGGGCCGTGAGGATACTGCCATTGCTGCTGTTGTTGATGCTGCCCGCCGCGGTGCAGGCCCAAGATTTCACTTACACGACCAATAACGGCGCCATCACCATCACGGGATACACCGGTCCTGGCGGGGCGGTGACCATCCCGGATATGATCAATGGCCTGCCGGTCACCAGCATCGGAGACGAGGCGTTCGATTCCTGTAGCAGCCTGACCAGCGTCACGATCCCCAGAAACGTCACCAGCATCGGAAGCGGCCAGTTCACTTCATGCACCAGCCTGACCGCAATCAAGGTGGATTCACTCAATTCAGTTTATGCGGATGTGGCTGGGGTCTTGTTCAACAAGAGCCAGACCCTCCTCATTCAATACCCGTCGGGCAAAGCCGGCAGCTACACCATCTCCAACAGCGTCACCAGCATCGGGGACGAGGCGTTTGGCAACTGCATCAGCCTGACCAGCGTCACAATCCCCAACAGCGTCACCAGCATCGGAGATGAAGCGTTCGATTCCTGTAGCAGCCTGACCAGCGTCACGATCCCCAACAGCGTCACCAACATTGGGAACGGGGCGTTCGAATACTGCAGCAGCCTGACGGACGTCACGATCCCCAGAAACGTCACCAGCATCGGAAGCGGTCCGTTCACTTCATGCACCAGCCTGACCGCAATCAAGGTGGATTCACTCAATTCAGTTTATACGGATGTGGCTGGGGTCTTGTTCAACAAGAGCCAGACCCTCCTCATTCAATACCCGTCGGGCAAAGCCGGCAGCTACACCATCTCCAACAGCGTCATCAGCATTGGGAACGGGGCGTTTGCGGCCAGCGGCCTGACCAGCGTCATGATCCCCAACAGCGTCACCGACATCGGGCTCGGGGCGTTCAATAACTGCTTCAGCCTGATCAACGTTACGATCGGCACCGGCGTCACGACAATCGGAAACTATGCGTTCGGTTACTGCCTCAGCCTGACCAGCGTCACGATCCCCAACAGCGTCACCTACATTGGGACCGGGGCGTTCAGTGACTGCTGCAGCCTGACCAATGTCACGATTCCCAACAGCGTCACCAGCATCGGGGACGAGGTGTTTGGTGACTGCATCAGCCTGACCAGCGTCACGCTTCCCAACAGCGTCACCAGCTTCGGGAACGGGTCGTTTGCGGACAGCGGCCTGACCAGCGTTACGATCCCCAACAGCGTCACCAACATTGGGAACGGGGCGTTCGAAACCTGCGAATTGTTGACCAACATCACGATCCCCAGCAGCGTCACCAGCATCGGAGTCGCGGCGTTCTCTTACTGCGGCAGCCTGACCGGCGTCACGATCCCCAACAGCGTCACCAGCATCGGAGACGATGCGTTCAGCAGCAGCGGCCTGACCAGCGTCACGATTCCCAACAGCGTCACCAGCATCGGAGACGATGCGTTTGAGCGTTGCGGCAAGTTGACCAACGTCATGATCGGCAACAGCGTCACCAACATTGGCAGCATTGCGTTCGATATGTGCATCAGCCTGACCAGCGTCACGATCGGCAACAGCGTCATCAACATCGGGGAGCAGGCGTTCGATTCTTGTAGCAGCCTGACCAGCGTCACGATCCCCAACAGCGTCATCAGCATCGGGGAGCAGGCATTCAATGAATGCTGCAGCCTGACCAACGTCACGATCGGTACAAGCGTCAAGAGTATCGGAGACAATGCATTCAATAGGTGCACCGGCCTGGCCAGCGTCACGATTCCCAACAGCGTCATCAGCATTGGGAGCGGAACATTCACTAACTGTACCAGCCTGGCCAGCATCACGATCGGCAACAGCGTCACCAACATCGGAAGTCATGCGTTCGAGTCCTGCACCAGCCTGACCAACGTCACGATCCCCGACAGCGTCACTAAAATCGAGGGCTATGTGTTCTCTGGCTGCACCAGCCTGACTAGCGTCACGATTGGCAGCATCACCACCATTGGGGACTATATGTTCTCTGGCTGCACCAGCCTGACCAGCGTCACGATCCCCAATAGCGTCACCAATGTCGGAAGTGGTGCGTTCTCTTACGGCTACAACCTGAGCGGAATCTATTTCAGAGGTAACGCCCCCAGCGTTGGTTTGTATGCGTTCTACGCTGACTACATGACGATCTATTACTTGCCGGGGACCACGGGCTGGGACGCGACGTTTGGCGGTCGTCCGACGGCGCTGTGGCCGCAGGTGCAAACCAGCGCTCCCAGCTTCGGCGTGCGGACGAATCGGTTTGGGTTCAGCTTCCTCGCGAGCAGCAACGCCTTCATTGTGGTGGAGGCCTGCACCAACCTGGCCCATCCCGTCTGGTGTCCGGTGGGAACCAATACACTGGCTGACGGTTCGGCCTATTTCAGCGATTCCCAGTGGACGAATTATCCGGCTCGATTTTATCGGCTGCGGTCGCCGTGAAGGCACGGCGTAAGAGCGCCAGCAACAGGATAAAGACGCGAAGGCGAAATCGCGCACCCTGCACGAAACAGAAAATCTCCGCCGCCGGCAATTCATGGCCTGTTCCGAAAGCAGGACGGCCGTAAGCGGTAAAGCAGGGTCCTCCTGTTCCGGCGGGACGGGCGTGATAGGATGGAGGGTTGGCTGGACGCTGAAGCAGATTCAGGCCGCCTGCGGGAGCTGCGAGGGACGAGCCGCCT
>JBEKGJ010000029.1:0-64424 GCA_050012855.1 Verrucomicrobiota bacterium | reverse complement strand
CGCGCGAATTACCAGTCCGACCTCACCCGCACCATCCCGGTCAGCGGCCGTTTCACGCGCCGGCACCGGCAGGTCTATAACGCCGTGCTCCGCGTGTTCCGGCGATGTGTTGCGGGCCTGGTGGCCGGCAAGCTGCACAAGGACTGGCAAAAGGAAGCCGAGGTGTTCACCGAGAAGGAACTGGTTGATCTGGGATTGCTGCGCCCGGCGGACATCCGCAAGCAGGATCCGGACAAGCCGGCGTTCAAAAAATACTTCATGCACGGCGTGGGCCACCCCATCGGCCTCGACGTGCATGATGTGGGCTTCACCACACAGCCGATGCAGCCTGGCTGGGTGCTGACCTGCGAGCCGGGCATCTACATCCGCGAGGAGGGTTTTGGCGTGCGCCTGGAGAACGACATCCTCATCACCGAGCACGGCCCGGTGGATTTGATGGCGGACATTCCGATCGAGGCCGGCGAGATCGAAGCCCTGATGAAGCGATGAACGCGAGGGTTCGCGGCTTCGTCCGGACGGCACGCTGGCTTGCGCCGGTGATGGTCGGGCTCGTCGCGCTGGCGCAAGGCACGCGGGCCGATTATGAGCGCGCCGCCGGGTTGCGCCACCTGACCGACGGCAAGGTCTTTCGCGCGAAGGTCGAGCCACACTGGTTCGGCGACAACACGCGTTTCTGGTATCGCAACGACCTGCCCGGGGGCGCGAGCGAGTTCATCCTGGTGGATGCGGAACAGGGCACGCGCGCCCCCGCCTTCGACCACGCCCGCCTCGCGGACGCGCTCGCCAAGGTGACCAGCGAGACCGTCGCCGCCGACAAACTGCCGCTGGACTGGCTCGAATTCGCGACCAACCACGCCGCGCTCGTTTTCGGCAGCCGCGACAAGTGGTGGCGCTGCGACCTGCAAACTTACGAACTCACCGCTGAAACGCGCAACGAAGCGCCGGTTTCCTCTCTGCCCACGTTGAAGCGCCCGCACGCGACCCGGCGCACCGGCGAGGAAACCTCGATCACGTTCGTCAACCGCACCAAAGCCGAAGCGGTGATCTTCTGGTTGAACGAGGAGGGCGAGCAGCGGCGTTACGCGACCGTCGCGCCCGGCGACCGCTACCGCCAACACACGTTCGCTGGCCACATCTGGCTCGCCGCCGATTCCCAGGGCCGCGAACTGGCAGTCTTCGAGGCCACGGAAAACGGCGGCGAAGCCGTGATTGAAGAGCCCGCAACGAAATCCCTGCCGGAGCCAGAAAAGCCCGCACCGCCTGCGACGCCGGGACACGTTTCGCCCGACCGCCGTTGGGCTGCGCTCATCAAGGACCACAACGTCTGGCTGCGTGACCTGGCAAGTGGCAACGAATCAGCGCTCAGCACCGACGGCACCGCTGGCGACGCTTATGGCGGCGAGATCTTCTGGTCGCCTGATTCGCGGAAACTGGTCGCCGTCCGAACAAAAAAAGGCGGCGACCGCAAAGTCTATCTCGTCGAGTCCTCGCCGAAGGACCAGCTCCAGCCAAAACTACTTTCCTACGACTACCTCAAGCCGGGTGACCCGATTCCCCTGCCCCGCCCGCATCTCTTCGACGCCGTCGCCCGCAAAGAGATCCCCGTCAGCGACGCGCTGTTTCCCAATCCGTGGAGCGCGGAGGATATCCGCTGGGACCGCGAATCGAAGCAGTTTACCTTCGTTTACAACCAGCGCGGTCACCAGGTCCTGCGCATCATCGCCGTGGACGCCGTCAGCGGCGCCGCGCGGGCCATCGTGGACGAACAGAGCAAGACGTTCATTGACTACTCCGGCAAGTTCTACGCGCATTACCTCGAAGACACCGGCGAGATCATCTGGATGTCGGAGCGCGACGGCTGGAACCATCTCTATCTCTACGACGCCGCAACCGGGCAGGTGAAAAACCAGATCACGCGCGGCGAGTGGGTCGTGCGGGGCGTCGAGCACGTGGACGAGAAGGCGCGCCAAATCTGGTTTCGCACCGGCGGCATCCGTTCCGGCCAGGATCCGTACTACCTTCACTTTTGTCGCGTGAACTTCGACGGCACCGGGTTGACCGTGCTCACCGAGGGCGACGGCAGCCACCGCGTGCAGTTCTCCCCCAACCGCCGGTTCCTGCTCGACACCTGGTCCCGCGTGGACCAACCGCCCGTCACCGAACTGCGCCGTGCCGATAACGGCCGGCTGGTGTGTGAACTCGAACACGCCGACGGGAGCGCGCTGCTCCAGACCGGCTGGCGCGCCCCGGAGCCGTTCGTCGCCAAAGACCGCGACGGCGACACCGACATTTACGGCGTCATTTTTCGGCCGACGAACTTTGACCCGGCGAAGAAATACGCGGTGATCGAGGACATTTACGCCGGCCCCCAGGATTCCTTCACGCCGAAGGAATTCCGGGCGTTCCACGGCCAGCAGGAACTGGCGGAACTTGGTTTCATCGTCGTGCAAATGGACGGCATGGGCACCTCGAACCGGTCGAAGCGCTTCCACGACGTCGGCTGGAAAAACCTCGCCGACGCCGGCTTTCCCGACCGCATTCTCTGGATCAAGGCCGCGGCCGCGCAGCATCCCGAGATGGACCTCGCCCGCCTCGGCATCTATGGCGGCTCGGCCGGCGGACAAAACGCCCTGCGCGCGCTGCTCGATCATGGGGATTTCTACAAGGTGTGCGTCGCCGACTGCGGCTGTCACGACAACCGCATGGACAAGATCTGGTGGAACGAACTCTGGATGGGCTGGCCGGTGGACGAGAGCTACGTCCGAAGCTCGAACGTCGCCGACGCCCACAAGCTCCAGGGCAAACTGCTGCTCATCGTCGGTGAGCTCGATCACAACGTGGACCCGTCCTCGACGATGCAGGTCGTCAACGCGCTGGAAAAGGCGAACAAGGATTTCGAGCTGCTGGTGATCACCGGCTCCGACCACGGCGCCGCCGAAAGTCCCTACGGCAAACGCCGACGCGCCGATTTCTTCGTGCGCAACCTGCTGGGCGTGGAGCCACGCCGCGACCCGTGACCCGCGCCGCTACGCCGCCAGGGCGGTGTCCCGGCCGCCCGCCCGGCGCCGGAAGTTGGGCGAGCTCTTGAGGCGCTCGGTGAACTGCCGCCGCCGCGCCGCCGTCTCCTCCGCGGCATACAACTGCTTCCCCAGCCCGAGAAAACCGCGCTGCAGTTCCTCGACGCTCATGTCGCGCGGGGTGAAATTGATGTCGAAGAGGGTGCAAAGTTCCCAAGCCCCCGGCCGCAACAGCCGTCCCTCGGCCTCCAATCGCTCGTAAAGCGGGGTGCCAGGAAACGGCGTCAGGAACGTGATCTGCACCTCGTAAAGCCCCGACTCGCGCACGAACCGCAGCACCTCGTCGAACACCTCCGGCGTGTCGCCGTCGAGCCCGAGAATGAAGCACCCGTTCACCGTGATGCCGAAGGATTGGATCTTCGCGATTGCCTCGCGATAGCGATCCTGGTGGCGCAGCTTCCAGTTGGTGCGGAGTTCAATCCCGTCGAGGCTCGCCGGCCGCAGGCTCTCCAGACCGATGAGCACCTGCCGGCAGCCGGAATCGCGCATCAAGCCCAGCAGGTCGTCGTCCTCCGCCACGCGCACATCCGCCTCGGTGAACCAATGCAGGCCCTCCTTCACCAGCGCGCGCAGCAGTCGCTTGTAGTGGTCGCGCTGGACAAAACTGTTGTCGTCGGCGAATTCGATGAACGGCTGGGGCCAGCGCCGCTTGATCGCCTGGATCTCGGCGACGACCTTCTCGACCGGCTTCACCTTGTAGCGACCGGTGAGCAAAATCGAACTGGCGCAAAACTCGCAGGAATGCGGACAGCCACGGCTGGTTTGCACCGTGAGCCGGTTGTATTTCGCCGGGTCGAGCAGATCGAATCGCGGCATCGGCGCGTCGCGGAGATCGAACTGGTCCGGAGGTGACAGCACGTAGCGCGGTTTGAGCAGGCCGCGCTCGAAATCGTGCAGCACCTCCGGCCAGAGCGGTTCCCCCTCGCCCACGACGACACTGGTGCAATGGGCCAGCGCCTCGTCCGCCAGCGCGCTGACGGTGATGCCGCCCATGACCACCGGTGTGCCGCGGGCCAAATACGCGTCCCCCACCTCGAAAGCCTCCTTGAGTTGGGCCGTGAACGTGCTGATCGCCACCAGGTCGAACTCGTCCGGCAGCGCGTCGCCCGTCTGCCGCAGGTCCGCGATCTCATGATACGCGACGTCGAAGCGGTCCGGCGTAAGCCCCGCGAGTGTGAGCAATCCCAGGCTCGGCAGCGACGCGATGATCTTGTTGCGCTCCACGAAGCCGGGCAGCGTCAGCCCAAGTTTGGTGAGTTCCGCGTTGTGCGCCCGCACGCCGCTCATCGCAATGAATCCAATGCGTTTCTTCATAAACCCGCCACCTTTCCCGCCAACACGATGCCCGCAACGAACAGGCTTCCGACGGGCACGGCAAACAGCAGCACCGGCGGCCAGCCCGGCCGATGCGCCAGCACGACACAACTCACCGGCATCGTCAGCGCCCCCGCGATCAACGCCCACCCCGCCACCACCACCGCCGGCGTGGTCGTCAGCGCCAGCCGCACGGTGAAAAAGCCAAGCGCGTTCAGCAGCGCCAGACCGAACAGCGAAATGTGCGCCAGGCGGTAGAGCCGGCGCCGGTGACTGGCGTAGCCGCCCAGCCAGTCCGGCCGGTCAAAACCCAGACCCAGCGCCGCACCGGCGAGGAGGCCGGCCACGACGCCGATCCACGCCGCCAGGAGGTTGACCTCCGGCGGTTGCAGATGGGTCATCGCGTTCATGCTCCGTTTGACGCCGCAAAACTAGGCCTCCGGGGCCGGAACCGTTAATTGATAAGCCGTGGGGAATCATTGAGACATTCGATTAGACGATGGCCCGGCCGGCCGCCGCCAAAACCCGGTCATGTCCCGACTGGGCCTGCCGTTTCCATGACCGCGGCGGTGCGCGAAGCGTCAGCCGCAGCAGGCAGGGACCGCTGCGGCTGGTGCAGGGCACACAGCCGCGGTCCAATCACATTGGGGCATTACCCCAAATTCCTGTTGACAGGCCGGATGATTGCAATATGATATCACCAAGATATTGAACATGCCCGTCCACAAACCCATCCTGCCATGAATACCGAACCCATGACCTCCAATCGCGAACGCGCGGTCCACGTCCACAACGGCTGGCTGATGCTGCCGCTGCTCATTGCCCTGTTCATCGCCATCCAGGCCCTCCTGGTCTATTCCATCCTGGCCGGCGCCGGGCCCGCCGGCCATCCGCTCGTGGGCCTGATGTTCCTCGCCCTCCTGCTCGAACCTGTCTGGGTCATTCTCGTCACCGGTTTCTTCAGCCTCCAACCGAACGAGGCCCGCGTGCTGGTCCTCTTTGGCCAATACAAGGGCACCGTGCGCGAAAGCGGCTTCTTCTGGGGCAATCCGTTTTACACCAACGGCTCGTCGTGCTCGCGCTGGATGGCGGTCCAAAGCCAGATGGCGGCCGCCAAGTCGGGAACCCCGCCCCCCGCGCCGACCAAGAAAACGATGGGGCGCAACAAAATCTCCCTCCGCGCCCGCACCCTCAACGGCGAGAAACTCAAGGTCAATGACAAGCGCGGCAACCCCATCGAAATCGGCGCCGTCGTCGTCTGGCGCGTGCGCGACACCGCCCAGGCCGTGTTCGACGTGGACGATTACGAAAAATACGTCGAGATGCAGAGCGAGTCCGCGCTGCGGCATCTGGCCAATTCCTACGCCTACGACCACGGCGAAGAGGGCGAAACCACCCTCCGCAGCAGCATTGAGGAAGTGTCGCAGGCGTTGCGGCGCGAGCTCGAGGAACGGTTCGCCAAGGCCGGTGTGGCCGTCGAAGAGGCGCGCCTGACCCATCTGGCCTACGCGCCGGAAATCGCCCAGGTCATGTTGCGCCGCCAGCAGGCCGAGGCCGTGATCGCCGCCCGACAGAAAATCGTCCACGGCGCGGTCAGCATGGTGGAAATGGCCCTGCGCGAGTTGCAGGAAAAGCAGGTCGTCCAGCTCGACGACGAACGCAAGGCCGCCATGGTCAGCAATCTGCTCGTCGTCCTGTGCGGCGAAGCCGAAGTCACGCCGGTCGTCAACACCGGCACCCTCTACACCTGATCGAAGCTCGAAGCTCGAAACTCGAAGCTCGAAATCTGAAACTTGAAACTTGAAACTGGGAAAACCATCACCCCCGTTAGGGCCATCACCATGAAAACTTCTCCTGCACTGTTGTTGGGTCTCTTGACCCTCGCGCTCGCCGGATGCGGCAAGCAACCGGCGCCAACCGCAGCCAACCAGGCTGCCATCGCATCCGCCCAGACCTGGGCGGCCCTGGTGGACGGCGAAAAGTACTCGCGGAGCTGGGAGGACGCCGCCGCGGTTGCCAAGGCCGCCGTCAACCAAGCGGCCTGGGAAACCGGCATCCGCGCCGCCCGCACTCCGCTGGGCAAGCTGGTGTCGCGCAAGCTGAAATCCGCGCAAGCCACCACCGCGCTCCCCGGTGCGCCCGACGGCTCCTATGTGGTGATCCAATTCGACACCACCTTCGAGCACAAGGCGGTCGCCGTGGAAACGATCACGCCCATGCTGGAGAAGGACGGCCAATGGCGGGTTTCCGGCTACTACATCAAGTAAGCCGGTCTCACGCCATCATCTGAACCCGTTTGAACGCCGGCATGGAAGAACGGAAGTCATTTCTGCTGCGCATCAGCCCGGCACTCTGGAAGGAGCTGGAGCAATGGGCGCAGGTAGAATTGCGGAGCGTCAATGGCCAGATCGAATTCCTCCTGCGCGAGGCGGTGCAGCAACGCAAGGGATCACCGGCTTCGCGCGGGAAGAACCGGCCCGCCTCGTGAGTTGCACTGGCGGCCCCGGCCCCCGCACCATGCTGCCGATTCGCGGTCGAAGAACTCCCGGAGGTGGATCAGCGCGCGGGCGCGACGGGCCCTGAATTCGTCGAGCTGTATTCCCGGGTCTCGGCCACCGCCCCATCCGGAGCCGTTGTCCGCGTGAACGTGGAATTGGTCACCCCGTAACCGCCCGACACGGTGATTGGGCGACCATCGGGACCAAGGATCCCACCGCCCCCGCTGGCGACAACACTGCCGCCCCAGCCCCCGCCAGCCCCCGCGCTGCCACCACCGAATCCGCCCGGGAACCCGCCGAAGCCGGTGCCGGCACCGCCAGCACCCTGGCCAAAACCGCCGCCCGAACGCACACCGAACCCGGCTCCGCCCCCCGCGCCGCCGCTGGCAAAACCGCCGCTTCCCCCGCCCATCCCGCCGCGCATCATGCCACGGTAACCGGGGACCCCGCCGGTGCGACCGAAGCCGCCCGGCACCGCTGCATCACGGCCGGGGTTCGTCGCGCCCGAAACGAAACCGTTACCGTCCGCCGAAAGAAAGCCGCCGCCCGAAGCACTCATGCTCCCGCTTCCCCCACCACCCTGGCTTGTCCCCCACGCGGACCGTGTTTCCCGCCGGTTTTCCCAACTGGACAGTTGCCCCGACACCCTCGCTGGCGGCGCATTCGTCACCAGGACGGAGAGTGATGCCATGGCGGTGAGGGGTGCGGGCGGGTTGCTCGCCATCGCGGGCTGCAGGCCCGCGTCCGGGCTCGTGTTCGTGGACGTTTCCGCGTCCGCCAGTTCGGGCGCCGACGCAGTGATCGCTCCGCGGACCACCGCCGGTGTCGTCTGCGGCCGCCCGCCGGTCTGGTTCGCCACAATCCAGGCAATGCCCCCCACCGCGGCCAGCGCCCCCAAGCCCGCCGTCACTGTGGCGATCGCGTTGCTCAACCCGGAGGAAACCGGGAGGACCACGCCCGTTGACGCCGCCTGCGTCATCGCCAGTTTGCCGAGCGATCCGAGGAGCGGCGGGGGCACCGTGGCGGCCTCGGCTCCCGCGGTCAACATCGCGACGAGCACCCCGGCGGCGACCGGCACGCCGGCGGCGCGCAGGTTTTCACGCAACTGTTCCAATGCGGCCACCACCCGCCGCGACACCGTCGGCTGCGACACGCCGACGGCCTCGGCGATTTGGGTGGTGGTCCGGCCTTTCAGGTAATGGAGCACGAGCAGGTCCCGCGACTCGCGCGGCAGTTTTTCCATGGCCTCGTCCACCAGGGGCTCGAGCTGCTCCCAGGTTTCGTTCTCCGCCCAGTCCCCGGCCGCGAAGCGTTGCTCCCGCGCGCGCCGCGAGGCGGCCCGGCGCACCAGGTCGATCGACCGGCGCGTGGCCACCTGGTGGAGCCAGCCGGCGACCGATCCGCTCACCCGGCCGGCGCTCTTCAGGAACTGGAAGAATGTCTCCTGCGTGACGTCGGCAGCCTCGGCATCGTTGCCCAAAACGCGCCGGCAAGTGCCATAGACCATCGCCACATACCGGCCCATGATGGCCGCAAACGCCTCGGCGTCGCCCTCGTGCAAGAACCGCTCGATCAACTGGCTGTCGTTGTCGTCCATAACCTCAGTGCCACCGCCCGCTTCCAAGCGGGTGGTTTCATGAGAGAGTCGGGGCCGCGGAGCGAATTATTCATGCGGGCGGCGAATCGGCCACGTAGCCCGACACGGCGACGGCAAGGGATGATCCAACTCGCTTTCACGGAACCACGAGGCGGTTGGTGTCCAAACCGGCACTGAGGACCAGTTCCTGGAACCCCCGAGGACCGAGTTGCCGCACACTGCCATCCGACAGAAGAACATTGCCGACAAGCACGTGCATCTCCTCGCTGAAACCGAGGACGTAATTGCTCCGGATCGTAAGTAGTCCAGGCTTCACCGCAACGCCGTTGGTGGTCAGATTACGATCGCCGGCGAGGAGCGCGTCCGGGGTGGTTTCGTTGGCATCCAGGTTGAGGAAGTAATTGATGTTCTCGTTCCGCAAAGAGGTGAAGCTGATCGCCGGCTTGCGGGAATCGGCCGGGCAAAGAAGGACTTTCGGATTCGCCAACTCGTTGCTCATCGCCAGGTAACTCCGCCAGACTGAGGCAGCGACTTCCTTGGTGCCACCCTGGTTGGTTGAGGTCGTCATCGGAAACGAGTTGCTATGATCGGCTGCCCAAAGACGCGCGCTGATGCCCATCTCCATAAGGTTGTTACAACAGCCGATGCGGCGCGCTTTTCCCTTTACATGGCTTGGCCCACCAAGCGAGGCCAGTAGCACGAGAAGAACCATCACCACTGCAACCACCACCAGCACCTCCAACAAGCTCAGTGCGCGGGAGCGGTTCCGGTTTGCCTTCAGAGAAACTGGCATTTTCATGGCGAGGTTGGCTTGGGAGACAGCCGATTAAGAGCAGATTTACGGCCAATTACAACGAGAACAAAACCCGCCCGAGCCAGGCAACGTAGCGGCTCTCGGCAGAGAGCCGCTGATCGCAAAGATGGCCACCGTCTTCCGACGGCAGCTACGAACGCATCCGGCCCGTCGTAGCGGCTCTCAGCAACGGGCCGCCACCCATGCGAAGTGCGAGTGACGAAGTGCGAGTAATGGACGGTGGGCTGAGGACCGGCGGGTCACGCGGACTTTCCCCTTTGGACTTTGGCCGGCCGGCCTTAGATTCGGCGCGATGACGTGGCTGCCCATCGTGAACCGGGAGTTGCTGGTCAACGCGCGCCGGAGCCGGACCTACTGGCTGCGCGTGGGCGCGGCCGGCGCGGCGCTGATCATTTGCGCCTGGATCTGCCTGTTGGCCTCGCGGCAGCAACCGCCCGCCACCGTGGGGCCGACCCTGTTCGTTTACCTGACCGTGCTCGCCTTCAGCTATTGCCTGCTGGTGGGACCGTTCTTCACGGCGGACTGCCTCAGCGAAGAAAAGCGCGACGGCACGCTCGGCCTGTTGTTCCTGACCGACCTGCACAGCTACGACGTAGTGCTGGGCAAATGGGTCGCCGCGTCCCTGGCGGGGTTCCACGGGTTGCTGGCCATGCTCCCGGCCCTGGGCCTGCCGTTGCTCCTGGGCGGCGTGACCCCGGGTGAATACGGCCGGGTCGCGCTCGCCATCGTGAATGCGATGCTGTTTTCGCTCACCGCGGGGATATTCGTTTCGCTGCTCAGCCGGGAACAGGCCAAGGCCACGCTGGCGGCAGCGATCCTCACCTTGGGACTCACCGGCCTGTTGCCGGGGCTCGCGCTGGTCCTCACGACCCGGTTCTTCACGCACGCGATGACCGGCGCGCCGCTGCTCGCGCTGCTCAGCCCGGCCTTCACCGGCTACCTTGCGATGGACGCGTCCTTTCGGGTGTCGCCGGGCACTTATTGGCTGTCCCTCAAACTCGTGCATGGCCTCGGCTGGCTGTTTCTGCTGATTACCGTGCTGGTGGTGCCGCGCGTTTGGCGCGACCACCCGGCGGAGAAGCCCACGACGAGCCGCTGGTTCTGGCGGCTGGGTTATACGAACCGCTGGCGACGCGTCTTCCGGCGCCGGCTCGAACGCAATCCCGTGGCCGCCCTCGCCGCGCGGTTGCGCTGGCCGCATTATGTGTTCTGGACGCTGGTGGCGCTGGTGGCGATCAATGTCTATTGGCTCACCATCGGCTATCGGCTCGCCCCGGCCAGCTCCCAGTTTCACGTTTACTTCTCGACCACGCTCGTTTTTACCAACCGGGTTTGGGTGACCGTGATGGCTTGCCGCTTCTGGATCGAGCTGCGCCGCACGGGCACGCTGGAGTTGATCCTCACCACGCCCGTCCCGGTGCGAACGATGCTGCGCGGACACCGGCGGGCGCTGACCATCCTGTTCGCCGGACCGGTGGTCGTCATCGGCGCCCTCCATGTGTTCTATGTGATCGGCTCCTGGTGGTTGAACGGCGGCCTGCGCAACACGAACCTGATCCCGCCCGGCTACCTGCTGGCGTCCGCAGGGGGCAGTTTCATCAGCTTCATCACCGATGTCGTGGCCATCTGCTGGATGGGCACCTGGTTCAGCGTGTCCTGCCGGCGGGCCACGCTGGCCATTTTTCTCACGTTCGCGTGGGTGGTGCTGTTGCCCTGGACGTTGAGCTACGTCCTGCCCGGCCTGTCGAGCCTGCCCCCGGCCTTCTGGAATTTTGCCATGCGCCATCCCTGGCTACAGGCCCTGCTGCCGACCTCGGCCGTCACGCACGCCCTCGTCCACCCGACCGCCTGGGTGCTGAAAAACCTCACGTTCACCCTGTGGGCCCGCCACCAGTTGCACCATCACTTCCGCACCGCGGCCGCGCAGGTCGAGGCTCCACCCCACCGGGGCCCGCGTTGGTGGAAACGGGGGCGGACTCCGATGCCGGACGCGAGAACGCTCACGCTGGTCACCAACAGCGGCCGCCTGAGTCTCCCGGCCGGAGACCAAACGTGACGACTCGATCGGCAGTCGGTCAAAACCTGCGACCACTGGTCCGGAGGGCCGGCACGCGATGACGTTTTTGCCCATCGTTGGACGGGAGCTGCGCGTCGCCGCGCGGCGGCGCAACGCGTTCCGGACCCGGCTGGCGGCCGCGGTCGCGGCCATCGTGCTCGGCGGGTGGACGCTCTGGTTCGGCGCCGACTGGCAGAGCGCCGGAGGCATGGGCCTCGAGTTGTTCCAAGCCCTGACCGCGTGCGCCTTTGTCTTCTGCCTCGGCGCCGGGCCGCTGTTCACTGCCGACACACTCAGTGCGGAACGACGCGAAGGCACGCTCGGGTTGCTCTTCCTGACCGACCTGCACGGTTACGACATCGTGTTCGGAAAGCTCGCCGGGGCCGCGGTGCCGGCGATGTTCAGCCTGCTCGCGATCCTGCCGGTGCTGGCGCTGCCGCTGCTGCTCGGCGGCGTGTCGCTGATGCAGTTCGGCGGCATGGCCCTGGCGCTGGGCAACACGCTGTTTCTCTCGCTGGCGCTCGGGATGGTGGTTTCTGCCTTCTGCCGCGAAGCGCGCAGTGCCCTGGCGATGACCTTTTTTCTGCTCTTTCTGCTGGCCTTCTGCGCGGCGGTCGCCAATGGGAACATCCCCCGGGGCAATGTGGGCGACTGGGCGCTGACGGCGCTGAGCCCAACACCGGCGGCCATCCTCGCCGCCCAGGCGCAGTTCAGCTTTTCCGATGTGAGATTCCTGCTCTCACTCGTTGGCACGCACGCGCTGGCGTGGGTGGCGTTGCTTTGGGCCAGTCGCGCCGTCTCACGCGGTTTCCTCGAACGGCCGGCCACCGGTTGGTTGCGGAGCTGGCAGGCGCGGTGGCACGCATGGAACTTCGGGAGCCGCGCCGGCCGGCGTGAGTTCCGCCGCCGGATGCTCGACCAGAACCCCATCCTGTGGCTCGCCAGCCGCAACCGGATGAAACCCTTGCTCCTGAACTGGCTCATCGGCATCGCCCTCGGGGTGTGGCTGCTGGGCGGAGGGTTGCTGGGACGCGACTGGTGGAGCTGGAGTATGACCGCCGCCGTGGCGATCTTCCTCCAGACGCCGTTCAAGTGGCTCATGGCCTCCGAGGCGGCTCACCGCTGGGCTGAGGACCGCACCACCGGCGCGCTGGAACTGCTGCTCACCACGCCGCTCGACGTGCCCGAGATTCTCACGGGCCAGATGCAGGCGATGCGGCGCATGTTTGCCAAACCCGTGATGGTCGTCCTGCTCATGGAGTTCCTCGCCTTGGGCATCGGGGCCGTCCTGGGCGGCAACGACACCAGCATGGGGGGCGCGGCACTGGTCACGATGCTGGTTTTCGTCGCGGATTTGCTGACCCTGTGCTGGGTCGGCTCCTGGCTGGGACTGGTCCGACGCAAACCCAACCAGGCATTTACCGGCGCGGTGTTGCGCATCATGATCCTGCCCTGGTTGATCTTCCTCGCCCTGCTGACCTTCACGGGCGCACCGACCGAGCTCGGGTGGATCTGGCTGTTCTGGCTGGTCGTGTGCGGCACGACCGACGGGTATTTCCTGCTCAAGGCCCGCGAGGAATTGGGCCAGCGGTTCCGCGAACTCGCCGCGGAGCCGTTCCGGCCGGCGGCAACGACACCGGCAGGTTGAGCCGGGCTGGTTTTGCTTTGCACCCGACCGGCGCGCGGCGAAAATGACGTCAGCATGAAGCTCGCGCATCATCGCCATCTCGCCTATTGCACGAACATCCACCGGGGCGAAAGCTGGCCGGAAATCCTGGCCAGCCTCGAACGCCACACGCTCGCCGTCCGCGAGCGCGTCGCCCCCGGCCGCCCGTACGCCATCGGCCTGCGACTGGGTGACCTCGCCGCCCGCGAACTGGGTGAGCCGGCCACCTTGGCTGCGTTTCAGCGCTGGCTCGATCGCCACGACTGCTATGTTTTTACGATCAATGGCTTTCCCTTCGGTCGCTTCCACGGTGCTGCAGTGAAGGAACAGGTCTATGCGCCCGACTGGACCACCCAGGAACGGCTCGACTACACCAGGCGATTGTTCGATCTGCTGGCGCAACTGGTGCCATCGGATATCGCCGGCAGCGTCAGCACCGTTCCCGGCTCGTTCAAGGAATTCATCCACACGGACGACCAGGCCCGCGCAATGCGCCGCAACCTCTGGCTCTGTGTCGAACACATCGCGGCCCTCAGCGAACGCACCGGCCGCAAGCTCCACCTGGGGCTCGAGCCCGAGCCGCTCTGTTACCTCGAAACCAGCGACGAAGTCGTGCGCTTCTTCGACCGGTTGCGCGACGACCGGCCGACCGATCATCGCATCGAGTTTCACCTCGGCGTGAATTACGACGCCTGCCACCTGGCCATCGAATTTGAGGAACCGGCGGTGGCGTTGAACCGCCTCCGCGAAAACGGCATCCTGCTGAGCAAAATCCACCTCAGCTCGGCGCTCAAATTGCATCCGACGCCGGCCGCCCGCGCGGCACTGGCGGCGTTCGCCGATGCAACCTACCTGCACCAGGTCGTGGCCCGGTTGGCCGACGGGCGGTTGCAGTGGTTCCGCGATCTTTCCGAAGCCCTTGCTCGAACCTCGTTCTTGGACGCTCGAACATCGCCCCTCGTCGTTCACCCCTCGTCGGAATGGCGCGTGCATTTTCACATCCCCCTCCACGCCGCGCCGACGCCGGTCTTTGGCACGACCACCGATCACCTGCTCGGGGTGCTCGACTACGTCGCCGCCCACCCGGACGCGTGCGCGCATTTCGAGATGGAGACGTACACGTGGGAAGTCCTGCCGCCGGAACTGCGTGCCGGCCATGTGGTGGACCAACTGGCGGCGGAATACGCATGGACGCTCGCGCGTTTCGCGGAGCGCGGCATCACCGTGACCGGTTGAACGGGAACGTCGCGGCCCGGCGATCCGCGCCCCACCGTTCGTCATTCGTCATTCGCACTTCGCATGGGTGGCGGCCCGATGTTGGGCGGGCCGGGTGGGGGTGGTGCTGCGTCGCCGCCCCATCTTCTTGCACGCAACGGAGGTGGAACGAGCAGTCACGGCCGCGGAGCACGGCGGCTCAATCTCCCTTGAACGCGCGGCCTTGGGGGCGGGTCAGAAGAGGGAGCGAGTCGGGGGAAACGATCAGGGCGATACTGCGCGCCTGGCCGGGGACACGCCGGATGAATCCACGCCGCTCCAGCCTGAGCACCATCTGATGCACCGTCGGCGGCGTCACCCCGAAGAACCGTTCCATGTCAACCTCGGCTGGCGCGCAACCGTTCAGGATGCTGTATTGATGGATGTAGGCAAGAAACTGGCCCTGGCGTGCGGTGTAGCCGGATTTCATTTAGAGTTATCTTTTGAGCCGAACGCGCCGGGAACGCGCGAGACGACTTTCCCCGAGCGAAAGGGCGAAGCCCGACCGGGCGGGCAGCGAGCGAGTCCACGCGCGGTTACGGATGGCGGGTTTCCTCTCCGCCTCGAACGGGGAGAGGATGCAAGGTGAGGTGTCGTTGTTCGACGCTGGCTTCCGTTTCACAGCTTTCCCTTAAAAGCCCGGTCCAAAATGGCGGGCAACAGCGCGTCCAGTTCGGCGGCGGTCTCGGCTTGCCGGCGCTTCATTTTGTGAGGAAGGAAGTTTTTGGCGAAGGCAGTTTGATCGTCCGGTCCGGAATCGCGAACACACCTTCTCCCTGATGATGAATCGTCCGGGGCCGTTTCCGACGCGGATCAATCCACGCCTTGACGACCTCCAGGATAAAGAAATTGTATTGGGTCACCAGTTTTCGATCAATCACCTTGCATTCCAAATTGGCATAACACTCAGCGATGAGCGGGGCCATGACGGCCGTGGCCGCCACCGGCGTGAGGCCAAAGGTTTTGAACTTGTCCACCGACCGACCGGAAGTGTTTCCGCAACTCACCACCTTCTTAGCCAGTTCCACCGTCGGCACATTAATCACGCATTCTCCCGTCGCCCGCAACATTTCAAACGTGTGGTTTTGGCTGCTGATCACGCAGCCCACGAGCGGCGGCACAAACTCCATCATCGTATGCCACGACATGGGCATGATGTTCGCTCGTCCCACGCGGGCCGTTGTCACCAGCACCACCGGGCCGGGTTCGAGCAACCCATACACTTGTGCCAACGGAAATTCTTTTTTCTTGGCCATATCACAATTCTCCTTTGAAGACCCGGTCCAAAACGGCGGGCAAGAGCGCGTCCAGTTCGTCAGCGGTCTCGGCTTGCAGGCGGAGGGCCGAAAGCCCGTCCTGTGAGAGCCTGGGGTGAAGCGCCGAGCGAAGCCCCAGGAAGAAGTCACCAGGCAATTCTCCACCGCCCTGCAGGGGCGGGACCGAAGTTCGAGATCCCTGCCGCGGAAGCCGCCCGCATACCGCCAGAACCCCATTCGGTTTAATCCCAAGCATAGCGCTCATCCAGCGGTTTGCCATTCTTTTCGCAAAACCGGCGGAACTCGGTTTGGAAGTCTTCCTGCCGGTGGCGCTCCGGTTGATGGCGGATGTACTCCCGCACCTCCTCGACGTCCATCGGACTGACACTGAATTCGCCGTAGCCCGTCTGCCACGCGAAATCAGCATACCACGCGTGCTGCCCCTTGATCCAACCGCTGGACGAACTCTTGACCTGCTCCACGATGCTCGCGGGCACATGGTTCTTCGACTGCGCGAACAAAATGTGGATGTGGTCGCGAACGGAATTGACTTCGATGAGCGGCGAGTCCTGGTTCTTGAGGATGCCGTGATGTAAGCATGGAGTTGGCCGCGTTCCTCCTCACGAAGGAGAGGGCGGCGGGCCTTCGTGCTGAACACGAGGTGAACCACGACGTTAGCCAGGGACTGGGACATGGTTGTGACGCCCCTTCAGGGCTCGGGTATTGTATGGGGCGGTTGGCCTGGGCCTACGCTCGTCGGACTCGCTCCAGCCCAGGCTGTCACATTAGGGGCTTTCAGCCCCGTCAAGAGTGCTATATGGGTCGGTCTTCCTGGGCCTTCGCTCGTCGGACTCGCTCCGGCCCAGGCTCTAACATGATGGGGTTTCGGCCCTGAAACAGATGCGTTCACAATTCTCCTCTGAATGCCCGATCCAAAATGGCGGGCAGTAGCGCGTCCAGTTCGGCGGCAGGGGCACGAGCACCTCGGAGATTCGCCGGATACTCAGGACCCGATTTCGCCCCGCAGAACCGGGGCATATCTTCACCAATTGCTGAATCCCTTCTTCGGTTTTGAAATAATTCAGCAGGAAGCGGGACGCACCGACTCTGATCCACCTGGAACGTTGGATAACGTGTCGAGCCATACATTCCATCTTCAGCAGCCGACACGATCGCGACCGCGCCCTCCCAGGCAAACGTCACCCGAAGAATGAAGTCGCCCTCCTTCATCAAGAAAAGGTCTTTGTCGCCGACTTCAAATCCAGGTCGGGGCGGCTTGTGGAAGATACCGCGGCCAAAACAATAGATGCCGATTTCCTGGTAGTACTTTTGCGGCTCAACCTTCACCGGCCGGCGCTCAAGGCAAATCAACTCAGCGAGACTAACGATTGGCCACGGCTTCATCGCGCGCCTCCGCATGTGAGCGTCCTGAAGGGATGCCAGAATCCAGCCGGGGGTTGAGCGCAGCGATACCCCCGGACCATGGGCAAAACATCGTCCGCACCCTGACGGGGTGCCAGAATCGTCCGCCGTAAATCACCCGCACCGTTCTCGCACCCCGTCAGGGTGCATGACAAATGGAGACGTCTATCCGGGGGTATCGTCGCGGTGCTCCTCAACCCCCGGCTATGCTCTTGAACGCCTTCAGCGTTCCTGTTGAGCGCCAGCACCTCGCCCAGCCGCACAGTTGGCCATTGCTTGCTCATGCGCGGGCCTCCCTGGCGCGAGCGGAGCGCGGCTGGGTCCAACGGACCAGCCGCAGCAGCTTCTCCATGAATAACGCGCTCGAAGGTAGCCAATGCGCCCCGGTCTTCGGACCTGCGCCGGACGGTGCTGCGCTCCCACCCGCCCTCCAGCCTGATTTGACACGGTGCGTCGGTTGCTGTCATGTTGTTCCCGTCATGAGCATCATCGTTCAACTCGACTTGACCGAGTCAGTGGCCGCCAAGGCCGGGGCGAAGGGGTTGCTCGATCCGCAAAACCTGACGAGGTTGATCGAGCGCGAGGTGGAAGCGGAATCCGCACGCAGGGATTTCTTCGAGATGGTGCGTGAACTGCGCGCGCTGCCGGGTGAACCGATGACCATGGAAGAAATCCAGGCGGAGGTGGATGCCGTCCGCGCTGAACGGGCCGCGCGTGAGAATCGTCGCTGATACAACACCCTGATTTCCGGGTCGCTCTGGCACGGGAATCCCGACCGTCTTTTGGATGCCGTCAAAGCGGGCAAACTCGCGCTCGTGCAAACACCGCGGTTGTGGGTGGAGTTTGTCGAGGTGCTGAACCGACCGAAGCTCGCCGCCCGACTTCGACTCCTTGGTTTAAGCCCGACGATGCTGGCTGAGGGCCTGCGCGAATACGTGACCTGGAGCGCCGACGCACAGATTTCGCTCCCGCCGGAATTGCGTGACCCGAAGGATCTGATTGTGCTGGCGGCAGCCGTGGCGGCGCGAGTGGACGCCATCGTGACCGGCGACGGCGATTTGACTTCGTTGAAATCGTTCGAAGGCATTCCGATTATGAAGGCCCGCGAGGCCCTCAAAGAACTGGGACTGCCAGCGGAGTGATTCATGTTCCGTGCTTCGCCAGAAGCTTGCCAATGTTGCCCATGATCTCCGCGATGCGCTGTTCTTTCTTCAAGATGCTGGCGGCGAGCTGGGCGGGCGGCAGGTGGGTGATGTCTTCCTTGGCGCGCGGGTTCTTCCGGTCGAGGTTGCAGCCGTTGGCCAGCAACTCGGCGGCGGGCACTTTCCAAGCCTGCTCGTTTTTCTTCCGCTTGGTGCCAGGACCAGGTTGGTCCCACCAGGCGATGAGCGGCGCGAATTCCTCGAACTGGATGCGCGCGGTTTTGGTATAATTTTTCCGGCCTTTGGGGAGCGGCTGTTCGTAATACCAGACCTCGCGCGTCGGACCGGAACGGTCAAAAAACAGGAGGTTCGTCGGGATGCTGGTGTAGGGCGCGAAGACGCCGTTCGGCAGCCGGACGATCGTGTGCAGGTTGAATTCCCGTTCTTCCTTGATCCGGGCGCACACACCATCGCCGAACAACGTTCCGTTGGGGACGACCACCGCCGCGCGGGCATAACGTAGGACAGGCATCTTGCCTGTCTTTTGGGAAGATGTGACAGGCTGGAAGCCTGTCCTACTTTTCCGTAGTTTCCGCATGATGAGTTGCAGGAACAGCAGCGCCGTCTCGGCAGTTTGTTTGTCTTCCGGGAAATTGCCTTGGATGCCTTTCTCTTCCTCGCCGCCGAAGGGCGGGTTGGTGAGGATCACGTCCACACGGTCGCGCTCGCCGATGTCCGTCAGCTTGAAGCGGAGCGAGTTGCCGAGGTCAATCTGCGGGGCGTCGAGGCCGCGCAGCAGCAGGTTCATCTGGCAGAGCAGATACGGCAGTGTCTTAGGTTCGCAGCCGAAGAGACTCGTCTCCTGTAGTATTTTCCTGTCCGCGACCGTTTTTACTTGCTGCGACAAATGATTGAAGGCTTCAACGAGAAAGCCGCCCGTGCCGCTGGCGGGGTCGAGGACGGTTTCACCGAGGCGCGGGTCGGTGACGGCAACCATGAGCCGCACGACGGCGCGCGGCGTGTAAAACTCGCCGGAATCGCCCGCCGCATCGCGCATCTCGCGCAGCATGGACACGCGGGAAAGGCTAAAGGCTGAATGCTGAACGCTAAAGGCCATCTTTCGAGTGTTTGTCAATCGTCGTGAAAATGGGGATGAGTTGGCGCGTCTCGTCCAACAACCCGGCCATCTTTGCTGCCGGAACGCAACCGCTGTCCACAAGCAATTCCAGCCAATACTCGGTTTCCTCGATTTCCTTGAGGCAATCGCCAATCTTGGCAATGAACTCGGCTTTCGACCGGCCACGCGATGCCTCGCGATAATTCGCGCCCACCGATGTTCCAGAACGCAACACTTGCTTGTCGAGGACTTGCGCCACTGTGTCGTTCTTCGGCAGTTCGGAATACATGCGGATGACTCGAAGCGCGAACGCTTTGGTTCCTGCCATTAAGTCCTCTGTTGATTGATCATTTCCAATTCCGCCTTTAGCCCTTTATCCTTGAGCCCTTCTCCTAACGGAGCGCACCGAGCGCTTGGGCGGTAATGGGGCAAGGCATACGGTGGCAGAACTGCTTCAGCCTCAGTGGAACAGCGTTTTTATGAAGGAAACCAGCCAAGGTGAAATAAATGACGCGAAAACGAAACTCGGCACGCCGACAGTGATAAACTTGACCCACCAACGCCAACGCTTAACCAACGTCTCCCCCTTTCCGATGGCAAGATTGGGCTTTGCTTGAACAGAAAAAAAACTGCAAGCAACAAAGCCAAGGCCGAACGCCGCAAACCACCACACGGGAATCGCTCGATATACACCAGCAGGTGAAGCACCAGACTGCAACGCAAGTATGGTTTCAACAGCTTTTAATTGGTTCGTTACCGTAACCCCCTGCTTGAGCAGTTCAGCAGCCTGAGTCCGATATGGAGATGGCGGCGTTCCTGCCAAAAACGTATAAAAAGACACGCAACCAAAACATCCAAGTATCAGAAGTGCCCACATTAGCGATACAAGTGTCAACCAATGCTGTTGCCACTTGCGCGGTTGGTTGGAGTCAATCCAGTTCTTCAATAAAGCAAACGCAGCCCGGCTTTCTGGCAGTCTCTCCGGCGAAACCTTTAGAGCGACTTTGCTATAATTGCCATCAAAAATGAGTGACACTTCAATATCCTTTACCTCCATTGACGCAATGAATCCGTATGCTTTCGTGTCAGAAACAGCCGCATGATCAAGTGCTTCCTCGAAGGAATCGACCTTCAGCTTTCGCTCACCGTTGAGGAAGAGCGTAATCTCCTTTGCCTCGCGGAAGTTACTACTATTCCTGGAAACCTGCTTTGTTATTGATTCAAGGAGTTCTTCATCCTCCTCGTCGCCATTGACTAGTTGAAGACCTCGGCTTCTCCGTTCATCGAGGATTTCCCGAACGTCCCGACGAATTGCCTTCTCTCGATATTGGCACAATCCATCCCACACATTGAGGAGCACTTTGTCGAGTTCACGAAGTTGCGCTACGTCCAAGAGCCAAGGCCCGTAAACGGTCATGTCCGTGGAGTAATATAAGTCACTCATAATCTATGCCACATAGAGCAGCGTTTGCAGTTGGTTGAAGGCGTTGCGGAGCATCGTTGGAAAATGCTGAAGGCCGAATGCTATAGGCTGAATCTTTTATCGTTTAGCATTTAGCCTTCAGCCTTTTGCCTTGTAGTTGATTGGCGTTTCACGCAAGGCGTCGGCGGTTTCCACGGGCATCCAAACGGCTTCGCCATTCCCCCAGACGGCGAGCGGCCTGCCGCGGCGCCGGTGCTCCTCCAGTGCCTTGGCAACGGCTACCTGCAAGGCGGCCAGAGCCTTGCCCGTCAGCGAGGATTTCAAATTCTTCTTCATCGGGATGTGCGGGCCGGCAGGGCCGAAGGCCCGAAATGTGAAAGCCTGGGCTGAGGCGCAGCGAAGGCCCAGGAAATTGTGCGGTCAGAATACGACCCCCGGCCTGTAGGGCCGGCACCTGTTCGTTTGGTTGCGCAATCAATCCCACGCATATCGTTCCTCCAATGGTTTGCCGTTCTTCTCGCAAAAGCGACGGTATTCGGTTTGGAAATCTTCCTGAGCATGATGCTCCGGTTGTCGGCGAATGTACTCCCGAACCGTTTCGACGTGCATGGGGCTGACGCTAAACTCGCCGTAACCGGCCTGCCAGGCAAAATCGCCATAGGCGGGGTTCTGCGTTTTGATCCAGCCGGACGAGGAGGATTTGACCTGCTCCACGATTTTCGCCGGGGCGTGGTTCTTGCATTGCGCGAACAAGATGTGGATGTGGTCGCGGACGGAATTGATTTCGATGAGCGGCGAGTCGTGGTTTTTCAGAATGCCCGTGATGTAGGCATGGAGTTGGCCGCGTTCCTCGTCGCGGAGGAGTTGCCGGCGCTCCTTCGTGCTGAACACGAGGTGAACAACGATGTTGGCGAGGGATTGAGACATGGTTGTGACGCCCCTTCAGGGCTTGGGTGTTTTATGGGACGGTTGACCTGGGCCTACGCTCGTCGGACTCGCTCCAGCCCAGGCTGTCACATCCGGGGCTTTCAGCCCCGTCAAGGGTGTTTTATCGGACCGTTGACCTGGGCGGACGCTCGTCGGACTCGCTCCAGCCCAGGCTGTCACATCCGGGGCTTTCAGCCCCGTCAACGGTGTTTTATGGGACGGTTGACCTGGGCCTACGCTCGTCGGACTCGCTCCAGCCCAGGCTGTCACATTGGGGGCTTTCAGCCCCGTCAAGGGTGTTTTATCGGACCGTTGACCTGGGCCTACGCTCGTCGGACTCGCTTCAGCCCAGGCTGTCACATCCGGGGCTTTCAGCCCCGTCAAGGGTGTTTTATGGGACGGCTGGCCTGGGCCTCCACTCGCAATGCTCGCTCCTGCCCAGGCTGTCACATCCGGGGCTTTCAGCCCTGTCAAGGGTGTTTTATCGGACCGTTGACCTGGGCGGACGCTCGTCGGACTCACTCCAGCCCAGGCTGTCACATCCAGGGCTTCCAGCCCAATGGTGTTGGGGCTACGCCGCATATAACAGCGACTGGAGTTGATTAACCGCGTTGCCGAGTTGATCAAGACCACCGAAAAGGCGGGCGATTTCGGCCACGTTTCCACGCGCTGAAATCGGCGGGACTTTCAGCACGTCGGGAAGCGTGAACTGGAGTTCGCCGTCAACAGCGTATTTCTCCAGCAGGTCGTTCAGGATTTCGCGGGCTTCGGGGGCGAAGTAGTTGAAGAAGGCGGTTTCCTGCTCGTGGCTTCGACACCTCACTCCGTCCCTGTCCCCGATCGAGGCGGAGAAGGAAGAGGCGCGCTGACCTGCATCGGCCCAGCGGGCGCGCAGTTCGTCCGGGCTGGCGCAGAGGGTCCGCACTTTCTCGGCGGTGTAATCCGTGAGTTTGACGACGCGGAGTTGCTTGCCGTCAGCGTCGAGTTCATAGACCAGGTGGGCGGCGATTTCGACCTGGCCGCCGTCGAAATAGAACTTTCGACACCTCACCCCGTCCCTCTCCCCGATCGAGGCGGAGAGGGTGTTATATGGCACCGGTTCTTCGTGAAGTGGTGAGGTTTCTTTCTCGGCGTCCTCTGCGTTCTCTGCGGTTAAAACTTCGGTGCGGATCATCCGCCCGTGTTCGTCAGTTTCCTCCTGCGTGGCGAAGGCGGGATCGCCGTCGAAGGCCGGGTCGGCGAAGTTGCGCGTGGCCGTGCCGGTGTAGTCGAGGATATTGAACCAGAGCTTGCCGTAGTCGTCGTGCACGCGCGTGCCGCGCCCGATGATCTGTTTGAACTCGACCATCGAGTTGACGAGGCGCACGAGCACGACGATGCGACCGTCGGTGAAACTGCGCTGTTCGGCGATGGAATGCGGGTCGGAGTCCCAACCGGCGGCCTGAAGCTTCGGCACGACGAACTTTCGGCAGGTATCGGCCTCGGTTGACATCGTCAGCCGGGGTCAGAAATTGGGCGCGGGTGTTGACGTCCGCAGCCCGGTTCGCGGTGAGCCGACACCTGAGTTCCGGGAGGCCGATCATGGCTTCGCGCTGGTTTCATGGTGCGTAACGTGTGGATCATTACCGACCGAGGCGCGTTTCTGCACGCCAAAAACATCGGCCGCACACTGGCGCGACCCGGCGGTCCGCGAGCCACCGTTGTCAGCGCGTGTCCGCCTGGCTTCACGCGGCAACTTGACGCTGGAGGGCACCTTTGGCACGGTTGGGCCCAGCAAGGCCTTATGGCCAATGGCAGCCATGAGGTGGGAAGGTGACACCAACGGTGAAAACGATTTTGTGATAGATCAACCTCAACCCTGTCAACACGTATGACACTCCGACCCTGCACCTGCTCAGTCACTCTGGCCCTGATCGTTGCCGTCGCCGGCTTGGCCCTCCGCGCCCGCGCGGCCGACGAGGCGCCCGCGGTCAATCCCACCGGCGCCTGGAAAGTCACGTTCACGCCCAAGCCCAAGTCGCCCTTTGAGCCCGTGCTGAAACTCAAGCGCAACGGCGACAAACTGACCGGTACATTGAGCCAGCTTGAACGCGGAAAGACAAATGAAGTGGCGCTCGAGGACGCCAAGCTCACGGGCACCCAGGTTTCCTTCACCACGCACCAAACCATGCGCTTCTACCTGAACGGCGTGGCCCAACCGGCCGACCACGACCTGGTCACCGAGTCGAAGTTCCTGGGCACGATCAGCGACGACACCATCAAGGGCAAGGTCGAACGGCATTTCATTGGGAATGTCCGCCTGCTTGAGTGGGAGGCGAAACGGGTCAAGCCATAGGCGAGGACGCACCGACCACTTCAAACCTCAGCGGAAACTGGAGGGCCCTTGGCAGGTTATCTCCGTGATGCTTGGGACGCCGGCCTGAGTATGCGAAAACATGTTGCCGTTCTGATCGTGGTGGTAGTGGTTCTTGCAGGCCTGGTCGCGGGTTTCTGGCAGAGTACTGCCCGGGATCGCGAGGTGCGGTCACACCTCCGCAATCTGGAGTACTGGCAACGCGTGCAGTTCCGGAAACTCAGGTGGACAGACTGGCTGGTTCCGACAACGTGGTCCGAACGCCGGCGAATGGGCTCCAACCCCCGGCAGGAGGTTGACAACCAGTACGATGCGCTGGTGTCGCTTGGTTTCCTCATGAAGCATTCATTTGTTCTTTCGGCGCCCATGACAAATCGCGGCGACCTCGCCTCACTCGACCAGAAAGTCCGCAGCGCGCCCTTTTCCGACGCCCATTGGCGCTTCAGTCATTCAGACAACCGGATCGACGCCTTGATCTGCGACGCCGACTTGCCGCTCTGGGAAGAAGTGATCCACAAATGGGAAGTTGAGCGATCCGGAACATTCTCTCAACCCAGACCAGCAAACCGGAGACAGCCGTTTGGCTCAGAAACCAATCAAACTCCAGCGGCGGCGGGCTCCCACCATTGATGATGATCACCGGGAACGCCGACGCTCTTACCGGCGCCCCCGCACAGTTCCCTGCCCTACTTCGTCCGGCCGGTGACGTGTCTGATGAAGGCGACTTCCTTCGCGTCGAACGGCGTGCCATCGGGCCGAAGGATGTCGTGGAACCACACCGGCGGTTCGGCGGTGTAAGTCTTCTCCCATGAATCCCACGGGAAGATCGTCTGCGTCTTGCCGGCGACGAAACCCCAGTTGTAGGCACCGACTTTTTGCTCCTTCAGAAACGCCAGGTTCGGGTCGAACGTGCTCCCCGCCGGGCGCGCCATGCATTCGGTGCAGATCAGCGGCCGGCCGTAAGGCTTGAGGCTGTCCACGCGCGACCGCAACTCGGCCAGCGGGCCATAGTTGTGAAACGTGATGATGTCCGACTGCTCGAGCATGAAGCGGTTGAACGGCGAGGCCTTGGCCGGCTCCCAGTCGCCCAGCCAGACGCCGGCGGTGACCGGTTGCGATGGGTTCACCTCGCGCGCCCAGGCAAACACCTTGCGCAGGAGCAGGAGCGAAAACTCGGCCTTGTTCGCCGGTTCCTGCGCCACATAAGCCGGGCGATTGATGTTGTCCGGCTCGTTGAACAGGTCCCAGAAGTGGATGCGACGGTCGTTCCGAAAATGGCCGATGACGCCGGTGACGTAGGGTTTCAGTTCATCGTGCCGGGCGGGGTTGGCGAGGATGTCGCGGCCGGGGCATTGCACCCAGCCGGAATTGTGGACGAACGGCCGCGGCGCGCGCTGCTTGCCCGCCTGCGGGAACGGGTCCCAGCAAGCGTCGAGCAGGACAAACATCACGCCAATGTGGTGGCGATCCGCCAGGGCAACGAACTGGTCAAGCCGGTGGATGAAACCGGGGGCGTCCTGTTGCCACGGGAGGTGATGCAGGAAGACGCGGACGGAATTGAAGCCAAGCCCCTCGGCCCAGCCAAGCTCGCGGTCAATGGTGACGGGATCGAACGTGTCGGCCTGCCACATCTCGAGCTGGTTGATGGCGGTGTTGGGGGTGAAGTTGCAGCCGACGAGCCAGCCGGTGCGGCGTGCCCAGGCGCCGGCCTGTTCGTCGCTCCAGCGTTCGCCCGCACGCGCGGCGGGAACGCCCGCCCAGGCGAGCAACGCAAGCGTGAGGCGGGCAAGGCATCGCATTTTCATATTGGGGGGTGCGGCGGGCGATCAAACCCCGCCGAAACGGCGGTGCCGCCGGGTGTATTCCTCCAGCGCCGCGTAGAATTGCGGCTTGCGGAAGTCGGGCCAGAGCGTCGGGGTGACGACGAACTCGGCGTAGGAAATCTGCCAGAGGAGAAAATTGCTCACCCGGAGTTCACCGCTCGTGCGGATGAGCAGGTCGGGATCGGGAATCGCGTGCGTGTAGAGGTGCTGGGCAAAGGCGTGCTCGGTGATTTCCGCCGGTTCCATCCGTCCCTCCTTGACCTTCGTGGCCAGGCTGCGGGCGGCCTCGACGATTTCGGTGCGACCGCCGTAGCTCAACGCGAGGATGAGCGTGAGGCCGTTGTTTTTCGCGAGGGCAGCCTTGGTTTTCGCCAACTGTTCCTGAACGAACTCCGGCAGCCGGTAGATCTGGCCGATCGCGTCCAGCCGCACGTTGCTGCGGTTCAGCTCGCCGATCTCGGACTTGAGGAACCGCGTGAGATAGGTCATCAGCGTGTCCACCTCGTCCTGGGGGCGGTTCCAGTTTTCCACGGAAAAGGCGTAAAGGGTGAGAAACTTGATGCCCAGCTCGCCCGCCGCGCGAACAATCGTGCGGACGGACTCGACGCCGTTGCGGTGGCCTTCGACACGCGGCAAATGGCGCTGCTTGGCCCAGCGGCCGTTGCCATCCATGATGACCGCGACGTGCGTTGGCACCGACGCCTGCGCCTGCGGGCTGAGATGGATCGTCGGGGCGGTCACGGCAACAGGCGCGCGAACGGCGGGCTCACAGCCGGATCGTTTGCTCGCGTCCGGGGCCGACGGACGCGATTTGCAGCCGCGCGCCGGACAGCTCGCAGATGGCCTTGAGATACTGCCGGGCCTTGACGGGAAGATCCTTCCACTGCTTCGCGGCCGTGGTCGGGGTGTGCCAGCCGGGAAACTCCACGTAAACGGGCGCGCACTGCGCCAGTGTCGCTGCGTCGCTGGGGACGTAGTCGAAAGTTTGCGCGCCGATCCGGTAAGCGATGCACACGCGGATCGTTTCAAGCGTATCGAGGCCGTCGAGGTTGGTGACCGCGAGCCCGTCAATACCATTGACCATGGTGGCGTGCCGCGTGGCCACGGCGTCGAACCAGCCGCAACGCCGGGCGCGGCCGGTCGTGGCGCCGAATTCACGCCCGAGGCCGTGCAAGAGGTCGGCGATCTCGGCGTTCTCGGTGGGCAGCGGGCCTTCGCCCACACGCGTGGTGTAGGCCTTCATCACGCCGACGACGCGGTCCATCCGGTTCGGCGGCACCCCGGAGCCGGTGCAGGCGCCGCCGGCGGTGGTGTTCGACGAGGTCACGAACGGATAGGTCCCGTGGTCAATGTCGAGGAACGTGCCCTGCGCGCCCTCAAAAAGAATGTCGTCCCCGCGCCGGCCGGCCTGGTGGAGCCACACGACCGTGTTGGCGACAAAGGGCCGGAGACGGTCGCCGGCGGCACGGTAGTCGGCATGGACCTGCTTGAAGGAAAGCGGCTTCGCGCCGAACGCCTTCAGGACTTCGTTGTTCTCCCGGATGCGCAGCCGCAACAACACCTCGAAGCGGGCGGGGTTGATCAAGTCAATCACCCGCAGGCCAGTGCGGGCGGCCTTGTCGCCGTAAGCAGGGCCGATGCCGCGTTTGGTGGTGCCGATCTTGTTTTTGCCCTTGACCGCCTCGCGTTGGGCATCGAGCTCGCGATGGTAGGGCAGCACCAGGTGGGCGGTTTCGCTGAGCAGGAGGTTGCCGTCCACCTTCACTCCCAGCTTCAGGAGCCCCTCGATTTCGGCGACCAGGCCAACCGGGTCCACGACGACGCCGTTGCCGATGACGCAGATTTTGCCCGGCCGCAGGATGCCCGAGGGCACGAGGTGGAGGACGTATTTCTGCGGCCCAACGAAGACGGTGTGACCGGCGTTGTTGCCGCCCTGGGTACGAACCACGACGTCCGCCTGCTCGGTGAGGACGTCAATGATCTTGCCTTTGCCTTCGTCGCCCCATTGGGCGCCGACCAGAATTGTGGTGGCCATAGATTCGTGCTCGTCGTGCGCGCAGCAAAAAGCCCCGCGGCACGGACCCGGGGCAACCGCTTACGACGGTGGCAGCCTAGGGGCGGCGTCCAGCCAAGTCAACGGCACAATCAACCGGCGGGCCGCATCTAGCGCAGTTCGGAGGCACCCCCGGGGCACGATCGGCGCGCGACTGCTGCGAGTCGCAGCAACTTCGCCAGCATGGAAGCGATTGGAAGATCCCAACGCCGGGTTGCCTTCGGTTGGGCTGCGGGTCGCCGACCCGCGCCCCGGGGGCAGTGCGGGGATGGGTTCGCTCACAGCCCAAGCATCTCCGCCTGGGTCAGCACGCGCAAACCGGCCTGTTGCAGCACCGCCTCGGCGCGGGCGAGTTCATGCGCCTCGACGACCAGAATGGCGCGCTGGTTGGCCACGAAACCGGACGCATTGTCGAGGTTGATCTTGTCCTGCGCCAGGCAGTCCGCAACCGCGTGGAGGGCGCCCGGACGATCGGGGACTTCGACGGCGAGCACGTCGAGGAACGACACGGCCACGCCGTGCTGTTTCAGCGCCGCGAACGCCGTCTCCGGTTGGTCCACGAGAAACTTCATGACGCCGAACGGACCGGTGCTGGCGATGGTAACCCAGCGGACATTGACTCCGGCCGCGGCCAGCACGCCGGTGAGGCGGGCGGTCTGGCCCGGCTTGTTTTCGGCAAACACCGCGACAAGTTTCACCCGGTTCATGACGTTCCTTTCAGTGCTCAGAGCCGGCGGCGGTCAATCACGCGTTTGGCCTTGCCCTCGCTGACCGGCAGCGTGCCGGGCGGGACGAGTTCAACCTTCGGCTTGACCATGGTTTCGGCGCGCACGCGTTCGACCACCTGCTGTTGCAGGCTCACCAGATGGTCCACCTGCCCGTCAAAACCACCCTCGGCCAGTTCGACCTGCAGGGTCATTTCGTCGAGGCCGTCGAGCATGATCAAATAGTTGCGGCCCACCTCCGGCAGCGCCATCAGCACGCGCTCGATCTGCTGCGGGTAGATGTTCACCCCGCGCAGGATCAGCATGTCGTCGGCGCGGCCGGTGATGCGCTGGATGCGGCGGTGCGTGCGGCCACAGGGGCAGGGCGCCGGCAGGAGCGCGGTGATGTCCCGCGTGCGGTAGCGCAGGAGCGGCATGGCCTCGCGGTTCAACGTCGTCAACACGAGTTCGCCGGGCTGGCCGTCGGGAACCGGTTCGCCCGTGGCCTGATCGACGATCTCCAGGAGGAAGTTGTCCTCCCACAAATGCAGGCCCTGCTTGTATTCGCACTCGAAGGCGACGCCGGGGCCGTTCATCTCGGAAAGGCCGTAACAGTTGTAAACGTCCACGCCCAGCCCCTGCTCGATCTTGCGCCGGGTTTCCTCGGTGTAGGGCTCCGCGCCAACGTAGGCCTTGCGCAACGCCAGGTCGCGTCCCGGCCGGACCCCGCGCTGTTCGAGCAGGTCCGCGAAATAGAGGGCGTAGGTCGGGGTGAGGTGGATGATCGTCGTGCCGAAATCCTGCATCAACAGGAGCTGCCGGTCGGAGTTGCCGGGACCGGCGGGGATGACCAGCAGCCCCACCTTTTCCGCGCCGTAGTGCAGCATGAGCGCGCCGGTGAACAGGCCGTACGTCATCATGTTTTGCAGCACGTCGGCCTCCGTGGCGCCGGTCATGACGAAGCAACGCGCCACCAGACCGGCGGCCTGGTCCAGGTCGCGGCGCGAGAAGAAAAGCGCCTTGGGCTTGCCGGTGGTGCCGCTGGACGTATGCAACCGGAGCACGTCGCTCCGCTCGACGGCCAGCAGGCCGTCAGGATAGTTCTCCCGGAGATCGGCATTGGTCGTGAACGGCAGCCGCCGCACGTCGTCCAGCGAACGAATCTGCTCCGGCGCCACCCCGCACTCCTCGAACCGGCGGCGGTAAAACGGCACGCGGTCGGCGACGCGGACGACGGTGGCCTGGAGCCGTTCGAGTTGCAGCCGGGTCAGCGCCGAGCGGTCCAGGGTTTCCAGTTCCCGATCCCAAAACATGATGCGTCCTTGCCCAATGGAGCCTCCGCCAGCCGCGCCGGTCCAGCCCCGGACCCGTCGCAACGGTCGCTCAGAATGTACCCACGACTTCCGCCCACAGGAAGGTCATCACCTGCTGGTGGGCTTGGTCATCGCCCAAGGAAGGGCGCCGCCCGGTGCTCCCAACCAACCCGCGGCAACGGTTGTATCCATCAACGGCCGTCAAAAGGTGAACATCATTTCGGCGCGTAGGAACGACATCATGTCGCGGCTGACGTAATAATCGCCGGGAAATAGGAATTCACTCCACAGATGGCCGCTGACGTGCTTGCTGAATTTGTATTTCAGGACGGCTTGGATATAATGGCCGCGGAAGTTGCCGTCGTTGGAGAACGGGGTTACTGTCGTCGGCATGCCGAGGGCCTGGTTTAACGGCCGCGTGGGCGTGTCTTGATCGGCAAACAACGCATAATAGCTGACGCTGAAATTCATGTCCTTGATCGGGTCCAGGCTCCAGGTCGGGCCAAGGCGGTGAAGATTGGCAGTCTGCCCAACGCGCGTTTCCTGCACGTAGCTGTAGATGTTGTACATCTCGCTCCAGGCCGGCCATCGCCCCCACAGCACGTCGAACATCTCATCGTTCCCCGTCTTGGGATTGTCCCCGGACAGGAATTCATAGGACAAGCTGAACTGGTTGTTCCAGTCATCTTTGAGAAGATAGGTGAGCTTGCTTTGCACCCCAAAAGCGTTGATGTCGCGGAAGCCGGTCGGGTCGCTGGAGGGGACGCTTTGGGTGAGTTCCGGATCCCGCTTCTGGCCGAACTGATAGGCGCCTTCGGCCGAATACTTCCAGTGCTCCTTCAGCAGGCCCGAGACGCGGCCACCGATCGTGTAGATATTGGCGTCATCGCCGAAAGTTGCTTCCGGGTCATTGTTGAGACGTGAATCCTGCTTGTAGATGAAATAGCCGTCCAGGTTGGCGGCCGGGATGCTCTTGTTGGCAACCCACAGAATGGCCCCCTTCTCGTTTTGGTCGGTCAGAAGGTACGGCTCCGGATCGCCACCCTGGGAGGTCGAGGGACCGAGGGTGGGCAGCCAGGCGTCCGGCCGGCCAGACTGGATGATGCCAATGGCATCCACGGTCGTGTGCTGGTCCTTGAAGTCCCACGTCACCCGGGCGGAATCGAGGAAAGTGGTGAAAGACCCATCCTCGGGCGTGCCGTCTCCTACCAGCCACCCGTCGCCCAGGAAAATGTCCTGCCGGCCAACTTTCAAGGTCACCGGCAGGTCGAACGGCTTCTTCCATTGGACGTTGAGGTTGTCAATGATCCCGTACCGCCATTGCATGCCCGACTGACTGTAGAAGGTGTCCATGGTCGAGGGTTTCATGAACTCGCGTGGTTCGGCCGCCAGACGGACGTTCAAACTCAGATCCTCGGTCGGCGCGACGCTGGCCCAAAGCCGGCCGCGGAAACGGAAATAGTCCTGTTCGTGAAGGTGAGCGAACAGCGGACTCAGGCTGGCGTCCTTGGTCAGGCTCAGCGCGTCGTTGAAGTACTCGTTGCGGATCCGGAGGTCCCCGCCCCAGTTCAGCCAGGGCAGCGGATGCCTGGCCTGGTTCAACCAGTCCTCGACGGCGCTCTGGACGGCCGGGGAGGCCGGGGCGTCCGGGGGCGCCGCCGCCGCGGGGGTGGTGGTTTGCGCCTGGACCGAGCAGGCGGCGAGGAGAAGCGGAATCCCGCAGCAGGCGGGCCGGAGCGAGCAGGTAGTCATGTTGAGTAGGGGAGTTGGTTGTGTGGGGGTTGGTCGAAACGAAAACGAATTCCACCGGCGCGCGCCGGCCGCGGCCACGGGTCGGCCCCGCCGGCCAGCGCACTCGATAAGTTCATGTTACCTTGACGATAAATAACAAACCCGAATGGACATTCCTTGCGCCGCGCCCGCAACGCCGGTTTTCCTGCGTCCGAGAAGCGGAAAGGATTCAGATGCGGAAAGTGACCGGAGCGGCGGAGGCCGTCTTTACATTTTTTGTCTTTTTCCAACCCTCCATGAACCAGGCCGGCGGACGGATCACGCGGCCCTCGCGGTCGGTGAAGGCATGCACCGTGTAACCCCGCGCCACCGGACGGCCATTCCCGGCCTGCACGATGGTGTTGTCGGAGCGCACCCGCGCCCGGCCCAACCCCGAGAGCGTGGTGGTCATTTCGAGCAGGTCGTCATAGCGCGCGCGACCGGGCAATTCCAGATGGGCCTCGATCACGGGCAGGAAGACGCCGCGCGCCTCGAGCTCCGCGTAAGCCAGGCCGAGGTGCCGCAGCAACTCCGTGCGGCCGCACTCGAACCACTCCAGCGGCCGCGAGTTGTAAATCGTGCCCATCTGGTCCGTCTCGCTATAGCGCACACGGAACCGCACCACCTGACTGACCGCCGCCGGGCCGGACGCGGCCTCCGGGGCGGTTGGGACCACCGGTTGCATGGTGTGAGTCCAGCAAAGGGGCGGGCGTTCGGCAAGCCTGGGCCGGACGGAATGACTTCGCATTTTTTGACCGACTCGAACATTTCTTGGTAAACCCATTGAACACCACGTCGCCCGGCGGCGTCAAAGTTCCACAGAGCAGAACCGAAGAACAACATTATGAAGCGACTGATCGTGTTAGGCATGCTGGCCGCTGCGTTGGGTGCGCAAGCCGCGGATCAAATCACCATCAAGGGCACGGGCGAATGCGCCAAGTGCATCCTCAAGGAACAAACGACCTGCCAGAACGTCGTGGTGGTCGAAAAGGCCGGGAAGAAAGAGAAGTATTATCTGGTCAACAACGACATCAGCAAGGGCTTCCACAAGCAGGTGTGCATGGAGGCGGCCAAGGTCAAGGCCACCGGAACGGTGAAGGAGGTCAACGGCAAGAAGGAATTCACCGCGACCAAGATTGAACTGGACAAGGACGCGAAGTAATCCGCCCGAAGCTGCCAGGCAGTCCTTTCCCCACCCCGCCACCTCAGCCGCCCGTCCGTTTACGGAGGGCGAGTTGCTTCGCCAGCCGGATGGCGGCGATCATGCTTGAGGGATCAGCCTGGTTTTTGCCGGCAAGGTCGTAGGCCGTGCCGTGATCCGGCGAGGTGCGGATAAACGGCAGGCCCAGCGTCCAGTTCACGCCGGATTCGAAGGCAACCAGCTTCAACGGTGCCAGCCCCTGATCGTGGAACATCGCCACCACGGCATCGTACTGGCCGTGCAGGGCGTGATGGAACAAGGCATCGGCGGCCAGGGGGCCAGCCACGTCCGCCCCGCTGGCGCGGGCGTCCTGCACCGCGGGGCCGATCGTGGTGATTTCCTCCGTCCCCAGTTCGCCGCCTTCGCCAGCATGAGGGTTTAGGCCGCAGACACCCACCCGCGCACGAGGCAACCCCAGGTCCCGGCACGCCTGGGCCGCCCGCGCAATCGCGATGCGCACCCGTTCGCGGGTCAAGCACTCCGCCAGCCGTCGGATCGGCACGTGGGTCGTCGCCAGCGCCACCCGCAGCCAGCGCCCCCGGTCGTCCGCACCCAGCAGCATCATCACCGGCTGCAGCTCGCCGGCGAGGTCCGCCAGAAATTCCGTCTGCCCGACGAACGGCTGCCCGCTGCGGATGATGGCCGATTTGCTCACCGGGGCCGTGACCAAGGCAGCGAGTTCACCGCGGAGACAACGCCCCGCCCCCTCGCGCAGCCACTCGACCGCCGCCCGCGCCGCCGCCGGCGCGCCCGGTTCCAGCCCGCTCGGAAGCGGGTTCGCGCGCGTGTCCGCGACCAACCACCGCCCCTCGACGGCGTAGTTGGTGAAGGGGAAAAGCGGCAGCCCAATCGCGGCGTTGAGCCGCTCCAGGCAGGCGGCGTCGCCGATCAACAGGTACCGCGTGCCATCGTCATGGTCAGCCCCGGCCGCCAGGGCCTTGAGCGTGACTTCCGGCCCGATGCCGGTGATATCGCCGAGGGAAATGCCGACCCAGAGTTGCATGTGATGAATCTGTCCCGCCCCGGAAGGGCTGACCGCAACCGCGGCGTTCAAGCCAGTCCCACCAGCCGCGAAATGACGATGAACGCGAACCTGGTCGAGAAACTGATCAACCCATTCACCAGCGGAAGCTGGATGAGCAGAATAACGATGATGAAGCCGAACTGCGAGATGCGGATATAGGTTTCATCGCTCATGCCGATGAAGTTTTTGATTACATGTGAACCGTCGAGCGGGGGAATCGGCAGGAGGTTGAAGAAACAGAGCAAGAGGCTGATCCACCCCATCTGCGCGGACACATCCGCCATCCGCATGATGTTGATGGAGGCGAAGCCCCGCGCAAGCAATACCAGCACGACCGCCAGCAGCAGGTTCATGGCCGGCCCGGCGACGGCGATGAGCGTGTCCTGCAGCCGCGGTTTGCGGAGGTTGCCGAGGTACACGGGAACTGGCTTGCCCCAGCCAATGATGAAACGACCCAGACCCGAGCCCGCCGCTCCCAGGAAGACGACCGCCAGCGGCAGAATCACGGTCCCCAGCAGGTCCATGTGCACCACCGGATTGAGCGACACGCGTCCCTCGCGGTACGCCGTGTCATCTCCACATTTCCAGGCCGTCCAGGCATGGGCGGCCTCGTGAAAGGTCAGGAGAATCAGCAGACCGAGGTACGCGACCAGACCATCAACCACCACATTCCAATTCAAATGCATGGGACGGTCAAGGTAGCACAATTAACCCGGCGGCAAAGCGCAAAGTGCGCAACCCGCGCTTCTCATCCGAACAAACGCCAGCGGCACCGGCTCGGTCACGGGAACCCGGCGGGTGGGCAAACTCAGGCGGTCGCCCGCGCGAGCGCCTGGTCCAGATCCGCCCGAAGATCATCGAGGTGTTCCAGTCCCACGCTCAGCCGCACCAGTTCGGGCGTGATGCCGCCGGCGCGCTGCTGCTCCTCGCTCAACTGGGAATGCGTGGTCGTGGCCGGGTGAATGGCCAGGCTCTTGGCGTCGCCGACGTTCGCGAGGTGCGAGAACAGCGCCAGCGACTCGATGAATTTCTGGCCGGCCACCTTGCCGCCCTGGATGCCGAACACCACCATCGAACCGCCTTTGCCCCGCAGGTATTTCTGGTTGCGGGCGTACTCCGGGTCGCCGGGCAGCCCGGGGAAACGGAGCCATTCCACCTTCGGATGGGCTTTGAGGAACCGCGCGACCCCCAGCGCATTCTCACAGTGCCGCTCCATGCGCAGCGGCAGCGTTTCGATGCCCTGCAGGAAGAACCAGGAGTTGTCCGGCGCGATGCAGGCGCCCAGGTTGCGCAACGGCCCGGTCCGCATCCGCAGAATGTAGGCCAGCGGCCGCAGCGGGTCGGGAAGGTCGAGGCCCCAGCGGAGACCGTGATAGCTGGCGTCCGGCTCGGTGAACAGCGGATGCCGGCCGGCGGTCCAGTTGAATCGGCCACTGTCCACGACCAATCCGCCGATGCCGACGCCGTGCCCGCCGAGCCATTTTGTCAGCGAATGCACGATAATATCCGCGCCGTGCTCCAGCGGCCGCGTTAGGTAGGGTGTCGAGAACGTGGCGTCCACGATCAAAGGAACGCCGTGCGCCTTGGCGAAACCCGCAACCTCCGCCAGGTCGGTCACCTCCAGCGCTGGATTGGAAACCGTCTCGACAAACACCGCCCGCGTCCGTTCGTCAATCGCCGCGGCAAAATTCCGCGGGTCCGTCGAGTCCACGAACTTCACCGTGATCCCGAGCGCCGGCAGGATGTCCTTGAATTGCGTGTACGTGCCACCGTAGAGATTGCGGGCGGACACAATGTTATCGCCGGCCCGGGCGAGGTTGATGACCGAATAAAAGACGGCGCTGGTGCCGGACGCCAGGGCCAGACCACCAAACTCGGGCGCGCCCTCGAGCAACGCGAGGCGCTTCTCGAGCACGTCGGTCGTCGGGTTCATCAGGCGCGTGTAAATGTTGCCCAGTTCCTTAAGGGCAAAAAGATTCGCCGCGTGCTCCGAACTCTTGAACACGTAGGAACTGGTCCGGTACACCGGCACCGCGCGAGCGAGGGTCGTCGGGTCCGGCTGGGTGCCGCCGTGGAGGCAGATTGTCTCAAGTTTCATGGCCATAACGCGATCCAAGTTTCACTCAAATCATCAAGAATATCAATTTGCACGAACACCCATGCGGATGCCAGGGAGAGTTGGGCGGGGCTCACCTGGCCACGGCGGGCGAGGCCGGCGCCGCTGGGTCCTTGCTCTTCTCCTGTTCAGCCAGGTTCCGCGCCACCCGGTTTCTCAACGCCTCGAGGCCGGGGTCCTTCACCGCCTCGAGCTGACGCCGGGCCTCGGCGAAGCGCCCGTGGCTCAGGCACACCCGGGCCATGTGGATGTACACCCCTTGCCGCTCGGAATCGCCCGGCGCCGCGCGCTCCGCGTCACGCCAGGCGGACAACGCTTCGTCGCAGAGTTTCTGGTCCGCCTCCGCCGCGGCCACCGCCGTGTCGGTCGCCGGCGGCTTGGCGTAATAAAAAACCTGGGCCAGATCGGTCGCCAGGACGAAGTCGGACGGGTCCAGCTTACGCGCCTCGCGGTAGAGTTCGAGCGCGCGCCGCAGCACCGCCTGATCGTCGGCCAGGTGGTAGAACTCCTGCGCGTCCTTGCGAAACAGGAAAACAACCAGCGCGAGGTTCCGCCGGTACAACGGCTCGGTCGGCCGCAATTCGATGGCCTTAGCCAAATACTCGAAGCTCTTGGTGACCGGTCCGTGGTGGCTGTAAGACTCGGCGAGATTGTTCCAGGGTGCAGGGTTCTTCGGATCCAGTTCCCGGGCCTTTTCCCATTGCTCCACTGCCTGTTCCTCGTGCTGGTGATCGTTGAGCATGCTGCCGTAGGCCAGCCGGGCACGGGCATGGTCCGGATGGTGGAGGATGAACTCGTCGTAGGTCTTGCGAACCTGGTCAAAGCGCTGCTCAATCCGCGCGCTCAACGTCAACGACGCCGGCTCGCCCCGATCCACCTGCGCATTGTTCTCCTTGATCCACTGGTCCACCTCCGCCGTGGCCCCGTCGTCCAGCGCGAGGACCTTTTGGAACTCCTGCTCCACCGGGTCGTTGGGGTCGGTGACCGGCAGGACCAGGCCCGTGCTGCGCGCGACCACGTTGCTCACCGACGCCACCTGGTTGGTGGACAGCAGGGCGCCGAGCAGGGCGATCAAAAGCTCATTCACGGCCGCAACGTAGCAGGAACCGCCGGCCACGACAATTGTTGAACGCAACGGTGGGTAGTCTCCATTTCCACCATCGAACGGAGTTTGAGTCCCGGCTTCAGCCGGTTGGCGCCGCCTCAAGGCGGAACTCCCAGCGAAATAACCAGCGATCACGCCGTACCGACAAGTGAAATTAGGACATTACCCAAGCGCTGAACGCATGGACAGCGGCGGAAGTTGGTGGTTATCTACGGAAAAATCGAATGGACCATTTAATCCTGAAACAACTTCCCGCCATGAACCGATTCCTGCAACTCGCCCTGGCCTGCGGCGCTTTGACCTTGGTTGCCTCGGCCGCCGACGCCCCGGCCCCGCTGCGCGTCCTCTACATCACCGGTGGCTGCTGCCACGATTACGACCAGCAGAAGCTCATCATCCCCGAGGGCGTCAGCGCCCGGGCCAACTTTGTCTGGACGGTCGTCCAAGAGGGCGGCACGGGGACCAAGCACGAGGGCATCGAACAGAGCGTTTACCAGAACCCCGACTGGGCGAAGGGTTACAACATCGTCGTCCATAACGAGTGTTTCGCCGACGACAAGGACCTGGCTTACGTCGGCAACGTACTGGCGCCACATCGCGCCGGCACCGCCGCCGTCGTGCTGCATTGCACCATGCACACCTTCCGCGCGCTCGAGACGAACGTGTTCCGGGAGTTCCTCGGCGTCACCTCCACCCACCACGGCCCGCAACATCCGCTCGATGTCAAAAACCTGAAGCCGGAGAACTCGGTCATGCAAGCCTTCCCCGCCGTCTGGAAAACCGGCGATGAGGAACTCTATGCGGTGGACCATGTGTGGCCCGACACCCTGGTGCTGGCCACGGCCGCGGACAAACAAAAGGACGCGGCGGGCAACTGGGTGCCTACCACCAAGGACAATGCCATCATCTGGCAGCACACCTATGGCAAGGGACGCGTCTTTGGTTCGACCCTCGCCCACAACAACCGGACCATGGAAGACCCGGTCTTCCTCGACCTCCTGACCCGCGGGATGCTGTGGGCCTGCGACAAGCTCGATGAACACGGCCGGCCGAAATCCGGCTACGGTCCCCCGGCGAAGAAGTAGCGGCGCCCAAGTGTCGCGAAACCAGCGCAGGCGACAGGCGCACCGTCAGGCGGGCAATCCCAGCACGACCTGCCGCAGCGCGCCGCGAACGTCGGTTGACTGAACACACCCCGGCAACGCCACGCCGCCTGGCTCGGTCCAGAGCACCGGCCAGTCGGCGGGATTCGCCGGCCGCGCTCCGTGCGAGCCTTTCACCAGGGACGCGTCGAGCGGAACGATGTCCATCAGCATCCGGAACCCGAGTCGCTTCCGGAGCAGGCGCCACGCGACCTTTGCCCGCAGGGCCAGCGGCGACAACGCTGGATCGGTGAACAACTCCACCGGGTCGTAACCGGGTTTGCGGTGGATGTCCACCGTCCGCGCAAAATCCGGCGCCACCCGGTCGTCAAGCCAGTGATAATAGGTGAACCAGGCATTTTCCCGCGCCACGGCAATCAAATCCCCGGCCCGCGAATGGTTCACGCCCGCCCTGCCCTTTTCCGTCTCGCCGAGAACCGCCGCCACGCCGGGCTGCCGTTCCAAAGCTGCCCGGACCGCCGACTCGATCGAACGGTCATTCAGATAGACATGCGCCACCTGGTGGTCGGCGACCGCAAATGCCCGGCTCGCGCCGGCGTCGAGTGTCTCGCGGCCCAGCTCGTCTTTGACAGCAAGCCAGCCGTGTTCGCGGAGGACCCGGTTGATATGCACGGGCGTGTCCACGTTCGTCAGACCGTATTCCGAAAGGATGACCACCTGCACCCCGCGCGACCGGAAGAAACCGATCAGGTCGCCGACAAGCGAATCCACGGCGCGCAGGTCCGGCAGGATCGCTGGATTCAGCGCGCGGGTTCCGCTGCCCTGCACCAGTGGACCGTATCGCTGGAGGTTGTAGTCCAGGTGCGGCAGGTAAACGAGATTGAGCGTCGGCTGGTGTTTTCGCTCGATCCACTTCGCCGCTTCGGCAATCCAGCGCGTGGCCGCGTCCGGTTGGCCCGCCGGTGATTTCACGCCCGCGGCCGGCCCCCAAAATCCCGCGAAGGGAAACTCGCCCAGATCGCGTTTGATCTCCGGACGAATCCCATGGGGCCAGGTGTGGATGTCGAACACCTTTCGCCCGTCGGCGGGATACAGCGGCCGCGGCGTGATGGACCAGTCCGCCGTCGAATACAGGTTGAACCACCAGAACAACACCGCACACGTAAACCCCGGATCGCGGGCCCGCAGTTCTTCCCAAAGCTTCGGCGCGGCGACGAGACGGTTCGACTGCTTCCAGAAGTGGATCTCGGCCAGGTCGTGATCGTACCAGCCGTTCCCGACAATGCCGTGCTTCGCCGGTGTCGTGCCCGTCAGGTAATTCGCCTGCGCGGTGCAGGTCACCGCCGGGAACGCCGGCGCGATGCGCGCGCCCACGCCCGCCTCGCGAAAGCGGCGTAACTGCGGCGTCGCCTCCCCGAGCAGTCCCTCGGTCAGACCAACCGCGTTGAGCACGACAGTGCGTTTCACGAGCGTTCAATCCGGGGCGCCGCACGCCGGCCGCGTGCGCCATGCCAGTTCCGCAATCGCCTCCGCGACCAGGGCGGCGTCCATCTCACGCACCTCGATCCGCCGCCCAATGCCGGTGAGCAGCGTCACGCTAAGTTCACCGCCAAGGTGTTCACGGAACTCGTCAAGTCCCCCCAGCACCCGCAGCCGGCCATGCGAATCATGCTGCGACAATTCCCCGGTGAAGAGCGCGAAGCCCAACCGCGCCAGTAATTCGAGCACCCGTTCGCAGCTCGCCGCGTCGAGCAATCCCCGCCGCCGCGAATAAATCGTGTCCAGCGCCAGGCCGATGGCCACCGCCTCGCCGTGGCGCAACGCGTAACCGGACATTTCCTCCAGTTTGTGCGCAGCCCAGTGGCCGAAGTCCAGCGGGCGCACGGCGCCGAACTCGAACGGATCGCCGCTGGTGGCAATGTGGTCCACGTGCAACTCGGCGCACCGGATGACCAAACGCCGGACCGCCTCCGGCTCGAATCGCGCCAGCGCAGGCGCATCGCGTTCGACCTCGGCAAAAAAACCAGGATCGCGAATCAGGGCGACCTTCACCGCTTCCGCGAAACCGGCCCGCTGCTCGCGCGGTGGCAGGCTGGCCAGGAAGGCAAAGTCGTTGATGACGGCAGCCGGCGGGGCGAAGGTGCCGATGAAGTTCTTTTTGCCAAACGCGTTGATTCCGTTCTTCACGCCGACGCCCGAATCAGCCTGGGACAGCGTCGTGGTCGGGATGCGGACATGGCGAATGCCGCGGTGCGCCGTCGCCGCCGCCAGGCCGACGACATCGAGATGGGCGCCGCCGCCGACCGCAATGACATGGGAATGGCGGCACAGACCGTGGCGTTCGATGAGGGTCTGCACGGTCGCAACATGCCGCAGCGAACTCTTCGCGGCTTCACCGCCCCGGATCGTCACCGGCGGGCACGCCAGCCGGGCGATCGCGGGAAAGGTCGCGAAATGCGCCTCGATGTTTAATGCCAAATCCGGCTGGGCCGCCGCCAACCCGGCATCCAAGGTGACCAGCACCGGCCGCGCCGGGGCGTCCGCTTCCGCCAGCACATCCCGTAAAATCGGGTTGTGTGCGCCGAACACGTCTTCGGTGAAGAAGACGCGGTGGCGGTAAGCCACGGTGATGGTCCGTTCGATCAGCCGCATCCGCGGCAGCCTGCCGCGCCCGCCCCGCCATTTCGAGCGCGAAATCGCCGTAGCGGCGACTCGGTAGAGCGCCGCCATCTGAACTGGCAAAGTGCGGCGGTCTGCCGACGCGCCGCTACGGGAAAGGCTGCCCCACAACCGGCCTTCACCCGCGCCAAACCCGGCCGCGGGTTCGCATTGATTCTCCGAACCTGGATGTGCAAGCTCGCGGCATGTCAGCCCGCATCCTCCTCCAGGCCGTGCTGCCCTTTCTGCTGGCAGTCGTCACCGCTTTCCCCGCCAACGCCGAACCGGTTCGTGCCTCGCGCGGCACAATCGCCTTGCCGACCTATCCCTGGGCCGCGGTGAAGCACCCCTATTTCCGCGGTACCGACGGCGTCAACATTTACCCCTACCCGATGCTCGATTTCCTGAGCCGCGAGAAAACGAACCGCACCTACCAGACCGTCCTCCTCGAAAATGAGTTCCTGCGCATCACCATCCTGCCGGAGCTGGGCGGGCGCATCCACGAGGTGCTCGACAAGACCACCGGCGAGCCGATGTTTTATGTAAACCACGTCATCAAGCCGGGCCTCATCGGCCAGTGCGGGGCGTGGATCAGCGGCGGCGTCGAGTGGAACACCGGTCCGCAGGGCCACACTGTCAGTTGCCTGCAGCCGATGAGCGTCCTGATTCTGCCGCGCGAAAAGGACGGCTCCCAATCCGTGGCCATCGGCGAGACCGAGCGCATTTACCACACCAAATGGACGGTCGTGGTCACCCTGCGGCCGGGACGTTCGTTCATCGAAGAGCGCATCCGCATCTACAATCCCACCGAAACCATCCGGCCCTACTATTTCTGGAACTGCACCGCGGTGCCCAACACACCGGGGTTCCGTTTCATCTACCCGATGACGCTGGGCATGGACCACAGCGGCGACAAGTTTTTCCAGTGGCCCATTGATAATGGCCGGGACCTCACCCGCGGCACCAATTACCAGGACGCGTCGTCCATTTTCGCTTACAACTGCGATCAGGATTTCTTCGGATCCTACAACGACGACCTCGATCGCGGCGTCGTTTCCTACGCGAACCATCACCAGGTGCCGGGCAAGAAGGCCTGGACGTGGGGTCACGGCAGCTACGGCACCATGCACCAGAAAGACCTCACCGACAGCGACGGTCCTTACAACGAAGTGCAGACGGGGCCGTTGCTCACGCAGGGCGAGGTGGGCCGGCTCGATCCGTGCGAGGCGGTCGAGTGGCAGGAATGGTGGTATCCGATCCACGGCCTCGGCGGCTTCACCTTCGCGAACAAGGACGTGGCGATTCTGGCGGATCGAAAAGGGACAAACCTCACCCTCCGCTTGATGGGCTCGGCGGTGTGGAAAGGAGTGGAGGTGCGGCTCTGGGATGTTGACCGCGTCAGCCGCCCGCTCGCCCGTTTCGATCTGTCCCCACGTAGCGCCGCCGTCGTCGACCTCCGTGTGCCCGAGGATTTCGCCAAGGGGAAGTGCTCCATTGAGCTGAGGCATCGCGGCGAGAGACTCGCCCTGTTTCCTCTGCCGCTTGATTTGCCAAAGCGGGAAGTCCCCACCAAGAAGCCGGCACCGCAGACGGCAACGGAACTGGCCCAGGCCGGCTGGCAGGACTTCCTCTTTGCGCGGCAGTCGGAAGCTGAAAGCCATTTTCGGAAGGCACTCGAAGCGGATCCCAAGTCATCCCTCGCGCGCATCGGGCTGGCGTTTTTGCGTCTCGACTCGGCTCCTGAAGCGGCGATGAAGGAGGCAATGGCTGCGACAGAGATCACACCCGGGACCGGTCTGGCGCACTATGTTTTGGCGGTGGCCGCCGACCGGTCGAAAGATAACGTGACCGCCCTCGATGAGGCGTGGAAGGCAACCCTCGATCCGGCAACGGCGGTCGCCGGACGGGCTTTGGTGGCGAAACTGGAGATCAGGTCCGCCGGCTATCGTGCGGCCGCCGACGCTCTCGCGCAGCCCGGCCCCTGGAAGACCGACCCGCTCTGTCGAAACCGCCTTGCCTTCGCTTTGCTCGAAATGGGAGACCGGGCCAGGGCCGTCAACCTGACGCGTCAGAACCTGGCGGTGGACCCGCTCGATCCATTTGCCCTGTGCATTCTCTGGCTGGCCCGTGCTGAGACGAAAGACGTAACCTTGCGGAAGGCGCTTCAGGCAGACCCTCGAAGCCTGCTGGACTTGGTCGCGGACTTTTCCGAATCCGGGTTGCGGGACCAGCAGGCGTCCTTGCGGCTGTTGAGGGAATTCGGCAACCGACAGGATGTTTTCAACGATGCTGGTTCTTATTGGTCGCTGAACTTGTTGGGCTTGGGAGAGCAGCGAGGTCGCGCGCAGACAAGGGCTATCTCGCTTTTCCCGTCGTCGTTGACGACCCTGTCCGCCTACCAGAAGGAACTGGATCGCGATCCCAAAGACGGCCATGCCGCCCTCTACCTCGGCCACCTGCTCTTCCATCTCGGTCGCTACGCTGAAGGCCGCGAGATGTGGAAGCGGGCGGCTGAACTCGGCGCCGAACCGGTCATCGCCTGTCGCGCGCTCGGCATGGCCGCCAAGACGCTCGACAGCGACTTAAAAACCGCCCGCACATGGCTCGAAAAGGCGAATCAAGCCGATCCCAAGGATTCCATCGTCGCCCGCGACCTGGTCAACGTCCTGTTCGCCCTCGCCGACAAGGCGGACACCGACGCCGCCAAACGCGAACTCGTCGTCGAAGCGCGCGACCGCTTGAAGGGCGCGTTCGCGGAAGGCCGGGGACGTTCGGATTACGCCGCCCTGCTCGCCCGTTCGTACAACCGGCTGGGCGATTTCGCCGAGACGGCGCGGATGCTGGACAGCGTGCGGGTCACGATCTGGGAGGGCACCCACGAGGCGCATGATCTGTTCGAGCAGGCGCATCTGGCGCTCGGCGATGCACAACTGGCCGCCGGTCATCCGGCCGAGGCGCTCGCAGAATTCGATCGCGCCCTCACCTACCCGGAGAACCTGGCCACCGGCCGGCTGGAGACCACCTGCGACGCCCACATCTATTTTCGGCGAGGCCAGGCCCTGGCGGCGCTTGGGCGAAAGGACGAGGCCCGCGCGGCCTGGCAACTCGCGGTGGACGCGCCCGCATCGAACGACCCGACCCGCGAGGACGCCCGCCGCCAGGCCCGTGCCGCCTTGCAATCGTAGATGGCAACCACCCCAAAACCCGTCCCAGGCCAGGCCGTGTCCGCGTTGGCCCGGGGCGGTGGGGCGAGCGTCCCCGCGAGCCGAGACACGAATTGCACGAACCCGCACGAATTCGACGCTCGCAGCTCGACACTCGACACTCGCCCGAGCCTCGCCCCACCAAGTTCGGAGTCGCACACTGAGTTCGCGGGCGTCCTCACCACTTTATGAACATTTCGCTGATCCTCGGCCATCCGGCCCCGGCCAGTTTCAATCACGCCATCGCCGCCGCCGTGGCGAACACGCTGCAATCCGGCGGTCACACAGTCTGGTTCCACGACCTGGTGGCCGAGGGGTTCGATCCCATCATGCCGGCTGCGGAAACCGCCCGGGACGCGGTCCTGCCGCCGCTCGTGGCCAGGCATGTTGAGGAAATCGGCGCCGCCGATGGCGTCGTCATCGTGCATCCCAATTACTGGAGCCGGCCGCCGGCAATCATGTGCGGCTGGACGGACCGCGTGTTGCGGCCCGGGCGCGCCTATAACTTCGTGCCCGACGGCCAGGGCGGCGCGAAGCCGGTGGGATTGCTGAAGGCGCGCGCCGCGCTCGTGTTCAATACCGCCAACACGCCCCAGGAAATCGAGGAAAGCGTTTACGGCGATCCGCTGGAAGTTCACTGGCGAAAGGTCGTGTTTGGCCTGTGCGGCGTGCCGACGATTTACCGCCGTAATTTCTCGCCGGTCATCACCAGTTCACCCGCCCAGCGGGCAGCCTGGCTCGACGAGGTGCGCGCGGCGGTGGAAAACCATTTTCCCCGCAACGCCTGAGCGGCGGGCCGCGTCACGCGGCGTGCTCGAATTTGCGTTCCTTGTAGCGCGTCGCCAGCCAGATGAAGATCAGCGCCACGACGAAGGTCAGCCCCGCATAGAAATAAAACTGCGACGCGCCCTTCGCCTTCACCACCTTGTCGTTCAAATCCGTGACGGCGGCGACGAGGAAATTGCCGATGGCCACGGTCATGAGCCAGAAGCTGGTGATCGTGCTTTTCATCGAGGCGGGTGCCTGCGAGAAGGCGAACTCCAGGCCGGTCACCGACAGCATCACCTCGCCCGCGGTGATCAGCAGGTAGGACACCATTTGCCAGGCGATGTTCATCGGCTCGCCGGCATCCATGCGCGCCTGGATCCAACCGCAAAACACGAACGACGCCGCGGCCAGCAGCATGCCCACCGACATCCGGCGCAGCGGCGACGGCTTCAGACCCACCTTCTCCGCGAGCGGATACAGCCAGGCGGTGAAGATCGGGATCAGAATCATCACGTAGAGCGGGTTCATCGCCTGCATCCGCTCGGTGTCGAGGACGAACGCCAGCGTCCCGTCGCCCTGGTCCACGAAAAAGCCCTTCAACAAGGGCGCGATGAACGACTGCGGCGCCAGATGGAAACTGAAAAGCTGGACGGTCTTCATCGCGTCGCCCTGAATCACCCAGGTGCTGTTGGTCTGGTCGAAGAGCGACCAGAACAGCGGGATGGGCAGAAAAATGAGCACGATGCTCAGCACCGCGCGGGCGCCGTCCACTTCCTTCTCGTTGAACTTCGCCCGCGCTGCGTCCCAGAAGCCCTTGCCGGCGGTGCGCCCGCCGAGGTGCGTCACGGCGTACCAGAACACCCGCAAAACGCCGGCCTGGTTCGTGCGCTTCACCGGCGGCTTCATCACGTATTTTTTGGTGCCCAGCCAGAAGATCAACGTCGCCACCAGCATCGCCACACCGGGAATCGCGAACGCCCAGCGGTAGCCGTAGTTCTCGCGCACCGACGGCAGGAAGCCGAAGGAGAAGAACGAGCCAAAATTGATGGACCAGTAAAACATGCCGTAGATTTTCGGCAGCAGGTGCTCGCGTCCCGGCCCGAACTGGTCGCCCGCAAATGCCGACACGCACGGCTTGATCCCACCCGTGCCGACGGCGATCAGGAACAGCCCCATGTAAAGACCGGCCTTGGTGCCGACCGTCAGCGCCATGACCATGTTGCCAAAACAATAGAGCAGCGAAAGGCAGAGGATGGTCCGGTAGCGGCCGAGCAGGCGGTCGGCGATCCACGCGCCCAGCAACGGCATGAAGTACGCCGTGAACTTGAACAGGTGGGAAATCTCGGTGGCCTCCGCCTTCGACATGCCCAGCACCTTGATCATGTAGAGGGTCATGATCGCCACGATGCCGTAGTAATTGAACCGTTCGGCCGCCTCGTTGCCGACGATGAACGGCACACTGGACGGCATTGTGTCTATGCGGACGGGAGCGGCGGGTTCGGAGGAGGTTACCATGAGTGGGAGGGATTTCTGAGGGAGTTCGTCCGGCGGCCAAGGCTGAAGCGGCAACAATCCCCTCGTTGCCGTGAGGAAAGATCCCCGGTGACGCGCCGTTTCAGCACCGGCGCAGTCTGGCAAACCGCGGCGGGGCAGGCCAGCAAAGAATCGTGCGACCGGCGGCCGGAAGTGGTGATGCGGACACAGGCGTCCTCGGCCCCGTCTTCGGCGTCCCTCGAAAGACCGGGAAGCAAACGACGGGAGCCCCGAGGGGCAACCGATGCGCAGCCCACCGTTTCAACGGCGGGCGACCTGTTCACCAACAGCAGCCCCAACGGGGGCGAGATGTGAAAGCCCAGGGCAGAGCGAGTCGGAGAGCGACGCCCTGGGATCATCGTCCCATCAACATTTCCAAGCCCGCAAGGGGCGGAAGGAGTTCAACCACGGATAGACCCGGATGCTCACGGATGAGGTTGGAACGTCCATCCACCTCCTGGACGAACCCTGCCGCGGCACCTTCTTCCGCCAGTTCTGCACGCTCATCACGTCGAACTCCCCGCCCGCGAAGACGATCTGCCTCACCGTCTTCCCGCTGGCGCTTTCGCGTTTGAGGTAAGCGCTCACGTCCCTCCAGCGGATTTCGCCATCCGACGTGCGGATGACCAGCATCACGGCGTAAGCCTGCTGCTGCCAGTAATCGGCCCAGCACGGGTTCTTGATCTGAAACACTGCCCGTCGCTCCGGCGTTTCTTGAGGTGGGAATCGCCGGACTTGAGTTGCACATGCAGACGCTTCCCGGAGGCGCGGCCCTGGTCGTCCTTGCACTCGATCTCGCCATCAATCCCGTGGTCGCTGTTCGTGCAGCCGCGATAGATTTGCCCGGCTTCGGCCACGATGAATCCCGTGTGATGCACCGCCAGCAATTCGCGGCTTTCGTTATCAATCACCGCCTGCCCTTCGTCTTGCATCTCGCGCACCTGCTCCTTCGCCGCTGGCGAATCGAAACTTATCTCGAACCCAGCAGTTCAAACCGCGAAAAACGCCAAAGACGCTAAAGAAGAAACGACCGAACTCCACGAGCATTTCAGTCGTTCGATGACTGGGCTTCCGGCACAGGCTGTTTCCGTTTCGCGTGTTTCGCGTATTTGGCGGTCCTGGTTCTCCTCGATCACATCGCGCAGGAGGATCGGTTTGCCGCAATCCGGGCAGAACACTTTCCGCTTGCCGCCGGGAGCCAGCGCCTCGGCAATCTTCGCCTGGTCGCCAAAAGACTGCCCGAAGGCATCGCACTTTTTGTCCCCGCAGAAATGGCGCCTCAGCCCCGCCATGTTCTGCGCGTGCTGCATGAGGCGGTCATGCTAAACGTCTCCCATCATCATCTTGTAGTGAGCAAGATGGCCGGATTTCTCAACAATTGCCCTGAACACCTTCAGGTAAGTTTCGACCAAAGTTCCGTCCGTGGACACATAGAGATCGTCGAGTCCGTGATGAAAACCAGCATTTGCCCACGAGAAGAGCGATTTGCAGAGAAGTTTCTCTTTCCCCTCGAACAGGTCACACATTTTGTCTGAATCGAGTCCCCCCAGACTTTTGAAGTAGTTCTCCAAAATTCTGCGCGGAGTATTTTGAATCGTCAGGTTTGAGCGATCCGCCCTCCTGGCTTCAGCCCAAAGCAACTCGTATGAGGTTTTGATGGGATTCGACGTGAGCTTGTCCAGTTTCGATAGCAATCCGGATTTCCGAACGACCCGGAATGTCTCCTCATTCATGGCGACGTCCCGCCGGTTCGGGTTGAACGTGATTTCCCTGTGAAAAGACACGTTGTGAGTGAGGACGAATACTTGCTTGATATGCCCTGTCCCCGTGCGGACCTCGTCGAACAGTCCTTTTATGAGGCTACCAACGATAAATAGAATGTCGCTGTCAAGACTCGAAACCGGATCGTCGAAAACGACCACTCGGTCGGTGGTCATACCGCTGTCCGAGTCACTCCCTTTGAGCAGATGATTTGAGAATCGCCGTTGCGTTGGTGGCCGGCCGATCGGCAAAGGCACCAAAGCCACGGAGGGGCGAAAGGAACCCGATTGGGCTTCTGCCCCGTCCCGCCCATCGCACAACGCCCTTCCTACCGTGCTGCCCCGGGCGGACTTGCGATTGCTGGACACGACGAGCCCCCACTGCCCAACCATGCACGCCGCCCCGATTTGCCCACCGCCGGGCTTCCTTCCAGCCGACACGCTGCTATAATCACCGCGTGAACCGTATCCGGCTGCTGCCCGAACAGGTCGCCAACCAGATCGCCGCCGGCGAGGTCATCGAGCGGCCCGCCAGCATCGTCAAGGAACTCGTCGAGAATGCCCTCGACGCCGGCGCCGGCCGCGTGACCGTGGACGTCCAGGCCGGCGGCCGGAGCCTCGTGCGCGTGACCGACGACGGCGCCGGCATGAGCCGCGACGACGCCCTGCTCGCTTTCGAACGCCACGCCACCAGCAAAATCTGCCGGGCCGAGGATCTCGCGGCGATCGCAACGATGGGTTTTCGCGGCGAGGCGCTGCCCAGCATTGCGAGCGTCAGCCGGCTGACCCTCACCACGCGCGAACGCGACGGCGACGCGGTGGAAGCCACGCAGGTGGTCATTCATGGCGGCAAAATTCTGGAGGTGAAATCCGCTGGCGGCCCGACCGGCACGAGCATCGAGGTGCGGCAACTGTTCTTCAACCTCCCGGCGCGGCGGAAATTCCTGCGCAGCGAGGAAACCGAGCGGGCGCACATCCATCATTATCTCACCCTCGCGGCGCTGGCGTATCCCGAGGTCGCTTTCACGTTTACGCATGAGCAACGGGTCGTCTGGCAACTCCCCGCGGTGCCTCCGGGGGATGGACCGGCGGGCCGGTTGGCGGCGCTGCGCGAACGTCTCCGCGCCCTTTACGGCGGCGAGCTGAGTCTTCTGACGGTGGATTTTACCGCACCGCTGCCCGCGGCCGGAGCGCCGCCCGACGATGATGAGGCCGGGCCTGTGCTGGCCGAATCCGCCAACGCGCCCCGCCCGGCGCAACTGCGCGTCTGGGGGTTCATTGGCGCACCGGGGGTTTCGCGCGCAACGCGTGAAGACCAGCACCTGTTCGTCAATCGCCGGCCGGTGGAGCATCGCGGGCTGAACTTCGCGCTGCTCGAAGGCTACCACAACGCGCTGATGAAAGGCCGTTACCCAATTTGCTGCCTCTTCCTCGAACTCGATCCGGCGCTGGTGGACGTCAACATCCACCCCGCCAAGCGGGAGGTAAGATTTCGCGACGAACGGGTCGTTCGGGCAATCGTCACCCAGGCGGTGCGCCGCACGCTCCTGGCCTTCCACACCGCCGCGCCAGCGGAGCGGATGGCCAACCCACCGTCAAGCCCGCCGCCGGCCGCCTCGAAGGTGTCCACGCCGCCACCTGTGGAATCGGCGCCGGCGACGTTGCCGGCCTTCGAGTGGCCAGGTCCCGTCGCTCCCGTGCCGCCAAGGATTCCGGCGACACCCGCTGCCGCGCCACACAAACCGGCACCACTGCCGAGCGCAGACGTGGTGCCCGCACCGCGGGCGATTACGGTCTCCGCCCCATCCATCAGCCCCGTGAGCGCCGGCCAGCCTGCGATCCCGTCGCCCACGCCGGCCCTCCCGTTGCTCAGCGTGCCGCTGCGTCTCGTCGGCGTGATCGGCCGGCTTTACGTCGTTCTGGAATCCGACCGTGGCCTGGTGTTGCTCGACCAGCACGCCGCTCACGAGCGGATTCTGTTCGAGCAGATGCTGGCCCGCCTGGAAACGGGCGCCGCACCATCCCAACGTTTGTTGCTGGCGGAAACGGTCGAGTTGGCGGCGCGCGACGCCCAATTCCTGCGCGAACAACTGCCGGTGCTGAACCGGCTCGGGGTGGGGCTGAGCGAATTCGGCGACCGCACGTTCCTTCTGGATGCCCTGCCGCCGTTCGTGCAGGTGAGCGACGCGCGGCGGTTTGTCCTCGAAATTGCCGACGAACTCAAGGCCGCCGGCCAGGAGGTCAGCTCCGTGCGCCTCGGCGAAGATACGATCGCAAAAACCGTCTGCCGCCACGCGGTGAAAGCGCACGATCCCCTCGCCGGCCCGGAACTGGAGCGCCTGGTCGAGGACCTCCGCCGCTGCGCGATGCCTTACACCTGCCCCCACGGCCGGCCGACGCTCATCGAGCTCGGCTATCGCGAATTGGAGAAGAAGTTCGGCCGCGTTCAATAGACACGAAAGCTCACGAGCCCTCACAAATTCGAACCTCGAACCTCGAACTTCTCTGGCGTCCTCCCCAGCCGCGCCACCAATTTCACGAACTCTTACGAATTCGACGCTCGCAGCTCGAAACTCGACACTCATCAGAGCCCCACCAAATCAGGACACTGCCCACGCGAACGCAATGCTGACAAACCGTCGGTCGCCCGGTACCTTCGCGCAGTGAACCGCACCTCCGACCTCCAGCTCGCTTCGGCAGCCCGGCTTGCCCTCTTGATCCTGCTGGCGACGTTCCTCGCATCCATCCACCCGCTGAAGGCCGCACCGCCGGAGGACTGGCTCGTCACCGCGCCGCACTGGCCCGCCCGCGTGGTGTGGGCCAACGGCACGAACGCCGTGGCCCTCGAAAACGGGCTCCTGCGCCGCACGATTCGACTCGCGCCGAACGGGGCCACCGTGGGTCTCGACAACCTGGTCACCGGCACCAGCGTTCTCCGGGCCGTGAAACCGGAAGCGTTGCTCACGATTGACGGCCGCGAGTTCAAGGTCGGCGGCCTCGGAGGCCAGCCGGATCATGCTTACTTGTTGCCCGCGTGGATCGCGGGTCTGAAGGACGACCAGTCGGCGTTTCAACTGGTCGGCGTGAGCACCGGCCAACCGGAGGCGACGTTCGCCTGGAAGCACAAGCGCCACAGCGCCGACCTTCCCTGGCCGCCGCACGGCGTGACCACCGATTTTCATTACGCCGGCCGCGAACCGGCCACGCGGGGCATCAGCGTGATTGTCCACTACGAACTGTACGATCACCTGCCGCTCCTGGGCAAATGGCTCACCGTCAGCAACGGCACGGATCATGGCCTCACGCTGGATCGCGTCACGACGGAGCTGCTGGCCGCGGTCGAAGCGGAATCCGCCGTGGACGCCCGGGCGACGAACCGTTGGCGTTTGCCGCCACTCTCCGTGTTGAGCGATTACAGCTTCGGGGGCATGGACCCGGTGACTTCGAGCCGCGTTACCGAGTGGCTGCCCGACCCCGACTACGACACGCAGGTCCATTACGAAAGGCTGACGCCGTGTCTGCTGGCCTGCCGGACGCCGGTGGGCCCCGGGGTGCGGCTCGCGCCCGGCGGAACTTTCCGCTCGTTCCGCACCTGGCTGCTGCTCCATGACTCGGACAGCCGCGAACGCCAGGGGCTCGCCCTCCGGCGCGCCCAGCGGACGCTCGCGCCCTGGCTCACGGAAAACCCGACCATGATGCATGTCCGCAACGCCGACACCCGCAGCTTCCGCGCCGCCGTGGACCAATGCGCGGCGGTGGGCTTCGAGATGATCATCTACACGTTCGGCAGCGGGCTCGACATGGAGAACACCGATCCCGCCTACCTGGCGCGGGTGAAGGCGGATGTGGACTATGCCCACGCGAAAGGCCTCGAAGTCGGCGCGTACTCGCTGTTCAGCAGCCGGCGGATTGACGACGCCAACGACGTGATCAACCCGCAGACCGGCCGGCCCGGCGGCGCCATTTTCGGCAATGCACCGTGCCTGGGCAGTCACTGGGGCATCGCGTATCTCGACAAGCTGAAGATCTTCATCGAGCAGACTGGCCTCGACCTGCTGGAGCACGACGGCCCGTATCCGGGCGATGTGTGCGCCTCAACCAACCATCCCGGCCACCATGGTCTGGCGGATTCGCAATGGACCCAGTGGCGCACAAGCGCCGAGTTCTACGGCTGGTGTCGCGACCGCGGCGTTTATGTCAACGCTCCGGATTACTATTTCTTCACCGGCTCGAGCAAAACCGGCATGGGCTATCGCGAATCGAACTGGTCCCTGCCCCGCGCCCAGCAGATCATTCACGGCCGGCAGAACATCTTCGATGGCACGTTCGAGAAAACGCCGACCATGGGCTGGATGTTTGTTCCGCTCACCGAGTACCAGGGCGGTGGGGCGGCAGCCACGCTCGAGCCCCTGCGCGACCACCTGCCCGATTACGCCGCGCACCTGGCGAACAACTTCGGCGCCGGCGTCCAGGCCTGCTACCGCGGCCCGCGCTTGTACGACTCCGACGCGACGCAGGCGACGGTCAAACACTGGGTGGACTGGTTCAAGACCTATCGCGACATCCTGGAATCGGACATCGTCCATCTGCGACGCGCCGACGGGCGGGACATTGATTATTTCCTCCATGTCAACCCGCGGCTCCGGCGTTGCGGGCTGGCGATGATTTACAACCCGCTCACCGTCGAGGCACGCCGGACCATCCGGCTGCCGCTGTACTACACCGGCCTCACGGGGACGGCGCTGGTTCGTCGGGAAGGTGCTGCTACCGAGCGCCTGCGGCTGGACCGGGGTGACGTCGCTGAAGTGAGCGTCAAGGTTCCCGCCAATGGCTGCACCTGGCTGGTGTTCGAGCGGCCTTGATCCGCCCTGCTGCCGCAGTGCCCCGGCCGATGGGTAAGCGTGCCGCGAACATCATGCGTTTGCATTACGCGCTTCATGGGCCACATTGATGCGAAACGAAGGGTTGCTTGGGCACGCCTGCAACAACCGTAAAGGGCCGCCCGTCATCCGCGCCGGGAGCCGGCCGCGGGGATGGCCGCGGGGAGGACGGAGGCACCGCATGATCAGACGGCCGCCAGCCGCGAGGGACGGGTTTACCCTGATCGAACTGCTGGTGGTGATCGCCATCATTGCCATCCTGGCCGGCCTGCTGCTGCCCGCGCTCGGGCGGGCCAAGGCCAAGGCGCAGGGGATCTACTGCATGAACAACCACCGCGGCCTCCTGTTCGCGTGGAAAATGTACGCCGACGACAACGGGGAGCGGATTCCCATGGCCACCTCCGACGATCCGAACACGACGTGGATGACCGGCCTGATGGATTTTGATCCGACCAACGCCTCGAATTGGGACGTTACCGTGGACATTCAAAAAAGCCTGCTGTGGCCCTACTGCGGCAAATCGGCGGCGATTTTCAAATGCCCGTCCGACCATTCGACGATCCGGCCGGCGTTCGGCCCGCTCGCCGGGCAGATGGTGCCCCGCGTTCGCAGCATGTCCATGAACATCTGGGTGGGTGGATACGATGGCTGGCTTGTGCCTGGGCCCGACATGGAATGGCTGGTCTATGTCAAGACCACGGACATGGTTGTGCCCGGGCCGTCGCAGACGTGGGTCTTTCTGGACATGCGGCCGGACAGCATTGACGTGGGCAACTTCGGGACGGACATGACCGGTTACCCGGATCGCCCGGCCGACGAGGAGTTTTGGGATTACCCAGGCTGCTACCACAACCAGGCGTGCGGGTTTTCGTTTGCCGACGGCCATTCCGAGATGCACAAGTAGCTCGACGGCCGCACGACCCCTCCCCTCCAGTCCGAGAAACTCGTGGTTGACATCCTGGCTTCGCCTAATAACAAGGACATCTTCTGGCTCCAGGACCATTCCACCCGCGCGGTCAATTCGCCGTGACCCGCCGGCCCGACCGGAGGCGGCGCGCGGCGGGCGTCCGACGCGGTGAGCCGGGGACCTTTTGCGGTCGGCCGGATCGCGGCAGTGAATGGTCTTCCGGATGGAAATGCGGGCGGGACGCAGTTAACGCTTGAATTGCCTGGCGGCTTGCGGCCCAATGCCGCCTTGTAATCGCGGTATGACACTAGGTGACATTCTGCAGCCCGAGAACATCGTGCCTGACCTCAAGGCGGCCGACCGTTGGGGTGCCATTGACGAGTTGATCAACCGTCTGGTGGAATCCGGGCGAATCAAGCCGGAGAACCGCGAGGCCATCGCTTCCGTCGTGCGCCGGCGCGAGAACTCCATGAGCACCGGCATTGGCTTCGGCATCGGCATCCCCCATGCCTCCACCGACCTCATCACCGAAGTCAGCGCGGCGTTCGGCCGCTCGCACCAGGGACTCGACTTCGATGCCCTGGACAACCAGCCCGTAACCCTGGTGATGCTTTTCCTGGTGCCGCAGGGCCAGTTCCAGAAACACCTCCGCACCCTCGCCGACATCGCGAAGCTGCTGCACAAACGCGAATTCCGCCAGGCCCTGGAAAATGCCCCGGATGCGGCGGCCATGTTCCGCATCATCCAGGAGAATTCGACCGGGGCGTGATCGCCCGGCGACCAGCCGCCGCCGCGCCCCGGCCGAACGCGCGGTCAAACCACTTCCCATGCTCCACCAGTTGATCGAACAGCGGCTGCGTGCCGCCGTGCAGGCCGTGCTGCCCGACGCCCCGCTGGACAGCGTCCAGGTCCGCCCCTGCCCCGATCCGAAGTTCGGCGATTACCAGTCCAACGCCCTGATGGCCCTCGCCCGGGCCCGCCGGCTCAACCCGCGCCAACTGGCAACGGACGTCGCCGCCCGACTCGACGTGACGCCATGGTGCGAAGCGGTCGAGATCGCCGGCGCCGGCTTCCTCAATTTTCGGCTGCGCCCCGAGGCCATCGCCGCGGCGCTCCACGCCGCCCTCACGGCCGGACACCCGTTCGTCGCCCGCGCCGCCACCCCGCGCACCGTGGTCGTGGATTTCAGTTCGCCCAATGTCGCCAAACCGATGCACGTCGGCCACATCCGGTCCACGATTCTCGGCGACTGTCTGGCCCGCACGCTGCGGTTGCTCGGCCACCGCGTCATCACGGACAACCATTTGGGCGACTGGGGAACGCAGTTTGGAATGTTGATTTTTGCCTGGAACGAGTTTTTGAATCGGGACGCACTTGATAAAGATCCCATCGCTGAATTGGAGCTAATCTACAAGGCGGTGCAGTTAGTTCAGTTGATGATCAGGGAGCAAACGAGGACCAGCCTTGAAGATCGATTCAGAGATAAAATACGCAGCGATTTGGCTGCAGGACGCTCAGTGGACAGAATTGCGGAGCGAATCCTCCAGACAATCCTTTCCAATAAGTCACGTAACCTGTCATCAGCGGAGGACGAAAGTCGCAAAGAGTTGGTACGGCTGCAGACCGGCGATCCGGACAACCTCCGCCTCTGGCGCAAAATGATCGCCCTCTCGCAAGCCCAGTTTGACACGATCTACGCGCGGCTCGGCGTGAAGTTCGATCGCACCCTGGGCGAAAGTTTCTACAACCCGCGCCTCCGGGCGGTGGTTTCGGACCTCGTCGCCCGCGGCATCGCCCGCGAAAGCGAGGGCGCCAAGGTGGTTTTCTTCGACGACGTCCCCGAGCTCAAGGCGCATCCGGCCATCGTCCAAAAGAGCGATGGCGGGTTCAATTACGCCACGACCGACCTGGCGACGCTGGCTTACCGGCTCGAAACCTGGCAGCCGGACGAAATAATTTACGTCACCGACGGCCGGCAGCAGCTCCATTTCCGGCAGATCTTCGCGGCCTTCCGCCACTGGCGGCCGGACGCGGCGCGGGTGCGGCTGGCCCATGTCTGGTTCGGCTCGATCCTCGGCGAGGACGGCAAGCCGTTCAAGACCCGCGCCGGTGACACCGTCAAGCTGGCCAACCTGCTCGACGAGGCGGAGGAGCGCGCCCTGCGCGTCGTCACGGAGAAGAACCCCGAGCTGCCGGAAGCCGAGCGTCGCGAGATCGCCCGCATCGTCGGCATCGGAGCAGTGAAGTACCAGGACTTGCTGCCCAACCGGCAGAGCGACTATGTGTTTAGTTGGGACAAAATGCTCGCCTTGAGCGGCAACACCGCGCCCTACCTGCAATACGCCGTCACCCGCCTCCAGAGCATCCTCCGCAAAGCCGGCACGACGGAGACCGCCGCCCCGCCCACGGACTTGCGACCGGCGGCGCCGGAGGAAATGCAGCTTGCCCGGCACCTCCTGAACTTCGGGCTGGTCATCGAGGCGGTGGCCGAGGAATACCGCCCGAACTACCTCTGCAACCATCTTTACGAACTGGCCGGCCACTTCACGACCTTCTACGAGCGCTGCCCGGTGCTCAAGGCGGACGGCGCAGACCGCGCTCGCCGGCTGACGCTCTGCGATCTGACCGGTCGTGTGCTGCGGCAGGGCCTGGATCTACTGGGCATTGAAACCCCGGAGCGCATGTAGCGCAGGCGCTCACGCGTGCAGCGGTGAATCCCGACCACGGGCGAGCGTGCTGTGCAGAGGAAGTAAAGCTAACTACATACTGAAACCGCTTCGGCCGGGCTCGCTCAACCACGCATGGCCTCGAGGCTCGCCGACGCGCCCGAGGCAATGCGTTTGTGTGTTCGACTTCATTCAAGAAAGTCTCTAATCAAGCTCCAGTTATTCCGGTAATCGTCCAGATTCGGAATCTTCGGTATGTGAACCTTCCCCCATGAGTCTCTGACATTCTGGGCGGTCTTCAAGACGTCGACCGGAAAAACGTAAAAGTCGGGAGGTTTTACTCCTGGATCATTCTGGGCAGCACTCTTTCCAAATGCGTAGCCGCGGTTAAGGGCAACGTGAATGACAAAGTCACACGCAAAATTCTTGATGGGAAAACTCTTGTCGTAGTTGGTTGCCCATCGGCTCTTTACCTGTAAGCGCGCGACCTTCCGGGTTTCAGGATTCACTCCCATAAGGTCATATCCTGGGAAGTTCACATAGGCTTTGTAGGCCGATATGCCCTCAATGAGGAGATTGCCGAGGACCAAGAATTCGGCGCCTTCAGACTCGAGTTTGGTGTTTTGGCGTTTGGCTGGCATGGTGTACTTCCTATGTCGAAGGGTCGGCATGTGCTGACGCGGTTAGCGGTCAGCACCAGGCCGTAGTTCGAGCTATTTTCTGAGATCGTTCCAGATAGAATCAACAATATGTTTATCGGAAATGATCGGCCAACCTTGGGTACGAATGATGTTCTTCTGACATCCGGCGGCGGCGAGGCGGGTTTCAACATCAGAGAGATTGCCATGCGCTTTGGAAACCGTACCCATGTCTACGAGAAAGAAGAATGGATACATCTGACTGTCGGCCTGATTACTCCGTAATCTGCCTGACGCGGCCCTGGCAGTGTGGGTGATCTCAGTCTTGTACGAGAAGATGATCGGTTCGCCAGGTTCGATTCCGCGGTCGGCGATTCGGCCTCGTGTGAGTAGAAACTGTCCCACTGGATCTCTTCTTGCCAACGTCATCTCGAAGTATACGTCCACACTGGCTCGATCTGGGAAGTCAATGTCGTCGGGACTCAATTTGATGATTCTCATACCTATCTCCTGTTGCCATAACAGCATCATTGGGGCCAAGCCAGGGGCGAAAGTGGAAGTGGTCCTGGGCTGCTCATGGAAAGGGACGGTACCCGCCGGAGCGGCACGCAGCAAGCTTGTTCTCAGGGCATTGCGCCGGTGGTGCACGCCCGGGGACGCCGAGGCCGGGCGTGGTTCGCCGGGACAAGAAAGCCAGTTGGTCCTTGGGCCGGGCAAGCGGACGCCCTCGCGACCGCTGACCGAGTTTTTTCTGGGGAGCATACGCGCCCCGCGTGTCGCCCCCCGGCGCCCTCGCCGGGCGGTTCTTCGATCTCCCGTGGTTGCCGATGTGGCGGGCGAGGCGCCCGCCACGGCACCCGGGGCGGGTGCGCTCCCCAAACCAGAATGACGCTCCGGGGAGCATACGCGCCTCGCTACCGGCCTCCCGCGTCGCCGCCGGCACCGCGTTGACTTGCACGGGATCATGCGCCATCCTCCATGAATGGCTCTCCCCGATCCCGCGGGCGACCGCCAGTCAATCTGGGCGTTGCTCGCCCGGCGACGCTGGCGGCTGACGGCGCAACGGCGCGCCATCGTGGATGCGGTATTCAGCACCCACGAGCATTTCACGGCGGACCAATTGCTGGCCTGGGCGCGTCAGCGGGACGCCTCGGTGTCGCGCGCCACGGTGTATCGCACCCTGCAATCCCTCACCGCCACCGGCCTGCTGCGCGAGATCGAACTGGGTGCCGATCGGAAATGGTACGATCCCAACTTTGCGGGCAATCCGAACCACAGCCACTTGGTCTGCCAGGATTGCGGGCGCGTGATCGAGTTTGAAAACCCGGAAATGCTGGAGCTGGGCCGGGGCATTTGTGAACAGCTTGGTTTCGCGACCGTCGGATGGCGGTTGCAGGTGGTGGGCGCCTGCAAGGCGTTCCACGAGCAGGGGACCTGCCCCCACCGCGGACGCCCGGACTGAGACCGCTCGCCGGAAACGGGGCGGGTTAGGGCTTGCGCGGACGCCAAAGCGCCCTATTTTCCCGCCATGGATTCGCAGGTTGCGCAATATGTGCCGGTCCTGATGCTGGTCGCTCTGGCGGTGATCGTCACCGGCGGGATGATGATCGGGTCCGTGCTGCTGGGCAAGCGCGCCCGCCGCACCAAGATCAAGGACACCGCCTACGAGTGCGGCATGATTCCGGTGGGCGCCGGCAACCCCCGCCTCTCCGTCAAGTTCCACCTCGTGGCGATGCTCTTCATCCTCTTCGACATTGAAATTGTGTTCCTTTACCCGTGGGCCGTGGTGTTCAAGCGCCTGCTGGCCGACCCGGCCACCGCGAACCTGGTTTTCTTCGCGATGCTGTCGTTCCTGAGCGTGCTGCTGGTTGGCTATGTGTATGCCCTGAAGAAAAAGGCGTTCGATTGGAAGAATTGAGCCGCCGCCCGACACGCCGTCATCCCCCGGCCGCGTCCCATGAATAGTGTCGTGATCGTAGCCGCCGGTTCGGGCACCCGCATGGGCCCGGGCGTGGACAAGTTGTTCCTCGAACTCGCGGACCGGCCGGTAATCGCCCACACCTGGCAACGCTGGGAAGAGGCCGCTGACGTGGACGAAATCGTGCTGGTGGTGCGGCCAGGCCTGGAACCGGTGTTCGCCGAACTGGCCGGCCGCTTCGGCTTCCGCAAACCCCATCGTTTCGCTGCCGGCGGCGCCGCGCGACAGGATTCGGTCTGGAACGGCCTCCAGGCGGTGACGCCCGGCTGCGAGCTGGTCGCCATCCACGACGGCGCGCGGCCCTGCACGTCGCCCGCGTTGATCGCCGCCACCTTGGCGGCGGCGCGCGAAACCGGCGCCGCGGTGGCGGCGGAGCGGATCACCGACACGGTCAAGGTGGCGGAGCACGGCACGTTGGTGACCGCGCATCTCGACCGTTCGAAGCTCTGGACCGTGCAAACGCCGCAGGCTTTCCGGCTGGCGGTCATCCTCCGGGCGCTCACCGCCGTGCGCGAGCAGGGCCGCGTCATCACCGACGACACGGCGGCCTGCGAGTTGATCGGACAACCGGTGCGACTTGTCGAGAGCCCCACGCCCAACCCGAAGGTGACCACGCCAGCGACGCTGCCGTGGGTGGAACTGCAGTTGCGTCGGTTCGCGCCCGGCTAAACGGCCCCGGCCCGGCAAGGCGGGAAGGTAGTTTCCTGTTCTGGTGGGGCAACACCTGACGAGCCGGCTCGCGGGGGCGCTCCACGAGATGTGACACTGCCGACGGGAACGCCGCCCTTGCCATCCGGGGCTTCCGCCCGTAATGTCCCGGAGGATTTGAACGGGTTTTTCCCATCATGAAGAAGCGACTGTTTTATCCGGCGTTGATCGCCGCCCTGGCCGTGAACCTCTTCTTCGGCGCGCAGGTTTACCTGCACTCCGCCGAGGCGGCCGGCAAGGATGACATCTATTCCAACCTCCGCCTGTTCACGCTGGTCCTCGAACGGGTGCGCGAGGATTACGTGGACGGGGACAAACTCAGCTACCAGGAGCTCATCTACGGCGCGCTGAAGGGCATGATCGGCACGCTGGACCCGCACAGCGAATTCATGGACGCGCAGAAATACGACGAGTTGAAGAAGGAAACCGAGGGCAGCTTCGGCGGCGTTGGCATCCAGGTGGGCGTCCGCGGTGACTACCTCACCGTCATCGCGCCGATGGACGACACCCCGGCCGCGCGCGCGGGCATCCTCCCAGGCGACCGCATCATGAAGATTGACGGCAAGAACTCCGAGCGGTTCGGCCTGACCGAAGCCGTCAAGCACCTGCGTGGCGCCTCCGGCACCGTGGTCACCCTCACCATCCTCCGCCCGTCCACGGGCATCGTGAAGGACTTCGTGCTCAAACGCGAGGACATCAAGGTCGAAACGGTCCGTGATATCAACAGCAAGGGCGAATATCCGGTCAGCGACAACAAGCTCGGCTACATCCGCATCAGCCAGTTCGGGGAGCACACCGACAGCGAACTCGCCGCGGCCCTGCAGAAACTCAAGGCGCAGGACATGCAGGGATTGATCCTGGACTTGCGCGACAATCCCGGCGGATTGCTCGACGAGGCCGTCGAGGTCTGTTCCCCGTTTCTTAAGTCCGGAACCCTGATCGTTTCCACCGAGGGCCGCGATCCGACCGAAAAGCACGAATACCATGCCTCGGGTCGCGATCCCTTTAAGACCCCGATGGTGGTGCTCGTCAACGGCGGCAGCGCCAGCGCCTCCGAGATCGTCGCGGGCTGCCTGCAGGATTTGAAACGCGCCGTGATCCTCGGCGAGCAATCCTTCGGCAAGGGCTCGGTGCAAAGCATCATCAACCTCCCCGGCGGCTGCGGCCTGCGGCTGACGACGGCCAAATACTATACCCCCAGCCACAAGGTGATCCACGAGAAGGGCATCACGCCGGACATTGTGGTGCCCATGTCCGAGGAAGACACCCAGGCGGTCTTCCTCAAACGCACCCCGGGTTTGGCGGACAGCCTGGATCCGGACCAGCGTGAGCGGGTCATCAAGGTGCATGACGTCCAACTCGATCAGGCGATGGATCTGCTGAAAGGCATCACGCTGTTCACCCGCCGCGAGGCCGACACACACAAGGCGGCCAAGGTCGAGCGATCAGGCAAGGTGGCCGCCAACTGAACCACCCCGCTCTCCCCCGCGGTCGCACCCTGCCGTGCTCCTGGCCATTGAGACCTCCTGCGACGAAACCAGCGTCGCTGTCGTCCACGCGGGCGAAGTCCGTTCCTGCCTCGTCTCGTCGCAAATCCAGCTCCACGCCGAATACGGCGGGGTCGTGCCGGAACTGGCCACGCGCGAACACCTGCGCAATCTCCTCCCCCTGGCACGCCAGGCGATGGACCAGGCCGGGATCAACGCGACCGAACTCCAGGCCGTCGCCGCCACGCGTGGACCCGGCCTGCCCAGCGCCCTGTTGGTGGGGCTCAAGGCGGCACAGGCGATCGCGTTCGCGTTGCGACGCCCGTTTTTCGGGATCAACCACCACGAGGCCCATCTCTACTCGGCGTGGGTCGGCGGCACGCCCCAGCGGGCGCAATTCGCGGCGTTCCAGCCAAACGTGGCCTTGATCGTCAGCGGCGGCCACACGCTGCTGGTCCATGTCCCCGCCGAATTGCAGCACCGGGTCTTGGGCTCAACCCTGGACGACGCCGCCGGCGAGTGTTTTGACAAGACCGCCAAGCTCCTCGGCCTGCCTTACCCCGGCGGACCGGTGGTGGACCGGTTGGCGGAAACCGGCGATCCGAGCGCGTTCGCCTTCCCCCGGCCGCTCGTGCGCGAACCCAACGACGATTTCAGCTTCAGCGGCCTGAAAACCTCCGTCCGCTATTTTCTGCGGGACCACCCCGGACTGGCCGACGACCCGCAGCACTTGCACGACTTATGCGCCAGCGTGCAGGTGGCGATCGTTGACGTGCTGGTGACGAAGACCGTGCGCGCGGCCTGCCGGCTCGGCGTCGGCTGTGTTACCGCCTCGGGCGGCGTCACCTGCAACCGCGCGCTGCGCCGGGAACTGGCGGCCGCCTGCGCGAAGGCCGGCCTCACTCTCCGCCTTGCCGAACCGGGCCTTTGCACCGACAACGCCGCCATGGTCGGCATCCTGGCCGAGCGGCAATGGCAGCGGCAGGTGGCGCCCACGCCGCTGGACGCGGAGATCGAACCGGGGTGGGAGCTCGCCTGAGCCGCGTCCGGATCAGAGCGGCCGGGTCACACGCACGGCCACCCACCGCGCTTCCGTCAGAATGAACTTCTTCACTTCGACCGTGACGCGCGCTGCGCCAAACTCCGAACGCAGCAGACCGGCGATGTCCACCGCGAGAGTCTCGATCAACCGCCAGCTTCGCCCCTCGCCCAAGCTCAGCAGCCGCCGGCTCACGGCGAAATAGTCAATCGTGCAGGTCAGATCGTCGCCGGCGGCGGCCGCGGTAAAATCATGTTCCATCGCCACCGTCAGCAACAACCGCTGCGGCTTCGCCCGCTCCTCCTCGGGCACACCGACACGGTAGCGAACCTCCAGGTCCTGGATGGTAATCATGTCCATCATTGAGAGTGCCGGGAACGCGTCAGTACCGCTTCGACGAGCACCCGGGTGGGCTGGTTGAGCGGCAGGTCCAGCGCGGCTGCGGGTGAGAGCCAGCGGAATTCCTGCCCTTCCGCGTTCAGTTTCACCGCCGCCGTGCCCGGACTGCGGCACGTGTAGTTCAACAGAATGAAATGGGCGTCCCGGTAGAATTCGGTCGAGTGGATGCAGTCCTGCACGAGCACAAATTCGATGTCGGTCACGTCGAGATCGGTTTCCTCCTTCACCTCGCGGCGCAGCGCGTCCACCGACGTTTCGCCGAACTTGATCTTGCCGCCGGGAATCCCCCAGAGGTCCGACCACTTGTAAGTCCGCACCATCAGCACCTCGCCGGCATCGTTGAACACAAGGGCGCCGACCGTCGCCACCGGCCGGGCGCGCTCGGCCAGGACGGCGTCAAAATCCAGGCCGTGCCGCGCGAGCAGGTCGCGCAATTCGCCCAAGTGCTCGACGATGAGATCGGGCTGGCTGGCGCGCAACTGCACGATCCGGTTGTAGCCGGTGAGCACGGCACAGGAGTGCACGCCGCCGTGGCGGGCGGTTTCGATGTCATGCTCCATGTCGCCGACAAAAAGCGTCTCCAACGGTGCCAGGCCGTGCTCGCGGAGCAGCTCGTGGATCTTCGTTCGCTTGTCCCAAACCTCGATGTAGGGATGATCGAGGAACCGATCAAAGCCCGTCAAGGCGGCCTGGACCGCGTAGGGGTCGCGGTGAACGCTGCTGAGCAGGAAGGTGCGCAATCCACGATCGCGGCAAAACTGCAGGAACTCGCGGGCGTGCGGCAGCTCGGTCACCAGGTGCTGGGCCTCGCGGAAGGCGCTGTGAAACCAGGCTTCGAGCTGTGGCAGCGGCACGTGGGCGGCATGGCGGTCATAGAACTTTTTGAACGGCAGGCAGAATTCGGCCCGGAACTCGTCGCGCGTCATCTCCGGCACCCCCGCCTGGCGGAAGACGCGGTTGCTGGCGTGGAGAACGGCGGGCAGATCGTCCACGAGCGTACCGGACCAGTCGAGGATGACGTTGCGAATCACGGTGGACAGTGTAGCGCGGGCGACCACGGACGGCCAGCCGCCTGTTGAAAAGATCAGGCCTCGGGGCAGATCGAGCTGCAATCCGTCGCAAGCTCGCCTTTCGAAGGGGTGAACCCGGAATCGGCGGCCTGGCCAGGTTGCCCAGGCACGCCCATGGCAAGGCGTATGCTCTCCCGGGCCGGAAGGGCACGCAGATCACGAAACGGTCAAGCTACCTGAGTCTATTCGCGGTTTCGTCCACGGGCGAAATTCGCTTGCGGCGGGGCAGTTGTGCGTCGTATTTTGGCCTGGTTGCGGATATGGTGGAATTGGCAGACACGCTACTTTGAGGTGGTAGTGCCGAAAGGCGTGCAGGTTCAAGTCCTGCTATCCGCACCACTTTTCCTTCGGAAATCGAGGGTTTTCCCGATTCCCGCACAGATTTCGCACAGATTTCGGCGAAGTCCGGAGGCAAAATGAAGTTCCCGGTCCGCATCAAGCACCGGAAGCAGGAGGCCGTCATTTACGGCAAAACGGCGGCCTACCCCTTCTACCGCCTCTGCTATCACGTCGCCGGCCGGCGGATCACCAAGTCGCTTTCCAGCTACGCCGAAGCCCGCCACGAGGCGGAAATCAAGGTCCGCGAACTGGCGGACGGCAGC
>JBEKGJ010000028.1:0-65323 GCA_050012855.1 Verrucomicrobiota bacterium | reverse complement strand
CGAACGTGGCGGTGGCGCCCGGCAGCACCGCCACGTTCGTCGGCTGGGTGGTGAGGCGCGGCAGGACCGTGAAGGGCGGCGCCGCCTGCCAGTTGGCGGGGTCGTTGCCAAAGAGGGTCGGTTGCAGCCGTTGCAGCGCGGCGCCGCCGCCGTCGGCATTGGTCGGCCAGGGTGCGGTGTTGTTGTAGTCCACAGCTTCGACGAGGTAGTAGGGAACGAAAACGTTCGTTGTCGTGACCTGGGGTGTGTCCGGGCAGTCCAGCTCGATGGTTTCGCCGCCGTTGTTCAGCGCGCCGCTCCAGGGGCCGTAAACCGGCACGTTGGCGGGCACGCCATAATGGGACACGAAGGCCGCCAGCGTGGCCGGGTACTTCACCGGATCGAAGCTGACCACCACCAAGCGTCCGGCCGGGGGCAGCACGACGTTGGTCGGGAACAAGAATTCGACGGCGTTGCTCAGTTGCCAGGTGTTGGTCGGCGCGCTCGGGTCGTACAGCGGCACGTTGGTGGCGGCGATGTTTTGCAACTCGATGTACTCGTCGAGCGTGTCGTTCCCGCCATAAGGCAGGTCCGGTGGATGATACGTGAATTCGGCAATCACGACGGGGCCGACGCGCGGGTAGGCGTTGGAGGCACCGAGCGTGTTCATGCTTTGCAGAACGAAGAACTCGTCGGCCACGCTGTTGACGTAGCGGCCGAAGGAAACGCCGTTGGGCGCCGCGCCGAAGCTGAAACCGTGCGCATAGCCGGTGAGGTTCGAGTTCGCGTCGCCGGAAAAAAGATAGACTTCGTCGCCGGTCGAGCTAAGTCCGAAACCCGCCGGTCCCGCGCCAAACTGGCTTTTGTCGAAGGTCAGGTAGCCACCGGCCGGGATCGTGACGCCGGCGGGGATGCGGTATTTGATGGGCTTATGGCGGTCGTTGGTGAGGAACCAGCCGCCCAGATTGGCCGTGTCCGCCGTGGGATTGAATAGTTCGATCGTGTCCTTTTCCGACAGACCGGTGTGATGGGTCAGCGCCTCGTTGACGAGGATGCCTGGAATCACCGGCGGGGCGGGGTCGGCCTGCCCGGGGGAGCCGTTGCTCTCGGCGCTGGGTCGCCAGCTTGACTTCAATCCCCAGGTGTCCGGCGGCGCGGCCGGGTCGCGGATCACCAACGAGAAGCCGAGCCCGTCCGTCGCGGGATACCAGGTGTCGTTGTAGGAAAAATCGAGGACCGGCTCCTGCAATGGCCCGGTGAGGACCAGGTGGTCGCCGCTATTGCTGAGGTGGTTCGTATAGACGCCGGCGATGTTAGTGACCCCGGGATAGCGCGACTGGAAGGCGGCCAGGTTGTTCACCACCAAAACGTATTCGCCCGCCCCGAGCACGTAGTTGGAAAAGGTGAAGCTCACGCCGCCGCTCAGGGAATAGCCCTGGAGGTTGATGGCGGCGCCGCTGGTGTTTTGGAACTCGATGAACTCGAAGTCGTCATTGTTGTTGGTGCTGCCGGGGGGCGGCGGCGGGTCGTACATCAGTTCGGTGATGCGCAGCGGCGGGGTGGCGGTGAGGAACGTGGCCACCGTCGGCCCGGACCAGGGGCTGGACAAAGGCGGATTCTCGGTCGGGCCCGTCAAGTTATGGTGCGCCGCATTGTAGTTGCGGGCAAACACGCGTGCGTTCGCCGTCAGGGTGACGACGGCGGTGCTGAGGCTCGAGCGCGCGGCCGGATTCACCGTCCCCCCGGGCAGACGCGGGTCGGTTCCGTCCAAGGTGTAGTAGATCGTGCTATTGGGCTCTCGCGTATTCGCCGAGATCGTGAGGGAGGCATTGGTCGGGATTGAGCCGCCCGGGAGGTCAAACACCGGCGCGCTCAGGAAATTCGTGTCAATGAAGTCCGTGCGGTCCGCATACCATTGCTTCTGGAAATCGACTTCGCCCTGATAAGTGCCTTTGAACGTATAGGAATAGCCATTGGCGGAGACCGTTCCGCTGCGCGGCGTCGTCTCGGGATAGCGAAGCACCATGCGGGGTTGCGCCGAGCGCACCTGGCTGGCGAATTGATCAATCAAGCGGAAGATATTCGTGTTCGCATAGGGGCCGCGGCGCAGTTGTTGCCAGCGATCGATCCAGCGCTGCCAGAAATCCGGGTCGTTGAACAACCGGTTCATCCAGACGTTGCTCATGAACGTGTCGTAGCCGAAGAAATCGGTGCCGTTATCCGAGCCTCGTCCGCGCCAGGCGCGGGGGTTGAAGCACCGGGTGTCACCGCCGCCCGTCGTGCCTTGCGAGCGGTCGAAGTCCCAGATCGGTCCCAAGGCGAGTTTCTTTTCCCGGTCCTTGTAGAGGAACGCGCTGAGCCGGAGGGCATCCGCGCACAAGGTCACGACATTGGCGAGGTGGTGGTCAATCCAGGCGTCCACGTCAATCCAGGCCGCGTAGCCACTCACCGGGTCGGTGAAGCGCGGGCTCGCGAGCGCCGCCTCGAAGTTGTTGAAATAGTCGCCGATGTACTGGGCCTGGGCCGCGCGCGCCGGCAACTGGATATCCGGTCCCTTGGGGTCCTCGTAGGTCAGTTGCTGCCCCAGCGAGGTGTAAAAGACCCGTTCGTTCGGGTCCACGCGGCCGCCGGTGTTCTGCAGCAGATAGCCGCCAGTGACTGTCGGCGAAGTCGTGTTCTCCGGCTGCAGATGGGCGATGTCCACGCGGTTCGGGTCGCGCTTGATCTTCTCCTCAACCACCCACAGGCCGTTGTAATCCCCCGCGGCGGGTGCGGTGTAGCCGACCACCCCACCGCTCGTGTTCAGAAAGACCTCCGCGAACCGCGTGCGCGAGGCGTAACGCCCGATCTGGTTGCTCAGCTCGTAGGCGAGCGGATTATGCATCAGGCCGGAGTCGAAAATGTCGGGCATGTAAAACACCCAATCCGATTGGGCCGGCATGCCCAGCACCTCCACCGAGCGGTCGTCATTGTATTCATCCCAGACCTCGACGGCGTACCCCACCGTCGTGTTGCCCCGGATGTTGATGCCGATGCGCGCGGCCAAATCAGGCGCGTTGGTCAGGGAGGCGCGCCCGGAGCCGGTGCCGAACACCATCATGATGGCGGATTGGTTATAGGTCGCCGGCAAACCGCCGGCGCCGAAGTTGTAAAGCAAAACCAGCGGCACGTCGGAACTAAACTGGGCGGCGGCGGGGTTGATGCGCACGTAGGTTTCGGTGTGAAGCGGCCCCGGGAAATAATTCGTCTGGATCGGAAAAGCCCGGGCCCGGACCTGCGTGGTGCTGTTGATGGTCAGCGGGCTCGTGTAGATCGGTGAAGTACTGCTGGGCACGTTCGTCATGGCCGCGGTCGCGGCGCTCGTGACGAGGGCATAGCGGATCACCGCGTTCGTATCGGCGGTGGACAAGGTGAGCGCGAACGGACCCTGAAAAGTGCAGCTCGGCAGCGCGAAGGTCACGGGGGGAGCAAACCCCGCGCCGGTCGTGGCATTCGCAGCCCCGGGGGTTGGGCTGGTGAAGTAGCCGACGATCGAGGACTCGACGCGGTCGCGCCCGTAGGACACGTCATCGTATTGCTGCGGGTAGGACGGAAAGTCGGAGACGATGGTGGTCCCGTCCGAATAAACCAGGCCGAGATAGCTGCCGGCGGTTTTGGCGAGCTGGAAGTTGGTGTGCAACGGCGCGGCGGCATTCGTGCGGTTCTTGCCGGAAGCCCAGACCAGGAGGTACGATTGGGAAAGCAGCGTGACGCCGCGGGGAAACTCCCATTTGGCCAGATGGGCGGGATCGTCCGTGAGATACCACCCAGCCAGGCTCACCGGGTCGGCGCCGGCATTGTGAATTTCCAGCCAGTCGGAATAGTCGCCGTCCTCATCGCGGATGGTGTGTTTGTTGCCCGCCATGAATTCGGTGATGAGCACCTGACTGCCGATGGCTGCAGGGTTCACCGTATAAGTGTAGGTTCCACCGGCAAAGCGGTTCGAGTTGACGGAAAGATCCATGATGCCGTTCGTTGGGCTCCAGGCCACCTGCACCGGCCCCGTCGCGGCCGGCGTGAAATCGAACACGTAAACGTCCGGCGCATAGGCGGTGAGGTTGGTGGCCGCAACGCCGTTCATCAGCAGGTTGCCGGCTTCCACGCCGCGGACGCCCTTGTTGAAATGCACTTCGATTTCCCCCAGACTCGGCACTACGGTCCCCGGTGACGGAATCAACTCCAGGATCGTCGGCGGATTGGTGTCGCGCGTCCGCTGATAACCCGCGGCGTCCAACGCCATGCCCCAAACGATGTCGCTGCTGCCGGTGTTGATCTGATGCACGGAGACGGCGATCACGTTCGTGCCGGGGGTCAATCCCCAGCCGGTGAGCGTGTAGATTTCGTCGGCCGTGGCATCGGTGCCGCCGGTGGGGTCCGGCGGGTAGGCCGTGGCCATGGTCATGTTGGTAACGACGCCATCCGGCATCCGAATCCGCTGCGCCTCCGTGCCGTTGAGGTAGATGACCCCACCGTCATCACAACGGATGGTGGCGACGAGCGCGGCCGGAATCAGGTCGCTGGTGACGTTCACCGTGGTGCGGAAATAATAGGCGTGGCCGGCCAGCAAGCCGGGCGGGGGCGTACCGGGCGGCAGCAGCGTGGTGTTGATCAACGGGACAATGAGCGGGTTGTTTTCGTACGCGAGCAGCCCCGGCCCTTGCTGCCAGCCCGTGTCGTCGTAGGACGGGTCCGTCCAGTTTACTCCGTCGAGATTGTTCGACTGGTTATAGCGCCACACGTCCGTGTAGCTGAAAAGGTGGTTGGTCAAGGCCGTGCCCGGCACGCCGAAATCCACCGAAAGCACGGCCACCTGGCTGGTGGCCGCGCCGAGCGCATTGGTGATCCACACCGAAAAGCCAGCGCCATTGTCGTTGCTGGTGGTGACCGAAAGCGTGTACGTGTTGGTGGTCGCCGACGCGATCGGCGTACCGTTCCGAAACCACTGGTACGCGAGCGTCGGACTCCCGTCGGCGGCAACAGTGAAGGTCGCCGGATCGCCGTAAAACACGGTCTGGCTGGCCGGTTGTCGGGTAATCGAAGGCTGCTGACCGTAAACGCCGAAAGACGCGGCCAGCCCAAGAACGAAGGTGATTACGACCGGCCAATGCCCGAGCTCGGCCCCTCCCCCAGTCCTGAACAATCTTCCACGCATGGCGAACTACGTCACACTACTACAGTGACGCGCGCCTTGGCAAGGCGCTGACTTGCGCCAGCAGTGATCAACCGGCAGGTTGTTGGACCGCACGTCGTTGAGCCGGTTCTTCACATCCCTGCTGCCGGTTGTTTTTCATGAACTGCCGGCGGCGGGGATTTTCTGTTCCGGACAAGGCGCACGACTTCGTGCTCGTGGATTGTCAGACGCATCGCCTGCTCTGGATCCCACCTCGTGGCCAAACCATTTTCCGGTTGCCGCTCCAGGAGTTTGGACAGAACATCGGAAGCATGCGGGAAGAAAATCACCACTCTCGCGCCACCGTGTGGCGCGGCACCGTGGAATCCTGGTTCCGCCGCCCGGGCCTGATCTCCGTTCGTCAAGGCCAAACGCCAAAAGGGTCAACCCCTTTTGCGCCCAATTGGTTTCAGGATTAAGTTGGGCCCACACCCACACAGCCGAATCATGCGAGTGCCTTGGCCGGTCGTGGTCGTTCTGGTGGTCGCCGCAGCACTCGAGGCGGCCTGGGCCGCCGGCAGCGGCCTGAATGTGGTGGTGGTGGTCAACCAGAACAGCAGCAACTCCCTGCAATTGGCCAACGCGTATTGCGAGCGGCGCGCCGTGCCACCGCAAAACGTTTTTCGGATGACCAGTTGGACCGGCGGCACCCTCCTCTGGAGCCGCGCCGAGTTTGAAACGAACTTGCGCGACCCGTTGCTGGCCATGGTGGCCAGCCGCGGGCTGACCAACCAGGCGGACTATGTGCTGTTGTCAATGGACATTCCCTTTTCGGTGGTGGACAGCGACAGCGTGAACAGCACCACCTCGGCGCTCTTTTACGGGTTCAAGTACAACTCGTCGGCCGCGCCTGGCCTCCCGTCCACCTGTTCCCTCCCGGACTCGTCCTCGAACAGTTACTGTTATAGCGAACTGCCCTTCCGGGCGGCCCCGCCTGACACCGCCACAACGAACTCGTTTCTGGCAATGATGCTCACGGACACGACGGTAGCCGGCGCCCAATCCATCCTGGACCGCGGCGCGGCCGGCGACAGCACCTTTCCGACCCAGGCGGTGTACCTGGCCAAGACCAGTGATGCCGCGCGGAACGTGCGCTATGTCACGTTCGATAACGCAGTGTTCGATGGCCGCGTGCTGGGGAATTGTCCGCTGGCGCGCCTGACGACGGATGGCACCGGATTTACGAACCTCCTGGGCCTGGAAACGGGGCTGGCCGTCGAGTCTTTTCCGACCAACGCGTTCGCGCCGGGGGCAATCGCGGACACGCTGACCTCCTACGCCGGGCTGATCTTCGGCGACAGCCTCGGTCAAACGCCGCTGCTCGCCTTCCTGAATGCAGGGGCGGCCGGCAGTTACGGGACGGTGACGGAGCCGTGCAATTACTTGCAGAAGTTTCCCGACCCGCTGGACTATATCTACCAACTCCGGGGCTTTTCGCTGGCCGAGGCTTACTACCAGAGCGTGCAAAATCCGTTCGAGGGGCTCATGGTGGGCGAACCGCTCTCGGCGCCTTTTGCCCGGCCGGGCACGGCGGATTGGAGTTCGCTGACCAACGGCGCCGGCTTGCGGGGCCAGGAGCCACTTGGCGTGGTCTTTTTTGCCGCCGCGACCAACCTGCCTTTCGGCGCCGCCGACCTTTTTGTGGACGGGACCTTCCTGGAAACCGTCACCAACGTGCCGCCGGCGGCGGGCAACCTGGTTACGGTAACGCTTGGCGGGTTCACGGTGAACTACACGGTTCCGACGAACGCGACGGCGGCGTCCGTCGCCGCGGGATTGGCCGACGCCCTCAACGGCCAGACGAACGTGACTCGGGTGCAGGCCCATCCCTATGGGGATCGTCTGGAACTCGATTCGCTCGACCTGACCAGCGCGGGCAGCAACCTGCTGCTCAGCGTCAGTGCCGCGGCGGGTTCCGCTCCGTACTTGACGACCCTGGTGACCGCCGCCCGGCCCGCGTTTCTCGACACCATCGCCTCTGGCTACCATTACATGCTGGTCAGCAACACCCCCGCCGTTGGCGACTGGCTCCAGCTCACCGTCACGAAAACCAACGGCATTGCGTTCAGCTTCGCCGCCACCAACACCAGTGCCACGGCGACCATCGGGCAATTGGTGGAGAGCTTGCTGGGCCAGCTCAATGCGGAGCCCGCCTTGCAGTCGGCCGATGGGGTGTATTCGCTTGACTACTTCGACTACGACGCCTACGGCCAGCCCGCCGTCGAGTTTTATCTTTATGCGGGCTCCCCGGGCTGGCCGGCGTCGCAGATCCAGGTCGCGGTCACCGCCTCGTCGAACCTGCTGGTCGTGCCGGCCGGCTTGAGCCGGTTGGACGACAACCTGTCCGACCTGCAACCGCGCAACCACCTCTTCGTCGGTGCCGGCGTGTCGGCGCTGCCGCTCAATTTCACCCTGGACACCACGATGCTTCCGGATGGTTTTCACCGGTTGACGGCGGTGGCTTACGAGGGCAGCAGCGTGCGCACGCAGACCGCCATTTCCCGGGACGTCTGCATTCAGAACACCGCGCTGGCGGCCGCGTTCACCCTGCTCTCGGGCGGGGCCAACACCGATCTGGGCGCCACCCTCGGGTTCTCGGTGGTGGCCAACACGAATAATGTCAACACGATCGAACTGTTCAGCACCGGTGGATCGCTCGGCGTCATCAGCAATCAACCGGCGGCCGCTTTTTCCGTGGCCGGCACGAATCTCGGGCTGGGCCTGCATCCGTTCTATGCTGTAGTGGCGGCCAGCGGAGGGGCGCAGTATCGGACGGAAACGAAGTGGATCCGCTTGCTCGGGCCGGAACCGCCTTTCACAGTCTCGATCACCTCGCCGCCGGCCACTTTATCCTGGCCGGCCACGGCCGGGCGAAGTTACGACGTGCTCAGTTCGACCAATCTCCAGGGCCTCTTTCAAGTGCAAACCAGTCTGATCCCGTCCAACGGCACGGCCGTGTGGACCGACACCAACGCCGAGTTGTCACCACGGTTTTACCGGGTTCGGACCTCAAATTAGGGCCGGTCTCGATTTGATGGTCGGCAGGAACAGACCGGGACCCGGATGCACTCAAGCCCCGGTGGCCGGCCGTGGGGACCGACGCACGTTGATCCGTGCGGGGAAGCCAGGACCCGGGCAGGCCGGGGTGCTTCCGTGCGCTCAGCCCGCCGCCGATGGCTGGCGCGTCGGTCCGGCCATCTTTGTTCTTCAAATCCCGCCCCGCAACGGCTAACAAGGAGGGCGGTGGCGGCGAGTTCGGCGAACCCCTCGACCGTCCGCGAGTTTTCATGTCCGGACACAGCAAATGGGCGAAGGTCAAGCATTTCAAAGGCGCGATTGACGCCAAGCGCGCGCGCATTTTCGCGAAGCTTTCGCGCGAGGCCACGATTGCCGCCAAGCTGGGCGGCGGGGATCCCGATTTGAACCCGCGTTTGCGGATGGTCCTGCTCAAATGCCGGGCGGCCAGCGTGCCCGCCGAGAACATCGAACGGGCCATCAAGAAAGGCATCGGCGGCAGCGCCGGGGTGAGCTTCGAGGACCTGACCTACGAGGTTTACGGCCCGCACGGCGTGGCCATGCTGGTCGAATTGACCACCGACAATCGGAACCGCACCGCGGCGGAAATCCGGAGTCTGCTGGCCAAGAGTGGGGGCAGCATTGCCTCGGCCGGTGCCGTCGCCCGGCTCTTCCATCGCCAAGGCCAGATCATTGTGGCGCGTGATGCGGCCGCCGAGGACACCCTGATGGAACTGGCCATCGAGGCGGGCGCCCAGGATTTCCGGACCGAGGCCGAGGGCTATGAAATCGTCACCGAGCCGGGCCGGTTCGAGGCCGTCCTCCGGCAGCTCGAAGCGCGGGGAATCAAGCCGGAAGGGGCGGAGGTCACGTATTTGCCGACGCTGACCGTGCCCGTGACGGGGCCGGCCGCGGAGGCGGTGACCCGTCTGATTGACGCGCTCGAGGAGCACGACGACGTCAAGGACGTCCACACCAACGGCGAATTCCCGGAAAGCTGAGCCGTGCCCGAAGCCATTCCACCTTCACCGCGGCTGCCCAACGCGGATTCGATGGTTGTGCGCGTACTCTCCTGGCTGACCGACGCGGTGGTGCGCCATCCGCACTGGTTCATCTGGCCGCAACTGGTGTTGTTCGTCGTCTGCCTGCTCTACACCGTGGACAAGTTGCAGTTCGACATGGACCGCAACAACCTCCTCGGCTCAGACCAGAAGTATCACCAGAATTTTCTGCGCTACGAGCGCGAGTTCCAGGCCGGCCAGGACGTGGTGACCGTGGTGGAGAGCGACAGCGTCGAAAAGAACCGGCAGTTCGTGGAGCGCCTCGGCCGCCGCATGGAAAACGAGCCGCAGTGGTTCACGAACGTGTTTTACAAGGGCGACCTCAAGCTGATGGGGTCGAAGGCGCTGCTGCTGGAAACCAACGAAGCGCAACTGGCCGAGATGCTGCAGCGGCTCGGCGAGGCCCGGCCGATGATCCGGAATTTTACGCAGGTCACGAACCTTGATTCGCTGTTTGGCATGGTGAAGCGGCAGTTCCTGCACGCCAGCGGCGAACTCGACACCAATACGGAGGCCACCCTCAAAGCGCTGCCGGTTCTGACCCGCATCCTCAACTCGGCGGCCGACGCCGTCCGGCGTCCCGGCACCCCGCCATCGCCCGGCGTGACGGCGTTGTTCGACAGCGGGGAGGAGGCGGAAGCCAGCCTCTACATCACGTTTGCGACGAACCGGATTTACGTGGTGACCGCCCAGCCGGCGCACCCCGACAGCGTCGAGGCGACGGTTCGCCGGTTGCGGGCGCTGGTGCATGAGACGCTGGTGGAAGTGCCCGGGGTCAACGTGGGCATTACCGGTGGGCCGGTGCTCGAGGTGGACGAGACGGCGCAGTCCAAGCGCGACGCCACGTTCGCCACGGTCATCTCGCTCATTCTGTGCGCCGGCCTGTTCATCTACGCCTACTCCGAAGTCTGGCGGCCGTTGAAGGCGGTGGTTTCGCTGGTGATCGGCCTCGGTTACACGCTGGGGTTCGCGACGCTCGTGGTCGGCCACCTCAATCTGCTCACGGTCACCTTTCTGCCGATTCTGATCGGACTGGCGATCGACTTCGGAGTTCACCTGGTGACGCGCTACGAGGAGGAGTTGCGGCGCGGCCGGACGGAGCCGGAGGCCATGCGTAAGGCGATCGTGTTCACCGGGCAGGGCATCTTCACGGGCTGCTTCACCACCGCGGGGGCGTTTCTGGCGATGTGGCTCACCAATTTCCGGGGCATTCAGGAGATGGGGCTGATCAGCGGCGGCGGGTTGCTCATCTGCCTCGTGCCGATGATGACGCTGTTCCCCGTGTTGTTGCTGCGGGCCCGGCGCCAGACGACGGACGCGGAAGCACCCACGCTGGCGGAGCGGCGGGCCCGCATCGAACGGTTGTGGTTGGACCGGCCCGGCCTGGTCACGGCCATCACGCTGACCGTCACCGTGCTGGCATTGACGCAGTTTCCCAAGGTTTATTTCGATTACAACCTGCTGAACCTGCAGACCAAGGGCCTGCCGGCGGTCGAGTACGAGCGGCAGTTGATTGACGCCGCCGGCCGCTCGGTGCTGTTCGGGGCGGTCGTGGCCGACTCCCCGCAGAAGGCCGCCGCCCTCGAACGCAAGCTGACCACCCTGCCGTCGGTCGCGAGCGTGGACTCGATGGCCCGCTATCTGACCGAGGACCAGACGCGGAAGCTGGCGTTGATTCGCCAGATCAAAGAACAACTGGTGGACATTCATTTCGCCCCGGTGGACATGCGGCCGGTGGAACTGCGCGATCTGCGGCTCACCCTCCAGTATCTCCAGACTTATCTCACGATGGGCGGTTCGGCGGCGGGCAAAGCGGGCGAACGCGAACTCGCGCAACAGCTCACGAACGTGCATGATGCGATCGGCCGCCTGCGCGACGCCATGCACAACGGCGACCCGGCCGTCGTCGCTCACAAGCTCAGCCTGTTCCAGCAGGCGCTGTTCAACGATCTCCACGACACCCTGGCGGCAATCGCCGGCCAGGACGCCAGCGCGCCCCTCCGGGCTCAGGACCTGCCGCCCACGCTCCGCAACCGGTTCATCGGGAAATCCGGCACGAATTTCCTGCTCCAGGTCAACCCCAAGCACGACGTCTGGGAACGCAAGAACCAGGAGGAATTCGTTCGTGAACTGCGGTCCGTTGACCCCGATGTCACCGGCGAACCGGTCCAGCTCCTCGAGTACACCAGCCTGCTGAAGGACAGCTACATTCAGGCGGCGTGGTATGCCTTGGGCGCCATCGCGCTCCTGGTCCTGGTCCATTTCCGCAGCCTGCCCTGCCTGATCATGGCGTTGTTGCCGGTCTTGCTGGGGGCGACCTGGCTGGTGGGCTGGATGGGATTTGCCGGCGTGCCGTTCAACCCCGCGAACATCATGACCCTCCCTTTGGTGATCGGCATCGGCGTCACCAACGGGATCCATATTCTCAACCGCTTCGCCGAGGAGCAGCGGCCGAGCATTCTCGCCAAGAGCACGGGCAAGGCGGTGTTGGTTTCCGCGTTGGCCACGATGGCCGGCTTTGGCAGCTTGATCCCGGGCAAGCACCAGGGCATGTCCAGCCTCGGCCTGGTCATGGCCTCCGGCGCCTGCGCCTGCATGGTCGCCGGCCTGCTCTTCCTGCCAACCTTGCTGGGCTGGCTCGCCCAGCGGGGCTGGACCATGCCCAACAAAAAACCCAGAGGCGATCATGCACAACCGCCACTGGGTTCTGGAGGAACCGAGGCAAAACCACTGGGATAATGCCTAACAACCTTTACCCGCCGCGCCCCGATTCGTCAACTCAAATCCTGAGACAAACCGGGACCACCCGCTCCCGCCCGGCGGTGGGGCCGGACCGTTGACAGGCTGCCGATCGGACCTAGATTCGCTGCGCCATGTCGTCTGCGATTCCGTCCCGCGCGATCCGCCTGCGCGGCGTTCGCCAGCACAATCTGAAAGGGTTCGACCTCGATCTGCCGCTTCACCGGCTGATCGTCGTCACCGGCCGCAGCGGTTCGGGCAAAAGTTCCCTGGCCTTCGACACCCTCTTCGCCGAGGGCCAGCGCCGTTACGTCGAAACCTTCTCGCCCTACGCCCGCCAGTTCTTCGACCGCATGGACAAGCCGCAGGTGGACCGCATTGCCGACATCCCGCCCGCCATTGCCATCGAGCAACGCAATGCCGTCCGCTCCACGCGGTCCACCGTCGGCACGATGACCGAACTGTGCGATTACCTGAAGCTCCTGTGGCCAACGCTGGCCCAACTCCACTGTCGCCGTTGCGGTCAGGCCGTCCGCCCGGAACCACCCCAGGGAATCTGGGAAGCCATGCGCGCGCGCGTTGGGGGCCGCAACGCCGAGTGGCTGATCACCTTCGATCTTCCGCTCACCGAGAAGCTCATGCTGGCCGAATCGCTCGCCCTCATTGCCCGGCAGGGTTATCAACGGCTGTGGCACGATGGCGCCGTCCTCCGCGTCGAGGAAGCGGCGAACCATTTCGCCTCGTCCACTTCCCCTCCCCGGCAGTTCTGCGTGATCCAGGACCGGCTCGGATTGGTCGAGGGAAACCGCGCGCGCTGGGTCGAGGCGTGCGAGCAGGCCTACCATTTCGGCAAGGGCCGGCTGACGGTGCGGGCTGGGAACGAGGCGGCGACCACGATGCGTTTCAGTCGCGGTTTGCACTGCGCCCGGTGTGACCTCGAGTATCCCGTCCCCACCCCTGCGCTGTTCAGCTTCAACCATCCGTTGGGGGCGTGCCCCACGTGCAAGGGTTTTGGCCGCACGATCCACATTGATTACGGCCTGGCCCTGCCGGACCGTTCGCTGACCCTCGCGGGCGGGGCGGTCAAGCCCTGGCGCAGCGGCTTCAGCGCCGAATGCCAGGACGACATGATGAAGTTCTGCCGCAAGCGCGGGATTCCCACGGGCGTGGCCTTCCGCGCCCTCGCGCCCGAACAGCAGCGTTGGGTGCTCGACGGCGATCCCGGCTATGGAACCGACGCCGGGCACGAGTGGCCGCGCGCCTGGTACGGGGTGAAAGGCTATTTCCGCTGGCTCGAATCCAAGTCCTACAAAATGCACGTGCGCGTCCTCCTGTCGCGCTACCGCAGCTACCAGCCCTGCCCGGCTTGCGGCGGCCGACGTCTGCAACCGGACGCCCTGCTCTATCGCCTCGCGCCCGCTCCGGCCGGCGGCCCGCCATCGTCGCCCATCTCGCTCGCGGATTTCCAGGCGCTGCCGATTCGTGACGCCCACCGGTGGATCGCCCAACTGGCGGAGCAGCGCCGGCTCACGCCGGGTGATCCCCTCGCCACCGTCCTGGGTGAAATTGAGTCACGTCTCCGCTACCTCGTCGAAATCGGTCTTGGCTACCTCACCCTCGACCGTCCGACGCGTACGCTCTCCGGCGGTGAAACCGAGCGCGTCAACCTCACCACCTGTCTGGGTTCCCGCCTGGTCAACACCCTGTTCGTCCTCGATGAACCCAGCGTGGGCCTCCATCCCCGCGACACCGCCCGGCTGGTGCGCATCCTCGAACACCTCCGCGACGCCGGCAACACCGTGGTCGTTGTCGAACACGAGCCCGCCGTCATCCGCGCCGCCGATCAGATTGTGGACCTGGGGCCCGGCCACGGCGAGACCGGCGGCCACGTCGTCTTCCAGGGCGCTCTCGCCGGCCTGCTGCGTTGCCCCGCTTCACTCACCGGCCAGTATTTGAGCGGACGGAAACGCATCGAGGTCCCGCCGCGACGGCCGGTGGGGAATCCGGCAACCCCGGGCGCGGATTCCGCGCCGCCGTGGCTCCGGGTGATCGGGGCGACCGCGCACAATCTTCGGGATCTCAGTGTGGCCATTCCGCTACGCCGCCTGGTCTGCCTCACCGGCGTCAGCGGTTCGGGCAAGACCACCCTGTTGCGCGAAATCCTGCTGCCCGCTCTGGAAAAGGAAATGGCCGCACGGAGTCCGGTCCCGTCGGTCGCCGCGCGCGAACCGGAGGAAACCGGCGAAGTTCCCGCCGCGCCCTCGACGGCCGCCGGCCGGATTGCCGGGGCCGAACATCTCGACGCGGTGGTGCTCGTGGACCAGGCCGCCCTCGGCAAAACGCCCCGCTCCAATCCCGCCGTCTATCTCGGCGCGTTCGACGACGTGCGCGAGCTGTTTGCGCAAACGGACGCCGCCCGCCAGCGCGGTCTCAACGCCAGCGCGTTCAGTTTCAACTCGGCCCAGGGCCAGTGTGAGCGCTGCCGTGGCGCCGGATTCGAGAAGATCGAAATGCAGTTTCTCAGCGACGTGTTCATCCGCTGCCCCGACTGCAACGGTCGTCGGTACCGCCCGCACATTCTCGAAGTGAAGGTTGCCGTACCCGGCGCCCGCACGGCGTGGTCGGTCGCCGATCTGCTCGCGGCGACCGTGGATGAGGTCATGGCGTTCCTCGCGGGCTTTCCCGATTCCCAGCCGGCCGCGCGCGCCCGCCGTGCCTTGAGCTTGCTGCAGGAAGTCGGTCTCGGGTACCTCCGTGCCGGCCAGCCGATCAACACCCTCTCCGGCGGCGAGAGCCAGCGGTTGAAACTGGTCAGCCACCTGGCTGACTCCGCCGCCGCGACCGGCGCGCAACGTGCGACCCTGTTTCTTTTCGACGAGCCCACCACCGGCCTGCATTTCGACGACATCCGCGTCCTGCTCCAGGTGTTCCAACGCCTGGTGAATGCCGGACATTCCGTGCTGGTCATCGAGCACAATCTCGAGGTCATCAAATGCGCCGACTGGGTGATTGATCTCGGCCCCGACGCGGGCGATGAGGGGGGGCGGGTCGTCGTCACCGGCACGCCGGAGCGGGTGGCCGCCTGCGCCGCCAGTCACACCGGTGCGGCCCTGCGGGTGCTCGGTTTCCGTTGACGGCGGCTACCAGGCCCGCTCGAGGATTTCGCGCAACTCGCCCGGGGTCAGCGGCAGCGGGTTCGCCTTCATGCTGCTGGCCTGGGCGGCGCTGGCAACCAACTCAGCGAAATCGCTCTCGCCGACGCCGTAGGCGCGGAGTCCGGGAATGGCGAGCGCATGACTCAAGTCCCGCAACCATGCCGCCCCATCGGCGGCCGTGGCCTGCGGTTGCTGGGTGAGAAGGCGGGCAACTTCACCGATCCGCCGCAACGCCGGCGCTTGTGGCTGCCGCTCGCGCAGGGCGCGGGCGTTGATTTCGAGGACGTGTGGCAGGAGCGCCGCGCACACGGCGCCGTGGGGAGCGGGAAACCGGCCGCCGATCGGGCCCGCCAAGCCGTGTACCGCGCCCAGCCCGGCGTTGGCCAGCGCCAGCCCGCCGAACAGGCTCGCCAGCGCCATGTCCTCGCGCGCCTCCACATCCGTTCCGCGCTCGCAGGCCCGCCGCAGCGAACGCGCCACGCGCCGGAGCCCCTCGACACAGACCGCGTCCGTCAGCGGATTGGCCCGGTTGCAGAGGAACGGTTCGATCAGTTGCGTCAATGCATCCATACCGGTCGTGGCGGTCAACGGCGGCGGCAATTCGTACGTCAGCTCCGGATCCACCAGCGCCACGCGCGGCAGCATGAGGGGGCTGCGCAGACTCACCTTCACACGATGCGACGGCGAGGCGAGCACGGCGTTGCGCGTTACTTCCGCGCCGGTGCCGGCCGTGGTTGGAATGGCCACGCCCGGCGCCGCCGGGCGGGTCAACGGCCGGGCACCGCCGATCACTTCCAGGTAATCCAACAACACGCCGTCGTTCGTCAGCAGTGCGGCGATGGCCTTGGCGGCGTCCACGGCACTCCCGCCGCCAAACCCGACCACGCAGTCGCATCGCTCCGCCTTTGCCAGCCCCACGCCGGCGCTGATGGCATCGGTCGTCGGCTCGCCGGCGATCGGACAGACGACGCTGGCGACCTGCTCCGCCGCCAGCAATTGCCGCAGCCGCTCCGAGCGGGCGCACGTGTTGCCGGTCACCAACAGCGCCCGCGCGCCCAGCGAACGGACGATCGGCCCGACCTCGTTCAGCGTCCCGGCGCCGAAGACGATCCGCTGGGGCGTGGCGAACTCGAAGCGCATGGCGGTCACCATCGGGTGTCGTCGGGGTGGAGGCTGGTGTACTTCACGCTCGTGCGCGGCGCGGCCATCATGGGCGCCACCGTGTCGCGCCACCGGGCGTAATGGGCGGTTTCCTTGTGCCGCGCCGACGCGGCTGCGTCGCGATAGACCTCGACCAGGACGAACCGGGCCGGATCGTCACTTTGCTGGAGCACGTCGAACCGGGCGATGCCGGGTTCGTGAATGCTTTCGCGCGCGTTCTCCAGCGTGACCGTGGCGAAGGCCGCGACGCACTCCGGTTTCACGTGGACTTGGACATGGACGATGAGCATGGGGGCAGTATCGAATCTCCCCGGCCGGCCGGCAACGCCTTTTGGTACGCCTTTTGGTACGCCGGTCCACGCGTCCGGATCGCCGGCGTGTTTGACTGTCGGCGCGTTTTGACTTGCGAGCCGACGCCGACGGGCGGAGTGTTGTGCTAGCCTATGAGAAGGATTTGCCTCTTCGTTTTCGCGGCGGTGCTGCTGTTCGCCCCGGCCCTCTCCGCCCAATACCTGTCCCCGCGCCAATACATGAAACGGCTCGATCCGCCGCCGCCGCCGCCCATGCCAAGCGGCCCCATGATCGTCGCCCCGGCTGCCCCGGCGGCAACCAACGCCGTAGTGGACAAGGCGACCGAGGAGAAACTCGCGGCCGCGAAGCGCGCCTTCGACGCCGACAAGAAGAAAGCCGACGCGGGCTCGGCCACGGCGCAATACAATCTGGCTTTTCGCTACCTCGATGGCGACGGCGTGAAGGCCAACCGCGCCGAGGCAAAGAAGTGGCTGCAGACCTCCGCCAAGCAGGGGAACAAGCTCGCCGCCAAGACGCTGCAGCAGGTCCTCGCCCAGGAGGCCGACGAAGCCACCAACGCCCCGGTCACCGCGAAGGCCGTGACGAAAGCGCCACCCGCAACCAAGTAATCCCCCTGCCCGCGGTCGGGCGCATCGGTCCCGCCGCTCTGTTTCGACTGGTCAACTCCGGCGGTTTCTTACGAAATCACCGCTTGTGCGAATTGTAGTCCTTGACGGCCACACCCTCAACCCGGGTGACCTGAGTTGGGACGCCCTGCGGACGCTCGGTGAAACCGTGATTTACGAGCGCACGCCACCCGAACGCGTGCTCACGCGGGCCGCCGAAGCCGGGATCGTTCTGACCAACAAGACGGTGCTGGACCGCGCCGTCCTGGGCCGTCTGCCGCGGTTGCGCTACATCGGCGTGCTCGCCACCGGCTACAACGTGGTGGACGTGGCGGCGGCGCGCGCGCGTGGAATCATGGTCACCAACGTGCCCGCCTACAGCACGCCGTCGGTCGTGCAGCTCACCTTCGCGCTGCTGCTCGAGTTGACGCATCACGCCGGCCGCCACGCGGCCGGGGTCCGGGCCGGTCGCTGGACGCGCAGCCGCGATTTTTGCTACTGGGAAACACCCTTGATCGAACTCGCCGGACTTACGCTCGGAATCGTCGGGTTCGGGCGCATTGGCCGCGCGGTGGCGGACGTGGGCCGCGCCTTTGGCCTCAAGATCCTGGTGCATACGCGCACGGTCCCGACGGAGGCGCCCGCTGGCGTGGAGTTCGTGTCGTTGGAAACATTGTTCCGCCGGAGCGACGTGGTTTCGCTGCACTGCCCATTGGCGCCGGAAACCGAACGCCTCGTGAACGCCGAACGGCTCGGCTGGATGAAGCCGACCGCGGTCCTCCTGAACACCGGGCGCGGTCCGCTGGTGGACGAGGCGGCGCTGGCGGCGGCGCTTCAGGCGGGTCGTCTGGCCGGTGCGGGTCTGGACGTCCTCAGCAGCGAGCCGCCCCGGGCGGACCATCCGCTGCTGGGCGTGCCGAACATCGTCATCACGCCGCACATCGGCTGGGCGACGCGGGCGGCGCGGGAGCGGCTGCTGCGGATCGCGATCGAAAACGTGCGGGCGTTCCTGGGCGGCCGGCCGCAGAATGAGGTCGGCGACGGTTGAACGCGCGTCCGTGCCGGCTCAGTGGCCGTGGCCGCAACTGCAGCCCGCGCCGCACGACTCGAAGTCCTCGGCGCTCGCCACGCGGCCGAGTTCGATGGTCTTGGCCACATAGCGGGTGACCGCGTCCTGCATCTGGTGCATCTCCTGCTGCGCGTCGAGGAACCGCCTGGCCACGTCGTTGGCGAAGAGCGACTGGCGATGCTGCTCGTAGTCGGCGATCTCCGTTTCCGTCAGCGATTCGCCCTGGTGCTGTTTGGAGTGCAGCGCCTCGCCCTTTTCGGCGACGGTCTGGTAAAGACGTTTCGCGTCCTCGTTCAGGAGAAAAGTCTCGATGTCGCGCTGGTGCGCTGCAAAATCAGGCTGGCTGACGATGGTCTGACAAAGTTCGAGGGTCTTGTCGAGCACCGCGCCGGGTTCGAGAGTGGCATTCATGTTGTTCGCTTTCGATTTAGCCGGGCAAGGTAGCCGATGAACGGCTTTCCACAAGTCCTTTGACGCCCGCGACAGTCCCTTAACGCCGCGGTTTGTCGGATGGGCGTTCCGGTCAGCGGGGTCGGCGCCTGGTTTCGCGAGGAGCTGTTCGCGGCATTCAGTCAATCGTGAGGACCGCCCAGGCTGATGACTGACACTCGAGTTCAGCGGCCGGCGATGGTCAGGATGTCGCTGCGCAAACGCCCGACAAGTGCTGTGGGCATCCGGGTGTCGAGCGAGCCCGGCACCGGTTTCTCCGCCGCCACATGGCCGTCGGCGAACACCACATCCGCCCGACCGGTGTGGCGGAAATGGGCCGTAGCTTCATTCGTGGACACGTAATAGAACTCCTCGAGCATCGGGTGGTCCGGCGAGGCCGGGGCCTGGAAGGTGTTCACCTGGGCCGCATCGGCCAGCACCGCCAGGTCGCTGAGGCGTCCGAGCCGTTGGATGTTCACGGCCGGTTCTGTTGCCGGAACGGACAGGCAGAGATTGTAGCCGTAGCCGTAGGCCGCGCCCCTCGCCTTCAGCTTGAAATCCGGAGCCGTGTAGTTCAGGGACGGACAGACCTCGACGCCGCGCCCGCCCAGATAGGGGAAGAGCGCGCCGTAGGTGGCGTCGAACAACCGGGTTTCCTCGGGGCCGTTGGAAAGCCAGCCGAACCAGTAGAGGTCGCCGCCGTTGGTCGCGACTCCCTGATAGCGGAACGCGCTTCCACCGTTGTCGTCCCAATACATTTGCGCCGCCAGGCCGAGCTGGCGCAGGTTGTTGACGCACTTGATCCGCTGGGCGCCCGCCTTCGCCCGCGACAAGGCCGGCAGCAGCAGCCCCGCCAGGATCGCGATGATCGCGATCACCACGAGGAGTTCGACGAGCGTGAAGCCCACGGCGGACGCGCCGGGGTGGGGATGGCCCGCGCGGCTGAATTGGCGAGGGGCAATAACGGTCACGGCTTGTCGGCCCGCAGGCGGTAAAAAGCCGGGCCGGCGGGCGGATGGTTGTCCTGCGAAACCAGCGTCGTGCCGTTGCCCGCCTGGGCGGGTGCCACGGCGGTCCACGACCCGAAATCCGCCGTGCGTTCCAGGGTGTAAAGCCAGTTCGTTTGGCTGGTGAACTGGACCTGCCAGACCTGATTGGTGAACCCGCCGACCAGATTCGCCACCGGCAGAGGGGGCACGTTCACCACCAGATTGCCCACCGCGCCGTGGGCGAGCACGGAGTCGTAAGCATCGCCGGTGTCGGTGTAGCTGCTAACCGCCACGGCATCCACGCGGAAATCGGTGAAATGGGTGTTCAGCGGCAACGTGATCGTGATGCCCTCGAGCGTCGCCAGGTTCGTGAGGGTGGTGACGAGTGTTTGGCTGGCGGCGCTGCAAGTCATCAGCACCCGGTGCCAGTCGCCGGATGCCAGCGGATAAATGGCGTAGTCCGTCGCGCCATTGTAATCGAAAGTGCTGTTGGTGGAGACGCACGCCGGCCAGACCGTCGCGCCGTAGCCGGCGTCCCAAAAGAAGTCGAACTCCACCAGGTCCGGCGAGTTCGTGCCCGTGCCGCGCACGAAACTGGTCCGGCTGGCCTCGGCGAAGTTCAGGAAGCCGACCGCCACTTCCATCGGATAAGTCTTGTTCGTGTTGACGCCGACGCCGATGTCGTCGAGGCGCAGATCGAATCCCAGCGAGAAATCGTCGCCGCGGCTGAGCATGGTGCCCAGCGGCAGGTAAAAATAACTGTTCGGCTTCGCGGAATTCCACGTGACGGCGAGGTCCTGGTTGGTGGGGTCCCAGTGAAACAGACTGGCATCGCCGGCGATGCTCCAGCCGTGCTGGGCCGGGTCGGTGGCGAAGTCCTCCCGGATGGTGGTGGCAGCAGCCGGGCGGACCAGGGTGAGCAACAGGCTGGCCGCAGCCAGCCCCGCAACGAACATTCTGAGCATGAACTGATCTTTCCATGGGTCGCGCGCCACCGGCCGGAACCGTTTCCCGGCCGCGGCGCGCAACGGGTTATTGCTTGTGAGACCAGTGCGGGGCGGAGGTTGACCGTTGGGGCGGCCGCCGCGCGGCCGCCAACAACAAAAAACCTTCAGACCCCGCTCACCGGAGAATGAAGGCATTCCACGCGCCCGCTCGAAAACCGTTCGAGGGACTGGCCTCATCCTTCTCTGTGACGGAGAAGTGGCCCGCCTGGGCGGGCCGGACGAGCACAACCGAAGCGATATCCTGACTTGGGGTTTCGAACCTCGCTCCCGCCTTCCCGGAGTCCGACTCCAGTGGCCGTGGGAGTTTGTCACCCGATACAGTGGCGCAACCGTCCCCGATTCGCACGGGGTTCCCTGATCTTCGGCTGTGTGACGGCGGACCCGCGTCCGCCGGTTTCAAAGAACCATTCGCGTCATACGCCTCCACCCCGCCCTTGCCAAGAAAGATTTTGCATGAAAGAGAAATGCGCGAAATAGAGCCAATAGGTAACCACCACCGTCCAGGGGTGCCACAGCCCGACTTGCCGTGACGCCCCGGAAAAAACTTCGGCGCAAATCAGCACGATGAGGCCGATCAGGAGCCGGGCGAACACGATCTTCGACCCCGAGGGCCCGGACGGAAGCGCAGGTTGAGGTTGCTGTGAGAGGGTTGTCATCGCTGGGTTGTCGAACGATGCGAATCAGTGACGGCGGGCCAAGCGCGTTCGAGATGAAACAGAAACGGAATCCCGCTATCCTCTGCGCCCGCCGGCTTAGGGGCTTTTTCCGTCTGCAGCCCTCTGTCCAAGCTCCCGGAGTTCTCCAAGGAGCTTTGCGTTGAATCGGTCAAATAAAAGATCGCCGTCTTCATCCAGCTTCTTCTCATAGACCGCCTTAGCAACTCGGAGCAATTTCTCTCGACCAGCCTGGGTGATCTGCCAAAAGCCGTGTCGTGGCATCGAAAGCCAACCCTGCTCCTTCAGGTCCTCTCTGGCCCATGCCACATCGTTCTCAAGTTTGGTCTCGTTAGTCTGCCGGTGCTCCGCGTCACCTTCCCGGGGCTTCATCAAACCGTTTTGGATTATGAACTGCATGATCCGTCCCTTCCTGCCCTTGCCTCCGCCTCCGTGGAGGGCGTACAGAATGACGATTTGCTCTTCTAGGTCGATCATATCTAATGTTTTCGGGACGACCTACCTAACGCGCCGGGTCAGTGACGGCGGGCCAAGAGCGTACAATCTGGAAACAGGGGCACGATCCCGCCGTTCACTGCACCCGGTTGGTTGGGTTCCGTCATGCAGGTGGTTTGGGAGGTTTCCTGAGTGATTGTGCCCATGAGTCGCCGGGCTCGTCAAAACAGAAGCCCTGAATCTGGCGGTCTCCAGGTCTGAACATCCACCGGGATTGCTCGACCGTAGCTACGATCAGGTCCTTGATGTCGTTCCGGGGGCTGTTGGCAATGTGAACGCCCACTAGTTCCTTAATCGTGCCGTCATCTGCAATCTTCATCGATATGAGGAAGGGCTCGCACATCATGATGCGGATGACGCCGGGGTGCTCGCTGGGACAGCTCCAAAAATAAATGGGGAGTTTCAGAAGGTCGCAAAGAACCATGATGCAGACATGAAGCCAGAAGCCCACCTCATGTAAAGCAGCCCTCTTCTGTAGATCTCGGGCTTCCGAAGCCGAAAGAGAGTCGTCCACATGGGCCGCTGTTTTGTTTCTCAACAGTGACAAAAGACCATTTTTCCCAATAGGCAGATGCTCATTCAAGAGCTGCTTGAGATGGGGGATAAGCTTAGTGCTGCCCTTGGGCATCTTCTTGATCGTGTCAGGATTGCCTTCGCAGTCGTTGAGCAGGTCGAAGAGGCAACCTGCGAGGGACTTCAGGGGCGTGTAGAGGCTCTTGATGAGCCTCTGCTGCTTTTCAGCACCCGAGGCGGCGCCGGCGGCCTCCAGGATTCCTCGAGTATCTCTGATGCACTCGACACACCGGAAGAGCTTGTGCGCTGCCCGGTTCCCAGGAACCCAAGCATGGTCTTCATTATCGAACTTTACGGTGTCGGTCAACTGACGTTCGATATCGGTGTAGATGGGCATTCCATGTTCGTCGCTCATAGGCTATGCACGTTTGTGCACCCACCATCGTATTGAGCGACAGCGGCCGGTCGCCAGATCAATAGTGCGACACGCTGCTGCTTTGGCCAATCCGCTGGTTATCATGTCGTTACAATTTGGCCCGGCCGCCTATTACGGGACGGAGGCGACGGGGCGTTTACTTGCCGGGCAGTCTGTGCCGCGGCGGTCACCTGTCAAGGGGTTTTGGACCAATGCGGGGGTGCGACGCACCAAACGCAGCGGCATCCTGAAGGGAGGCGAGAACATAGCCAGGGGTTGAGCGCAGCGATACCTCTGGGCCAGGCACGGGCAATCATTCGCACCCTGAAGGCGGTGCAAGAGGCGGCGGCGGCGAAACGACGAACCCTTCTCGCACCGCTTTCAGGGTGCCTGAGGAATGGGGACACGAATCCAGGGGTATCGTCGCGTTGCTCCTCAACCCCTGGCTGGGCTCTGGAACGCTTTCGGCGTTCTCGTTGTGCGCACCCAGTCCGTTTGCCGGTGGGGCGAGCGCCTGTCTGCGTGCGGTCACGCATAGGCAGGTCCCCGCGAGCCGTCCTTCCCCCGCAACTTACCGCGGCCTTCCTCTGGTCGCTCAACTCTCAACCATCAACCATCAACCTGTTCGCAGCTCGTCAGAGCCTCGCCCTACCGACTCCGGACACTACCGGAGCGCGTGGTCGCCTTCGCCCGTCTTCATGTTCAATCCACCTGAAATCCCATGCCGGCCACGGTGCGGCCGTCCGGCAGCTTGAACGGTTCGCTGCCGAAGTTGACGGTGATCGTCCGGCCGTTGGCAAATGCGGTTTGCTGGACGTTGCGGTCCGGCGTGAGGAACCGGTGATCGGTCATCTCGCTGTAGCCGACTTCCTGCACCCACGGGCATGTCGTGCGGTAGCTCTGGACAAAACGGTCGCGGTTCTCCCGCCAGAGCCGGCGGTTGAACATGAACATCGGCGGCGTGGCGTAGAGCGCGTTGAACAGGTCACGCTTGTCCCATAACATGGGCAGCTTGTTGTTGTAATCACCCCAGTACCACTGCGCGACGACACACTCATGATAGACGAGTTCCCAGAGCGGCAGGCGATACGCGTGGCCGAGCTGGAATTTCACGACCGCTTCCGGCGCGTTCGTCCAGATGCGGGCCATGTCGCGGCCGGCGTCGGGCACGCGATAGGGACCGAGGCTCAACATGCCCTCGAAGTAGTGCAGGAACGGCACCGCGGCGTCGTGCCCGGTCTCGCAACCGGTGACGAGGTGGTTGTCGCGCGAGACATAGTCGAGCAGTTTCATTTTCCACTCGCGGCTGTCGGTGCGGGTCATCGGGTGGTTCGTTTGATAACACTCGTTCCATGGCGCAGCGGTGGTGGTGTCAATGAACCGGCAGCGGTAGGGATGCGTGGCGAGGTCGGCCGGGATGCGTTCGCGGGCATAATCCAAGGCCCGGCGGTCGCACAGCACGCCACAGGAATACCAGCCGCCGTCCCGGCCTTCGACGGCCCAGCCGCGCTGCCAGTTGCCGGCGGCGTCGCGAATGATGTCGTTGGGCCACCCCGCGGTCGTCCAGTCGGAATGCTGCCACGCGAGCTTCGGAAAGTTCGCCGGATCCATCAGGTCCTGGTAGATGTCGTAACGGCTGGTCAGCACGCCGAGGTCGTTCAGCGCGCGGAGGTTTTCCGGCGACTGCTGGTTGCTCCAGAGAATCCGCGCGATGCCGGCGGCCTGAAGTTCCTTCGCGAGGCCGACGCCGTCGCGGTCCCAACACCAGACGTTCACCGCGCCGATCAGCAAATCCACATTCGGATTCTCGGCCCGCTTCTGCGCGAGCGTTTTGAACCGGCCGATTTGCTGGGCATAAGCACGATAGCGCTTCGCCATCGCCACATGGCCGCCGCGATCGAAGAACACGTAGCGCAATCGCCGGGCGTAGCCGAACGCGCCGTGCTGGGCGTCCCATTCCGGGGCAATCACCAGCCGGCGGTCGGCGCGCTGGATATGAATGGCCGCGTCATCCGGCGTCTCGATGATCGCCATCTGTCCGGCGGCGCCGTCGGTGGCGCCCCAAAACGCCATGCAGATGCCGTGCCCGCCGTAGGCAATGAGCCGCAACGCCGTGATCGAAGGATCGTCCACCGGATAGGAAATGCCCTCGTTCATCGGCACGACCAGATACTCGCCGGCCCGCGCCGCAAACGGGTGTGGAAAGCGCAACGCGCCCGGCAGCTCGCCTTCGCCGGCAAGGTCGAACGTGAATTCCGGCGCGGCCGGGTCGAGTTGGATGCGTCCGGTGATGGCGCGACCGCTGGACGCGTCGAGCAACGCCATTTCGATTCCGCTCCGCGTGGCGGTCGCGTTGGTGACGATGAGGTCGCGATGAAGGGCGGTCTGTTCGACGCGCCGGCCGGTGCGCCGGTCGAGCACGGCGAGGGTGGCGGTGGCGGTGTTGAGCGACACGGTCAGCGTCGCGTTCGAGAGCGTGAGCGTGGCCGGCAGATCCGGTCGCCGCAGGGCGTTCACGTTGGCGGTCCTTTCGATCACGAAGTCGTCCGCCCATACGGTCGCCGGTCCGTTACCGATGAGGCGCGGCTGGATTTGTGCGATGTTGTCGGGCACGACGAACCGGCTGCGGACCCGCTGCCAGCCGCCGGAGGCGGACAGCGTCCGGGTGCCGAAGGACCAGTCCGCCGCGTGTCCCTCGCGGTCCCAGGTGGACACGCAGAGCGTGGCGCTGCCGCCGCGGCTCTCGAGCTTGAGCCACGCGTCGAAGGCAAACACATCGCCGGGATTGACGGCGATCCGCTGCTCGGGTTCCAGACTCCAGTCCTGTTCACCGCGATGCTCGACGCGCGCCGCGTTGCGGCCGGTGTGGACGGTTTCGCGGTCCAAACTCAGCGTGCCGGCCTCCGCGGTGCGGGTCCACAGCGGGCGCCAGCCGGTCAGCCCCGACTCGAAGCCGCCGTTGGCGATGCCTTGCGCCCGGAGCGCTGCGGTCAGTGCGATCCACGCGAGGGCGGTGAAGAGAATCGTTTTCATGCGATGCGGTGATGGTCCAAGGAAAGCGGAAGTGCGCGTGAAAAGCAACGGGCTTCGGTAATGTCCCAATTTGACCTGCCGGTGGGGCGTCCTCGCGAGCCGCAATCAGGTTGAGGGTTGAGGGTTGAGAGGCCGGAGGAGGGTCGCGGCAAATCTCGCACTTCATCATTCGCACTTCGCATGGGTGGCCCGCCGACCGCTGGGCGGGCAGTAGTCGTCGCGGCCCAGCGGTCCGCGATCCACCATTCGTCATTCGTCATTCGCACTTCATCATTCGCACTTCGCCTAGGCGGCCCGGCGATCCGCGACCCACCATCAGTCCAGATGCGCCTCACGACGTGCGCGCTTGCGACGTTTGGGTGCGTCGTGTTTCATGTCGGCATGTCAAAGCCCGCCGTTCTACCTCTCTTGGCCGCCACCGCCCTCCTGTTGCTCCCGACGACGCGTGGCGCTGTCGAAACCGCCGCCCGTTCCTCGCTGGCCTTCGTTGGCACCTACACCGGTGCGAAAAGCCAGGGGATCTACGCGTTCCGGTTCGATCCCGCGACCGGCGACGTCGTACCCCTGGGCCTCGCGGCGGCGACCGAGAACCCCACTTTCCTCGCGCTTCACCCCAACGGCCGGTTCCTCTACGCGGTCAATGAAACCGGCAATTTCCAGGGCAAGCCCGCGGGGTCGGTGACGGCGCTGGCCATTGATCGAGCGACTGGCCGGCTGCGGCAGTTAAACCAGGCTTCGACCCTCGGCGGCGGTCCGTGCCATCTCATCGTGGACCGCGCCGGGAAGTTCGTCATCGTCGCCAATTACGGCGGTGGCAGCGTGGCGGTGTTGCCCATTCGCGCCGACGGCATGGTGGGCACGGCGAGCGCGTTTGTGCAGCATCACGGATCGAGTGTGAACCGCCAGCGGCAGGAGGCGCCGCACGCGCATGGCGCGACGCTCTCTCCTGACGAGCGCTTCCTGTTCGTGCCCGATCTCGGCCTCGACCAGTTGGTGACGTACCGCTTCAACCACGCGGACGGGACCTTGGCACCGGGCGATCCGCCGTTCACGGCGCTGAAGCCAGGTTCCGGCCCGCGCCACTTGGTATTCCATCCCGACGGACACCATGCCTACGTCATCAGCGAACTGGTCTCGACCGTGACGGAGTTCACGTTTGACGCCGCGACCGGCGGATTGACGGAACAGGCTGGGTCCCCCTTGCTGCCGGCGGATTTTCAAGGCCAGAGCACGGCGGCGGAACTGGCGGTTCATCCAGACGGCCGGTTTCTCTATGCCTCGAATCGTGGCCACGACAGCCTGGCGGTCTTCGCCATCGCTCGCAGCGGGGCGCTTCAGTTGATCGAACGCGTACCGTCCGGCGGACGGACACCGCGTCACTTCGCGCTTGATCCGACGGGCCGCTGGCTGTGGGCCGCCAGCCAGGACAACAGCGAGATCGTCGTGTTCCGGGTTGACACGAACACGGGCCGGTTGGAACCGACCGGGACGAAACTGGCGGCGGGCTCGCCGGTGTGCGTCTGTTTTCTGGAACTGGACGCGGCCGGTCTGTGATGGCGGCCGATCGGCGCTACGACGGGTTGAGCGGCATGTCCGCGGGCGGTTCTTCGGGCGGAGGAGCTGGGCGGCTTGCCGGCGCGGGCGGGAGAGGCGGCGACGCCGGCCCAGGTGGGGCCGGTGGCGAGATTGGTTTGGCCGGTGGCGGCGGGGCGAGTGGGGCCAGCGGCTCAGGTGGCGGTGCGAAGGGATTGGCGTCGGTCCTGGCCTTGTCGGCGCGAGCCGGGCGGGCGATGGGCGGTGTCTCCATCGGCCGGAAGGGCGAGGCTGGCTCGCGGGCCGGCAGCCAGAACGGCGCGAAGAGCAGCAGCAGGAGGGAGAGAAAAACCTGAACCCCGACGGCGAGCAGCAGCTCGGGGAGGTTGATTTGGCGGCTGGTGTAGAGCGCCACCGCCGCGGCCAGCACGAGCGCTCCCGGCACAAACGCCGCCACACACAATCGCCAGCAGCCCGCCCAGCCGGTCGGGCGTCCGAGCAACCGGGCATAAGGCGCGATGATGACCGCCAGCGGAACGGCCAGGAGGCACCAGAATGCCAGCAGGCCGAGGGCGATCATCGCACCGGTGGCGACCAGCAAGTGCGGTTGCCAGGCGCCCCAGCGCGGTTCGAGTTCGGTCCGGTTGAGCGGCAGGTTCAGCCCCGATGGATAGGGAACCGCCAGGTAACCCAACAGCGAGGCCACGTTCAATCCGTCCGCAGCAAACTCGATTTGTACGTCGGTGCCCGATCCGCTCCGCGGCCGGCCCGTGGGGTTCACCACAACCGCGAGGAGGCCGTTGTCGGCGAGGGTTTCGACCGTGGTGGAAGGCCAGACCAGGTGGCCGGTGCGAATCGAGCCGTCGGCGGGCAACTGGCTGATGGCGCGGTTGAGGACCGGCCACCAGCTCACGGCAAGAAAACGCGCGCTGACGGCGCCCACGAGCAACGCCGCCAAGGCCGCGACCAGCAGCAGCCGAGGCGTGCCGGCGGAGGCGAAAGCAGCGACCCTCCCTGCCGTCAACGGCAACCAGGGTCCGCGGGCAGCCGGCAAGCGCGAAGGCGGTTCGACTTCCATGGCGGGCGACCCGCGCCCTCAGGACTGCGGCGCGGCGGGCTCCGGCGGGGCCTGCGGAGCCTGCGCGCCGGGCTTGGGCGGCGGCTGAACGAAGACGGGCACCGGGAAACGGAGCTTCATGACCTCATCCACCAGCACCTCGACGTAATAAACTCCGGGGGTGGCGAACTCGATCTGGCCGAACACCGTCACGTTGATCGCGTGATGCGCGGCGTCCTGCAGGCCAAACTTGACCGTGCTCTGACGCAGCACGGTCGTCCCGTCCGGACCGATCAGCCGGACGTTTTCCGTGAAGGCGCCGACGCCGGCAGTCCAGCGGTTGAACACACAGAGCTTCGTCGCGGTGACCGGCACCTGCGGCAGGCGGACGTAGCCGATGACGCCGATGATGATGAAATTGCCGGACGATTCCTGGCGGACGTCTTCGCACAGGAGCGAAGCCTGCAGGTCAGGGAGAATGCGGGTCGGTTGCATGGGTGATGTTTGGAGTTGGGTTATCGGTGAACTGGAATTCAGGTGGTGGCTTGGGTCGCCGCCCGCACGGTGTTGTGCATCAACATGGCGATGGTCATCGGACCCACGCCGCCCGGGTTCGGGGTGATGCGCCCCGCCACGGGCTGCACGGCGGCGAAGTCCACATCCCCGACCAGGCGGCAGCCGGACTTGGTCGTCGGGTCCTCCACACGGTTCACGCCCACGTCAATGACGGTGGCGCCGGGCTTGACCATGTCCGCCTTGACGAAGGCGGCCACGCCCATGGCCGCGATGAGAATGTCCGCCCGGCGGCAATGCGTCCCGATGTCGCGGGTGGCCGAGTGGCAGAGCGTGACCGTGGCGTTGGCGTGTTTGGCCTTCTGGAGCAGCAACGCGGCCATCGGTTTGCCGACGATGTTACCGCGGCCCAACACCACCACCTCCGCCCCGTCCGTCGGCACCCCGGAGCGGATGAGCAGTTGGTGAACGCCCGCCGGGGTGCAGGGCACGAAGCCGTCGGTGTCGCCCAGCATCAACTTGCCGACATTGACCGGGTTGAAGCCGTCCACGTCCTTCGCGGGCAGGACCGCAGCATAGACGCGCGCCGCGCTGATGTGGCGCGGCAAGGGCGCCTGCACGAGGATGCCGTGGACCCGCGGGTCGCTGTTCAGGCGGGCGATCAGTTCGAGGAGTTGCGCCTCGGTCGTCGTCTCGGGCAGGATGTGGGTTTCGGTCCACAGGCCCAGCCGGGCGCTCATGCGCTCCTTCATGCCCACGTAGGATCGCGAGGCCGGGTCCTCGCCCACGCGCACGAAGGACAGGCCGGGCTGGACACCGCGTTCGCGCAACGTGGCGATGCGCGCCACTGTTTCGCGGTGGATCTCCTCCGCGATGGCACGGCCATCAATCAGGTTCGCGGGCGCGGTCACGGGGCAAGCTCGATGGTTTGCACCACAATCATCGGCGTGACTTTCCAGCGCGGATCGAACTGCTCCTCCCCGGTGACGATGATTCGCTGGCCGTGGTAGGGCCGCAGCTTGATCGCCGGCGACGCCGGCAAAAGATAATTCAGCACCTTGCCGGTATCCGCGCCGACCAGTTCATAATCCGTCGGCGCTTGGATGCTCAACGTGTCGCGGACAATGCCTTCACGACTCACGATCCGTTTCCTGGTGGGGTCGGTCGCGGGCGGCGCGACTTCCGGCTTCGGCTCGGCGGCCGCGGTGGGTGCGGGCGTCGGAGGTTCGGGTTTGGCATTGACGGGCGGTGCGGGTTCGTTCGTAGCCGGCGGCGGGACGGCGGGCACGACCGTCGGACGCTCGGTGGTCACCGGCCTGGGCAGGAGCGGGGGCGGCGTGGTCGCGACCGGCGGTGGCGGGGCGGTTTCCGTGGACGGCACCGGCTTCGTCGCGGCATGTGCCTGGGCGGGAGCCGCATTGGTCGGGTCGAGGAATTGCGCGGCGACGTAGGCGAAGCTGCTGCTGGGCGCGGTGACTTCCATCCACTGGTCCAGCACGCGAATATCGCTGACGACCGTGCCCTTGGTCAGGCTGCCGATTGCGCTGAAATTGCTCCCCGGACCGGCGCGGACGTTCAGCTTCGGGACGCGAACGGCTTTCGTGGCCGGGTCAATGCTCGGGGCATAAACCCAGACCGGCGTGTCGGCGGGAAGCACGATCTTCGACCATGCCGCCGGCTCGTCGCCCGATGCACCCGGGTTCTTGGCCGTGTCCAGCACCGTCACGGTTTCGCCCTTCTGCAGTTGGGCGATGATCTCCGCCGTCATTGTGGCCTGGGCGCGAATGTTCACGTGGTCCCGGTTGACCACGGCGGTGGACGGCGCGCCAACGCCGGCCGGGGCCAGCACCACCAACGAAAAAATGATTCCCGCGAAGGGGGAATGCCATCTCATAGCTCAAAAGAGTAGAAAGCCAGTGGCCGGTTCTGTCAATGGCCCCGGCTTGGTGGCAGTGTCCTGATGAATGGACCACGGCTGTGTCGGAAACCAGCCGCAGCGTTTTCCACCTGCTGCGGCTGACGCTTCGCGCACAGCCGCGCTCCTGGAAACGCAAATCAGGACACTACCGGCTTGGTCCGGTCCAGGCCAGTTCAGCGGGGCCTTCGTGGGGCCGGGCGTCGTGCGGGTCGCCGCAGCAGCGTGCCGCGCCGGCCGACCCGCGCCCGGGGGCGCGTTACGGGTGGTTGCGGCGCGGCGGGCGTCTGTTGGAGCGACCGCAGTTCGGGTTCGCTCAAGACGCGCCACTTGCCCGTGCGCAGCTCGCCCAGCTTGATCGGGCCGATCTGCGTCCGCACCAGCCGCTCGACGGTGAAACCCAGCGCCTCGAACATCCGCCGGACTTCGCGGTTCCGGCCCTCGGTCAACTCCAGCTCCACGAGGCTGCGAGAGCCGTTCGCGGCGAGGATCCTCACCCGGCGCGCACGCAGGGTTTCGCCTTCGCTCAACACGCCGTGCGTCAGACGGTGGGCAACGTGGGACTCGACCTTGCCGACCACGGTGGCCAGGTAGTGCTTGGCAACGCCATAACGGGGATGCGTCATCCGCAGGCAGAAGTCGCCGTCGTTGGTCAGGAACAGCAAACCTTCACTCTCGCGATCCAGCCGGCCGACGGGATAAACATCGCGCCACTCGGCGGGGAGCAGGTCGGTGACGATGTCGCGGGACGCCTCGTCGCTTTTCGAGCAGATGAACCCCCGGGGCTTGTTGATGGCCAGGTGGAGCCTGCGCCGCGGGCGGACGGGGCTGCCGTCCACGACCACGCGGTCGCTGGCCGGGTCCACCTTGGTGCCGAGTTCGCGGACAGTGGTGCCGTTGACCTGAACGCGGCCGGCGGTGATGAGGGCCTCGCTGGCGCGCCGGGAAGCGACCCCGGCATCCGCCAGGTATTTCTGGAGGCGCACGTTCACGGTCGCATCAGCGCGGGGCCGCCGAGAGCCCGCCGGTTTCCCGGTGAGGGGACGGTTCAGACCACCGCCTTGGTCTTGCGCAGGCCGGTCACGCGATCGCCTTCCTTCCACTGACCGCGGCGTTTGAGCAATTCGACGCGCTCGAAGCGCTTCAGGACATTCTTCTTGGCGCCGAGCGTGCTGGCGGCGCGCAGGCTACGATGTTGCGACATAAAAATCTCTCGGTTCCGCTGCCGGTTAAAAAGCGGGGAGTCTTTCTACCATACGCCCGCCGGGAAGCAAACGGTTTATTCGGTGAGGAAAAGTCGCGCGCTTGAAGCACCGCAATACGCTTCGGGTTGTCGGTTCTGGGGAATGCCGTGGTCGCCGGGACTGTCTGGGGAGTCCAATCTGCTGTAGCGTGCGGCCTCTAACCGCTTGCTTGGGCGGCTGCCCGACCGCTGGGGGGCAGTTGTCGTGGGCAACCTGTGATCGCAGTCGCGGCCCGGCAGTCCGCGACCCACCGTTGACTCTGCTTTTGCCGCGGTCCAACCCCGAGGCGATGGCGGTCACTGCCTGGATGTGCCCCATGTTATCCACTCGCCAGCCGCGCGGCCTTGCGGTTTACTCTCCTGCCATGAAGGTTCTTTTTATTGGCGACGTGGTGGGCGAGCCGGGCCGGCGCGCCGTGCGCTACATCGTGCCCCGACTGCGCCAGGAACACGGGATTGACCTGGTCATCGCCAATGGCGAGAACGCCGCCGGCGGTTCGGGCCTCACGCTGGCCACTGCGGGCGAACTCTTTGCCGGCAGCGTGGACATCATTACCAGCGGCGACCATCTGTGGGACCAGAAGGAAATCGTGACGCTTCTCCACAACGAACCCCGTTTTGTCCGCCCCCTGAATTACCCGCCGGGGGTGCCGGGCCAGGGCAGCACGCTGTTCCACAAGGAAGGATTCCCCCCGGTCGCCATCGTCAACGTGCAGGGCCGGGTCTTCATGCCGGACCTCGAAAACCCCTTCCTCGCCCTGCGCGCCGAAGTGGACCGCCTCCGCCCGCAGACCCGGCTGATCATCGTGGACGTTCATGCCGAGGCCACGTCGGAGAAAATCGCGCTGGCGCGCATGGTGGACGGCGAAGTCAGCGCCATGATCGGCACCCACACGCACGTCCAGACCGCCGATGAACAGATTCTTCCCAACGGGACCGCCTTTCTGACCGACGCCGGTTTCACCGGTCCGCACGACAGCGTGCTGGGGCGCAGGACGGAGGCGGTGTTGAAACGGTTTCTGACCAACATGCCGCAGCGCTTCGAGGTCGCCGCCAACCACGTGTTCCTGCAAGGCGCACTCCTCGAACTCGACCCCGCCACCGGCAAAGCCATCAGCATCCGCCGGGTTTCGGAAGCGGTTGGTCCAACGTGAACGTCGTGCCGCGCCCGACCAAATCACAGTGGGATTTTGGCGAACTCTTTCCCGCCGCCGAGACCCGTCGCGTGCTGACCGTCGCGGAGCTCACGATGCAGGTGAAGCGCCTGCTCGAACAACACATCGGACGGGTTTGGGTTTCCGGCGAAATCACGAACCTCCGGCGGCAGGCCTCCGGTCACTGTTATTTCACCCTCAAGGACGCCTCGGCACAGCTCAGTTGCGTGCTCTTCCGCGGCGAAGCGCGAGCCGGCCGGGATCTGCTCGAAGACGGGCGCCACATGCTGCTGGAGGGCGAACTGACCGTCTATGAACCGCGCGGGCAATATCAGCTCCGGGTCACCGCGGTGGAACTTCAGGGCGTTGGCGCCCTGCAGCTCGCCTTCGAGCGGCTCAAGCAGAAGCTCAATGCCGAGGGACTGTTCGCGCCCGAACGGAAACGGCCGATCCCCCGCTACCCGCAGCGCCTTGGCCTCGTCACCTCGCCCACCGGGGCCGCGTTGCGCGATGTGTTGCACGTGATCGGCCGCCGCCAGCCATCGCTGGAGATCGTCCTCGCCCCCTGCCGGGTCCAGGGCGAGGGCGCCGCCGCCGAAATTGCGGACGCCATCGAGCGGCTGAACGAGTACGCGCTGGGAAAACCCTCGCCGGCCGGGACGACGGCGACCGCTCCCATTCTCGATCTCATTCTGGTGACGCGGGGCGGCGGCAGTCTCGAGGATTTGTGGGCGTTCAACGAGGAGGTGGTTGCCCGCGCCATTTACGCGTCGGCGCTGCCGGTGGTTTCCGCAGTGGGCCACGAAATTGACTTCACGATCAGCGATTTCGTCGCCGACCTGCGGGCCGCCACGCCCAGCGCCGCGGCCGAACTCATCACGGAAGGCGCCTTCGCCAGCCGGGATTTTGTGGCCGAGACGGCGGCCCGGCTGCACCAGCTCGCCGCGCAGCAACTCGGGTGGGCCCGGACCGACCTCGCCGCGTTGGTGCAGCGGCTGGCCCGGGCGCACCCGCGCGGCCGGCTGCGGGAGCAGTGGCAGCGGTTGGACGACCTGCAGGCGAGCCTGGCGCGGGCGGCGCACCAGCGCGTGCGCGAAGCCCAGGTCCGCCGGGGGGCGCTGCATTCGGCCTGGCGGCGGCTGCGTCCGGCCCAGCAACTGGCACGGCGAGGCGAGGCGTTGACGCAACTCGGGCGGCGACTCCGCGAACGGATGCGATCAAACTTGCAGGAGCACAACCAGCGGTTGGGAGCGCTCAACGAGCAATTGCGACTGTTGTCACCGGAGCAGGTTCTTGGCCGCGGCTACTCGATCACGCGCGACGCGACCAGCGGCCGGGTCATTCGTTCGGCGGCGGAAACCCGCCCGGGCCAGGCGCTGACGACGCGCGTCCAGGCAGGTGAAATCCAAAGCGAAGTGAAGTGAGCGGCGGCCGGCGGAGCTGAAGCGGGAGGCCGGCGCCTCAGACGCGGAAGAACTTTTGGATCTCGCGGAGGACCTCGACAAACCGGTCCACCTCGTCCCGCGTGTTGTAGAAGTAGAAGCTGGCACGGGCGGTCGAGGCCACGCCGAGCTTGCTCATCAACGGCTGATTGCAGTGATGGCCGCCGCGAAGCGCCACGCCAAACTGGTCCGCCACCGTCACCAGATCGTGGGCATGGATGTCGTTCAGGAGGAAGCTGACCACCCCGGCGCGACCCCGGGCTGGACCGAAAATGCGGATGCCGCTGAGGCGCGACATTTGCTCATGGGCGCGCGCGGCGAGTTCCTGGTCATGGCGGAAAATCCGGTCGCGACCGATGGCGTCGAGGTAGTCCATTGCCGCCGCGAGGCCGACCGCGCCGGCGATGTCGGGCGTGCCGGCCTCGAACTTGTGCGGGATCGTGTTCCACTGGCTCTCAAAAAACCCCACGCTCGAAATCATGTCGCCGCCGCCCTGCCAGGGCGGGGTGGCCTCGAGGATTTCCTTGCGGCCATACAGGACGCCGATGCCCGTGGGTCCGCAGATTTTGTGGCCGGAAAAGGCGAGGAAATCGCAGTCCAGGGCCTGCACATCCAGCAGCATGTGCCCGGCGCTTTGCGCGGCGTCCACCAAGGTCACCACGCCCCGCCGGCGGGCCTGCGCGCAGAGTTCGGCGACGGGATTGATCGTGCCCAGCGTGTTGGAGATGTGCGTGAACGCGAACAGCCGGACCGCGGGCGTCAGGAGCGCGTCGAGCCGGCTGAGGTCGAGCAATCCGTCGTCGCCGGTAACCGGCAGATAGACGAGGTGCGCGCCGGTGCGGGCCGCCAGGAGCTGCCACGGGACGATGTTGCTGTGGTGCTCCATCTCGGTGAGCAGGATGCGGTCACCGGGCCTGAGCCGGGCGTTGCCCCAGGCGTTGGCCACGAGGTTGATCGCCTCGGTGGTGCCGCGGGTAAAAATGATCTCCTCCGGTCCGCGGGCATTGAGGAAGCGGGCGGCACGCGCCCGGGCGCCCTCGTAGGCGGCGGTGGCGCGGTTGCTCAGTTCGTGGATGCCGCGGTGGACGTTCGCGTTGTCGTGGCGGTAATAGCGATCGAGGGCCTCGAGCACCGCCAGCGGTTTCTGGCTGGTCGCGGCGTTGTCGAAATAGATCAACGGCCGGCCGTTGACCTGCTGGTCGAGGATCGGAAAATCCGCGCGCCAGTCGGCTTCGTCGCGCGGTGGCGGCGGCCGGCAAATCACAGGCGTGGTATTCATGTGTTCGGTGCCGGCACGCTCAGTAGAGCCCGAGCTGGAGCCTGGCGGCCTCGGTCATCATGCCCTGGTTCCACGGCGGGTCCCAAACCAGTTCGACATTCACCTCATCCACCTCCTCGATGGCGATGGCCCGGTTCTGCACGTCCTGCTGGAGCACCGGCCCCATGCCGCAACCGGGGGCGGTAAGCGTCATCTTGATGTCCACCCGAAAGGTGTTGACCGCGCTGGCCGGGGTGACCCGGCAATCGTAAACCAGGCCGAGGTCCACGATGTTCACCGGAATCTCCGGGTCGTAACAGGTCTTGAGCGTGTCCCAGACCAGTTTCTCCACCTCTTCGGCCGGGCGCGGCGTGCCACGGGCGGCCACCGGCGCCAGGGCAACCTCCAAGCCCAACGCATCGGCGTCAGTCCCCTCGATACGGAACATGTTGCCGTTGACGATGACGGTGTAACTGCCGCCCAGCGACTGCGTGATCCGCGCCTCCTCGCCGGCGAGCAGAGTAACCTTGGTCCCGACGGGGATCACGGAGGCCCGCACGTCCCGGCTGAGGGTGACGGTGTCTTTGACGGTGGCAGGAGCAGCACTCATGGCGGGGGGTCATTCGGTTGAGACGGGCTGTTGCCGGCCGTCCACGGCGGCCATCAGCGCGTGCCAGGGAAGGATGGCACATTTCACCCGGGCCGGGAACTTGTGAACTCCGGCGAACACCGCGAGCTTGCCCAATCCTTCCGCGGGCACCTCGCCGGTCGTCACCATTTTATGAATCTGCTCGAACAGCGCCTTCACCTCGGCCCGCGTGCGGCCCTTGAGCGCCTCGGTCAGGATCGAAGCCGAGGCCTTGGAGATCGCGCAGCCCGAGCCCTGAAAATGGATGTCCTTGACCACGTCGCCGTCCATCTGAACGTAAAGCGTAATGTTGTCGCCGCACAGCGGATTGCGTCCCTGGGCCACACGATTCGCGGTGGCCAGCGGGCCGAAATTCCGCGGCGTCCGGCTGTGATCCAGGATCACTTGCTGATAAAGCTCGTTCAGTTCATCCAACATGATGGCCACCGTTCGCGTGTCCGCCGCCGCCGTCCGGTTCAGGCGTCGGCCCCGTCCACCCGGACCTGCCGGTGACGGTCCAGCCGCTGCCAGACCAGCCGGTCAAGTTCCTCGCGCGCCGGGGCGCAGCGAACGCGTTCGATAATCTCACCAGCGAAGGCATGAATCAACATGCGTCGCGCGGTGGCCTCCGGGATGCCGCGGGAGCGGAGATAGAAAATGGATTCCGGATTGAGCTGGCCGACGGTGGCGCCGTGCGTGCATTTCACGTCATCCGCGTAAATCTCCAGTTGCGGCTTGGTGTCGGCCGTCGCCTTGTCCGACAGCAGGAGGTTCTTGTTCGTCTGTTTGGCATCGGTCTTCTGCGCGCCCGGGCGCACCAGAATCCGGCCGTGAAAGACGCCTCTGGCGCGATCCGCCAGAATGCCGTTGAAGTATTCGTGGCTCGCGCAATGCGGCCGCGCGTGGTCCACGATCATGTGGTGGTCCAGGAGCTGCGCGCCGCTGCCGAGGTAAAGTCCGTTGAGCACGCACTCGATCCCCTCGCCGTCGAGCACGGTGCGAATGTTCTGCCGCGCCAGCCGGCTGCCCAGGGCGAACGAATGCGCCACCAGGTTGCTGCTCCGCCCCAGGTGCGTGTACAATGCCGCGAAATGGAACGCCCCGGCGCGCTCATCCTGCAGCTTCAGGTGCTCGACCGTGGCGTGGTCGCCGACGGCCAGCTCGGTGACCGTATTGGTGAAGGTCGGGGCTTCCGCCAGGCCGGCATGGATTTCCAGGATCGTAATCCGGCTTTCCTGCCCAGTGAGGATCAGATTCCGCGGCTGGCTGGCAACACCGGGTTCGCGGCCGGTGGTGAGGAAAATCAATTGGACCGGCTCGGCAATGGCCACGCCATCCGGAACGTGAATGAACGCGCCATCCTCAAACATCGCCTCGTTGAGCGCAGTGAACGCGTTTGCTTCCGTCCGCGACCACCGCCCCAGGCACGGCTCAACCAACGCGCTGTCGTGGTGCAACGCGGCCGCCAGGCTGCCCACGCGCGCGCCCGCGGGATGCGCGCCCACGCGGGAAAGTGCCGGGGCGAAATGCCCGTCCACGAACACGAGCCGGTCGCCCGGCAGGCCGCTGAACGGCAGGCCGGCAAGAACCGCCAGATCGAGGTTTTCCCGGGCGGATTCCGTCGCCGGCTTGAACGGCAGTTGGGCGAGCGGGGCCAGGTTCGTGAAGCGCCAGTCCTCGTGCTTCAACGTCGGGAGGCCCAGCTCGGTGAAGCGCGCCAGGCCGGCCTGCCGGATCGGCCTCAGCCAGGCGGGTTGGCCAAGGCCGGCGGCCGCCCGGGCGGCGGCGGCGACGCCGTCCACAAAAAGCTCGGTATCCTTCATGAGATCATTCTTCACGGTGCACGGGTCACGATCAGGCGGCGCTGGCGGCGGGCGCGAGCCAGTCATAGCCGCGGGCTTCGAGCTCAAGCGCGAGTTCCTTCCCGCCCGAGCGCACGATGGAGCCCTCCATCAGCACATGCACAAAATCCGGCACGATGTAATTCAGCAACCGTTGGTAGTGGGTGATGACGAGTTGCGCGTTGTCCGGGCGGCGCAGCTTGTTGACGCCGTTCGCCACGACCCGCAGCGCGTCAATGTCGAGCCCGGAATCGGTTTCGTCGAGGATGGCGAGCTTCGGTTCGAGCACGGCCATCTGGAAGATTTCGTTGCGCTTTTTCTCGCCGCCGGAGAAGCCGACGTTAACCGCGCGTTTGAGCAGGGCCTCGTCGAGGTCGAGCAGCTTGATCTTGTCCTTGACCAGGGCGAGGAAATCCATGGCGTCGAGTTCCGGCAGGCCGTGGTGTTTGCGGATCTCGTTCAGCGCGGTCTTGAGAAAATAAGTGGAGTTCACGCCCGGAATTTCGACGGGATACTGGAAGCCGAGGAAAACGCCGGCGCGGGCGCGCTCCTCGGGCTTGAGTTCGAGCAGGTCCTGGCCAAGATAACGGACAGTGCCGCCGGCGACCTCGTAGCCGTCGCGGCCCGCCAGCACGGCGGCGAGCGTGCTCTTGCCGCTGCCGTTGGGCCCCATGATGGCATGGACCTCGCCCGGCCGGATGGCGAGGCTGATCCCCCGGAGGATCGGTTTGCCTTGCACCCCGGCCACCAGGTCCTTGATCTCGAGAATAAATGGTTCGCTCATGTTCAGATCGCTTCCAAGCTGACTTCCACACTGCGCCGGCTGGCCAAGGAGACTTCCGCTGGCCCACCGCGCTCACCCGACGCTGCCTTCCAGGCTGACGCCGAGCAGCTTCTGGGCTTCCACGGCAAATTCCATCGGCAGTTCCTTGAACACCTCCTTGCAGAAGCCGTTGACGATCAGGTTGACGGCGTCCTGCGTGGCAATGCCGCGCTGGTTGCAGTAAAAAATCTGGTCCTCGCCGATCTTCGAGGTCGTCGCCTCGTGCTCGATCTGGGCCGAGGCATTCCTCGCCTCGATGTACGGGAACGTGTGCGCGCCGCACTGGTCGCCGAGCAGCAGCGAGTCGCACTGCGAGAAATTGCGCGCGTTTTCCGCGCCCGGGCGGATTTGCACCAGCCCGCGGTAGCTGTTCTGGCCGTGCCCGGCCGAGATGCCCTTTGAGACGATGGTGCTGCGGGTGTTCTTGCCGACGTGGATCATCTTGGTGCCGGTGTCGGCCTGCTGGTAATTGTTGGTCAGGGCCACCGAATAGAATTCGCCGACCGAATTCTCGCCCAGGAGCACGCAGCTCGGGTACTTCCACGTGATCGCGGAGCCCGTTTCGACCTGGGTCCAGGAAATCTTCGAGTCCCGGCCTTTGCACAGGCCGCGCTTGGTGACGAAGTTGTAGATGCCGCCGCGGCCTTCCTTGTCCCCGGGATACCAGTTCTGCACGGTCGAGTACTTGATCTGCGCGCGGTCGGCGGCGACCAGTTCCACCACCGCGGCGTGGAGTTGGTTTTCGTCGCGCATCGGCGCGGTGCAGCCTTCAAGGTAGCTCACGTAGCTGCCCTCCTCGGCGACGATGAGGGTGCGCTCGAACTGGCCCGTGCCCGCGGTGTTGATGCGGAAATAGGTGGACAGCTCCATGGGGCAGCGGACGCCCTTGGGGATGTAGCAGAAGGAGCCGTCGCTGAACACGGCGGAGTTGAGCGCGGCAAAGAAATTGTCGGTGGGGGGCACCACCGAGCCGAGGTGCTTTTCGATCAGGTCGGGATGCTGGCGCACCGCCTCGGAGAACGAGCAGAAGATGACCCCGTGTTTGCTCAGTTCCTCCTTGAACGTGGTGGCCACGGAAACGCTGTCCATGACCGCGTCCACGGCGACGCCCGCCAGCCGCTTCTGTTCGTCGAGGGAGATGCCGAGTTTCGCGAACATGCGCACCAGTTCCGGGTCCGCCTCGTCGAGGCTGTTGAGCTTTTTCTTGGGCTTGGGCGCGGCGAAATAGATGATCGCGTTGTAATCGATCGGCGCGTGCCGGACCTTTGCCCAGTGCGGCTCGGCCGTGGTCAGCCAGTGCCGGTAGGCGCGCAGACGCCAGTTGAGCAGGAAGTCCGGCTCCTGTTTTTTCGCGGAGATGGTGCGGATGACGTCCTCGTTGAGCCCGGGCGGCAGCGAGTCGGTGGCGATGTCGCTGACAAAACCGTATTTATACTCGGTGTTGACGAACTGCTCGATGGTCGAGTTGTCGGTGCTCATGAGCGGTGGGCGGCCGCGCCGCGGCGCGCGCCCGCCTGTTTGGCGGTGCAATCCGGGCAAAGCCCGCGGAAGGTGATCTCGTAATGCTTCATCAGAAAACCCGGCGGCATGTGCATTTCCGGTTCGTGGCTGCCCGGCTCGGTGGCGATGTCGAAGGCCCCACCGCACTCGTCGCAGTAAAAATGGTGGTGCTCGCACATGTTCGAACAATACCGCGTCGCGCCCCGCTCGTGATTGACCTGCCGGACCAGGCCGCACTGGACCAGCGTGTCCAGGCAGTTGTACACCGTGGCCATGGAGATGTCCGGCATTTTTTCCTTGGCCCGGATGAACACCTCCTCGGCGCTGGGATGGTCCCGTTTTGCGAGCAGGACGCCGTACACGTGCCGGCGCTGCACGGTGAACCGCAGCCCGGTCCGGGCCAGGTGCTGGTTCAACCGCTCGTCCAGAAAATCAATGGGCAGTTTCTTGGTCATGCCGCCCGGCACCATAGCGCCGCGCCGGCCACTGTCAATACTTAGAATTATTACAAATACCAGCCAAAACCGCGGCCCGCCCGTTGCGTCCGCCCGCGCGCCGTGGTAACCATCGCCCATGCGGTTCATCGTCCGCTGGCTCTTCCGCCTGCTGCTGCTGGCCATCGTCCTGGCCATCGGACTCATCCTGGCCAAGGACATCCTCGCCCGCGAACTGATCGCCAGCCGCCTCCGCGCGGCCACCGGCCTCGAAACCCGCCTCGACCGTTGCGACCTCGGCCTGCTGGCCCCCACCCTCACGCTCGAACACCTCCGGTTCTACAACCCGCCCGCCTTCGGCGGCGCGCCCTTTCTCGACATCGCCGAACTGCACCTCGAGTACGACCGCGCGGCGCTCGGGGAAGGCCGGCTGCACCTCACACTGCTGCGGCTGGACGTCGCCGAACTCATCCAGGTGGACGGCCCGGACGGCGGCTCGAACCTTCAGGACATCATCGCGGCGCTTTCGTCCCGGCCGCCGGGCGGCAGCCGCCTCCAGTTCGCCGGCATCGACACGCTCAACCTCTCGTTCGGCACCTTCAAGCGCCACGCCCTGGCCACCCCGGAACGCGCCCAGGCGGTTGATTTGAAGATTCACAACGCCATCTTCACCAATCTCCGCACATCGAATGATTTCCAACCCGTCGTGGCGCTGCTTGACCGGCGTTTCCGCCTGGCAGGCGTCAGTCCGTCGTTTCTGCCGCCGGGACTGGCCCGCCCGCCGGCAGCGCGCTGACACCCAGGGTACCGCTCCCGTTTGGTTTTGCGTTCGAGATTGTTCCAGCGCTAGAATGGCGCCATGCAATCCACCACGCTTCGACCCGCTCGTTTTGCCAGCCTGCTCACCAGCGCCGTGCTCGCCGTGGTCGCCAGTCGCGGCACCCCGTCCGCGCGCGCGGCCGACGCCAGCTCGCTCTGGCAGATCGGTCAGCCCGACGGCAGCAACGCCGAATTCGCCCTGGCCCCCGGCGGCTTTGACCAGTTCCGCGAGGACGCCTTCTTCGTCGTCGGCGAATCCGACGCGAAACGCGACTGGCCCTATGTCCACCCCGGTCCCGGTGATGTGTGGGCGGGCAGCCGGACCCACACCTTCACCATCCTGTTCGCGCTCAAGACGCTCCCCGCCGGCGGCGAATGCCGGCTGAAGGTCAACCTCCTCGACACCCAACGCGCCGCGCCGCCGCACCTGCAAATCCTCGTCAACGGACGCGCGTTCGAGCGCGTCCTGACCGCCGGCGCCACCGACGATTCCGTCCGCGGCGAGCCCGCCAAGGGACGACGACAGGAGTTTGCGATCGCGTTCCCCGCCGAGCTGCTGCATGTCGGCGACAACGACGTCCAGATTACAACGACCAGCGGAAGTTGGATGCTCTACGACGCGCTCGGGCTCGTGACGCCGGCGGGCGCCGAGCTGGGGACCGTCGCTTCCCACACGGTGGTGGCGCGGGTGCAGGCGGTGCGGGCGTTGCGGAAGACGGACGGCCAGACGACCCAGCCGGTGCTGGTCACGTTGCGCCACTTCGGCGAACCGCGGGCCGCCACCGTGCGCGTCGAGAACGCCGGGGAGCAGACCATCCGGCTGCAACGCGGCGAGCAGACCCTGACCTTCGCGGTGCCCGCGGTGGGAGCCCCGACGCAGCGCAAGGTGACCGTCGAGGCTGCGGGCGGGACGCTGGCCAGCCGCGAGGTGACGCTGAAACCGGTGCGCAAGCTCACGGTGTTCGTCCTGCCGCACTCGCACACCGACATCGGTTACACGGAAATCCAGACCGCAATCGAGAAGAAGCAGGTCAACAACCTGGTCGAAGGCATTGCCGCGGCGAAGCGCACCGCGGCTTATCCCCCTGGCGCCCGCTTCGTCTGGAACGTCGAGGTGCTCTGGGCGGCGGACCTCTATCTGCACCGCCTGAACGACGCGCAACGCGCCGACTTCCTCGCCGCCGTCAAGAGCGGGCAGGTGGGTTTGAACGGCATGTACTTGAACGAACTCACCGGCCTCTGCCGGTCCGAGGAGCTGCTCCAGCTTTTCCACTACGCCACCGAGTTGTCCGCGTTGACGGGCGTGCCGGTGGACTCGGCAATGATCAGCGACGTGCCGGGCTACACCTGGGGCACCGTCACCGCCATGGCCCACGCCGGCATCCGGTATTTCTCGACCGCACCGAACTACTTCGACCGCATCGGCGACATTCTGGTGCAATGGGAGAACAAGCCGTTCTGGTGGACATCGCCGTCGGGGCGCGAGCGCGTGCTCGTATGGATTCCCTACATGGGCTACGCGATGTCCCACCTGATCAATCATTTCACCCCGCAGTTCGTGGATGATTACCAGGGTGTGCTCGAAAAGGAAAAGTATCCGTACGACATCGCCTATGTGCGCTGGAGCGGCCATGGCGACAACGCGGTGCCGGATCCCGACATCTGCGAGTTCATCAAGGACTGGGACACGCAGTATGCCTGGCCGAAATTCGTGATCGCGCGGACCAGCGACGCCTTCCGCGCCTTCGAGCAGCGCTACGGCGACAAGCTGCCGGTCGTGCATGGCGATTGGACGCCCTACTGGGAAGACGGCGCCGGCTCATCGGCGCGCGAAACGGCGATGAACCGCAACACCTCCGACCGCCTCGTGCAGGCCGACGCGCTGTTCGCCATGAACCGCCCGACGGCTTTTCCCGCGGCCGAGTTCGCCACCGCCTGGCGCAACACCCTGCTCTACTCCGAGCACACCTGGGGCGCCGATTGCAGCGTCAGCGACCCCGAAAGCCAGAAGACGAAGGAGCAATGGGCGATCAAGAAGGGCTACGCTGACAAGGCGGACGCGCAATCGCGCCACCTGCTGGACGCCGCCCTCGCGAGCGCGCCCGCGGGCACGCCGGTGCCGACGGGTGGCGTGGACCTCCTCAACACCACCTCGTGGCCGCGCACCGAACTGGTCGTCCTGCCACCGGAACTCTCCGCCGCCGGCGACCGCGTGACCGACGCGGCCGGCAAGTCCGTGCCCTCGCAACGCCTCACCAGCGGCGGGCTGGCCTTCGTCGCCCGCGATGTCCCGCCGTTTGCGGCGCGTCGCTACACCGTCTCCGCCGGCGCCGCCTACGTCGCCGGCCCGGCCGCGACCGCGGGCGCGGATTCGCTGGACAACGGACGCGTGCATGTCCGCCTCGATGCCACCACCGGCGGCATCCGCGAATTCACCGCCAAGGGTATCGCCGGCAATCTCGCCGACACCGCCGGTGGCGAAACGCTGAACGATTTCCGGTTCCTGCCGGGCGAGGACTTGAAAAACCTGCAGCGCAACGGCGCGGTAACCGTAACGGTCGTCGAGCGCGGACCGCTGGTGGCCACGCTGCGCATCGAGTCGGCCGCGCCCTCGTGCAACAAGCTCGTGCGCGAACTCCGCGTCGTCGCCGGTTTCGATTACGTCGAACTCGCCGACACGGTGGACAAGCAGCGGGCCGCGATTCCGGCCAAGGGTGGCGACTGGTCGTTCGCCCAGAAAGGCGGCAAGGAGAGCATCAACTTCGCCTTTCCGTTTAACGTGCCCGACGGCGCCGTGAGCCTCGACATTCCGCTTGGCTGGATGCGGGCGGAGGTGGACCAGATGCCGAGCGCGTGCAAGAACTGGCTCGCCGTGGGCCGGTGGGCGGACGTGTCAAACCGCGATCACGGCGTCACCCTGGTCACGTTGGACGCGCCGTTGCTCGAGGTCGGCGGCATCACGGCCAACATGACCGGTTCGCAGACCAACCCGAAAGTCTGGCGCAAGCACATCGCGCCGACGCAGCGCCTCTACATCTGGGCGATGAACAACCACTGGCATACGAATTATCGCGCCTACCAGGACGGGCTCATCACGTTCCGCTTCGTACTGCGGCCGCACGGCAAATTCCTGCCGGCCGACGCCACGCGTTTCAGCACCGCCTGGAGCCAGCCGCTCCTGCCGGTTGCCGCGCGCGGCGAGCCCTCGAACCGGCCGTTGCTGCGCGTGCAGCCCGCCGATGTCGTGGTCACGGCGTTGAAGCCGAGCGACGACGGCCGGGCGTGGATCGTCCGCCTGTTCGGCGCATCTGGTCGGGACGCGCAGGCGAAGCTCACCTGGTCCGGCGCGGCGCCCAAGCACGTCTGGCTCAGCAACACGGGCGAGCAACCGTTGACGCCCGCCGGCGGCGCGGTCGCGGTCCCCGCGTGGGACACCGTCACCCTCCGCGTGGAGCGGTAGGATCCGGGCCGGTTGCGAAGTCCGACCGTGTCCCCAATTGGCTTGTCGGTGGGGCGAGCATCCTCGCGAGCCGGCTCGTCGGAGCCCCACCAGATCGGGACACTACCCGAAGTCCGTGATTGTCGCGTCGGGCCGACGTGTTACGTTGGCGTAAGCCCACATGAAAAAACGCTGTGAGCAAAATGCAAACTGGGCGCGGGACCGGCGGGCCGTCGCACGCCCGGGGAAAGGGAAATTGCCATGAGCGAACCGGCTGGACTGGACAAGTGTTTCACCTTCATTCACTCCCAGATCAAGACGCCGGAGCAGCGCCGGGCTGAGCTGGCGCCGCGCTACGCCGTCACGATCTCGCGCGCCACCGGCTCCGGCGGCCACACCATTGCCGACAAGCTGGCCAGCGAACTCCAGACGCGCGCCCCGGGCGCCCGGCCGTGGACCGTGTTCGATCGGAACCTCGTCGAAAAGGTCCTCGAGGACCACAACCTGCCGACGCGCCTGGCTCAATTCCTGCCGGAGGACCGGGTGTCCGAGCTCGAGGACATGATGCAGGAGCTTCTCGGCGCCCAACCGTCGTCCTGGCGCATTGTCCCGCAAACAAGCGAAACCATCCTGCACCTCGCCGAACTGGGGAACGTCATTATCGTCGGCCGCGGCGCGAACGTCATCACTGCCCGGCTGGACCATGTGTTTCACGTCCGGCTGGTCGGGTCACTCGAACGGCGCGTGGCCCGGCTGATGGAACTCGACAAGCTGAGCCGGAAGGCCGCCCTGGCGCTCGTGCAAAAGGAGGACCGCGGCCGGCAGCGGTATCTGCGAAAGTATTTCCGCGCCGACATTGACGATCCGCTGATCTACCACCTCGTCATCAACACCGACCGGTTCTCCGAGGACCAAGCTGCCCGGCTGATCGCCGAAGCGGTGTTGCGGCGCGGGACCGCGTGACGCGGATCGAGTGCAGCCGGGTATTGCCCCCGGACCGCGACTGTGTGTGTCAGACCAGGCACTACCGCTTCGCATCGCTGGGCTGTTGAGATACGCTTGATGCCGCCGAGGGGTTCAAATCGCTGCGGCTGGCGCAAGGCATACAGCCGTGCCCCAAAGCGGTTGCGTTCGACTCCTGTCCGCAAATAGGCCGGCCGTTCCAATCCCGTTTCGCGACTTGACCGGAAGTTGCGTAAGCGCATATTGCGCCCATGCACGCGAAAGCCGGAAACCAGTTCGCTTTCTCCGTCGAAGCCTCAAAAAAAGACCCCCCGGTTCGTTGGATTCCCCGGCACTTTGGCATCCGCCGTTACGGGTCGCCGGGGCGGATGGCCTTCACCTTGATCGAACTGCTGGTGGTGATTGCCATCATCGCGATCCTGGCCGGGTTGCTGTTGCCGGCGCTCGCGCGCGCGAAGGCCAAGGGACAGCGCGTGGTTTGCATGAACAATCTGAAGCAGATCAACCTGTTCATGCAGTTGTACACGGACGACAACCAAGACATCTTTCCAGCCCACCGGAACCAAAACCTGAACACCGCCGACGCCGGGCCGTCGCTGACCAACTGGTGGGGCACCACCATCGTGACCTACGGCGGTGGCCGGAGCAACCTCTTCCATGACCCCGCCATCAAGGGCAAGCGCCTGGATGACGGCACCACGTGGCAATGGGCCTTCGACTGCCACCTGGTAGGCTACGGTTACAATGGCTGGTTCCTCGGGCATCATCCGTACGACCCCCAAGATCTTGCCGTTGGCGGGATCAAATTCCACGCGGACGTGCAGTTCAAACGAAGCGCGGTCCTCGGTCCATCACAAAACCTGATTGTCGGCGACAAGGAACCTTACGGCAACCCGCCGTCCTGGAGCAGCAGCCTCTGGTGGGAATCGGCCTGCATGGACCCCAACGTCGTGAAGTCCAGCTCGTTCCCGACCTATGAGGGCGTGGAACCCAAGCGCCACCTTGGCACGGCGGTGGTGGCGTTCGTCGATGGCCACTCGGAAGCGCGCAAGAGCGACAAGGTCAATCCGCCAGCGAATCCGGCGGACGGCAGCAAAACTGCGTTGATCAACTCGCAGTACTGGGACCCGCTCCAGCGCGGCGGCCAGCAGTGAACTTCGCGTGAAGCAACGTGCGGGCGGCACGCGTGACGCCCGCTCCCAACGCGTAGCGGCCCCAAACCAGCCCGCCGAGGACCACCGCCGGCTGCGTCGCTTCAGGGACGGCGATCCTGGCCGACACCCGCAGCCGTCACCGGTGGTGGCGAATCGTTGCCATCAGTTTGCCGCTTCGATTGGGCGATCAACGACAATGACCGGCGCCGGCATCTTCGAATCTCCCTTCAAACCAAGCCGCACCCGGCTGGCGTTCACGGCGAATGGACTCGATTGGCCGTCCACCGAAATGACTTCAACGCGCGCTCGTCGTACCGGGAGTTCCACTTGCGCGGGGCCGGTGTCGGCCAGCGCCCAGACCACCCATACTTGGCCGGCGTCCGGTCCAGGGCCGTCCGGATGGCGGAAGGCGCAGACTCGTCCTTGCGCCACCATCACCTCATTCGAGGCGGGCAACATGGGGAAAGGATTGGGCAGCGCGGCAACGTAGGCGCGCACTGCCCGCTGTTCCGCCGCGGACGCGTCCATGACGGCGATCTTGCGGAGGCCGGCGGCAAACGCGCGCGTGAGGAACTGGAAACGCCACGCCGCCCGGCGCTCGCTCGAGAGAATGCCAAGGAAGTCGAAGTTTCCCTCGGTGTGCCAGTAATCCTGTTTGCGAGCGAAGGTGAAGCCGGAAGTCTGCTGTTCCGCTGCTTCAAAGACAGCGCTCACGTCATCCAACACCGGCCCGATCGTCCGCGGCCCACCCGAGAAGGCGGAGTCCAGGCCCTCGTAATTGTGGATGCTGACGACATCAACGGCTGGCCCGATGGAATAGGCCCTGCCCTGCGCCTGGAACGTCCGCGAACCCGCCATCCCCGGCGCATTCAACGCGGCGGCAAGCCAGGTCAGCCCGTGCTTGCCGGACCCGAGCCCCGGCGCCACGATGACGGCCTGCGGATCCGCGGCCTTGATGCGCGCCGCCGCGCGGGTGACAAACTCGGCGTAATCCGCCGCCTGGCCTTCCCAGTGGGTGCGGTAGCTCTCCGGTTCGTTGTCGAGTTCCCAGGCACGGACGCCGTAGTGTTCGCCCCAACCCTCGTGCCGCGCGAGCGTGCCGCCGGGGCGATAGCGTTCCGCGAGCTTCCCGGCAAACGCCACCAGCGCCTCCATGTTCGCGGGAGCGGATTTGCCCGGCTCCCGGCGTCCGGCCCACGCCGGCGGTCCACCCGCGTTTCCCCCGACCACCGGCGCCTGCATCAGCACATTCAATCCGCGCTCCTGCGCCGCGATGACGAAAGCATCCAGCGCCTTCCACGCCGGCGGTGTCTCCCGGCTCAACTCCGCCGGGCCATCCGGCTCCAACACCCGCCAATAGACGGGCATGAACGTCCACCGCAGTCCCATGGCCCGTTCGCGGTCCAGGTCCGGGATTTTCGAGCCGCCGCCCATCGCTCCGCCCTTGCCGTTCCAGCTTCCCGTGTGGCCCAGATACGGCGAATCGAACCCGTCCAATCCGCCGCCGAGGTTCGTGCTGGTGGCAGGTGCGGCAAGCGGACGCGTGGCCGGCGGATAGGATTTGGGCACCCGGCCCAGAAACACGATCAGGAAAATGATGGCCGCGATAAAGAGCAGCACGACACCGACGCAGCCCACGGCGCAACCGCGGAAGACGCGGCGACCGAACGTCCGCTTCGGCGGGACGGGCGCGGATCTCGGCTCGGCTTCGGTTTTCATTTGGCTTCAAAAATGAAGTGCGTCATTGCCGCCAGGCCGCATGGTCCGCGCGGCCGGCGTGCAGCAGCATAACACAGTCGGGTGCGGCAATGTTACCAGGCATTTCTGCGGGCGGGGTGTGGGGAATGGTTTTGTTCTGGTACGGCCACCAGGCAGGCCGCCCCGTCCGGCACGACCGGTTTGACGGTGTCGGGCAGCGAGCGTTTGCAGGCACGGTCACCAGGCTTGAAATCGGACATCGGCGCAAGAGGGTGTTCTCGCCGTTGCCCCCTCACCGCGGCCCATCTCCCCCGCTGGGGGCGAGGGAAGTTCGAGGTCGCTGGTGTTCATGGCTGGTCTGCGCGGCCGTTTCTGCCTCGTTCGCCGCGGACCTTCGCCGGGGAGTTTCCTCGGCGCACCGCGGCAGGTCATAACTCGTCCGTCTTCTTGAACGGCAGGCCGCGCTCGCCGTGGAAGAGCTTGCGCAGACGCTGGTCGCTGGAACTGGTGGGGCGGCGGATGATTTCCGGGGCCACGCGGTTGCCCGTTTCGCGACGGGCGCGGCGACCTGCGAGCCAGTCTTCCCAACTCATCGGCTCATTCATCGGGATGGTAGGGACTCCGGATTTGGAGAGCTTGGGCTTGTTCATGCACGAGTTGTTTCAGGTCGTTCCAGTTCTTATACGCTGGGTCTTCCGCAAGCCGCTTCACTTCGGTCCAGTCGGTTTCGATTTCAGCCAACAGCGCCGCGGCCAGGAGTTTCTTAGCACAATCACGAGCCGGTGGATAGTCCCCCGGATACCTGGAGATCAGCACCCGTTCAACGATGAGTTCTTCCACGGGGGAGATCCGCACGTGGCCGCAGGGTCCATCCAGCCGCCGGACCGGGGTGCGTGCAAGGTTCTCAAAGCCGGCCAGCACATCGACATACAAGCCGCCCACCTGCCAACTGCGGGGACCACCCGTGGCTTGAAGCTGCGCCATGACCTCCTGCCGCAGGCGGACGGTGAGCGCAGTGGATGAATAATCCACGCACAAGTCAATGTCGCCCGAGACATACGCTCCCTCCGTGTAGAACTCGATGGCGGAGCCGCCCACGACGACCAACTCGATGCCGTGCTCACGGAAGACAGCGGAAACCAGGCTCGCGAGCTTGAGATGCTTGAGCGTCGGATCTGTCTCGGCGGTGATGTCGGCGAGAGCTCGCTTGATTTGGTCGGGTTTCATGGAGTTTGAGCCTCCTTACTTTGGTTGCCGAAAGCCGAACACGTTTTCCATCTTCGTCTTCCCCGCTGCGTCCATCTCGATCAACGGAGGTCTGTGTTGGTTGAGAGCTGATGGTTGATGGTTGATGGTCGAAAGTTCGATCAGCGGCTGCCGCCGAACAAGGAATCAATCTTCCGCCGGACTTCGCCGTCCATTTTAATCAACGGCGGCCAGGGGCGTTTGAAACCTTCGCCGGGGAGTTTCTTCGTCGCGTCCATTCCCAGCTTCGTCCCCATCGCGATCTCTGACGTGGCGTGGTCGAGCACGTCGGACGGGCCCTTGGTAAAGATGCTGTCACGCTGCGGATCAGTGTTGGCGCAGAGGCGGAAGAGGACGTCGCTGGTGTTGTGCACGTCCACGTCGTCGTCCACCACCACGATATACTTGGTGAACATCATCTGCCCCATGCCCCAGAGGCCGTGCATGATTTTGTACGCCTGCATCGGATAGGTCTTCCGGATGCTGACGAACACCAGGTTGTGGAAGACGCCCTCGGCCGGCAGCGCGATGTCCACGATCTCGGGAAAGTTCATTCTGAACACCGGCAGGAACAGCTTGACGCTGGCGGCGCCGATGTAGAAATCCTCCATCGGCGGGATGCCGACAATCGTCGCCGGATACACGGCGTCCTTGCGATGCGTGATGGCCGTGAGATGAAAAACCGGATACGGCTCGGGCAACGTGTAGTAGCCGGTGTGGTCGCCAAACGGGCCTTCCTCACGCAACGGTTCCTTGGGGTCCACGTAGCCTTCAATGACGAAGTCGGCGTTGGCGGGGACTTCAAGATCGTTGGTCTCGCACTTCACGAGTTCGACGGATTTTTTACGGAGATAACCGGCGAGGAGGAACTCATCGAGGCCGTCGGGCATGGGTGCGGTGGCGGCGAAGGTAAACGCGGGGTCGCCGCCGAGGAAGATGCTGACGGGCATCCGTGTGCCGGCTTCGTAGTAACGGCGGCCGTGGCGCGCGCCGACCTTCTGGAGCTGCCAGTGCATGCCGGTGGTGCGGTCGTCGTAAATCTGGATGCGATACATCCCGACGTTGCGCGCGCCGGTGTCCGGGTCCCGGGTGACGACGCAGGGGAGCGTGATGAACCGTCCGCCGTCGAGCGGCCAGCACTTCAATATCGGAAGATTCAGCAGGGTTGGGGGCGGGGCAGTTTCAAGTTTTAAGTGTTCAGTGTTCAGTTGTGGAGCAGGCGGCCAGCTTCCTGAAAACCGAACACTTGAAACTTCAAACTTGTGAACCATCTCCTTGCACGGGCCGTCTTTGACGAGCTTCGGTTTCGCATGGCGCAGGTCGAGTGCGGTGGACAGGAGTTTCAGCGCCTCGCGAAAACCGGTGGGCGGCCTGGCCTTCACGAGCGCGCCGAGTTCGGCGGCGACTTCGTCCATCGAATCCGCGCCCAGGCTCAGGGCCATGCGCCGGTGCGACCCGAGCGTGTTGATGGCGACGGGAAACGGCGAGACGACGCCGCTGACGGTGGGCTGTTCGATGAGCAGCGCCTGGCCGCCGCCGGGCGACTTCATTTCGCGGTCGGCGAGTTCGGTGATTTCGAGTTCGGTGGCGACGGGCGGGGCGACGCGCTTGAGTTCGCCGGCGCGATCGAGTTGCGCCACGAAATCACGGAAGGAATCGAAAGCCATGCCTCATTTGTAAACCGGAATGCCGGGCTTGCAAGCCGGGCGGCGGGGGCGTTCCACCAGGGAATTGCGAATGTCGGGTGTCGAGTGTCGCATTAGTGAGGGAGTTCGTTCGTGTCTCGGCTCGCGCGGACGCTCCACCGATCTCAACTCTCAACTCACCACCCTCTCAACTTTCCCGCCGGCTCGCGAGGGCGCTCGCTCCCCACCGACCAGCCAAATCAGGACCTTGCCGGCCTGCCGCGTCAAGGCGCAGCGGCGTCGGGAATGAAGATCTTCTGATTTACGCTCATCGACTTCGGCTTCAGTTTCGGATTGGCTTTGAGCACCTGGTCCACGGTGACCTTGACGCCGTTTTGGCCGTAGGCCTTGACGATGGCCTCGAGCGTATCGCCGGCTTTGACGACATAGGTGTAGCCGTTCTTGGGCACGGGGGCGGCGTCGGCGCTCGGATCGGGGGCCGGTTCGGGCTTCGCCATGCGCTTGGGCGGCGCTTCCGGAACGGTGATCGGGGTGTTGGCGAGCTTGCGGATTTCCTCGAGAATCAGCTTTTTGTCCTCTTCGCGTTTGCGGTCTATTTCGCGGACGGAGTCGGTGAGGGTGCGCAGTTCGTCGCGGGTGACAAACTTGCCGGCAGTCTTGTCGGCGCTTTGTTCGGCCTCCCGGCGCAGGCTTTGGATTTCGTCGCTGAGTTCGCCAATCCGCTTTTGCAGGGTGGCCTGGGCAGTCTGGAGGTCGTCAACGCTGGCGCGAAGTTTCTGGTAACGCTCTTCGCGTTCCTGGGCGGCGGCGGCCTCGGCAGCGGGGTTGTCGGCGTGGAGCGGGCTTTGGCTGGCGAACAGGGCGAGCGTGGCGCTCAGCGGCAGGGCCAGCAGGGAAACTGGAAAGCGTTTCATGGGTGCAAAATAGGAATGCGCGCGGTTCGGCGCAAGCGGGAACAAGCGGGCGGCCGCCCGCGCACGCCGACGCGCTTTTGGCTGGCAATGTCCCCGTCGGCGGGCACACTCGCCAAAACGTTGACGCGCATTTCTTCCATGAACATCGTGGGCATCATTGGCGGGAGCGGTTTGTATGAAATCGAAGGGTTCACCCGCCAGAAATGGGTGCGGGTGCGGACCCCGTTCGGCGAACCGTCGGACCAGTTGCTCACCGGCGAACTGGCCGGCCGCCCGGTGGCGTTCCTGCCGCGGCACGGGCGCGGGCATCGCATCCTCCCCAGCGAACTGAACCATCGCGCCAACCTCTATGCGCTGAAAAAGCTCGGGGCGGCGTGGGTCGTCAGCATCAGCGCCGTCGGTTCGCTCCAGGCCAAGTACCGGCCGTGCGACGTGGTGCTGCCCGACCAGTTCCTGGACCGTACCAAGCAGGCCGCCACGCACACGTTCTTCGGTGGCGGCATTGTGGCGCATGTCGCCTTCGCCGATCCGGTGTGCGGGGAATTGCGCGCCTTGTTGCTGGAGGTCTGTCGCGAACTGAAACTGCGCGTTCACGACGGCGGCACGTATGTGAACATGGAAGGCCCGGCGTTCAGCACGCGCGCCGAGTCGCTCGCCAACCACCGCGACGGCTATGACGTGATCGGCATGACGAACCTCGGCGAGGCCCGGTGCGCCCGCGAAGCGGAGATCGCCTACGCTACGCTGGCGATGGTCACGGACTACGATTGCTGGAAGCAGGACGAGGCGCACGTGACCGTGGAGCTGATCCTCGAAAACCTGCGCAAAAACGCCGCGCACGCGAAGGAAATCGTGCGGCGCGTGCTGCCGATGATCCCGGCGGAGGCGAACTGGCCGTGCCACCACGCGCTGGCCAACGCGATTCTCACCGACCGCAAGTTCTGGCCGTCAGCGACGAAGGCGAAACTGCGTCCGTTGCTGGCGAAGTATCTTTGAACCGCCGCGGCGGGATTACGGAATCCACCGGAGCTGCGGATTGTCCAGCCGGGCGTGGTTGGTGGTGAAGTTCCAGTATTCCGTGTTGCGAAAGCGCCGGGCGTGGCCGTCGAGAAAGACGAACTGCGCCCCGGCGTTGTGCAGGTTCGTGTGCACGAACGACCACCCGCCCACCGCCGGCAGGTTTTTCGTGTCGAACAACCAGACGGTGATCACGGGCTCGGCGATGCTGACGAGCCGGACGGGATGGTTCTCCGCGCCGGTGCCACTGACGTTCTCGTTGAGGCAATAATGGAAGAGGTTGTTTCCGTTGCTGCGGCGCGGATTGGCCGGGCAGATCCACACCGAACGGCCGGGGCTGGCGTTCGCGTTCGTGTGCCAGGGCATCTCGTGGTAGCACGGCAGGCTCAGCTCGCGTGGAAGCTGGACATACCAGCCCTGGTTGGTGTCGGTGGAGCTTGGATTCGGCGTGCCATCGGGCGGGAGGAAATCGTCGTGGTCACCCGCGTAGAGCATCGTGGCGAGGCCCCACTGTTTGAGGTTGCCCAGGCAGGCGATGGCCTGGGCGCGCGCCCTGGCCTTGCCGAGGGCCGGCAACAGCAGTGCCGCCAGGATGGCAATGATCGCAATGACCACCAGCAGCTCGATCAAGGTAAACGCGGCGCGCCGGTTCATGACGCTTAGCTTGCTTGTATGCATTCAAATTAGCTAAGCGCGTCCGCCAAAGCAAGGAGAAATGGCGTGTCCGGTGAACGACCGGACACGCGGGGGACTCAGGCGGGTCGTTTCAGACCAGGCGGGCAAGGTCCTTCGAGGCGGCGAGCGTCCGGACCAACTCCTTGATTTTCTGGGCCTCGTTCTTGGCCGCCACCAGGACGGCGTCGTCGGTCTGAACAACAATCGTGTCGCGCAGGCCGACGAGCGCGATGGGCGTGCAGCGGTCTTTGCGGCGCGCGTCGAACACGAGGTTCCGCGCGGCGTCCACGTGGACCAATTGTCCCACCACGGTGTTGCCGTCGGCGTCGGATTTGAGATGCCGGGCCAGCGCCGGCCAGGCGCCCAGATCGTCCCACGCGAACGTGCCGTCCGCCACCACGACGTTGTGGGCCTTCTCCATGAGCGCGAAATCAATGCTGATCTTGCGAATCGCCGGGTATTCCTTGGCCAGTACTTTGGCGAGGGCGGCCGGACTTTTTCCGGCGGCGGCGAACCAGCGGTGACACGCGGCGCTCATCTCGGGCTGATGCTGTTCGAGTCCATTCGTGATGGTGACGAACGACCACACAAACATGCCGGCGTTCCAGCGGTAATGACCGCTGCTTGCATACTCCACCGCGGTTGCGAGGTCGGGTTTTTCCTTGAACTGCTCGGCCTTGAAAAAGGTCGTCCGGTAGGGTTTGACCCCCGGAGGCGCCGGCAGCGTGGCACCCAGCTTGATGTAGCCATAACCGGTGGCGGGCTCGGCGGGATGAATGCCGATGGTGACGATCACCTGGCCGCGTCCGGCGATGGCGAAGGCGTCGGCGAGCACGTGCTGGAACTTTTTCTCGTCGGGGATGACGTGGTCCGCGGGGAGCACGGCCATGACCGCCGTGGTGTCGCGCGCGCCGACGATGGCGGCGCCGAGCGTCACAGCGGCACAGGTGTCGCGGCCCACCGGTTCGGCGATGACGTTTTCCTTCGGCAGCTTCGGCAACTGGCGGCGCACCTCGGGGGCCTGGACGGCGTTGGTGACGATGAGGATGTTCCGCCACGGCACCAGCGGCAGGACGCGGTCCACCGCCTGCTGGAGGAACGAGCGGTCGCCCAGCAGGCGGATGAGCTGCTTGGGCGTCTTTTCGCGGCTGACGGGCCAGAAACGCTCGCCGCGCCCCCCGGCCATGATGATGACGTAACGGTTGGAAGATTCTGCCGTGCGACTCATGGGAGTGCAGGATGCCAGTTGCCTGCGGCCGGCTCAAGGCGGTAATGTCGCCGCTCCTTGCGGGCGACGACCGCCGCGTGGGCAGTGCGCTGGTGGAGAATTGCGAGTTCCGAGTTGCGAGTGTCGAATTGGTGAGGGTTGGAATTCGTGTCTCGGCTCGCGCGGACGCTCGCCCCACCGGGGTGTCAGAGCCGGACCCGGCCGCCGCGCAAAGCCGCTTGCCAGCGGGCAACAGGTTGGGCGATGATGGTCATTAGTTGACAGGCATGATGCATACGATTTTGTCGAAACGACGGCTGAGTCCGAACGTGACGCGGCTGGACGTGCTCGCGCCGCGTATCGCCCAGATCCGCCAGCCCGGTCAGTTCGTCATCGTCCACCGCGCGTCGCGGGCGGAGCGGATTCCGCTGACGGTGGCGGACGCCGATCCCGGGGCGGGCACGATCGCCCTGGTGATCCAGGCGGTCGGCAAGAGCACGCGGGAGCTGGTGGCGCTGGAAGTGGGCGAGGCCATCCAGGACGTGGCCGGGCCGCTGGGCCAGCCGACCGAGCTGGTGGCGTCGGGGCACGCGCTGTGCATCGGCGGCGGCGTGGGGACGGCAGTGGTGCATCCGATTGCGCAGGGGCTGCACCGGCTGGGCGTGCGGGTGACGAGCGTCATCGGCGGCCGGGCCAAGGAATGGGTGATCTTCGAGGAGGAACTGGGGCGGCTGGGCGAGGTGGTGGTCTGCACGGACGACGGGAGCCACGGGCGGCGCGGATTCGTGACGGACGGGGCGCGGGAGGTCCTGGCGGCCGGCGGGGTGGACGTGGTGTACGCGGTGGGACCGGTGCCAATGATGCGGGCGGTGGCTGAGTTGACGCGGCCGTTGCGTGTGCACACGATCGTGTCACTGAACCCGGTGATGGTGGACGGCACCGGGATGTGCGGCGGGTGCCGGGTGGACGTGGGAGGAAAGACGCGGTTCGCCTGTGTGGACGGGCCGGAATTCGACGGACACCTGGTGGATTTTGCGCTGCTGGCCGACCGGCTTTCGGCGTACCGCGAGCAGGAGCAGCGCGCCAACGCGTGCGCGGAAGAGGCGTGTCGGATCGGCCGACACTGAGCCAGCGCGCCGTCCATTTTCATGAGCAGTCCCCGGATCAGTACCAAGGAGCGTTTGCAGATCACGCGGCAGGCCATGCCCGAGCAGGCCCCCGACGCGCGGAATCGCAATTTCGGCGAGGTCAACCTGGGTTTCACCGAACAGCTTGCGCTGCTCGAAGCGGAGCGGTGTCTGCGCTGCAAGGACCCGCACTGCATCAAGGGTTGCCCGGTGGCCGTGAACATCCCGCGGTTCATTGACCTCGTCGCGGCCAACGACCTGCCCGGCGCCGCGCGCAGCCTGCTCGGTGACAACACCCTCCCGGCTATCACCGGTCGCGTCTGCCCGCAGGAGACGCAGTGCGAGGCCGAGTGTGTGCGCGGCGCCAAGGGGCTGCCGGTCGCCGTCGGCTACCTGGAACGGTTTGTGGCGGACTGGGCGCGGGGGCACGCGAACGAGCTGCGCGAGACACCGCCGGTGCCGACAGGCAAGAAGGTCGCCATCGTCGGCTCCGGTCCCGCCGGGCTGACGGTGGCGGGCGACCTGGCGCGGCTCGGCCATGCCGTGACCGTCTATGAAGCCCTGCACAAGCCCGGTGGCGTGCTGGTCTATGGGATTCCCGAGTTTCGGCTGCCGAAGCAGATCGTGGCGCAGGAGGTCCGCCGGTTGGAGCAGGCGGGGGTGAAGATCGAGTGTAACGTGATCATCGGCCGCACCTACACGCTGCCGGAACTGCGGGCGAACTTCGATGCGGTGTTCATCGCGAACGGCGCCGGCCTGCCGGTGTTCATGAACGTGCCCGGTGAGAATCTCAAAGGCGTTTATTCCTCCAACGAGTACCTGACGCGGGTGAACTTGATGGCGGCCTACGAGTTTCCCCGGGCGGACACGCCGGTGCTGGTGGGCCGGCGGGTCGCGGTGGTGGGGGGCGGCAACGTGGCCGTTGACGCGGTGCGCACGGCGAAGCGCCTGGGCGCCGAACGCGCGTTCATCGTGTACCGGCGCGGCCGGGGGGAGTTGCCGGCCCGGCGCGAGGAGGTGCATCACGCCGAGAGCGAGGGCATCGAGTTTGAACTGTTAACCGCCCCGGTCGAGGTCCTGGGCAACGACCAGAAATGGGTTACCGGTCTGAAGTGCATTCGCATGACGCTCGGCGAGCCACATGCGGGCCGGCGCCGGCCGATCCCCGTGCCGGGTTCGGAATTTGTGATCGAATGCGACCAGGTGATCGTGGCGATTGGCACCCGGGCCAACCCGCTGCTGACGGCGACGTGTCCCGAGCTCAAGCTCAACCGGCACGGGAACATCGTGGTGGACGAGCGGGGCATGACCAGCGTGCCCGGGGTGTTCGCCGGGGGTGACATCGTCCGCGGGGCGGCCACGGTGATCCTGGCGATGGGCGATGGCAAACGCACCGCCCGGGCCGTCCATGAATACCTGACCGCGGACGTTGCGACCGCGTCAAAGTGACGGCTGCAGCGGGTTCGCGGGCGCGGTTGCCGCCGGCAGGCCGCGCTGGCCAGGCGCGTTGATCATGAGCGGCTGGATGGGGGCGGGCGCCGGGCGATTCAGCATCGGGGGGATGCGCAGACCCTGCGACAGGAAGCCACCCTTGCCGAGAAGGCGCGACGCGGCGGACGTTGCCGGCGCCGGCGTGACGATCGGAGTGGTTGGCGCCGGCTCAGCGTCCCGCCGGCGGCCGTAGCGGTCGTTTCTCCCATCGCGGCCATAATCGAACCAGCCGGCCGGCCAGCCGTAGGGATTTTGCTGCCAGGCAGAAGCGGAACCGATCGCGATGGCGGGGGCGGTCCCACCGTCGAGGACCGGTTGAACCACGGTGCCGGCCGGCAGCGGATGGTCGAGCATCACACTGGACAGGACCTCGGCGTCACCGCCCGCAACCATGTTGGTCGGGCCGGCCAGCAGCCACCCGAAGCCGACCCAGCCATTGGGGTCGAAGATCCGGACGCGCTGGGCACGTTTGCGGTCGGTGACCGCCGACTGGCGGGCGAGGGCGCGGGCGGTTTCCAATTCCGACTGGAGCGTTTCGAGGCGCTGTTGCTGGGCGGCGAGGTCGGCCTGTGCGGCCGTGCGTTGCTCGCGCAGTTCCGCGGCGGCGGACACGGTTTGGGCCCAGTTCGCCTGGAGGTCGGCCAGCCGGTTCTGGAGCGTCCAGTTCTCCCAGCCCAGCAGGATGGTGACGCACACACAGGCCGCCGCAATGCCGCTCAGGGCGGCGGCGACCAAAACGGATGCCGTTCTCATCTGCATAACGCGCCTCTCATTCACGCCCAGGCGGGCGTTGATTGGTGTACCGCCGGGTGGTCGGCGCAAACGTCCGGGAGCCGGCGGGAACCATGCCACAATCCTACGCCGCCGCGCCGAAAACGCAACCCTCGTTCCGGGGTGGCTGCCCGACCGCTGGGCGGGCAGTGGTGGAGTGCCGCCGCTGGCCGCAGCCAGAAGGTTACGGTCGCCGCCCCGCGATCCGCGACCCACCGGCTCCGCCGGAGCGTCGGCCTACCGGGGCTTGGTTTTATCCGTGTCCATTCGCGCACATCCGTGGTGAAAGCGATTGGCGTGTTTCGAGTCCGCAGTCCGGCGGCCCAGTAAAACCCACCATCTGAACGGTTCCGCCGGAGCGCCACCCAAGACAAACCTCGGTAGGGCGAACCTCCCGGTGAGCCGCAAGGTCTCTGTTGGCCTGAAACCTAAAACCTGAAACCTTGAACCTCGTTGCTCATATCGGCGAACGTCCCCGTGAGCCGCATTCTCTCTGCTCGGGCCTTGGCCAAAGCTGCGCCCTATTCGACGCCGACGCGGACCCGGTAGAACCGAGCCGAGTTTGTTGCGGCGCTGTCGGTGAGCGTGATCGTGCCGCCTGTGCCGGGCAACGTTTGAACGTCAGTCCAATCCGTGTCCGTGAACGCATTCTTGTATTCGAGGGTATAATTTGCGCCGAGCACTGTCGGGACGGAGACGCTGAAGGCTTGGCCGACCAAGGTTGGATTGGTAACGGTGAACGGACCCACAATAATGTCGGCCGTGGTCGTCGGTTGGGTTAGCGCATAGTTGCCGGCCGCACTGCCGCTCAACGTGAGGCCGCTGATCGTCACGAGCTTGCCCGCGCCCACGCTCTTGTCGGCAAACGAGCCGGTGGCTCCGGTGGTCAGCAGCGTCACGTTGCCCGCGTCGGCAGGCAGCACGCCGTTGGGCGCGGCACTGGCCGTGTTGAGCGTCGCGGTGGTCGTGCCGTCATACACCTTGTTGGCCGCAGTGATCCCTGTGACGGTCAGCGAGGCGGGCGTGATGTTGGCGGTGAGCGTCGTCACACCCAGTGCGTAACTTCCAGCATCCGCGCCAGTCAGTGAGAAACCGCTGACTGTCACCGTCTTGCCCGTGCCCGCGTTCTTGTTGTTGAAAACTCCCGCAGCGGTGCCACTGACGGAGACTACATCGCCAGCGATCACCCCCGACACTGCTGGCGTTCCGGTGAGCGTAGCTGCCGTGGTTCCGTCATAAACCTTGCTGTAGGCCGACAAGCCAATGACGGTAAGCCCCTTCGGCGTAATGTCGGCCGTGAGCGCCGGCTGAGTCAGGGTGTAGTTCCCGGCGTCGGTTCCGGCGAGCGCAAGGCCGCTGACCGCGATGCTTTTGCTCGTGCCCACGCTCTTGCTGGCAAAGGCGCCGGTCGCCGTGCCGCTGAGGGAAACCGAGTCGCCGACGACGACTCCGTTCAATGCTGGCGTTCCGGTGAGCGTGGCGGCCGTGGTTCCGTCATAAACCTTGCTGTTCCCGGTCAGGCCGGTGACGGTCAGCCCCTTCGGCATGATGTTGGCCGTAAGCGTTGGCTGAGTCAGGGTGTAGTTCCCGGCGTCGGTTGCGGCGAGCGCAAGGCCGCTGACCGCGATGCTTTTGCTCGTGCCCACGGTCTTGCTGGCAAAGGCGCCCACCGCTGTCCCGCTGACAGACACGGCATCGCTGCCAATGACGCCCGACAATGCTGGGGGTCCGGTGAGCATGGCCGCCGTTGTTCCATCGTAAACCTTGTTGCTGGCTGCCAGGCCACTGATGGTCAGTCCCGCTGGCGTGATGTTGGCACTAAGGGACGGCACACTCAACGTGTAATTCCCGGCATCCGTGCCGCCCAGGGATAGACCGCTGACCGTCACAGGCTTGTTATTGCCGACGGTCTTGTCGCCAAAAACTCCCACTGGTGTGCCGCCGAGAGACGCGGCATCGGTTCCAATCACTCCTGCTGGCACTGGCGTCCCGGTGAGAGTGGCCGCCGTGCTCGCGTCGTAAACCTTATTGTTGGCCGCCAGACCGGTGATCGTCAGGCCCGCCGGCGTGATGTTGGCTGTGAGTGTCGGCGGAATGAGGGTGTAGTTCCCGGCGTCGGTTCCCGCGAGCGCAAGCCCGCTGACGGCCACGCCCTTGCCGGTGCCCACATTCTTGTCGGCAAAACCGCCCGTGGCGGTGCCGTTGACAGAGACGACATCGCCACCGATCACTCCCGTCGCTACTGGCATCCCGGTCACTGCGGCCGCCGTCGTCCCGTCATACACCTTGTTGGCGGCCGTGATCCCTGTCACCGTCAGCTCCACCGGCCCCACCGTCAGCACGCCGTTGTTCGTTGTCACGCTGTAGTTGCCGAGCCTGCCATCCGGATCGCTGAGCACGGGCGTGATCACATACTGGCCCACCGCGCTTGTGACGCCCGCCGGCGTGGTGAAGGTCGCGGTGATGTTGTCCCCGTTCTGCGTCCCGCCCACCGTGCCGGTCAAGGCCGGATTGGCCGCCCCATACAGCCGGTTCGTGCTGTCCGCGGTCACCGTCAAGGCATAGGGCGTAATAGTCAGGGAGCCGTTGGTGAAGTTGAAGCCATAATTCGCGTTGGTCAGCGTCCCTTGAGTGATCTCAATCGGATAGCTGCCCACTGGGCTGTTCGTGTCTGCCACGGTGCTCCATGCCGGGCTGCCAGCTAAAACGTTGGTGTTCTCCCCGTCCACAAAGCCGTTGTAGGTCGCTGTGAACATGGGATTGGTCGTGCCGTAAGCACGGTTCTTGTCGTCTGCGCTCACCGTCAGCGCGGCGGGAATTACCGCCAGCGCTCCCGGCTGGTAGCTGATCGCGTAGTTGCCAAGCCCTGGGCCGACCGCGCTGCTGGGCGCGATGCTGTAAGGCGAACCCGCTACGGTGGCGGTTGCCGCCGCACCCGCGCTGGTGAGTGCCACGCTCGCCACCGTGTCACTGCCCATGAGGCCGCTGGCCGTGAATTCCGTGCCGGCAAAGGTCACCGATTGGCCGTAGATTTTGCTCCGGTCATTGGCCGTGATCATGAGCGCCGCCGGCGTCACCGCCAGCGTGCCCGGCTGATAGCTGATCGTGTAGTTGCCTAAACCCGTGCCGCCGCTGGCTGCACTGGGCACGATGCTGTAGGGCGAACCCGCCACTTCCGCCGCCGCTGCGGCGCCGCTGCTAGTTAAGGTCACCGTCCCCACCGTATCGGAGTTCTGCAATCCTGTAAGCGTGAACTCGGTCCCGGCAAACGTCACTGCCTGTCCGTAGGTCTTGCTCCGGTTGTTGGCCGTGATGGTGAGCGCCGCCGGCGTCACCGTCAGCACTCCCGGCTGGTAGCTGATCGCGTAGTTGCCAAGCCCTGGGCCAACCGCGCTGCTGGGCGCGATGCTGTAAGGCGAGCCAGCCACAGTGGCCGAGGTCGCCGCTCCCGCACTGCTCAGCGTCACGCTCGATACCGTGTCCCCGTTCACCAAGCCGGCCGGCGTATATTCGGTCCCGGCAAAACTCACCGCCTGTCCGTAGATCTTGCTCCGGCTGTTGGCTGTGATCGTGAGCGAGGCCGGATTCACCGCCAGCGCTCCCGGTTGGTAGCTGATCGCGTAGTTGCCAAGCCCTGGACCGGTCGCACTGCTGGGCACAATACTGTAAGGCGAACCGGCGACGGTGGCCGTTGCCCTCGCTCCCGCACTGGTCAGCGCCACGCTCGTCACCGCGTCACTGCCAACCAGGCCGCTCGCCGTGAATTCCGTTCCGGCAAAGGTCACGGCCTGTCCGTAGGTCTTGCTCCGGCTGTTGGCTGTGATCGTGAGCGAGGCCGGATTCACCGCCAGCGCTCCCGGTTGGTAGCTGATCGTGTAGTTGCCAAGCCCTGGGCCGGTCGCACTGCTGGGCACAATACTGTAAGGCGAACCGGCTACGGTGGCCGTTGCCCTCGCTCCCGCACTGGTCAGCGCCACGCTCGCCACCGCGTCATTGCCAGCCAAGCCACTCGCCATGAATTCCGTTCCGGTGATGGTCAACGATTCTCCGTAGGTCTTGCTCCGGTTGTTGGCCGTGATGGTGAGCGCCGCCGTCGTCACCGTCAGCGTCCCGGAAGCCGAGCCCGTGTAACTGGGATCGTTGACGGTCGCCGTGACCCGGTAGCTCCCGACCGCTGTCGGCGCGGTCGCACTGCCATCATAGCTCACCGCGACCGCCAGCCCGCCGGGCGTTGTAGTGGCAGTGACGATCTTGGGCGAGCCATCGTAAACCTGGTTTAGACTGCCTGGGTTCAGCACAACGACGTTCCACAGCACCGCCGGACGACTCCCATACGTCGTCGCGCCCCAGCCCGTTGTCCCCGGCAAGTAATAGACCGTCGCATTGCCGTCACCGGAAAACACATTCGAACCACTAAGGCTGGGGGCGTTACCCTGAAAACAGACTCCTGTCAGGCTGGTGCAGTAACAGAACGCCCAGTCCCCGATGCTGGCGACGCTGTTGGGGATCGTCACGCTGGTCAGGCTGCTGCAGCTACAGAACGCATAGTCCCCGATGCTGGTGACACCGTTGCCTATCGTGACGTTGGTCAGGCTGGCGCAGTAAGAAAAGGCATAACTCCCGATGCTGGTGACGCTGTTGGGGGTCGTCACGCTGGTCAGGCTGGAGCAGGAAAGGAACGCACCGCTTCCGAGACTGGTGACGCTGTTGGGGATCGTGACGCAGGTCAAGCTGATGCAGCCGATGAACGCCTCGTCCCCGATGTTGGTGACGCTATTGGGGATCGTGTAGCTGCCGGCTTTGCCCCCGGGACATTGGATAAGCGTGGTCTGGGTCTTATCGAACAAGACCCCGGCCACACTGCGATAGGCGGGATTGTTTGCATCCACCATGATCGCAGTCAGGCTGGAGCAGCCAGGGAACGCCTCGTACCCGATGCTGGTGACGCTGTTGGGGATCGTGACGTTGGTCAGGCTGTAGCAGTTATTGAACGCCCACATCCCGATGCTGGTGACGCCGTCGGGGATCATGACGTCGGTCAGGCTGGGGCAGGCAAGGAAGGCCGCGAACCCGATGCTGGTGACGTTGGTGCCGATCGTGACGCTGGTCACGTTGGCGCAGGATTGAAAAGCCCCGCGACCGATGCCGGTGACCGGCAGGCCAGCGATTGTGTCGGGGATGGCCACCGCTCCGCCGGCACCGGTGTAGCCCGTGACGGTGATCGCGCCGTTAGTGGTCGTGTAGCTGAATTGCGGTGGGGTATCGGTGAAGTAAGCATCATAGGCGGTGTTTGTCGCCGGCACCGTAATGCTGTAAGGATTATTCGTCGCGCCATCGCTCCAGCCGAGGAACCACCAACCGTTGGCGGCCACCGCCGCAAGTTGCACGTTCGCGCCCCCCCAATATGTCCCGCTGCCCGTCACCGTGCCACCTTGCGTTGGATTGGCGGTGACGGTCACAAGAACCTGTTGCCATAGGGTGGCTGGAAGACCCCCAAATGGCGAAGTCCAGCCCGTGGTTCCCTGCAAGTAATAGACGGTTGCATTGTCGTCACCGAGAAATACATTCGAACCACCAAGGCTGGGGGCGTTACCCTGAAAATAGACTCCTGTCAGGCTGCCGCAGATAGAGAACGCATAGTCCCCGATGCTGGTGACGCTGGCGGGGATCGTGACGCTGGTCAGGCTGGTGCAGGCATAGAACGCCCAGTCCCCGATACTGGCGACACCGTTGTCAAACGTGACGTTGGTCAGGCTGAAGCAGCATCCGAACGCCTCGTCCCCGATGCTGGTGACACTGGCGGGAATCGTGTAGCCGCCGACTTTACCGCCTGGACATTGGATGAGCGCCGTCTGGTTCTTGTCGAACAAGACTCCAGCCACACTGCTATAGGCGGGATTGTTTGTATCCACCATGATCGCAGTTAGGCTGGAGCAGTTATAAAACGCCTCGTCCC
>JBEKGJ010000027.1:0-66795 GCA_050012855.1 Verrucomicrobiota bacterium | reverse complement strand
CAAGGTAGCTGACGAACGGCAAATTGAAAAGTCCAGGTTTCAGCCCAACCGCGCCTCGTTCAGCCGTTGGATTGAGGAGCCCGGCGTTACCGAGCGGCCCTGTCGGTGCCGCCGCCAGCCTCACGCCGGCGGCGTCATCTGCACCGTCACCGGCGCGCGCTCGAAATCGTTGGCCGCCATCAGGACCTGGGGTCTCATGCCGGCCAACCGGGCGATGAAGCGTTCCGGCACCGTCTCGAGCCGGGTGTTGTAATGGGTGGCGATCTCGTTGAAATAGCCGCGCGCCAGCGCAATCCGCTGCTCGGTGTCCACCAGGCTCTGCTGCAACTGCTGGAAGAGTCCGCTCGCCTTGAGGTCGGGATAGTGTTCTGCGATGGCCCGGCTCACCGGGGTCACCGCCTGAAAATCAGGGCCGGGCGCGCCTGGCGGAGTCGCTTCCAGTTGCGTTCGCAGGGTGGCCATCTCCGTTTGCAGGCGGGCCTCGTAATCGCGCAAGCCCTTCACGAGTTCCACCAGATTGGGAATCAGGTCGTGCCGGCGCTGGAGTTGAACCTCCACCTGCGCCCAGGCCTGGTGTGTCCGCTGACGGACGTCCACGAGGCTGTTGAAGACCATCCAGACCCAAACCGCTGAACTCAGCGCGAAATAGGCAACCGCGGGCAACAACAACACCGGCCAGCGATCCGCCGTCCAGTCCGGCGCGGACGCAAACCGCCCAAACCACCCGCCCAGCCAGAGGACCAGGCCAAAGAACCACCACCCGCGCCCGCCCCACTTGAACCCCGCTGTCACCTGTTCTTCCGTGCGCGTCGAGATCAGGAAGATCGGCGCATTCGGGTCGTGGGCGATTTCGGGGGCGACGACATCGGCGCGTTCGCGCGCCTGGCCGGCGACGAACAACACCGTCTGGAGCGGAATCGCCTTTTCCACGAATTGCCGCTGATGAGTGGAATCCGGCACGGACCGCGTCGGCCCCTTCGCATAATAGAGCGGGTCACCGCGGCCGCAGGTTTGCCGAAAGACGGTCGCCGCTTCGAGCGTGGCGCGTTCCGGCCGCACCAGCACGACGCCGCAGTCATCCTGCAGATAGAACGGCGTGCTTTGTCCGCCGCGGGCCACCTCGGTCCAGCCGCTCTCCTGCCGCGTGGTCGTCTGTGTCTTCCCGTCCTTGTCCGTCGTGGTTTCAATCACGGTGCGTGACCACTGTTCCTCGACGGTCCATTCAAAGAAAACGGAGGGAATAGCCGCCAGGTAACTCGTCAGCGGAGCGGCACATTCGGCCGTGCCCTTCAGTTCGACCAGGCCAATGAACACGCCCGTCGTTTTCGACGTCGGGAGATTTTCCAGCAGACGCCGCTTTCGGCCGGAACGAAACGCCGCGAACAAGCAAAGCGCGGCCAACGCCGTGCCGGCCACCGGCAGCCATTGTGTCCAGGTCAAATCGGGATTCATGCGTCCTGTCGCGAACCCGCGGGCGTTTCCTGCCGGTCAAATTGTCTGGGCGAGAAACCCGCCGTCCACCACGAGGTCGGCCCCGGTGACGAAGCTGCTCGCCCGCGCACTGGCCAGGAACACGGCCGCGCCGACGAGTTCCTGCGCCTCGCCCATGCGGCCCATCGGCGTGTGGGCAAGAATGGCCGCCGCCCGCGGGGTGGGGGAGCCATCGGGGTTGAACAGCAGCCGCCGGTTCTGCTCGGCGGGAAAGAATCCGGGCGTGATGGCGTTGACGCGCACGCCGCGGGGGGCCCATTCGCGGGCGAGGAAGCGCGTGAGGTTTAGCACCGCGGCCTTGGCGGCGGAATAGGCCACGACCCGCGACAGTGGCAGGTGGGCCGCAGCGCTCGCGATGTTGATGATACTGCCCTTGCCCCGGTTCGCCATGGCGGCGCCGAATTCCTGACAGGGCAACAAGACGCCGCCCACGAGGTTCAGGTCGAAATTCGCCCGCCAATCTTCGAGGGCGATCTGCTCGAACGGCCGCTCGGCCGTCACCGTGACCTTGGGATCATTGCCGCCGGCGGCATTCACGAGGACGGTCGTGGCACCGAACGCCTGCCCGATGCGTTCGCGCGCGGCGCGGAGGGTGTCGCGTTCGCGGGCATCGGCTGCGAAGAAGGCTGCCTGGCCGCCTGCGGCGTTGATGGCCGCCACACGGGCCTGGCCGCGTTCAGCGTTACGGCCGACGACGGCAATCCGGGCGCCCGCCGCAGCCAGGCCTTCCGCCAGTGCGCCGCCCAGGACGCCGGTTCCGCCGATGACCACCGCCACCTCGCCCTGCAGGTCGAACAGGTTCATGAATGGACTTTGGGCCAGCCGGGATTGGCGGTGAAGCAAAAACACCGCTGGCCGGGCGGGCACCGGTGGGCTAGGCTGCGTTGACGATGACGAGTTTGCCCAAACCGGATGTAATTCTGACGCATGAGAGCGATCTCGATGGGTTGGTTTCGGGATTGTTGTTGCGCCGGCTGGCCTCGGCGTTCTTCGGGGTGGATGTGCCTTTGCAGGCGTTCCACAACCACGACTGGCGCCAGCGCGGTTTGCCCGAGCGCTCCGCCTGGGTGGCCGATTTTTCCTTCGAGGCGCGATTGGACCGGACGGACTGGGTGGTGATTGACCACCATCCCCTGGAGGCCCGGCCGCAAAAGGCGCTGGTGATCCACGACCCCATGAAATCGGCCGGCCGGTTGTGCTATGAACTTTGCCAGCAGCATGGCCTCGGCTCGCCCGAACTGGACCGGCTGGTGTGCTTGAGCGACACCGCGGACATGTTCCGGGTGGAGGATCCGGATTTCGAACTCGCCAGCGATTATGCCAACCTGGTCAAGACCTACCAGTTCTGGAATCTCTGCGAACTGATCGGCGGACGCCTGGAACGGTTGCTCGACCATCCGCTGCTCGAGGTCATGGCCGTCAAGCGCCGGGTGGAGAACCCGCTGGGTTTTGACTGGAGTCGCGAGCACGTCAGCGCCATCAGCCCCCAGGTCGGCTACGTGGATACGATCGTGGGCAACGTCAACCTGGTGGTGCATCGCCTGCTGGAACAGAAAGCGACGCCCTATCCGGTCCTGCTGACCCTGTTTCGCAAAGGCAATGGCACCATCATCGCCAGCCTGCGCAGCCAGAACGGCGAGGCGCTGAAGGCGGCGGAGAAACTCCAGGGCGGCGGTCATCCGAATGCCGCCGGCGCCACGCTGCCGCGGTCAGTCCGCCAGATCGGCGACGCCGTGAGCTACCTCCGCCAGGCGTTTAACCCTACGCCCAGCCGGGAGGCGGGCCTTAACAGCCTCGAGAACGCCTTCGCCGCGCTGGATCGCCAAGGGTCTTGAGCAAACCGGCTGGAGCGGGGCGGTCCTCCGCCGCGCATTTGCCTTGTTTTTCTGTTACTGCGGCTGCCGGTCTGCCGGCAGCGAGCGGCGGTCTTGGAGAACTACGGCTCGCAAAACCGAACGCATTCTTTGGCCCTCAGCCCAGCTTTGAGTTCGTCGTCGCCGGTCCAGCGCCGTCCGTCCAAATGCAGGGTCAGGGCGATGAAGGGCGCATCCTTCGGGTCCACGTCCCGGCACAAGCGGCGGGCCTCCATCCAGGTACCGATGGGAATACCGCCCTCGTCAATGAAACGGACCCGGGCGAAAAGTTCGTGGAGGCATTCCAGCAGATCTTCTTCGCTCAATTCCGTGGCCTGGGTGATCCGCTCCTTGTGCTTGAAAAGCTCAACGAAAACGAAGCGCGGGCAGTGGAAGCGGTGGGCATTGTCGGCCAGGAATCGCTTGCGCAGAGCAGCGTCCCCGCACAGGAGCAGGGCGAAGAAGATGTTGGTGACAATGACAATGGACTCTGGGGCTGCCAGCGCCTTTCCGGGCAAGATACGTGACACGGTGGTCATGGATTTTCTCGCGACGTTCCGCCTCAGCTCGCGGGAACGGCCAGCTCCTTAACTTGGGCCACCGAGGCGGTGCCGGTCGTGCCGAGCTGGTGAAGGATGATCGAAGCGGCGGTCATGGCGAGTTCCATTGCCTCGCGCAAGGTCCCACCCGCGGCCAACGCCGCGGTCAGGTTGGCGGTCACCGCGTCGCCGGCGCCCACGATGTCAATCGGCCCGCGCAACGACAGGGCCGGAACGTGTTCCGCCTTTCCGTCAGGCGTGGCGCCAACGATGCCGCGTTCCGCCAGCGTCACAAAGACCATTCGGCCGTGTCGCCGGGCGAGCGTGGCGGCGATGGGCTTGAGGCTGGCGATGTCCGCCTCCGTATTCGTGCCTGTCAGTACGGCCAGTTCCCGGGCGTTCATCTTGAGAATCACCGGCGGAAAGCCGCGCAGCCCGCGCCGGCTGTCCGCCAGCACGGGCAGTTCCGGCCGTCGGGCGGCCATCCGGCCGACCGTTTCGAGCAGACGCTGCGTGACGACGCCGGTGTCCGGCAGGTCCACCTGATCCATGAGGATGACGGCGTCCACTTGCGCCGACAGCGCTTCCAACCCCGCGGCCAGCCGGTCGCTCACCTCCAGGGGCGTGGGTGTCCAGTTCTTGCTGTCGAGGCGGTTGAGTTCCACCGGCACCTGGCCGGGGGCGACCACCAGCGGTTTGCAGTAGGTGAACGTGCGTCGTGCGTCGGTCTGAAGAAAATGATCCAGCCGCACGTTGGTCATGGCGCCCAGCGCGCGCTGCAATTCGAAGCCTTCGCCGTCGGCGCCACAGAAACCGACGGGCCAGATCACGCCGATCCCAAGGGCGACCAGGTTGTTGAGAATGGTGCCGGCGGCGCCGGGCTGGCTGCGGACGCGGACGACGTTGTGGACGGGCCGCCCGGTTTCGAGGGAGGTTTCGGTCTTCGCCGGATCAATTTCGAGGTAACGATCGAGACAGAAATCGCCGACGATGGCCAGGCGCAGGGCGGAGTAGCTGGCCGTGAGAGCGTCGAAGCGGACGGGAGACATGGCAGGCATCAGAGGCTGTTGAGCGCGAAAATGTCGCCCAGGTTGTTCTTCAAATCCGGGTAGCGCCAGCTCTCATTATGGCCGTCCACGAAGACAATGTTGGCGCGGGCATTGTGGCGGCAACCGGGCTGTTTGGGCGGGACATCGTTCTTCCAATCGTGGGTGGCGGGATCCGGCGGGAAGGTCACGATTTCAGTCATGTAGCCGCTCGCGGGGACGTTGTTGGGGTCATACGGCACGCCGGTATCGCCCATCAACCAGATCTGGCTGGGTCGCTGGATTTCCGTGATGCGCCGGCTATGCTGGGGCAGGCCGCCGCCGACCACGAAGCCATAGCGGATGATGGTGCTTTCCACCGGACCATATCCCTCCCAGCGGGTGTCGAAGACCATGCTGATGTCTTTGTCGCGGACGGCGGGGCAGCGCCAGACGTTGTTGGAAACGCTCGTGGCGACCATGTAACGGTTGGTGGACAAGAGCTGCCACCACCAGAGCCCGCCCGCGGCCACGTTGTTCCCGGTCCACCACTTGGTGTAGAGATCAGGGAAGGACTGGTCAAAATCGTCGGCGTAAAGGAGGAAGGCCAGGCCCACCTGTTTGATGTTGGAGGCGCATTTGACGCTGCTGGCGCGGGCCTTGGCCCGGGACAAGGCCGGCAGCAGCAGGCTCGCCAGGATGGCAATGATCGCGATGACCACCAGCAGTTCGATCAGCGTAAACGCGGTGGCTCGGGTCGCCGGCTGCGGGTGTGACGCGCTCATGGACAACCTCTGGTTCCTTGCGGAGCTGCTCACCGGCCATGAACCTGGTCGGTGGGTCGGTAGGTGGGCTTGGAGTTCCGCCTTCAGGCGGGCCAGGCCGCGTAAACGCGGGACTCCGAACGGCAGGTTCATGGGGGGCAACCGCTCCTGGCCGCCACCGTCGCCCGGGCCGGACGTAGGGCGCTCCCGGCTGGCCGTTCAGCGGCGGCGGAGGGCGTGCAACAGATGGTGCAGGAACAGGACATTGTCGCACTGAACATAGTGCATGGCGCCGCCCATGCGCGAGTAGCTTTTGCAGAACCGGAGGTAGTAGGCCGGGTTATCCTTCGGCGGCTCACCGCGGGTCCAGTCCCAGCCGCCGCCATCTTGCAGGTCCACGACATGGATCGAATGGCCGCGAACCACAGGCCGGCCGGTTTGCCGGCGCACGTTGTTGACGCAACTCAGCGCCTTCTCAAAAACCTGCGGTCCCATAATCGCGGAGCCAATGGACAGCACAACCCCGCCATCGAGCGTGTCCAGGGTTTCCGCGAACCGGCGGAAGTCGAGCCCCGCGGCCCGGCCGATGACGCCGCCATCGAAGAACGGGTGGGTTGCGATGATGTCATAGCCAATGCCCGGGTGCACCGTCAGCGGAACCTCCTGGCGGAAGGCGTTCGCGAGCGGCGAAACATTGCGCCAATGGTGGTTCAGCAGCAGCGGACCCGGCTTGAGTTGGTGCCGGCGCATCGCCACCAGCAGGTCCGCCCGGGCTGGCGTCAAGGGGTCGGCAGGTTGCTCCCGGATCAAGCACTCCAACTCCTCCGCCGTCGGCAGCATCCCGCCGTCCTGATAAATGAACCGCCCGAGGGCGCGGCCATAGCCCTCGCCGCGGATGCCGCCGATCAGCAGGGCCAGATGCAGGTTCCGGCCCGTTTCGTCCCACGTGCCGAAGGTGCCGGTGGCGACGTTGGCGCGGACGCTTTCGGTGGAGCGCCCCAGCCAGGAGAATTCCCAGTCGTGGATCGTGCCCGCGCCGTTGGTGGCCAGGTGCGTGAGCCAGCCGCGGTCAAGCATCTGGTTCAGCAACAGTTGACCGCCGTTTTTGATCAAGTGCGCCCCGTAGATGAGCATGACCCCGGCTTGGCATTCGCGGGCGGCCTGGATGTCCCGGGCCGCGCGCCGGACGGCCGTTGCCAGCGCGTCGTTGATCGGGCGCGGGTCCTCCGCCGGCTCGACCAACACCTCGTCCAGGCGCGTGAGACTTTGCCGTTGCTCGAGGGGAAACGCTTTGAGTTTGGACCAGTCCATCGCCGTCGTTGAATTCACTCGCCGAAAATGAGCTTCAGCAGCGCTGAGGCGTCGCGAAAATCGGGAATGACCACATCCGCGCCAACGCCAAGAAGGCGCCGGCGCTTCCATTCGTCGAAATTGCCCGAGCCGTTGTGCGCCTCGTCGCTGGCCACGGCCACGGCCAGGCCGCCGACCTCCTTGGTGTTCTCGATTTCGACGTAACCGTCGCCGAAGGAGAGCAGTTGCTCTCCGCGGATGGCGTTTTCGCGGAGCAGGCGCTCGATGACCATTTTCTTGGAGAACTTCTTGTAATCGTCCAGCGCGCCGTAGATGTGCCGCCCGAAATAGCGGGTGAGGTCGAGCAGCGCGGCCTCCGCCTTGACGAACGGTTCGTCGGTGCCGCTGGCCAGATAGCGATGAACCCCCCGGCGCTGCAATTCCTCCAGCAACGGCCGTGCGGCGTGGACGAGCAGGTCGTCGGGCCGCATGCTCCCGTTCTGCAGGCCATCGGTGCGGTGGCGAATGCGCTCGTCGAGCCGGCGCAGGTATTCGTGCTTGTACCAGAGCGGCTCCTGCGGCACGCCGCCGCGCTCGCGGATCCGCCCGGCCAACTGCATCATCTGGTAAATCGTCTGCTTGCCGTTGAGCCGCATGATGTCCTCGAACGCCAGCGTGCGCCGGGCCTCCTCGGATTCGCCCGGACGTGCCGGGATGTATTCCGCGAACATCGGTACCATCACCTCCGGCCAGCCCTGGCGGATGAGCGACAGGGTGCCGTCGAAATCGAACAGCACATGACTGATGCCGGGGCGGGGCGCGAACGTGGCGGCAAACTCGACCCGGCCGGCGAACTGCGTGGCGGCAAGCATTGCCTGTGACTAACGGGGAAAAGCCGCCCTGTCAACGCGGCGTGCGCTGTCGCCGCCCGGTGGCGCGGTGTCCTGATTTGGTGGGTCGCGGACCGCTGGGCCTGCCTGTGCGGATCGACATCTGCCTGTGCGGCCGCAGACAGGCCCAGCGGTCGGCCGGCCACCAATTTGACTTGGCTCCGCAGATCAGGACGTAACCCCAGCTTGCGCGGGCTTGACGCCGGGCGACCGGGCTTGGATGTTCTGCCGCGATGAAGACTCGTGTTGCCGACCTCAGCCGCCGGGATTTTGCGAAGACCCTCGCCGTGGCCACCACCGGCCTGGGCGCCGGGCTTGCGACCCAGGCCCAGACCCCCGCGCCCAAGCTCAAGCTTGGTTACGATTGTTTTTCGATCCGCGCGTTCGGCTGGAAGGCGGCGGCGATGATTGATTACGCCGCGGAGCTGAAGCTCGATTCGCTGTTCATCACCACGCTGGACGCCCTCGAGAGCTTCGACGATGGCTACCTGCGCGAGGTTCGCGCGCGGGCGGCCGACAAAGGCGTGGATCTCATGCTCGGCTCCTGGAGCATTTGTCCCACCTCGAAGGCGTTCAACCCGAAATGGGGCACCGCCGAGGAGCACCTGGCCCTGGGCATCCGGCTGTCCAAGGCGCTTGGTTCGCCGGTGTTCCGCTGCGTGCTGGGGACGCGCGAGGACCGGAAAACCCCGGGCGGAATCGAGCGCCGCATCGAAGACACGGTGAAGGTCTGTCAGGCGGTACGTAGCCGCGCGCTCGATGCCGGCGTCAAAATCTCGATCGAGAACCACGCCGGCGACATGCAGGCTTGGGAATTGATCACGCTCATCGAGGCGGCGGGCCGGGATTACCTGGGCGTGACCTACGATGCGGGCAATGCCGCGTGGACGCTCGAGGATCCGGTCGCCAGTTTCGAAAGGCTCGCCCCCTATGTGCTCTGTACGCACATCCGCGATTCGATGATCTGGGAATACGAAAACGGCGCCCGCGTTGCGTGGACGGCGATCGGGGAGGGTTGCGTTGACCTGAAGACGCTGTTTGCCCGCATCGCCCAGCTCTGTCCGGGCGTCGGGGTTCATGCGGAGATTATCTCCGGGTTCGCCGTTGATTTTCCTTATCTCCAACCGGGCTTCTGGGACGCGTGGCCGAAGGCGCGCGGGGCCGACTTCGCCGGGTTCCTGACGCTGGCCAAACGGGGCCGGGCGGTGCCGGGCGGCAAGGCCGATGACAAGGCCTACCAGAAGGCCGAACTGGAGCGCAGCCTGCGCCATTGCCGGGAGGTGGCGGGACTGGGCGTCAAGACCTGAAACCAGGCGGCGGCTGGTCGCACGCCGTGGCGATGAGAATCCGCGCTTGTCAAGCGCAGGGGCCGGTCCCTAAACTTCCTCTACCATTTGAACACGAATATGAAAAAATCAGCCGTCCGTGAATTCTTTCCTGGCATTGATAAAATCCAATACGAAGGCCCGACTGCGAAGAACGCGCTCGCCTTCAAACACTACGACCAGGACGAAGTGGTGGACGGCAAGACGATGAAGGAGCATCTGCGCTTCTCCGTCACCTACTGGCACACCATTCGCGGGCAGTTGGCCGACATGTTCGGCGTGGGCACGGCGGTCCGCCCGTGGGAGGACGGCACCAATTCCGTGGCGATGGCGGAGACGCGGGCGCGGGTGGCGTTTGAGTTCATTGAGAAACTCGGCGCGCCGTATTACGCCTTTCACGACCGCGACATCGCGCCGGAGGGCAAGGATTTGCGCGAAACGAACAAAAACCTCGACGCGATCGTCAAGGTCCTCAAGGCGGAGCAGGAACGGACCGGCATCCGGCTGCTGTGGGGCACGGCCTGCCTGTTCGTTCATCCGCGCTACTGCCACGGGGCGGCCACCAGTTGCAACGCCGACGTGTTTGCTTATGCGGCGGCGCAGGTGAAGAAGGCGCTCGAGGTCACGCACGAGCTCGGCGGCGAAGGTTACGTTTTCTGGGGCGGTCGCGAGGGCTACAGCACGCTGTTGAACACCGACCTGAAACGCGAGCTCGATCACCTGGCCGCCTTCCTGCAGATGGCGGTGGATTACAAGAAGGCCATCGGTTTCAAGGGCCAGTTCTACATCGAACCCAAGCCCAAGGAGCCGACGAAACACCAGTACGACTCCGACGCCGCGGCGTGCCTGAATTTCCTCCGCCAGTACGGGCTGTTGAACAGCCTCAAGCTGAACATCGAAACGAATCATGCCACGCTGGCGGGGCACACCATGCAACACGAACTCGAAACCGCCATCGCCGCCAAGGCGCTGGGCTCGATCGATGCCAACACTGGCGACCTGTTGCTGGGCTGGGACACCGATCAGTTCCCGACGAACATTTACCTGACCACCGAGATCATGCTCTCGATCCTCAAAATGGGCGGTTTCACCACCGGCGGCACGAACTTCGACGCCAAGGTGCGCCGCGAAAGTTTCGAGCCTTCGGATTTGTTCCACGCCCACATCGGCGGCATGGATGCGTTCGCGCGCGGGCTGAAGATCGCCAGTGCCATTCGCAAGGACGGCCGGCTCGCGGAGTTCGTGAAGGGCCGTTACCGCTCTTGGGATGCCGGCATTGGCGCCGACATCGAGAAGGGCCGCGTGGGCTTGAAGGAACTCGAGGCCTATGTGCTGAAGAAAGGCGAAGCCGCTCCCAACACGAGCGGTCGGCAGGAAATGCTCGAGAACCTCATCAACGAGTTCATCTAAGCCGCTGTTGAGTAGGCGGACTGGCTTTTCGCGCCGGGTCGGAAAACCATCCGCCCCGGCTTTTTCTTGCGCGCTCCCGCCCAGCACGACTGGCGGTCAGGGCGGGCCGGCGTGTTGTTCGAGCGCGGCCAGCACTTCGGCCGCGTGCTCCGCTGTTTTCACTTTCGGCCAGACGGCGGCGATCCGGCCGTCCGGACCGATCAGAAACGTGACCCGGTGGATGCCCAGCCCGATGCGGCCCATGAAACTCTTCGCTGCAAACACGCCGTAAGCCGTCACGATCTTCCGGTCCGTGTCCGCGAGCAGCGGGAAGGGCAGCTTGAAGAGGCCGGCGAACTTCTCGTGCGATTTCACCGAGTCGGCGCTCACCCCCAGCACGACCGCACCGCGCGCCTGGATGGCCGTCCAGTTGTCCCGGAAACCGCACGCCTCCTTCGTGCATCCCGGTGTGTTGTCCTTCGGGTAGAAATAGAGCACGACCCAGCGGCCACGCAGGCCGGCCAGGGACACGGTTTCTCCAGTTTGGGTCAGGGCGACGAAGGCCGGGGCCGGGTCGCCCACTTTGAGTTTCAATTTGAGTTCAGCCATGGAAGATCAGCGGGCCGGCGTGGGTTCGAGCCACGACGGCCAACCTTCCAGGAATGTGCCAGAGAAATGCGGTCGCGCAACCGGACCCACCGGCGAGTTCCACGAACCCTCACGCATTCGACCCTCGACACTCGAAGCTCGAAACTCGCAGTTCTCTGGTGGGGCGCTGCCTATTTTGCCGCTGGTTCGACCGCCGGGCGGCGGTGGCGCATCATGCCGACGCCGTCCCGGAGATAAAGCAGCCCGGAAATTGCCGTGGTCGCGGTGGCGGCAACCGCCAGGATGAACAGCCAGTGCGTGTCCCACTTCAACAACGCCCACAGCACACACGACATTTGGAACACCGTGGCAGTCTTGCCGATCATGCGCGGTCGCACGCTGCCCTTGCCGACGAGGAAGTTTACCAGCACCATGAGCAGCAGGAGCATCACGTCGCGGCACAGCACCGTCGCGGTGAGCCAGAGGGGAATACGATCGAGCTGCGGTCCGTTGTCGAGCGAAAGAATGACCAGGCCGAGCACGAGGAGCAGCTTGTCCGCCAGCGGATCGAGCAGGGCGCCCATCTCGGTGCGCTGGTTGAAATGCCGCGCCACCCAGCCGTCCACGCCGTCCCCGATCGCCGCCACGCTGAAGAAGCCGATCGCCAGCCAGCGGTAGAAGTCCTCCCCGTTTTCGGCGTAGGCCACCAACGCGACAATGAAGCACGGCACCAGCACGATCCGGCCGATCGTGATCTTGTTGGCGGTGGTCATGCGCATGACCGCAGCGTGACGCGGAATCGCCGGCCCGTCAATCCGCGCCACCGGAGTAGTGCCCCACCAGAGAAGTGCGAGTTGCGAGCTGCGCGGGTCGAATTCGTGAGGGTGCGTTCGTGTCTCGGCTTGCGTCCCGGTCGCGCCGGGCCTAAAAACGCTCCACACATGAAGACCGCCTCGCCCGTTACGCCGGCTGCCGCCTGGTCACGCCGCCATTTTCTCCGCACCGCGACTGCCGTCGCCGCGATCCCGACCGTGATTCCGTCGGCGTCGCTTGGGCTGGCCGGCAGCGTCGCGCCGAGCAACCGGCTGGTCATGGGTTGCATCGGCGTGGGCGGGCAGGGGACGCGGGGCATGGCCGGCGGGATTTGGGCGCCCGAAGGCGGCTTCATCGGCCGCTCCGAAATCCAAGTGGTTGCCGTTTGCGATGTGAACCGGAACAATCGCAACAACGCCCGGAACATCGTCAACGCGAAGTACGGCAACCAGGACTGCGCGACCTATGGGGATTTCCGTGAGTTGCTCGCGCGGCCGGACATTGACATCATCCTGAGCGCGACCGGCGAGCGCTGGCACCCGCTCATCGGCATCGCGGTCGTCCAGGCCGGCAAGGATATTTACTCCGAAAAGCCGGTTTCGGTGACGATCGCCGAGGCGCGGGCGCTGGCCAACGCCGTCAAGCGCAGCGGTCGCATCTTTCAGATCGGCACGCAGCAACGCTCGATGGCGAATTTCCGTTTCGCCTGCGAGTTGGTGCGCAACGGCTACCTCGGCGAACTCAAGCTCGTCACGGGCGACATCGAGCCCGGCGTACCGCCGGTGCCGGACCTGCCCGGCGAGCCCGTGCCGGACTGGCTGGATTATGACCGATGGCTGGGCCCGGCGCCGTGGCGTCCTTACAACTCGCGCGTCGTCGGCGGCTGGATGGGCTACTACGACTACTCGGGCGGCGACATGACCAACTGGGGCGCGCACGTCTGGGACATTGTCCAATGGGGCCTGGGCATGGACGATTCGGGGCCGGTCGAAATCATTCCGGCCAATGGTCGGGATGTGAAGTATCTGACCTACCGCTACGCGAACGGCGTCCCCGTCATCCGCAACCACATCCCCGGCGTCAGCAAGGGCATCCTGTTCGAGGGCGCCAAGGGCTGGGTCAAAGTGAGCCGTGAAGTTCTCGAAACCGAGCCGGAAAGCCTCAGGCGGCAGGTCATCGGGCCGAACGAGCTTCACCTGCACGAGAGCGACAACCACCACACCGATTTCCTGCGCAGTGTCCGGACCCGGGTCCGCAACGCCAGCGATGCCGACGTCGCCTGCCGGTCAATCACGGTCTGTCATTTGGGCAACATCGCCGACCAGCTTGGCCGGCCGCTGAAGTGGGACCCGGCCAGGGAACGGTTCGTGAACGATCCGGTCGCCGACCGCTACATCGCGCGTGCCATGCGAGCGCCCTGGCGGCTGGCCTGAATCACCGGCGCGGCTCAGACGCCCTCGACAAAGGGCGGCAGCGGACAATCGAGGCTGTCGGCGATGGCGCGCAGGGCCTCCGCCTCGGAGCTTTCAATCCGGCCGTCGGTGGCGACGACCTCGGCACAGGCCTGCAGCAGCGCTCGTTTCAACGGGGCGCTCACCTGGTTCAGGCGCTCCAGCGTGGCGTCAAGCTGGTCCACGGAACACTGCGCCAGCGGGAGCGGCGTCGCGTCCGGCTCCTCGTCGCCCAGTGCGCGCAGGCCGGCTTGGAAGGCGCGGGCCCGGGCGGTTTCGTCGGTCGTGCCGACGTCGGCAAGCGCTGACAGCAGGACCAGCACCTCTGACCGGAGCGGTTCGAGCGAATAGAACTGGACGAGCGGCGGTTTGACGGGGCGGAAGGACGGTTCGAGGTGGCGGCGGAGCATCCGTTGCAGCGCAAATTCAAACAGCTCGATTTGGGCGTCGCTCTTGATCAGCCAGTCGAGCACCGTTTCGAACGCGTCAAACTGGGGTGTCGAGAGTCCGCGCAAGGCGGGCACGCACAGAGCCAGGAGCGGCAGCCAGTAGTGCCGCGCCACGTTACGGACCGGCTCAGCCAGCCGTTCGGTCTCGGCACGCACCGCCGGGCCGAGCGCCTGCCCGATGGCGTCGAGTTGCTGCGTCTGCAGCGCCGGGTCGGCGCTGAGCAGGGTGGCGAACACGAGCCCGAGCGCGTCCATTGGCTGGCGTGTGGCCGCCTGCAACTCGGGCGGCACCGCTTGTAGCAAATCCGCGGCATAGGCCAGGTGACGCCGCGTTGGTGTGCCCGCTGTGGCGACCGCAGTGCCGATCGTTGCCAGGAAGCGCTGTTGCCGCTGGGTCTCAGCCTGCTTGATGCGCTGGTGGATGGCGGCGACATCCCCCGCGGCCTCGGTCCCAACTTGGGGCAGTTGAATCGGCGGGAACACGCCATCGAAATGCGGGTCAATGGCCAGGATGCGCTCGGTCAGCGGCGGATGCGTGGCCATCAGGTTGAACCACGATTCGCGCAGGCCGTTGGCGAAGAACAGGTGGCTGGCCTCGGACGCGTTCGCGGCCTGCAGGCGCGAGCCGGCCAGCAGGCCGCCGATTTTCTTCAGGGCGCCGGCGAGGCCGTCCGGATTGCGCGTAAACTGGACGGAAGAGGCGTCGGCAAGGAATTCGCGCTGGCGGTTGAGGGCCGCCTTGATGAGCGCGCCGAAGAAAACGCCGACGTAACCGAGCACGAGCAGCGCCAGTCCGAGGAGGAGCAACAGCCCGCCACTCCCTTTGCGCGAACTCGAGGGACGGCCGACCTGCAGCATCAGCCGGCCGGCAATGGCCAGGCAGAGAATGCCGTTGAGCAGGCCGAGCACGCGGATGTTCAGGCGCATGTCGCCGTTGAGGATGTGGCTGAACTCATGGCCGATGACGCCCTGGAGTTCGTCGCGGCTGAGCAGACGCAGGGCGCCGGCACTGACGGCGACGACGGCATCCTTCGGCGAATGACCGGCGGCGAAGGCGTTGATGCCCTCCTCACGCGGCAGGACATACACGATGGGCGCGGGGATGCCGGAGGCGAGCGCCATTTCCGCGACGACATTCAAAAGCCGGCGCTCGTCGGGCTGCGCCGTGGCGGGATTGACCAGCCGGCCGCCGAGCGACTCGGCGACCACCCGGCCGCCGCCGGCCAGCTCGGCGATTTTCCACAGACTGCCGACGGTGATGACCAGGCCGGTGCCGAGAAAGGTCCAGGCAAGCAGTTGCGGATTCCAAAGCCAGCCGAAGTTATCGGTCGGCGCCACGTCCGGATTGGTGCCAGCCCCAATCAGTGCCGCCAGGCCGGGAGGCAACCCGCGACCACCAGGCAGGGGCACCAGGGCGGCGATCACAAGGTAAACGAGCAGGACGATGAGAAACACCGCCAGCAGGAAGCAGGCGACCAGCCAGCGCGTCCGGCGCTGTGCGTGTGCTTCCTGCTCGAAGAAGTCCATCAGGCCAGCGCCATGAACCGGGTGGTTGACTGGGGACAACCGCGACGCACCGGCTCAGGAGAACGACACCTTGGGCGCCTGCCGCTCGGCGGGATTGTCAACCTGGAACAGTTCAGCCGCGAGGAAACCCAGCAGGCCGGCGATGAGGTTGGCCGGGAAGGTTTCGCGGGCCGTGTTGTAGGTCATCACCGAGTCGTTGTAGCCCTGCCGGGCGAAGGAGACCTTGTTTTCGGTCGAGGTCAACTCCTCCATGAGCTGGCTCATGGTGGCGTTGGCCTTGAGATCGGGATAGGCCTCGGCGACGGCGAAAAGCCGGCCCAAGGTTCCGGTGAGGGCGGCGTCGGCGCCGACGAGGTTTTTCATGGCGGCGGGATCGCCCGGATTGGCGGCGGCATGGGCGACCGCGCTGGCGGCGGTGTTGCGCGCGGTGACGACGGCTTCGAGGGTGCCGCGCTCGTGCGCCATGTAGCCCTTGGCGGTTTCGACCAGGTTGGGGATAAGGTCGTAGCGACGCTTGAGTTGGACGTCAATTTGCGCGAACGCGTTTCGGAACCGGTTGCGCAACACGACGAGACGGTTGTAAATGCCGACGACGAAGATGAGCCCGAGCAGGACGACCGCCGCCAGTATAACCAGAAAGATGCCCACAAAACCCACGACCATAAGTCACCTCGTATGATTGCCGACCGCCGGTTGTCACTGCGCGCGCTTTGTGCGAGCAGAGCGAACCGGCCAGAGCGAAGATTTCGTCTGGCATCTTGCGCCGAGGCTGGCGCGCACGCAAGCGAAACCGCGTCCGGACGCCTCCCCGTTTCCCCGCTTCCCCGCTTCACCGGTTCGTTCCGGCCCCGCCGGGAGAGGCTTCCGTTGCCGGTGTCAGACGTTGGATTTCGCGTTCGTATTTCGCCGTAATTTCGGCGCTGCCGGCCTTTTGTGCCACCGGCAGGGCTCGCTCGTAAAAGCGCATGAGGTCAGGGTAGCCCGGATTGTCGGAAAAGAACTGTTCGTAATAGACCAGGGAGGCGGCCGGCTGATCCAGGGTGGCCAGCATCATCGCCTCGCCCAGTTGCAGGTGAATTCGTTGCTGCGGGGACGGTTTCAACGCCAGGGCCTTCCGGTAGGCCTCCGCCGCCGGCGCAAGTTGGCGCGTCAGGACAAGGAGGTCGCCGAGCTTCTGGTTGAGGAGGGCACTGTGGGCCAGTTCCGGCAGGCCCTCCAAATACGTGATGGCATCCGCGGGAGTGCTGCCCGCCGCCAGGTTCAGGTTGACGACGCGCAGGTGTGACCATTCCAGCAGCGGGCTCTGGCGCTTGACCAGGTCTTCGTGCATCCTCTGGGCCGAACGGCCAAACGGCCGGTAGAGGGGGTCGCCCACGATCGTCGTCTGCCAGGACAAGCTGCTTTGAGCCGCGCAGGCGGCCTCGCCCAAGGTGAACTCCCGGTTCAGCAGGCGCTCGAAGAAAACCTCCAGGTTGGGCGTGCCCTCCAGATAGGGTTCATCAACGCAGCCCATCGTGGCGGTGACACCCTGGTTCAGGAACGTCCCGACCCAGCTCTGCGCGGAACGCACCGTCTGGGCGCTGAACGAGTAAAGATGGTAGGCAATCGCCCCGGGCATGAATTCGACATTTGGCCGGGTGAACGGCCCGGACACGTGCTGGTCATACCACCCGGCGTAGAGGGCGATTTGCGGCAGCGGGGTCGAGGCACGGAACGTCTCCGGCGCGGTGTCGAGCAGCGTTTCGAATCCCTGGTGCCGGGCATGGAAGAATGCTGCGCGGATCCAGTCGTCACCAACCTTGTAGTTGCCGTTGGCCAGCCCGCGGCTGTCGAAATAGGCACGGCCCCAGAGGCCGTTGGTTTCGGCGGCCAGCGCCTTGTCCACCAGGCCCCGGGCAATCGCCGGCGTCGGCCCGTCGAGTCGCGCCACCATGAGCACGCCATTGGTCGCCTGGATTTGCGCGGCGTTGGTGACGGCATAGACCGGATTTCGCACGGGGCCGGCCAGCAGGTAGCTGCGCCAGTAGTCAGGCAGCAGAGCCAGCTCGCTGTCCACGGCGGCTTCGTTCCGGCGCAAGGGCTCCGGCAGGCGCTGGGCCTCGGGTTCCTCGATGGTTTCGTCCCGCAGGATGCGCAGCGGTACGCCGTAGCAAAGCACCAGATAACGCACCTTGGCGGCCACCGGCACTTTGCCGACCCGGCCCGGCGGGGCCGCCGCCCCGGGCAGGAGTTGGGTGCGAAACTGAAGGAGATCGCGCGCTTCCAGGGCCTTCAAAAGCGGTTCCGCCAGGCGCTTGCGATACTCCGTGCGTGTCATGGTCTCCGTCGTTGGAAGCGGCAGCCCCAACACTTGCCGGGGCGGCACCTCCCGGCGCCGGGCGTAGAACTCCGCGACGCGCCGGGATTCCGAACCGCCCTCGGTGTTGTACAGAACGAGGACTTCGCCGCCGTCGGCGAGGAGGTGTCCGGTCAGCAGCGCCAGCAACAGTCCGAAACGAAACCACACCCTGGTGAGAGTCGGCCAACGAAAGGCACCAAAGGAGGCTGTTCTCATCGAGAAAGGGGGTCATTGACCTGCACGCGCAGTCCGTCGAACGCAAATTCCACACCCGCCGGCAACTGGGCCTGGTCCGCGTCGTGATCGAACTCATGCGTGAGGTGCGTGAAATAAGTGCGCCCGGCGCCAATGCGGCGGGCCACCGTCAGGGCTTCGTCGAGGCATAGGTGCGTCGGGTGGGGCTTCCGCCGGAGCGCATCCAGCACCAGCACTTCGACCCCCCGCACCTGGTCGAGCACCGCCGGTGGCACCTCCTTGCAGTCGGTCAGATAGGCGAGCCGGCGACGGCCGTCCTGCGCGAAGAGAAAGCCGGTCGTGGTCACCCGGCCATGCGGCAAGGGCAGGGGCGTGATGGTCAGGTCGCCCAGTGTGAACGGGGCGTCCACGACATGCGGTTCGGGAATAAAATAGCCCTGCGGAATCGGCCGGCCGTCGAACGCGTAAAGGAAAACCCGGCGCAGGTGGTCGAGGGTTTCCGCGGAGGCGTAAATGGGCAACGCTCCGCCGCGTACGTCGCAAATCCGCCGGCAGTCGTCCATTCCCATGATGTGGTCCGCGTGCGAATGGGTCACCAGCACGGCGTCGAGCCAGCGGATGTCCTCCCGCAGCATCTGCATCCGGAACTCCGGTGTCGTATCTACGACCAGTTTGACCTCTTCGCTGGCGACATAGATCGAGGGCCGCGTCCGGTGGTTTTTCGGATTGGCCAGAAACTCGGGTGGATAGTCGTGGCCGATAATCGGCACGCCTTGCGAGGTCCCTGATCCGAGAAAAACAAAGGAAAAAGCCATGTCAAAGCCGCATCACCCGCTCCCGCCCGCACCCGGCGGTGGGATGGCGGTTCGACGGTTCCGCCCGGCGGTCGTTCATTCGTGAAACTCCCGCCGCAGTTTGCTTGCCTCATGGTAGCACAAGCGCCAGATTCAGCGCGAAGGAATTCTGGCGATGCTGACCACGCTGCGCGTCCGTAACCTCGCCCTCGTGGCGGACCTGACAGTTGAACTGCCGCCCGGCCTGATCGTCATCACCGGCGAAACCGGCGCCGGCAAATCCATCATTCTCGGCGCGCTGAATCTGCTGCTCGGTGAGCGGGCCGACCGCGCGCTCATCCGGGCCGGCGCCGACAGTTGCGCCGTCGAAGCCGTGTTCGACGTCCGGCATCTGCGGGCGCCGCTCGCACCCTGGCTCGACGCCAACGGCCTTGAACCGTGCGACGATCATCAGCTCGTGCTCAAGCGCGTCTTCACTGCCGCCGGCGCGAACCGGCAGTTCGTCAACGGTTCCCCCACGACCCTGAACCTGCTGGCCGAGGTGGGCGACTGGTTGGTGGACATGCACGGTCCGCACGATCACCAGTCCCTGCTGCAACCGGCCCGACAGCTCGCCCTGCTGGATGCCTTCGGCCGGCTGGAACCGAAGGTCGCCGCCTTCGGCGAACTCGTCCGGCAGCGTGCCGCCTTGATGGCGGAGAAGGCCGCGCTGATCGTGGATGAACGCACCTACGCGCAGCAACTTGATCTCCTGCGTTTCCAGGTCGGCGAAATCACCGCCGCCCAACTGCGGCCTGGCGAGGAGATGACGGTCGAGCACGACTTCCAACGCGCCAGCAACGCCGCCCGCCTGCTCCAGCTTGGCCAGGCCGCCCTGAACCTGCTGGGCGAGGACGACAACTCCGTCACCGTCCAGGCCGGCGCGTTGGGCCGCGTGCTGCAGGACTTGAAGCATCTCGACTCCGGCGCCGAGCCGTTGCTCGGCCTGCACGAACAGGCGGCGCTAGCGCTGCGCGAGCTCCAGGCTGATCTTTCGCAGTACCTCGACCGGGTCGAAGTTGATCCTGCGCGGCTGCAACAACTGGAGGAGCGGCTCAACCTGATCCATTCGCTGAAGCGCAAATATGGCGCTTCGCTGGCCGAGGTGGTCCGCTTTGGCGAGGAGGCCGCGGCCAGGCTTCACCAACTCGAGGGCCGGGACGCCGAGCTGGCCCGCCTCAACGCCGAGCTGGCCCGGCTCGAAGCCGGGTTGGGGCGCGCCGGGGCGGAGCTTTCGGCGCAACGCCGCGAAGTGGCGCCCCGCCTCGCGCGCGCCGTGGCGAAGCAACTGGCCGACCTGGGCTTCCAGCAAAGCCGGCTCAACCTTGCCCTCACCAGCCTGACCCCACTCGACCCGAAGAACGCCCAACCTCCGGGCCTTCCCGTGCCGGCGATGGCCACCGGCCTCGACACCGTGGAGTTCCAGTTCGCGCCGAACCCGGGCGAGCCGCCGCGACCGTTGCGGGCCATTGCCTCCTCGGGCGAAATGGCCCGCGTGATGCTGGCCATCAAGACCGTGCTGGCCGCCGAGGACGAAATTCCCGTGCTCGTGTTCGACGAGGTGGACGCGAACGTCGGCGGCGAAACGGCCAATGCGGTGGGGGAGAAAATGCGCCAGATTGCGCAGCGCCGGCAGGTCTTGTGCATCACGCACCTGCCGCAGGTGGCGGCGGCGGCGGCGGCGCATTTCGAGGTCAGCAAAGAGGTGCGCGACGGACGCACGGTGTCGGAAATGCGTTTGCTCGACCCCAAAGAGCGTGTGACCGAGCTGGCGCGGATGCTGGGCGGCCAGTCGGACGTGGCGCGGAAGCACGCCGCCGCCCTGCTGGCGCACGCGGGTTAGCGACCTCCCTCGGCCAAGGAGGGCAAAACTGCCGGCGAACAAACTTTCCGCTTGACCGCTCGGAGCCGGCCAGCTACCTTTGTATCGCAAGGTAGCTTGCTGAGCATTCAATCATGAGCGTGAACGAGAAATTCGCCGCGATCCGGAAGGGCCTGCTCGAGTTCCTCCTCCTCCAGATCATCGCCGCGGACAAGGTTTACGTGGCCGACATCTTGAAACAACTGAGCGCGACCGAATTCGCCACCCAGGAAGGCACGCTGTATCCGTTGCTGAGCAAGATGCGCCGCGAAGGGCTCCTCGATTACGAATGGAAGGAATCCGGGACCGGGCCTCCGCGCAAATACTACGAGCTCACGGCGAAAGGCCGGGAACAGTTGCGCGAAACGCGGGAGTATTGGAGCGAGATCAACGGGACGGTGAAGAAGCTGGGTCAAAAATAATACCGAAACGATCCCATGAACAAGGTTATCACGATCAATCTGGACGGCGTCGCGTATCAACTCGAAGAAGGCGGCTACGATGCCCTTCGCGCCTATCTGGAGACGGCCGCCACTCGGCTGCAGGGCAACCCGGATCGGGAGGAGATCCTGTCGGATATCGAAAGGGCGATTGGAGAGAAGTTCCGCGCGCTTCTGGCCAGTTACAAGACCGTGGTTGTGACGAAGGAGGTGACCTCTGTCCTTGCCGGGATGGGACCGATCGAGGCGGACCCGGGCAAAGCCGCGGACCCAGGTGCCAGCGGCGCTGGCGCCCCGAGCAGCGCGAGCGGGCAGGGGACGGCAGGGGAAGAACGGACGGCGCGGCCGAGCGGGACGCCACGGCGGCTCTACCGGATCCCTGAGGGCGCGATGATCGCCGGCGTCTGCAATGGAATCGCCGCTTATGCGAACTTTGACCCGACCATCGTAAGGCTGGCGTTCGTTCTTTTGACGTTGGTGGGGGGCGCCGGATTGATCGTGTATCTGGTGATGGCGGTCGTGGTGCCCGAAGCCCGCTCAGCGGAAGAGAAGGCGGCGGCGGCCGGTTTCCCCGCGACAGCGCAGGAGTTCATCCGGCGCGCGAAAGCCGGGTATTACGAGGCGATGAAGGGCTTTCCGGACCGCAAGGCGCGCCGCGAATGGCAGTACCGGTTCAAGCGGGAAATGCGCGCGAATGCCGATCAGTGGCGGTACAACTGGCATAGCTATTGGGCCGAGCATTGGGGCGCTCATCCGGGGATGGGCTTTGCGCTGCCCTTGCTCTCGGTGCTGCAGGGCGCGGCGACGGTCGTGTGGGTCTGTGCCATGATCTCGCTGCTGGCGACCGGCGCCGTGTTCGGGCTGGCGCTGCCAGCGAATGTGCCGGTGTGGGTGGCGGCGCTGCTGCTGTGCCTCGTCTATGCCATTCTCACGGGGCCGCTGAAGTTGGCGCGGCGCTCATGCTATTGGGGTTTGGGCCGGCCGCGATGGACCTGGTCGTTCGTGTTTCTTGCGGACGCGGTGGTGTGGCTGGTGGTGGCCGTCGCCCTTTTGTGGCTGGCCGTCCACTTTTTCCCGCAGTTGCGCGACGCGGTTCACAGTCTTCCTTCGCTCGCGCACGAAGCCGCCGATGACATCGCGGCATGGTGGAAAGCGAAGTGATCCGGGCATCCGGACAGGTCGCGGCGGCGGCTTCGGCGCACTTCGAGGTCACCAAAGCGGTGCGCGACGGACGCACGGTGTTGGAAATGCGCCTGCTCGATCCCAAGGAGCGCGTGACCGAACTGGCGCGGATGCTCGGCGGCCAGTCGAATGTGGCGCGCCAACACGCCGCCGCCCTGCTGGCCCATGAGAGTTAGGTCAGCGACGGGAGTCAGCCGCCGATGACGTTGGATTTGTCTCTGAGCGAATCGGCTGGCTCCCATTCGCTGGACCGTCTTGTTGGGCCTTGAGAGCGCGTCCGACGGCGAAATTCGCACCCGAGATCCAGACCCCTTTGCAGACGTAAAGGCCGACATTCCCTCGTTCAGCAAGATATGGAAAATCAGCCAAACCAACACTCGAAATGACCCACGCACGATTGCCTGGAGCCCCTCCCATGAACCGATATCCCAATCCGTGCTTGGAGGCAATGTAGCCTTTGGTAAGCTGGACACTCGGCGTCTGCTGGCTCGCAAAAGGATCGGAGGGAAGCTCCGCCAAATACTTGGGGACAAGTTCGTCAAGGGTTGAAGGCAGGTTTCCGTTGTGCTCATCGGCATACATGTCCAGGGCACCCCACAGCAGAAGCAGATCGCGATGAACCTGTTCCAACCACTGCTTGTCGGCAGCGGAAAGTTTGCCGTAGGCGTTGCAGGCTCGGAAGTCATACGGTTTTTCAGCGGCGGCCAACAACACCGTGAGCGATAAGAATGTGAGCAAAAGCATTCGTTTCATACATTTCTTAGACGGTGATTGTCGCGGGATGCTCCCATGCCGGCGAGCGAGAATTTGCGGATGAGCGTTGGCGCACGCGGTAGGGGTGATTGAACTACAGAGGCCGGCCGGCTGGCGGCCAGCTAAGGCGCGCCGCCCTGGAGCTTTCTAAAACCTTCTTCGCCCAGCAGCTTGCGCAGGGCGTCGAGCCGGTGCTGCTGGATGGCCGCGAGTTGCTCCGACTGCTCCTCCGGCGTCAACGAAGCGTCGTTCAGGATGCGCTGCTTCTCCTGCGCGGTGGCCTGGTTGATCTGGTAAAGGGGCACCACCGTCTCCGCCGCCGCGCCGAGCGTTTGCGCCGTCTCGCGCGCCTGCTGAAAACCCGCATCCTGGTTGAGTTGGTAGAAGGCAAAGCGGTCCCGGCCCAGCGTGTTTTGCAGGGCTGCGGTGCGTTGCTGTTCGAGGTCCTGCCGGCGCTGGACGCTGGCGGCGTCGCTGGCGCCGGCGAGTCGTTGCAGTTCGGCGTCGAGCGTGTCGGTCGTTTGGAACAAAGAGCGAAACTCGTCCGGGGTGGTGCTGAGGCCGCGCAGGCTGCCGCGAAGCTGGTCGGCCTGGTTGGAGAACCGCAGCAGGTATTCCTCGAGTTGCGCCGGGGTCAAGACTTGGGCGAGGGCATCCCGGGTCTGCTGGCGGAGGCGGGCGGTTTCCGCGGCGCTCAGCGGCTTGCCATCGGCGGCGGCAAGCGCGGCTTGGAGACGTTCGCGTCCCTCCCGCTCGATGTCTTGCACCGCCCGCTTGGTCTCGGCCGGCAACTCCCCCAGCACGGGCCCATCGAGGGCGGCCGTGGCGTCGGCGAATTCCAAGGCCGCGCCGGAGGTTGCCCAATCCGGCCCCAGCAGCTTCGTCAACAGCGTGCGCCGTTCGGTGTCGAGTGCGCTGAGCCGCGTCTGCGCCTCCGCGGCCACCTTCGGGTCCGGCGTTGCCCGCCACCATTGCTGGCTGGGGGTGACGATCTCGGTGGCGCGGCGGTGGGCGAACAGCGTGTTCACGTCGGCCACGATGATGTCCCTCACCGTGGGTTCCGGGCACCCAAAGCCACGGAGATGGTCAATGTAAAGTGTGTAGTTGGTGGACTCGATGTCGCGCCAGGAAAACTGCGGCGTTTGGATGACGAGGTTGGTGCGGATGGGCCGGAGGATGTTGGTGACAATCGGCCGGGTGGCGACCGCCAAAGACCGCCGGGGCGGCGGATTGTGGGCGGCCAGGAACCAGCCGAAGGCCAGCACCAGGTTGACGCCCAGCGAAATCGCTACGATCACCAGCAAGGTCCGCCTGCGCATGGCCTTAAGGTGTTCGTCCGCCGGCCGGGGTTCAAATCAAAAGTGACTTTTCCGCGCGGACGCCTCCTTTCGCGCGATTGGTTCCAGTTGGTTTCAGTTGGTGATTGCCAGCGGCGGGGCTTGCATGGTTCCCTGATGCAGCTACAGCCATGAATTTCCAACACCCATGAACGCACGCGAACGCCTGCAAACCACCCTGCAGCACCGCCAGCCCGACCGGGTTTGTGTGGATTTCGGGGCCACCGCCGTCACCGGCATCCACGTCTCCATCGTCCACCAGCTCCGCCAGCGTCTGCTGGGCGAATCCTCCCACCGCGTCAAGGTCATCGAGCCCTACCAAATGCTCGGCGAAATTGACGACGAACTGCGCGCCGCCATTGGCACCGACGTCCTGGGCATCCTGCCGCGAAAATCAATGTTCGGGACCGAGGCCCGGGACTGGAAACCGTTCACGCTCTTCGATGGCACCCCCTGCCTGGTCCCCGGGCAGATGAACCTCACCCCGGCGCCCGATGGCGGCTGGTTGGTGTTCCCGGAAGGCGATACCAGCGTGCCAGCCAGCGGCCACATGCCCGATGGCGGCTACTTTTTCGACTCGATCGTCCGCCAGGAACCGATTGGCGAGGACAAGCTGGACCCGGCGGCCAACCTCGAGGAATTCGGACCGCTCGGCGCCGAGGACCTGGCGTATTATCGCGGGCGAAAGGAATGGCGCGAGCAACGCCCCGACTGCGGCGCGATCCTGGTGGTTCCCGGGGCGGCGTTCGGGGACATCGCGCTCGTGCCCGCGCCGTGGATGAAGCATCCCCGGGGCATTCGCGACATTTCCGAGTGGTACATTTCGACCAAGATCCGGCGCGACTACGTCTGGAAGGTGTTCGAGAAGCAATGCGAGATCGCCCTGCAGAACCTGGACACCTTGATCGCCCTGTTCGGCGATTCCATCGAAGCCGCCAAGGTCACCGGCACGGATTTCGGAACGCAACGCGGCCCGTTCGTTGCGCCGCCGGCGTACCGCGACCTGTTCAAGCCGTTCCACGAGCAGATCAACCGTCGCATCCACGAGCGGACGAACTGGAAGACGTTCATTCATTCCTGCGGGTCGGTGTACCGGTTGATTCCGGATTTCATCGAGGCGGGCTTCGACATCCTCAACCCGGTTCAGTGCTCGGCCGCCGAGATGGACGCCTCGCGGCTGAAGCGGGAATTCGGCAAGGAACTGGTCTTTTGGGGCGGCGGCGTGGACACGCAAAAGACGCTGCCATTCGGCACCCCGGAAGAAGTCTATCGTGAGGTGCGCGAGCGCATCGCCATTTTCAACGAGGGCGGCGGCTTCGTCTTCGACGCGATCCACAACGTCCAGGGCAACACGCCCATCGCGAACGTCGAGGCCATGTTCCGCGCCATCCGCGACAGCGCCAACTGAGTCGTTCGCCGCATGCGCCCATCGCCTTCCGCTCACGGCAGTCCGGCCTTTCTCGTTCTCGTCTGCCTGGTAGCCACACTCGGCGGGCTGCTCTTCGGCTACGACACCGGCGTCATCTCCGATGCCATCGGTTTTCTGACGAAACATTTCGAGCTCACGCCGGCGATGGAAGGCTGGGCGATGTCCTGCGCCATTTTCGGGTGCGCCCTGGGCGCCGTGCTGGCGGGCGTGGTGGGCGACCGGCTCGGGCGGAAACGCCTGCTGGTGCTGGCGGCCTTCCTGTTTGCGGTGTCGTCCGTTGGGACTTCGCTGCCCAAGAGCCTCGGGGTTTTCATCTGCTTCCGCACGCTGGCCGGCATCGGCATCGGCATGGCGGCGCTGGCCTCGCCCATGTACATCGCCGAAATCAGTCCGGCGCGTTTTCGCGGCCGGCTGGTTTCACTCAACCAATTCGCCATCGTCACCGGGTTCCTGCTGGTCTATTTCGCGAATTACTTCATCGCCCGCCAGGGCAGCGAAGCCTGGCAGATTGAGGCGAGCTGGCGCTGGATGTTCGGCCTCGGTCTGGTGCCGTCGGTCTTCTTCTTGATCATGCTCTCGTTCGTCCCCGAGAGTCCGCGTTGGCTGGTGGAGCAGGGCCGCCGCCAGGAGGCGCATGACATCCTGGCCCGCGTGAACGGTCCGTCCGTGGCGTTCACGGAACTCCAGGCGATCGAAGCCTCGCTGCGCACCGAGAGCGCCACGCTGGGCCAGCTTTTCCAGCCCGGCCTGCGGGTCGTGCTCCTGATCGGCATCGTGCTCGCCATCCTGCAGCAGGTCACCGGCATCAACGCCTTCCTTTACTACGGTCCGGAAATCCTGAAGAAACTTGGCACCGCCGCCGACACCGCGTTGCTCCAGCAGATCATCGTGGGCGCGGCGAACCTCGTGTTCACCCTCGTCGCCATCTGGACCGTGGACCGGCTCGGTCGCCGGCCGTTGATGCTCCTCGGCGTCGCCGGGATGAGCTTGTGCCTGCTTGGCATGGGTCTAGCCGCCTATTACCAGCGCATCGAAGGCTGGATGCTCCTGTTCATCGTCGGCTACATCGCCTGTTTCGCCATGTCGGTCGGACCGGTCACGTGGGTGATCCTGTCGGAGATCTTCCCGACGCGGGTGCGCGGGCGGGCGCTGGCGGCGGCGACGCTGTTCCTGTGGATTGCCGACTGGGCAGTGACGCAAAGCGCGCCGTTCCTGAACAAGGACCCGTGGCTGACGCGGACGTTCCACAGCGCCGCGCCCTTCTGGATTTACGGGGCGATGTGCCTGATCGAATTGGTCTTCGTCTGGCGCTTCGTGCCGGAAACCAAGGGCCGGACGCTCGAGGAAATCGGACGTTCCTGGAACCGGCCGGCCGCCAAGCCAGAGTAGGCGGTTGAGTTGCCGCCACGGCGGCGGCGGAGCGCCTTGGATTTCGCGAGGATCGAGCGCCGAGCAACGCTCCCCGGCACCCGGCCAACCAGGACTTGCTTTCGGCCATGAAGTTGGCCATCTTCCTGGCCATGAGCACGACCGTGAACATCGCGGAGTTCAAAGACCGGTTCTCAGAGTTCCTCGCCCTGGTGGAGGGAGGCGGCGAAGTGATCGTCTGCCGGCGCAACGTGCCCCTCGCCCGCGTCGCCCCCGTGCGCAAGGCCGCTCCCCGGCAACCCCGGCACCGTGTCGTCGGCTGCATGAAAGGCACGGTGAAAATCCACGGCGACCTGGTGGAGCCGTGCCTGCCCGAGGGCGACTGGGAGATGCACCAGTGAGACGCTCATGCCGTATCTCCTGGACACCTGCGCGATCCTGTTCGTTGCGGAGAAAACCGCCGACCTGTCGGCGACGACGCTCAGCCTGATTGACGACGCGCCGGCGGGAGAGGTCTTCGTGTCGGCGATTTCAGTGGCCGAACTGGCCTGCCTTCAAGAGCGCGGCCGGATCACCCTGAAGCAACACTGGCGCGTCTGGTGGGATACCCTGCTGAGACGAACGGGATGGCCCTGCCTGCCGATCACGGATCAGATCATGGCCGAAGCCTACAGCCTGCCGCCGCCGGTGCATCGCGACCCGGCGGATCGCGTGCTCATCGCCACGGCGCGCCTTGAGCGACTGACGCTGGTGACCACCGACGGCAAGCTCCGCGGCTATCCGCATGTGCCGACGCTGGCGTGACGAGCGCAGCGCCGCCCCCGCTGGCGCATATCTCTCCCGCCCGAACCGATGCCGCCACCGCCGGCGTGGCCAAAAGCCGGAAGTGGCGAACCACGGATCACGCGGATTGCACGGAAAAGGAGCCGCCCGCAAGCTGTGACCACCTTCCCCAAAGCCTCCGGCGCCGTGTTCCAGTTTGGAACATTGTAGCCGATAGTCCACAGACGGCAGGGCATCCTTGGGCGCATGATGCGCCCCATGCCAGACCATGACCGACGCCTCGCCGCTTTCGGTCGGAACGTTGCCCGCATCAGGAACGACCGCGGGTTCTCCCAAGACGCGCTCGCCGAAAAGGCCGACCTCGACCGCACCTACGTCAGCGGGATTGAGCGCGGCGTCCGCAACCCCGGCATCAAGACGGTGCTGCGCATTGCGCGCGCGTTGGGCGTCAACGTCGGCGATCTGTGCAAGGGGGTGGACGTGTGAGCCAGCCGAGGCACAACCCACCGCTGGTTCCTCGCGAGCAAGCCGTGCCTTACCACGAAACGACGGATGGCGATCGGCCGCCATCTTTCGCCACGACGCGATCTTCGAGAGATCAGCGGCGCTCTGCTGAGTCGCCGCGACGCCAACTGACGTGCCTCGATCTCTTCTGTGGCTGCGGCGGGTTCACCTTGGGTATGCAGCGGGCCGGGTTCCGCGTACTTGCGGCCATTGACTCGAACGCCGAGGCCGTTTCCACGCTCCGCACCAACCTCGTGCAACAACGCCACCCCGGCCTGCTGCCGGTCGAGCACGCGCTCGAATGCGATCTCACCACGTTCCCGCCCGAGCAAGTCGCCACCCTCACCGGCACTGACCAGGTGGATGTCATCGTTGGCGGCCCGCCCTGCCAGGGCTTCTCCACTGTGCGCCAGCGTGACGGCGCCAACAGCGGGCCGCGCCTCAAAGCTGATCCCCGGCGCCACCTCTATCGTGAGTTCCTGCGTTATGTGGAGTTCTTTCAGCCGAAGGTCTTCGTGATGGAGAACGTCCTCGGTCTGCGCACGGCCGCCGGCGGCGAGTATTTCACCCGGGTTCAGAAGGAGAGCCGCGCGCTCGGCTATCGTGTGCATGGCCAGATTGAGGACGCCTGGGAACTGGGTGTGCCGCAAAAACGGCGTCGTCAGCTCATCATCGGCGTGCGCGACGACCTGCCCGGCTATTTTCTGCCGCAGACCAAACCCTCGCCGCGTGCCGAGCCACGCCTCTGGCTGGGAGTGGCCCTGGGCGACCTCCCCATCCTCCGCGCCGGCGGCGGGGAAGATGAACGCGACTACGATCTCCCGCGCCGCGTCCGCTACCTCCAAGACTACGGCGACAGCGGGCGGAACTACCTTTTCGATGTTCTGGAGATTGCTCGTGCCCCCAAGCTCACCAACCACACCGCCCGGTTTCATTCCGAGCGCGACCTGCGCGACTTCATGCGCCTCAACGAAGGGGAGAACTCCGCCGTGGCCATGCGGGTTCGCGGCGTGCAGTTCGAGTTTCCATACGACAAATCCACTTTCCAAGACCGCTACACCAGGCAGAGTCGCTGGCACCCGTGCTCCACGATCATGGCCCACCTGAGCAGGGACGGACTGATGTTCATTCATCCGACTCAGAACCGCTCGCTCACCCCGCGCGAAGCCGCCCGCATCCAGAGCTTCCCCGACTGGTTCCGCTTCCCCGCCGCGCGCACCACCTCCTTTCGGCTCATCGGCAACGCGGTTCCGCCGCTCGTGGCCGAGGCCTTGGGCCTGGCGGTGAAGGAGTTTCTGGGGAGCACAGCCGCCCCGGCTGTCCCGCCCGGCGCCCTCGCCGGACGGAATCGGGATCGTGCGGACGTTGCGCCCGGAGTGTCCGGCGGGGCGCCGGACACGACGCCCGAGGGCGGGCGTGCTCCCCAAACCCGCCCTGCCGCCGCTCGCGAGCTGGAGCGCCTCGCCCAACTCGACCGTCGCAGCCTGCGGGCGCTGCCCAAGGATAAATTCCTCGCGGGGTGGCACGCGCTGCTCTTCCTCTTTCCCGGCCTGCATCCCGACAACGCTCTCGACCACGGCGATGATATTGAAGAAGTCCCCACTGAGCAGCTTGGCCTGCCCGGTTTTGAACTACTGCTCGCCCGCCGCCACACCCGCAGCGGCTGGCCGGTGGCGCTGGAGCTCATCGGTCGCGAAGCGTGGCGGCGCTACAAACTCGGTGAACTGGCCGGCGACGAGTTCTATTGTGTGGCAGCCCAGCGGGCCGGACTGGACCCGCCGACAGCGTGTGAGGGGGCGTTTCATCAGGAAATCACAGAGCAAGTCGCATGAATCCGCAGTGGCATTTCAACGCGCGTCGCCCGTGCGACCGCATGAGGGACTCGGCCAACGACGCTTTCTTCACGGCCGAAAGTTTGGAGAACCTGAGCGAGGCTCTTGTGCGCGAGGCCATCCAGAACTCGCTCGACGCCGCCCAACGCGACGCGGTCGGCGTGCGGCAGGTGACGGTGAGAATTCGTTTTGTGCCCAATGCGCCGGAGCAAGCGCGGCAATTCCTGGCGGGGCACTTCGCGTCCGCCCGCGGCCACACCCGCAGCTGCTGGCCGGTTGTACTCGCGCGTATTGCGCGTGAGGCGTGGAGGCGTTGCCGGAAGGACGAATTGCGTGAGGACGAATTCTATTGTTCAGAAGCCCAGATGGCAGGCATCTGCTACCGCAACCCTAGACTGGCGGATGAAGTCGAGATTCAGCGCATGGATTTTAACCAGCCATGTCGGCTAGTGGAGAACTAAAGAACAACTATGGATTGGGAATTCTACCTCAGACCCGAAGCAGGAGACGGCTATGCTGCCTCACAGTCGCGAATCATCATCGAAGGCGACCACACCATCTCGCCCTTTGAAATCTTCGTCCGGGAAGTTCTGCAGAACTCCTTGGACGCAGCCTTGGAAGGGAAGGTGGTGCGAGTCCACTTCAAGCTCCGTAGCATCAACACTCCAGGCCAGCGAACGAATTTCCTGAATGCGCTGGGCTGGGCAGCATTGAAGGGCCGAGTGGCGGCTGCGAACCGGATTCGGCTGGCGCAACAGCTTCCGCCGGAATTCGGCGACCCAGCACAGTTGGAGGCAGGCAGTGTTCGTGTTCTTGAGATTTCCGAACACGGCACGATTGGCCTCGTCGGGCCGGAGTCAATTCGCCTGGAAGAAGACGAGCGCCGTTTGCCGGGCGAGCCGCCGAAAGCTTACGTCGCGCTGGCCAGAGACGATGCGCGTCGAGAGAAGCAGAGCTTGGGGGCAGGTGGAACCTACGGACTCGGCAAAGCGGTCCTCTGGGCTGCGTCCCGTATTCAGACGGTGGTCTTCTTTTCCCGGCTTGCCTTTGCATTTGGGGCGACGAACCACCGGGCAGCCGGCCAAGCCCGGCTTGGCCCTCACTTCCTCAACAACCAACCGTACCATGGCTTCGGTTACGGCGGCAACCGAACGGGCGGTTGGTGCCGTCCCATTTGCGACGCCTCCGCTCAGGAAATGGCCACCCGCATGGGCATCAGCCGCCGGGAAACAAGCGACGAGGCTGGCACCACAATCCTCATTCCATTTTGGGAAGAACCCCTCAGCGACGAAGCCGAAGGGGCCGTAGCGTCACATGCCCTTATTGCCCGCTTTGCCGCAAGGTACTTTTGGCCAGCCATCGTGGACGAACGATTGGTGGTCACGACGGAGGATGAAGATGGAGAGAGTAGCAGCGCCAACGACCATTTGGCACTTTACCAGCCGTTTATCGAACTGTACCAGCGTCTGAAGACCGGCCAGCGCGGGCCAAATGATGCCGCGCCTGAACAGGTTGCCTTCCGTGTCCCTGTGGGGCCGCCGCCTGCTGCCACTCCAGCAACAAACACCTTTGCCAAGGCTGGCATGGCGTTCGCCGTCCGCGAGGGCGAAGTGAGGGAAGATTTCAGCCGCAAGGTCGCCTGCATCCGCGGGCAGGGGATGGTTGTCGGCTACACGAAGTTGACCGGGAACACACTCGTCCGCCCGTTTGTTGGACTTGCGCTAGGCGGGCGTGCCTCGCAAGCGAGCAGCAACGGGTTGCGCGGCGATGTCCTGTTGGGATTCTCGGAATATGTGACTCACACCCGTTGGGATGAGAAGTCGGCCAGTCTTCGGCACTGGCCCGACGCCCGCCCCGTCGTCCGCGATCTGCTGAAGAAGCTACGTGACTATTTCGAGCGCAATAGCCGCGTCGAGCAACCGGAAACACCCGGCGGCATGGCGCCAGTTGAGGAAGGGCTGAAGTTTCCAGGCGCGGGACCGGTTGGCCCGCCGCCGCCACCGCCGGGAGGACAGCCAATACTCAAGAAGAGAGCCTTTATCCGCGCGCAAAACCGGTATCGGTTTGAGATCACGGCCAGAATTCAGGCGGACCAGCCGCCGTGTGCCGTCGAATTCTGGGTGGAACCGGCGATGGAAACTGGAAACGCAGCCAAGGAAGAGCGCTTCAACTTGGAGGGCATCGTCACCGTTCCAGCGAACCTGCCTGTCGCGACTCTAGCGAACGGCAAGACGCGCCTTACGATTCCGACTCAACCAACAGACGTGCAAGTGAAAATCTCAGGCTCAACAGTGGCAATAGTTCCGGAAATCTTTTCGGTGAGTGAAGGACTGTTGAAAGCAACAGTCTCCACAGAAGTCGCGGCACCGGAACCTGAACCAATTGGAGAGGACTCAAATGCTTAAGGAAACCGCTTGGCCATACCCTGTCTTCGAGGATGTGCGATACAGCGTCGGGTCGGTCCAGTATGGGCAGATCACGTTCGAACCAAGAGAATCATCAAAGGGGATCTTGGTAGATTGCAGTTCACTCCGCGAGCGGGCCTCCGGGGCAATCACATTGCGCGCTAAATTGGAAACCACGATGGCGGAGGTCCGCACTCACGTCTTCGGACCCGCCACTACGGCGGCTGCCATCGCTGGTTTCCGCGCCCTCTGCAAAGAGACAAAATTTCGCAAGTTCTACCCGGCTGACCAAACCGGGCAAATCCTGGCAGAACTGCCATTGGAGCGGTTGCGTGGCGTCGTTCATCTGGAGGCACTCTTCCTTGCTCCCGCTGCCGCCGCGACCAGTGAAGGGGCAGAACTTTCAACGGGTGCGGTCGTTGGTGTCTCCGCCAAGCCCATCGTCATCACCCTAGACGAGGATTGGACGGGCGAGACGATTCCTGTTGATTGGCTGGACTTCGAGGGGCGCGGTCTCCCCAAAGGAGCGTTTATTCACGTCGAACTCTGTGGCGGTAGCCAGGTGCCCAGAGTCTGGCTAAACGCCGCCTTTCGAAACCAGATTGAAAGCGTGTTGACCCGGCCTGGAGATAACTCTCCCGCCGCATTGGCCGGGGCCGCGATGCGCCAGTTCATCTGGCATCATGTTTGGGAGAGAGTCGTGCTCTGGGCCATCCGGGAGGAGAACACGGAAGTGGACGGGGAGAACTGGCCTTCGACGAGAATCGCGGACATGTGGCGCAAACGCTTTGCCGAGCGCGGCTGGCTGCTTCCGTCCCCTGACCATCTGGACGTCAACGTCCTGAACGAACTCTCCGTGAGAATTCAAGATTGCCTGACGGCTGGGCAGAACTTGTCGCGTGTAAACGGCCTGTTCCGATTTCAACCAGAGACAAGAGGTGGCGCATGACATACCGAATCACTGACCGAAAGTATCTGAAGTCCGGCGACTGGCTGGCGTCTGTGGCCGCTGCAGCTTGGCGCGAAGTCCAGCCGCCGCCCAGAGAGGGACTCAAGATTCAGCAGCTTGATCTGACGGCTCAGATCAACACGGCTTTGGCCGCACAGCAAATCCGGGACGCATTCGAAGCGGTCGTGCAAGAACTTGGGGATTCAGAGTCGCAGGGGGACCGCGTCGCAAGCGACGGAAGAATGGCGGTGGCAATCCACAAGTCGCTGGATGGGCTTACTCACCGAGAGGCTTCTGACCCGGAATTCTGGGCGTATCTGGCGTGTTTTGGCTGCGCCCAGTACGTGCGCTGGCGATACGACACTCCGAAGATTGCCGCCCTCTGGGCGAGGTTTGCCGGCAACACCCGCCGTAATGCCGTTTCGAGGCTATGGTGGTGGGCCGATATCACGTGCGATCACGAGAAGCCAACAGCCGACCCTCGCCGATACCAAGCGACACGCAACGTCCGGGGACGGACATCGCTCATGCTGTATTTCGTTGACTGCGCTTTTTCTGGGCACGCCTTGGTGGCGCACAATTTGGCCGCGCTCCAAGGGCAGCACTCGCTGAACGACACCGCTCAGAAAGCAATATGCCGAACGGTCAACCGACTTGCTCGGGTTGTCTGCTTGGATTCGATCCAATCCGAAAGCGAATCGGATGCGCTTTGCCAACGTGCGCTCGCCATCAGCCAGCTACTTTCGGTTCAGTGAAACGGTGTCTCGAATCAGCTTCGTGGGCTGTGAAAGCGTTTTTCTATGACAAAGCCATTCGGTGGTGGATTTGCCATGCCTGACGTTTTCACCAGAGTCAAGCGGCCGCACCTCATGCCCCGCCTCCGGTGCCACGGTTCAGAATCGCTTGAGGTAGAACTGGCCCACAACTCAGGCGGCGAGGACGAATTTGTCGCGGAAGGCGGGCGGGATGGGCCGACCGGTTTCGAGCAGCGCCTCCAGATGCGCCTTGGCCGCCTCTTGAAAGCGCAGGGCGGCTTCGCCGCGGTCGTGTCCGTGCGCGTGGCAACCCGGCAGCAGGCTGGATTTGGCGATCCAGACGCCGTCTTCGTCCTGACGGAGCTGCACTTTCGAAAGTGGAACGATCATGACGCGCCCACCGTAGCCCGCCTTCTGCCCGGCGTAAACGGAGGGTTTCATGCCTGACGTCTTTACCAGGGCCAAGCGTTCGCAGGTAATGTCCCGCATCCCGGGGGCGTTCAGAAACCAAAGTCGTGCGGTGTCAGGCCGGACTGCCAGATGATGGAACGCGTGGTGCCGTCGTTGAATCCTGCCTGACGTCTGCAGCGGGCTCCGGCGGGAAGCAAAACCCGGGTTGGCAAGCGGCCGGCCCGACTGGTATGGTATGCGTGTGCCGCGCAAGATTCGCCAGTTGGTTGCCATCTGGAACGCGCCGGGTTTGCGCGCGTCCACGGCGGCAAGGGAAGCCACCGGAAGTTCATTCATCCAAGGTTCCCGGGGTTTGTCATGATCAGCGGACATGACGGCGATGACGCCCAGCATTATCTTGAAAAACAAGTGCCGCGCGCACGCAAACAGGTGGAACCATGAAGACTCAAGACCGTTATCTGATGTTCGTCCAGTGGAGCGAGGAAGACCGTGTTTACGTGGGCTACTGCCCCGATCTTTTTCCGGGGGGCGGCGTCTGCCACGGAGCGACACCGCAAGCAGCTTATGCGGCCTTGTGCGACGCGGTGGAGGACACGGTGACCACGGCGGAGGCGCAAGGTCTGCCCCTGCCAGCCCCGAACACGCGTCCCATGCGCGAGGCGGTTCCAGCGTAGGAGCGGATGGCCATCCGCCGCCATCTGCCATGGGAACACCCGCCTGTCCCAAAGCCGGGAAACAGCGGCGTTCTACCGGGACGCCGCTACGCCGCATCCGCGCCCATCCGGCCTCATCCGCGGTTCCTTTCGTATGTTTGGTGTGTTTCGTGGTTGCCCGATGCCTGACGTCTTCACCAAGGCAAGGAGCTCAGAGACGAGGGCGCGGATTCGCGGGCCGGGTATGGTCCTTGGTTTTTCGCGGGGGCGGGTTAAACTGGCTCCATGTCTGAGCGCATCGTTGTTCAACCCGACCTCTGCAACGGCAAGCCCGTGATCCGGGGCACGCGCGTCACCGTGCAGACCGTGCTGGAATTCCTGGCAGCCGGCGATTCGGTCGAGGATGTGCTGAGCGAATACCCGACCCTGACCGACGACGACGTGCGGGCCTGCCTGGATTACGCTTCGCGGGTGGAAGGCATCAGTTGAACACGCCTGCTTAGGCCCGATGCCTGACGTCTTCACCAAGGCCAAGCGTTCGCAGGTCATGTCCCGCATCCGCTCGCGCGGGAACCGGGACACGGAACTGGCGTTGATGGCCATCTTTCGCCGCGAACGCATCACGGGCTGGCGAAGGCAAATCGAATTGCGAATTACGAGTTGCGAATTACAAATTGCGAAGCGCGAAGGACGCAGGTCGCGCAGCGCGGGGACCATTCGCAAATCGAAAATCGTTGTTCGCAGTTTCCGTGTGCGGCCGGATTTCGTGTTCCCGAAACTCAAGCTGGCGGTCTTCGTGGACGGGTGTTTCTGGCACGGCTGTCCCATTCACGCGACGAAGCCGCGCAACCACGCGGCGTTCTGGCAGAAAAAACTGGCCGGGAACCAGGTCCGTGACCGGAAAGTCACCCGGACATTGCGCGCGGCGGGCTGGCGGGTGTTGCGGATTTGGGAGCATGAGTTGCGGCCGCCGACACGCTGCCTGGCGCGGATTCGCAAGACGCTGCGTCAAGCGTGAGGCGTTTTCGGGGATCGTGGGCTTGGAGGTTGCTTGCCGCGGAGGGGTCGTGTCGCGGTTTCATGCGCGGTTGACGGGGCAGCGCGCCAAATCTATTGTGATTCCATGTCGAAAGAGCAACTGACGCAAGCCGTCCTGGCCCTGCCGCTGGCCGAGCGGGTTTCGCTGGCGCAAGATCTCTGGCAGAGCATTGAGGACATCCGCCTCTCCTCGACGCCGGACGAAGAGCGGGAGGCGCTGGCCGCGGCCCGGCGCCGCGATGCCGAATTGTCTTCGGGCGCAGTGGCGGGACGCACGCATGAGCAAGTGATGGAAACCATGCGCCGGGCCATCGAATGCGCCTGAGTTACCACCGGATGCGGAAGCGGAACTCGCCGAGGCGGCGCGGTTCTACGAACGCAAGGTGCCAGGCTTGGGCGCGCGTTTTCGCGCGGAGTTTCAATCCGCCGCGGCCATGATTCTGGAAACGCCCGACCGCTGGCGCATCTTGGAACAGGACATCCGCCGATTTCTCATGCGGCGCTTTCCCTACAGCATTCTCCACCGCGTCGAGGGTGAAACGGTGCGGATACTCGTGGTGAAGCATCATAGCCGGCACCCGGATTACTGGAAGGGACGGCTGGCTGGGTGATGGTTGGGAGCGCGGACTGGCTTCCTGCGTTCCTCCTTCTCAGCATCGCGGTCAGCCGGTAGATTCCCCGCCCTGTGGCCACGACGCTTTACGACCTCCTGCCGCGCGACGGCGACCTCGGCAGCGACGCCGCGCACCGCTTGATTTGAGATGCAAGATGCCCGATTGCAGATTGCTGGCGCCAGGCATCCGCTCTAGCCGGCCGCCAAATGGAGATGGATGAACTCGGCCGGTGTGGCGGCCTGCGGGCGGAAACCCGCCGATTTTAGCGCCGCGAAGTGATGGTCTTCCGTCACCACGAAATCCGCCTCGGCGGCGATGGCGCAGTCGCAGAATTTATTGTCGTCCGGGTCAGCGGTAATCACGCCGAAGCGGTACTGCGGCTGGACGTGCCGGATGTTGCCGTGAAGTTGGGCCAGCAGTTCCAACAGCACAACTACTTCCCCCCAGCGCTCCTTGCCGGAGAGCTTGACGGTGACTTCTTCGTATTCGCGCAGGATTTCCGTGGAGAGGGCGAGCGTCAGCCCTCCGTCCAGCAGAGCGCGCAGAATGGGATAAAACGGCTGCTTCCGCCCGAAGATCTGAAGGAAGACGCTGGTGTCGAGGCAAACCGTCATGCGTAACGGTGCCCGGCGCGGAATTGTTTCACCAGTTCCGGAATGCGCCGCATGATGCCTTGCTCATGGTCCTGGTCGAAAACCTCGCTCAGACGGTCCGCGCGTTCCTCCGCTTCCAGTTGGAGCAAGATGCGGTTAAGCAATACCAGGTGCTGGCCGTCCATTTGCTCGATCTTGTCGTGCAACGCGGGCTTCAACTTCTCCGCTTCAGCCGGCATGGGTTGCGACACGGTTTTCATGGAGGCAAGGTAACCGCCTTTGCACAGATTGGAAGTCCTTTGTCTTTTGCGTTCTGCCTTCTCAGGATCGCGACCAGCCGATAGAGTTCCCACCCTGTGGCCACCACGCTCTATGACCTCCTGCCGCGCGACGACGACCTCAGCAGCGACAACCTGCTGGGGCGGTTCCTTGAACACGTCGCCAGCCGGCGGCTCACGCTCTACCCGGCGCAGGAGGAGGCGATTCTCGAACTGTTCGAGGAGAAGAACGTCATCCTGAACACGCCGACCGGCTCGGGCAAATCGCTCGTGGCGTCGGCGCTGCACTTCGCCTCGCTGGCGCGTGGGCGTCGGTCGGTCTATACCTGCCCGATCAAGGCGCTGGTGAACGAGAAGTGGCGCGACCTGTGCCGCGAATTCGGGCCGGACAACGTGGGGCTGTCCACCGGCGACGCCACGGTCAACCGCGACGCCCCCATCCTGTGCTGCACCGCCGAAATCCTCGCCAACATCGCCCTGCGCGAGGGCGCGGACGCCGACGTGGATGACGTGGTGCTGGATGAGTTCCACTGGTATGCCGATCGCGACCGCGGCGTGGCGTGGCAGGTGCCGTTGCTCACGTTGCCGCAAACCCGCTTCCTGCTCATGTCCGCGACGTTGGGCGAGACGGACTTCTTTCAGCAGGAGTTGACCAGGTTGACCGGGCGCCCGACCGCCACGGTGAGATCGGAAGTCCGGCCGGTGCCGCTGGAGTTTGCCTACTCGGAGATGCCGCTGGCGCAGACGCTGGAGAAACTGGCGGCTGACCGGAAGGCGCCGGTGTATGTGGTGCATTTCACGCAGGCGGACGCGGCACAGAGCGCGCAGGATTTCACCAGCATCAACGTCTGCACGCGCGAGGAGAAGAATCAGATCGCGAACGAGATCGCGGAGTTCAAGTTCACCAGTCCCTATGGGCCGGAGATTCGCAAATGGCTCAAGCACGGGATCGGGATTCATCACGCCGGCTTGCTGCCGAAATACCGGGTGCTGATCGAGCAACTGGCCCAAAAGGGTCTGCTCAAGATTATTTGCGGCACGGACACGCTGGGCGTGGGCGTCAATGTGCCGATCCGCACGGTGCTGTTCACCCGATTGTGCAAGTTCGACGGGCAGAAGACGGGCATCCTGAGCGCGCGGGATTTTCACCAGATCAGCGGCCGGGCGGGGCGCAAGGGGTTTGACGACCACGGCTGGGTGGTGGCGCAGGCGCCGGAGCACGTGATCGAGAACCTGAAGCTGGATGAAAAGTCGGCGCGGGACGGCAAGAAGGTGGTGAAACGCCGGCCGCCGGACCACAATTTTGTGAACTGGGACGTGAAAACGTTCCAGCGGCTCCGGGCGGCGGTGCCGGAACGGTTGGTGTCGCGGTTCCAAGTGACGCACGCCATGTTGCTGAACGTTCTGAGCCGGGAGGGCGACGGCTGCGCCGCGATGCAGCAGCTCATCCGCGACTGCCACGACTCGCCGCGACAGAAGAAGGAGCACACGAAACGGGCGTGGCAGTTGTTCCGGTCGCTGGTGGAGAGGAAGATTGTGGAAATCGTGCCCGAAGACCTGGGGAGCACAGGCCACTGGCCTGTCCCGCCCGGTGACTCGCCGGGCGGAATGGAGCCAACGCCGCCGGCGTACTCCGGGTTTGTCGCTCCGAACGACGCCTTCTCGATTCCGGCCGGCGGGCCGCCGGCCGGAACGGGCGGGTCGCCCGTGCCACCCATGAAAAGGGCCAAACTGCGCGTCAACATCGAGTTGCAGGACGATTTCTCGATGGACCAGACACTCTCGCTTTACCTGCTGGAAACGGTCCCGCTCGTGAATCCCGAGCAACCCGATTATGCGCTGGTCTTGCTGACACTCGTCGAATCCATCCTCGAAGACCCGGATCTCATCCTGCGCAAGCAGCTCGACAAGGTGAAAGGGCAGGCCGTCGCCGCGATGAAGGCTGAGGGCATACCCTACGAGGAGCGCATGGCGAAGCTGGAGGAACTCGAATACCCCAAGCCCAACCGCGAGTTCATCTACTCCACGTTCAACGCCTTCGCGGACAAGCACCCGTGGGTGGGCCAGGAGAACATCCGGCCCAAGAGCATCGCGCGGGAGATGTTCGAGCATTTCCGGTCCTTCGCCGACTACATTCGCGACTACGAACTCCAGCGCGCCGAGGGCTTGCTTTTGCGCCACCTGAACAGCGTCTTCAAGGTGCTCAAGCAAACGCTGCCCGACGCCGCCAAGAACGACGCGGTGCGGGAAATGGAATTGTATCTCGGGACCATGATTCGCGCGGTGGACTCGAGCCTGCTCGACGAATGGGAGCGGATGCGCGACCCGGATTACGAGCGCCGCATTGCCACCGAGCGGACGAGAGATGCCGGCGTGGACCTGCGTCCGCCGGGAGCGGAGGAAGCTGCGGCCGACATCACGCGCGACGCGAAGACTTTCACCATTGCCATCCGCAATCGCATTTTCACGTTCCTGCGCGGGCTGGTCATTGGCGACTTCGAGGCAGCCTTGGCGACGTTGGACGCCGAACCGGAGAAACGGCGAACCGGAGAAACAGGGCCGAAAGCGGATGTCGCCGTTTCGCCGATTCACCCACTCACCGATTCAGAGGGCAACGCCTGGACGGCCGGGCGCCTGGCGCAACTGATGGAGAGCTATCACGGCAGTCACCAGCATCTGTGTCTCGATCCGGAAGCACGGAACATCCGTCACACCTACGTAACGCCCAGCGAGGACAAGAAGACCTGGCGCGTGCAACAAATGCTGGTGGATCCGGAGGGCCACAACGACTGGGTCGCGGAGTTCGAGGTGGATCTCGCCGCCTCGCGCCAAGCCGGCGAGCCGGTCCTCCGCCTGCGCCGGATCGGTGCGCTGGTCTGACCGGGTTTTGTCGCCGGCGGTTGCGGCCGGCGTGGCCGAATCAAGTCAGTTCGACGTGCAGGTGTTGGCCTTCGCGGAGAATCAGTTCGTTGTTGAGCGTGATCCTGGCGGTGGCGCCGTCCAAGCGGATCTGCGCCGCAACGGCTTTTCCGCCGGCAGTCGCCTTCACCGCATTGACTAATGCGCCCGAAGTGAGCGCGAAGGAGAGCGTGCGCAGCCGCAGGCGTCCCCATTTCAATTGAATGTCGAACTGGCCGCCTTGCGTTCCGAGTTTCTGGTGGAACGCACCCCAACCCTCCGCGGTGGTGAAGGCGCAGCGGAAGTCTTCCGGCGTCAGGCGCGGCGCAAAACCAAGATGTCCCTTGGGACCGTGATATTCGTAGCCGCAGGCGGCCAGAAAGACGCCATAGCTGGCCATCGAGCGCGCGTAATGATCGCCGCACTCCACCTCGTTCCATGGATTGCGCTTGGCGGCATGATAGCGGTCGTGGACGCTCCGGTTGATCGCCAGGCCCTCCTGCACCATGCCTTCGGCGATCATGTGCCAGGCCACCTGATACTCGAACCCGTTCATGCATTCGTTGAAGTAGAAGTCGAAACCCTCGGACACCCGTTTGGCGTCACCGCGCGGCCAGGAACACATCAGCAGACCTGCTTCGCCCGGCATCGCGTACCAGCGCCCCGGCTTGTTCGCAGCGCGATAGGGCCCGACGTCGGGGGTGAAGTTGCAACGCCACAGCGAGCGGAGCGCGGTCTTCACCTGGGCTTCATCCAGGATGCGACCCAGCCCGACCTGCCAGGCCCAGCTTTGGCCAAACACCTGGTCAATCTCACAGCCGTCATAGGAACCGACCGTCTTGGCGTGCGCCGGATCGCCGAGTTGATAGTAATACTCGCCATTGAACAACTCGCGGTCGAACGTGTGCCGGCCTCGGTCCCACAGATCACGACATTGCCGGGCGAACGCGGTGTCACCCATTTCCGTCGCCATTTCCTCGCCGGCCCGCAAGGCGGCGAGATAGAGCCCGCTCAACCAGGCCACATGGCCGAACCAGTCCGCATCGAGCGTGTTGTGCTGCGGACCGTCCACCAGGCCGTCGCGGCCTTCGTCCTTGCCGATGAGAAACTCCAGCGCCCGTTTGGCGTGCGGCCAGACGCGGCCGAGGAACTGCCCATCCGCGCTCATCTGGTGTTCGCGGTAGGTGCGCAGGATGATGCCGGCCTGGGCGTCCACCGCCCAATGGTCATTGTGTTCGGCCCGGAAGCGGATGCGGCCCGTCTGTTTATCGAAGGCGACGCCGTAATCCACAAGCTCGCGAAGTTGGCGTTCGAGCAAGGGAAAGAGGCGGCCCATGGCGTGCGCGTAATGCCAGACGTGGGCGCAAGTGCCTTCACAGCAGCCGACCCCTTCCCACGCGTAGAACCGGCGGTTGCCGAACCAATAACAGGTGTTCGTGGCCAGGATGGAAGTGTTGAGAAACGTGCGGTCGAGGAACCAGTAGGGCAGGGTGGAATCATACCAGGTGTCATGCCACCGATGCGTCTGCCCGGCGAGCCGGTCGAAATTGGCGCTGACATATTCGGCCACGGCTTGGGCGCTGGGAAAACGGGTTCCATACCACCGTCCGCCGACCGCCGGCAGGCCGCGAAGTTGGATGTTCGGGAAATGCCAGGTGAGAACAAAAGTGACCGTCGCCGACTGCCCGGGCTTGAGAGTGAACCGACGCCCCAGCGCGCCGACGAGCCGGGCGTCAAACGGGCGGGAAACGGCGGTCGCATTCGCCTGCGTGAGTTGTGAGAACACGCCCGCCGCCGTCACCGGCTCGGCCAGCGCCGTCGCGGCCACATTCGCACCGGCGCCCCCGAGCACGGCAAGGCCCATGGTTCCGAAATCATGCTGTTCGGCAAGGGCCACACTATTGCCGCGCGGCTCGTCGCTGAACACGATGTCGTCAATGCCGATGTTGCCCCAGGCGCCGGGTTCATTGTCCACGATCTGCAAGCGCGCGGTCTGACCGGCCCAGCGCCGGACGTCGAGACTGTGGGGCTGCATCCGGTTTGCATCATGGCCCGTGGCCGAAACCACGACCCTATCCTCGACGAGCAGATTGATGCAGGTGCGGCCGGCATGGGACCCGCCGCCAATCAGCAAAGTGATGTAGTCGCGGGTGATGACAAACGGCGTGCTGGTCAGGGTGCCGGTCGCGGCGTCACGGGCGCCGACATCGTTGCCCGGCGCCGAGGCGTGCGTGTTCACCGTCCGCTGGCCGTGGATGCCAAGTTCGCCCTGGTAATCCGGGACCTGCGCCTGCGTCACCGGGCCGCTGCCAAACGCCGTGCCGGTCGAGGTCCAGCCTTCATAAGTCGGTTTCTCGAAATCCTCGAAGACGATGTCGGGCCGTTTGTCGGTGCGCGGCTGGGCGCTGGGCGCGGCGGCGCTGCATTCGAGGAAGCGGAAGCCGCGACGCTCGACCAGCCGATTGCGACGGGTGCCAGCGAGGGACGCACCGGTGTGGAGGCAGACGCCGTTCTGCAGCCAGCCCGCCAGTTCCACTTCCACTTTTTCGTTGCTCGTGTTCTTCACGGTGAAACGCATCACGGTGGCCGGCAGCGCGGAGTCCTCGGTGTTTAGCGGAATGAACGGGGAGAACGCTTCGAGCGCGACGGTCGCAGGCGAAGCCGGATCGCGATACTCGATGAAAGCGATGGGATACTCGCCGTTGAAGCTGATGTTGCTCCAGCCGGTGTGGTCCAGCGGACGGGTGGTGGTCTTGCCGGCAGCGGTCAACTTCAAGGCAAAGCCCTGTTCGATGGGCGACGCGGGCTGGGGCGGGTGGGCGTAGTTGCCATCGCCGGTGCCGACAATCCGGTTGAAGATGTCCCAGTGCCACAGTTTGCCGTCGCCACCGAGATAGAGCTGACCGGCGCAAATGCCGCCGATGGGCATGCCGATGAGCCGCGATTCCGGCCAGTGGTAGGTGGTTTTGTTGCCGTGCGCGAACAGGGATCGCACCCAATCGGGATGCAACTTCTTGTCGGCCGGGACGAGTTTCTCGAAGTCCTCCTTAGTGAACGGCCCGGCCACGATTGGCAGTTGCGAGAAAGTCAATCCGCCGGCCACCAAACCGGACAGTCTTAGGAAATCACGCCGGTCGAAACGAGAACCGTGGCCGATCGGCAGTTTGTTTGGCTGGGAGGGCAGGGGAGCGGTCATGGGTATTCCTTAGCGATAGGTTTAAGGTTGGGCCAGGAGCACATTGAGTTCCGCGACGGCGGCCCAAGGTCCGTTGGCGTGACCCGAGAGCGCAACCAACCGGATGTAACGGGCCTCACACGGCGTGGCAAACTGCACGGTCTTGAGGTGGTCGTCCTTGTCGAAGGTCCCGCGGGCCACCGGTTCGCCCCACGTTTGGCCGTCGGTGCTCACATAGAACGCGTAATCTTTGACGCCGCCGTTGGGATTGCCGTCCTGGCGGGGGAGCAGCCTTAAGCCGCGCAGGCGCGCTGGGCGGTCGAACTCGATTTCCAGCGTGTGCGGAAAAGCCGTCGCGTTGGTGGTCCAGGCGGTGTGCCAGAATGTCTGCGGGTTGCCGTCAATCGCGTTTTCGGCGCCCAGACCCGGTTCGGCGCTGTCGGCGTGGCGCACGCGGGCGCCCAGTTGGGTGAGCGTGGAAGGCGGCGCGGTCAGCCGGCGGAGTTGGTCAGGTGTGACTTCGACCGCGGGCGCCAGGTGCCGGCCAGCCAGGTAACGCAGGAGGCTGGCGCGCATTTGGCGCGCGACCGGGTTCTGCTCGAGGTCATGCTGCAGATCAATGCTGCAAACAACCAAACGGCCCTTGCCGACCCGGGCTTCAAAGACGAGCGCGAGCTTGCGGGCGGTAACCCAGTCGTCAACGACCTGCACCGTCGGCCGCAGCGCCGCGGGCAAATCGTCGAGAATCATGGGGGCGGCGCGGCTGATGAGATACCACCACTGCCAGTTGCTATGATACTCGGTGGGGAAAGCGGCGAGAGCGGGATGCTTGGGATCGCAGAGGATGCCGAGCGTCGTGGGCGGCTGGCGGCCGGTCCAGGCGGTGTTCCAAAAGATGCTTGAAAACCCGAGCGCCACCGGGTTCTTCGCGGCATTGCGCACGCGCGACCGCGGGATCAGCCACAATACCCGGCCGCCCCTGCGGAGTGCCGCCAGTGCCGGCTCGTCTAAATCCTCGACGACGCGGACGCTGCGCGGGTTTGTGGGTTCGATGTTCGGCGGATAGACCCAGATGTCCCAGTCATTCTCGAACGTAGGACAGGCATCCTGCCTGTCACTTGACGGAGACGGAGACAGGCTGGAAGCCGGTCCTACGCTGACGACGAGTTTGCACCGCAGCGGAGCTTTCACGTTAGTCAAATCCACTCCCACCTTGCCAAGGGGAATGCCATTGCCAATCGGGATGTCTTTGGAAGGAAGTCTGCCTTCCGCCAAGACCACGCCGGTGTCGCTCACGAGTTTCCAGGTGGTGACCGCACCGGCGATTGGATCAGCCCCGAAATGCGCCACCTCGATCTCCGCGTCCAGGTTCTCCTCCGTGGTGAACACGCGTTTCTTCAGCCGCGCCAGCGGCACCGTGCTGTTGCAGAAACGGCGGAACTCCTTCGCCGTCACGTAGCCTTTCTCCTCCCAGAACGGATCGAGCACACCGACAAGCGCGGTGCCCTGACCCGGGAAGTCGTGGAGGTCGAGCAACTCAAACCCACCCATGCCCGGCGTGCGCAGGGCCGACTCGATGTCCTCCTTGTAGCAAAGTGCCTGGAGTTTGCCCGAAGCGAGCAGGAAGGATCGTGCCAGATCACCCTGGTGGCGGGCGTTCAGCGTGTCGCGGAAGATTTCAAAGTTCTTAGGCTTGAGATAACCGGTGTATTTCGCGATTTCATCGAAGTTAGGATAGACGCACCACTGGCCGATTTCGTGGCTGATGACCGGCACCTTGCGGGCGGCGATGTAGTCGCGGTAGTCGGTGGTCGTCTCCGGCGGCTTCGCGTTGATCCTCGTCTTTAGCCCGCCGCCCCAGGACTGGATGCGCGGGTCGGGCGTGACGTGAAACTGGTTTTCCGGCAGTTGGGGCCAGCCCGAGCCGCTGCTCCAGAGGCGGCGTGGATCGAGTGCGCGGTAATGCGCGACATATTTCGCCAGGTACTCATTGGCGTGAGCGCCGCCCGGCTCGTTGCCGTAGAGCATCAGCAGGAAGGACGGGTGGTTGCCGTAAGCCTTGAGGATGCGGTCGGTCTCGTCGTAAACCCACTGGTCCACCGGCCGGCCGTCACCGATGTCGGCGGCGCCGCCGTTGGCCCAGCAAGTCTCGACCTGGAAATAGAAACCGAGCTCGTCCGCTGCGATGAACGCCGCCTCCGGCGGGCAATAGGAATGAAAGCGAATCAGGTTCAAACCATGCGCCTTAGCCACGCCGATAATACGCTTCCATTCGGCCACGTCGGTTGGCGGATGGCCCGTCTTTGGGAAAATGCAGCATTCGAGCGTGCCGCGGATGAAGGTCTTGCGGCCGTTGATGACGATCTGGGTGCCGTCGGTGGCGACTTCACGGAGGCCGAAGGTCAGTTCGCGCCAGTCCACATTTTGAGCGTTGGTTTCGTGGCTGAGGAGAATCACACTGAACTTCTGCAACGACAGATTGAATTCGTCCCAATGCGGCGCGTCCGGGCCAGGCGAGAATGTGATTTCCCCGATCCCGCCGTTGGTTTGCCAACTTACCGGATTTCCCAAAAGCCTGATCGGATTTGAAGGCGAAAAAACGCCTTGCATGAACGAAAGCGTCCCCTGTCCAGCCTTGCCCGTTGCATTGCCTATCTTGACCACGAGGCGAACCGCCCGGTTGCTGACATTCGGATAGGCCTGCGCGTCCTCGATCCACACCAGCGGCGTCGCGTGCAATTCGATCTTGCCGACGATCCCGTTCCAGTTTCCCTGGGTGTGATCGCTGATCGCGTGCGAGTTTTCGCCGATGTCCACGATGCGCCGGTTGTCCACGCGGATGCTGACGGTGTGTTGGCCGGGTGCCAGTTGGCCGAGATCGTATTCGTGCGGCGTCGAGAGCGAGTTGTTTGTGCCGACGAGCTGGTTGTCCACCCAGACCCGCGTTTCCCAATGCGGGCGTTCGAGGAACAGGACCACCCGCTTGCCCTGCCAGTCGGCGGGCACGTCCAAGTCGCGCTGGAACCACGCGACGCCGGCGTAGTATTTCTCCGGCTGCAGCCAGAACGGCACTTTCACGTTGCCGGTCTGGCGGTATTGCGCGAAGTCCGGCGAGTTGAACCAGGACCTGTCCACGATGCCGCCGGTCCAAGGCGTGTTGGTGGAGATGTCGTCGCCGATGCCGGCGGCCGGGAGCGATCCGGGAAGCGTGAAGGTTCCGGACAATGAGCGCTCGAACCAGCGTTCGCCGATGCCGGCGTCCGCGCGGTCAAGTTGAAAGCGCCACGACCCGGCCAAGGACAAGGCATCGCCCGCCACGGCAGGGCCGCCCAGGGCAAACAGGAGGGCGAAAAGAACCAGTTTGCGGCAGCGTGACCAGACCCGGGTGGCTTGCATGGGGCTCATTGACTGACAATCGCCCGGGACTGTCAATCCCGGCCCCTGTGTGCTTTGGGGCTTTCCAAGCGCGCCGGCGCGCCTAGATTATGAACCGGCGGCGCTCAGGTCGGGTCGCCGCCCACGGTCATGGACCGGACCGCCGAACAACAACTCATCGCGCGCTGCCGCGGTGGCACCGCCGCCGGCTGGGACGAACTGCTCGACCAGCACTACGACGCCGTGGGCCGGTTCGTGTTTCAGTTGAGTCCGGATCTGACGCACGAGGACGTGGAGGAGATCGCGCAGGAGGTTTTTCTGACGGCGGTGCGCAGCCTCGACTCCTTCCGCGGCGCCAGCGCGCTCCAGACCTGGCTGTTCCGCATTGCGGCGAACAAAACCCGTGATTTGCTTGAGCGGCGAAAAGCGGCCAAGCGCGGCGGAGGCCGGGCACCTGTCTCCTTGCAGGCCGAGGACCCGGAAACCGGTCTGAGCATTGATCCACCCAGCGCCGCCGCCACGCCCGACGAGGTGTTGGTCAACGGCGAACGGTTCGCCTTGTTGCGGCAGGCGCTTGATCAGTTGGGCGATCCCTGCCGCGAGATCATTGAACTGCGCTATTTCGGCGATCTGAGTTACGAGGAACTGTCGGCCACCCTGCAGCTCAACCCCAAAACGGTCAGCTCGCGGCTGAGCAAATGCCTTGACCGGCTCGAAGCGGTGGCGAAATCCGTCTTTGCCGCGGAGAACCCGGCGCGTTTTCCCGTCTAACCCTTGGCACCATGCCCGGCGAACCAAACCATAACCTCGAACGGCGACTGCAAGACTACGCAGCAGCGCGGCGACAGCAGGCCGGCGGCCCATTCACCGTGCCGCCCGACACGCGGCGCGCCGTCCAGCAGGAAGTCGAGCGCCTGGCTGGCGGGCGAACGTCGCCCGGTGCCCGTTTGCCGTGGTGGTCGCTCTTTTCGGTGCGGCTCGCGGCCCTGGCGGGCACGGTGGCCGTGCTTGCGATTGCCGGCGTGGCCTGGTGGCAGTGGGATCACCAACGTCCGGCGGAACTGGCGAAGGTGAGTGAACCGGCGGCAAGGAAGCGTCTCGGAGCGCCCTCTGAACAACTGGAGGAACGCCAACGCGCGCTGGACCGCTCCGGAGTGTCGCCGGCGACAAACAGCCTGTTGGCCTCGAATGACCGCACGGTCGCCAAGCCGGCACGGGAGGCGCTGGTGCTGGCCGATGCATTCCGCACGAACGCCACCACGGCTTCGGCGGCGCTGGCCGTTTCGAGCGTCGAGGCCCTGAACCGGGACAAAGACAAGGCGGCGGTCGCGAGTCCGGCTGCATACGGTGTGCCGATGGCAGCTCCGGCTGTGCCGGCACCCGAGAGTGGCACCGCCATGCGCTATGGTCTGGCCAGGCGGCCGGCCGCAGGCCTGAAAGAGGAATCGTTGGGGGAACCGCAGGTTGCCTCCGCCCCGGCAGCGACCATCCGCGACGAGGGCGGCGCGGGGGGAGTCCGCGTTGAAGCCGAGGCCAACGGCAGCAACCGAGATCTCCGTTTCGCGCCGACTTCACCAGCGGCGGCAGCGACTGACACTCGCCCGACCAGGCTGGCATCGCGGGCGATAGCCGAGTCGAAGAAGAGTCCCGAGCTGGCCGAGGAACGGGTGCCGTCGGCCGGCAGGGTGGCGGGAATAGCGGGGGGAGCGGCGCAGGCGAATTCCGATCTCGCCGTGGCAGTGCCGGCCCTCCAGCCTTCCGATTCCACCGTCCTTGGCGCCGTGGAACTGCGCATGATGCTGAACGACCAGCCGGCTGAGATTCGCCAGCAATTCCAGAACCAGCTTGCTCGCCCGGCTCTCCGTCGGAACTACAATTCGCCGCCGCGACCTGCGGTCCTGCGCGAATTCCAGATCGCCACCACCGGCAACCGCCTGCAAGTGACCGACGCCGACGGCTCGGTCTATGTCGGAACCATCGTTCCCGCGACGCAGTTGGGTCAACCGGAACTCGTCGCCCAGACCGTGGCGGGCCAGGAGAACAAATTGGGACGGGATGCGAATGCCCCGGGTTATGCGCCGGCCGGCGCTTTTGGCGGCGCGTTCGGCCAGGCGAACCAGGCGAACACTCAAGCCAACACCGCACCGTCGTCGAACGGCAATTATGCCTATTTCGCTCGCGGAGGCCTGCCGGGAACCGAATGGCTGGTGAATTTCACCGGCACCAACCGGAGCCTTAACCAGAAAGTGGCCTTCGAAGGTTGCTGGGTCATGACGAACGCCGATGCGCTGCAAAACAGCGTCGCCGCCAACAATCAGATGGTCCAGTCCGGCGCCACGAACTCGGTGCTGCGCGGCCAGGCGCTCTTGGGCGATCGCACACGCCTGGAAATCAACGCCACGCCGATGCCGAACCGGTAGCACCGCCGTTCACACCGGCGTCGGTGGGGCCAGGATCACCTGCCGCCCGGAGGCGCGCAACTGCTGCACGAGTTCCGGCGGTGCCGCATGGTCGGTAACGATCGTGTGCGCGCTCTCGAGGCCGCAGACGAACGAGAGCGATTTGCGGCCGAATTTGGTGTGGTCGAGGCAGAAGATCACGCGGCGGGCGGCGCGGATCATGGCGAGTTGGATCTCGACCAGCAGGCCATGGGAGTTGGTGATGCCTTCGGCCGTGATGCCGCCGGCCCCCATCACCGCCACGTCTGCGTGCATCCGCGAAAACGATTCCACCGCCAACGGCCCAACCAGCACGCCCAGGCGCGGGTAGAGCAAGCCCCCGGACACGACCACCTCCACCAGGCTGGCCGAGGCATACAGATTGGCCACGGGGAGTGAGTTGGTGATGATCTGCGGCTTTTTCGCCTCCAACTGGCGGGCAACGTGGAACGGGGTCGTGCCCGCGTCAATGATGACACTCTCACCGGGTTGAATCAGTTCCGCCGCCGCCCGGCCGATTGCCTCCTTCTCGGCGAGTTGGTGGGTGTCGCGCGCCGAAAAGGCAAATTCGTCCGAGCGCGGATTCAGCAAACGGGCGCCGCCGTGCGTGCGGCGGATGTTTCCGTTGGCTTCGAGGGCGGTGAGATCGCGGCGCACGGTGGATTGCGAGACATCCACCTCTTTCGCAAGTTCCTCAAGTGACGCGAATTCAACCCTTTGAAGGTAGTCCTCGATCCGGCGTTGGCGTTCTTCGGACTGCATGGTGGTGCTGTTATGGGAGATTTTGGAATATTTTGCAAGATAAATGTTGACATCTTTTCATCGTTTGCGAGAGTACCGCCATATTCATGGTTGCCATACCGCCCAACACACCTCGCGCGGTGGTCGAACACTTGGTTCGGCAGATTGTGTACGAACGCCTCGGAAAGCCTCTTCCGAGTACCGCGGCGGCGCCGAATCCACTGGTGGTGAATGTCAGCGCCCGGCATTGCCATTTGACGCCGGAGGCCGTCGAAGCGCTGTTCGGCAAAGGTCGCCAACTGACGGTGCACAAATGGCTTTATCAGGAGGGTCAGTTCGCGGCCAAGGAAACCCTGACGCTCATCGGCCCGCGCAGCCGCGTGATTTCCAATCTCCGGATCCTTGGTCCCTGTCGCAGCCTCAACCAGATCGAACTTGCTTACACGGACTCGGTGGCCCTGGGCTTCGACATTCCGCTGCGGCTCTCGGGCAACATCGCCGGCACGCCCGGCGCGATGCTCATGGGGCCGGCCGGCTTTTTTGAACTCGATCAGGGTGTGATCCGCGCCGCCCGCCACGTGCACATGCACCCGGACGATGCCACGTTCTATGGTGTGAAGAACGGCGACCAGATGCGGCTGCGGATTGGCGGTCCGTGTGCCCTGATGCTGGAGAACCTGCTGTGCCGCGTGGATCCGTTGTTCAAGCTGGAGGTCCACATTGACACCGACGAAGGCAATGCCTCAATTCTCCAACCGGACACCCCCTGCAAGCTGGAGCGTTAGCCACCACCATTTATTCCTTAGCTCTCAACCATCCAACCCAAAAATACTATGAGTGAAGCACTCGGAATGATAGAAACCAAAGGCTACGTCGGCGCCGTCGAGGCCAGCGATGCCATGGTGAAGGCGGCCAACGTGACGCTGGTCAAGACCATCCCCATCGGGGGCGGCCTGATTACGGTGCTGGCCCGAGGCGACGTGGGCAGTGTCAAGGCGGCGGTGGACGCCGGTGCCAAGGCGGCGGGCAAGGTGGGCGAACTCATCAGCTCGCATATCATTGCCCGGCCGCATGACGACCTTTTGAAGGCCTTCCTGGGCGAGCCCGCTCCGGCTCCGGCGGCAGCGACGGCCCGCCCCGCTCGTTAGCCCCGGCCCAAACCAACAACCCCAACTTTGATTTTTATATGGTTCAACAAGCGATTGGAATGATCGAGTGCAAGGGCCTGTGCGCGTTGCTGGAAGCCAGCGACGCCGCCCTGAAGTCCGCCAATGTCACCTTCGTCGGCTGGGAAAAGATCGGCAGCGGCTACGTTACGTCGTTCTTCCGGGGCGACGTGGCCGCGGTAAAGGCCGCCACCGACGCCGGGGCCGCCGCCGCCGCGCAGGTGGGGCAGGTGATCAGTGTCCAGGTGATTCCCCGGCCGCACGAGGGCCTGGCCGTCCTGGGCAAGTGGCTGCAGTAACTCACGGAGCCGCGCCGCGTGAACGCCCGCCTCCGCTGCCGCCAGCCTGGCCGGTGTGATCGAACATGAAGGTCATGGTTGCCAACATCGGATCGACGTCACTCAAGTGGCGGCTGTTCGATTTTGCTAACGGGGGCGAACGCCTGCTGCACAAGGGCGGGATCGAGCGGGTGACCGACTATGCCGCGGCGATTGACAATTGCCTGGCGCGTTTGAAAGAGGACGGCGCAATTGCCAGCGAGGCGGACCTTGCCGGGGTGGGATTCAAGACCGTGATCGCCAAGGACGTGACCGGGTGTGTGCGAATCACGGAGGAAGTGCTGGCGGCGATGACGGCCTACAACGGTCTCGCGCCCGCGCACAACCCGCCCTACATCACGGGCATCGGCCTGTTTGCCCGCCGCATGCCGAAGACGCCGCTCGTTGCGCTCTTTGAGACGGCCTTTCATCAGTGGGCGCCCGAACCGGCCAAACGCTACGCCGTGCCGGCCGCGTGGCACGACCTCGGGGTGCGCCGCTGGGGTTTCCACGGCGCGAGCCACAAGTTCATTGCCGAGCGGAGCGCCCAGTTGCTGGGTCGCGAAGACGTCGCCCGCCGCGCGCAAAACCTGTATGTGGATGGTGGCGCAACGCCGGTCAACCAACCCGACCTGCGCGTTGTCTCCTGCCATCTCGGCGGCAGCGCCTCGATCACCGGCATTCGCAACGGGGTCAGCATCGGCAACAGCCTGGGGATGAGCCCGCAGTCGGGTCTTCCGCACAACAATCGGGTGGGGGATCTCGACGCGTTCGCGGTCGGCTATGCCATGCGCACTCTGGGCATCTCGCTGGACGAGACCGAGCGCACCCTGGCGCGGGAGTCAGGTTTGAAAGGCCTTTCCGGCGGCCTCAATGACGTGCGTGACCTCCGGGCGCAGGCTCAGCAGGGCAATCCGCAGGCGCAATTGGCGCTCGATTTCCTGGTGCACGAGGCCCGGCGGTGGATCGCCGCCTATTATCTGGAGCTTAATGCGCTCGACGCCCTCGTGTTTACGGCGGGCATCGGCGAGAACGAAAGCGGCGTGCGCGCCGCCATCTGCGCGCGCCTCGACCAACTCGGGGTCGAGCTGGATCCGGCGGCCAACGACGACGCACAGGGACGTGAAGCCGTGATCAGCGGGCCGTCGTCCCGGGTGCGCGTCCTGGTCATCCCCACGAATGAAGAACTGGTGGTCGCCCGGGAAGTGAAACGCCAGTTGGAAGCGGTGCCCGCTTCCCTCCACACTCAACTCTCAACTCCAACCCATTAACTAACAACTATGCCACAAGCCATTGGATTGCTCGAAACCCGCGGTCTCGTCGCCCTCGTCGAAGGCACGGACGCGATGCTCAAGGCCGCGAACGTGGAACTCGCCGGCCCGATGACCCAGGTCGGCAACGCCCTGGTCACCGCGGTCGTCGTGGGTGACGTTGCGGCGGTCAAGGCCGCCACCGACGCGGGCGCCCAGGCCGTGAAGGCCATCCAGGGGGAAATTGTCAGCGTCCACGTCATCGCCCGGCCACACCCCGACGTCGAGGCCGTGTTGCCCAAGAGAAAGTAAACCGGGGGCAGAGGTCGGCAGTGCGCGGGGCGACGTTGACTAGCCCGCGCACCTCGCACCTCACACCTCGCACCTCTCTATGTTTCTTGCCAAAGTCGAAGGTTCGGTCGTCGCCACCAAAAAGGACGCGGCGATGACGGGGCGCAAACTGCTGCTGCTCCGCCCGCAACTGGTGGATGACAAGGACCCGAGCCGTTTCCGGCCGGGCACCAACACCATCGTGGCGGTGGACAGCGTTGGCGCGGGCGAAGGGGAGCTGGTCCTGTTCTGCCAGGGGAGTTCCGCCCGTCTGGCCACCGGGCTGAAGGACGCCCCGGTGGACGCTGTCATCATTGGCATCGTGGACACGGTGGATGTGCTGGGCCGTTCGGTGTACCGCGCCGGGTCGAACAATGCTTAGGCTGGGTTTGTTGACGATCCGCCAACCGTGGGGTTGTGAAAACTTTTCTTCAGTAATGCTATGAGCAACAGCGCTTCCGTGAATGAGAATGTCATCCGCGAGGTGGTTGCGGAGGTGCTCGGACGCCTCGGCAAGCTGCCGGCCAATGTGCCGCCCTTCGCCGCCCCGGCGGCGGGCGCGGTACCCGCGCGGGCGACCGGTGGGCGTTCCTTCGGCGTTTTCCCGGACGCGAATGCTGCGTGTGAAGCGGCGCAGGCGGCCTACGAGCAGCTTTCCGCCCAAGGTGTGGCCGGCCGCAACAAGGTGGTCCAGTTGATCAAGGACATCGCCCTGGCCAAGGCCGACGAATGGGGCCGGCTGGAACTCGCGGAGACGAAGATCGGCCGCCTTGACCATAAGATGGAAAAGCTAAAAGGGCTCCGCGCCGTGCCGGGGGTCGAGTTCCTCCATCCCTTGGGGTTTAGCGGCGACCACGGGATCACGCTCGAGGAGTACGCGCCGTTCGGGGTCATTGGGGCGGTCACGCCGAGCACGCACTCCATTCCCACATTGGCCTGCAACGTCATCAGCATGGCCGCCGCCGGCAACGCCGTTGTCTTCAACGCGCATCCCGGGGCCTGTCAATGCGCCGTCACGGCCACCCGCTTCTTCAACGAAGCCATCTTCCGGGAGTTGGGCATCGAGAACCTTGCCTGCATCGTCGAGCCGCCCACATTGGAATCGTTTGCCGCCCTGGCCAAAAACGAACTGATCAAACTCCTCTGTGTCACGGGCGGACCGGGCGTGGTGAAGGCCGCCATGGCCAGCGGCAAGCGCGCGGTTTGTGCCGGACCCGGCAACCCGCCGGTTTTGGTGGACGGCACCGCCTGTCTCGAGTACGCCGCCAGGTGCATCATCTTCGGCGCGGCCTATGACAACAATCTCCTCTGCATCGGCGAAAAGGAGGTGTTCGTGCTCGACTCCGTGTTCGAACCGTTCATGGCGGCGATGGAGAAGCACGGCGCCGTGCGGCTCACGTCGCAGCAAGTGGAGCGCCTGACGCAGGCGGCGTTCAGCGTCCCGCCCGGACAGGGCGCCGGCTGCGGACACCCCGTGGTGAACCGGGATTTGATCGGCCGGGACGCCACGACGCTCGCCCGCCTGGCAGGGGCGACGGTGCCAGCGGGAACCGAACTTCTGTTTGCCGAAACCCCCGCCGACCATCTGTTCGTCGAGGAGGAGCAGATGATGCCGTTCCTGCCGATCGTGCGCGTCAAGAGCGTCGCCGAGGGCATCGCCGCGGCCAGGAAGGCGGAACACGGTTACAAGCATTCCGCGATTATTCACTCCCACGACGTCGCCCACATGACCGACATGGCCAAGGCGCTCGAAACGACGCTGTTCATCAAGAATGGAGCGTGCCTGGCGGGACTCGGCAGCGGCGGTGAGGGTTATCCGAACTTTTCGATCGCGACCACGACCGGCGAAGGCATTTGCAATCCGCGCACGTTCACCCGCGTGCGCCGGTGCGTGATGGTGGACAAACTCCGCATCTTCTGACCCATGCTCCTGGCCCGTGTCGAAGGCAGTGTGATCGCCACCCGGAAACATCCGAGTTTCGCGGGCTGGCGGCTCCTCATCTGCCAGCCGATCGGCGCCGGCGGCGCGCCCGAAGGCACGCCCCAGGTGGCGATTGATCCCTACGGAGCCGGGATGCACGAACGCGTGGTCATCTCCTCCGATGGGCTGGCGACCCGCCGGGCGGTGGGCGACGAAAAGAGCCCGGCCCGCTGGATGATCATCGGCATTGTGGACGAACTCGAGCCGGGGGTCGCGTTATGAGGCTCGGCCAAGTTATCGGCCGGGTGACGCTCAGCGCGAGCATACCGGAACTCATCGGCGCGCGCTGGCTCATCGTGAGTCCGTTCACCCGTGACCACTATCAACACCGGCACGAGCCGCCCGTCGGCCTGAGCCGCGAACCTTCGCTGGTGGTTTATGACGACCTCGGCGGGGGCATCCGCGACACCATCGGTTTTGTCGAAGGTCGCGAGGCGGCCATGCCGTTTGCCCGGCCGACACCGGTGGACGCGATCAACACCGCCATTGTGGACGACGTCTTTCATTCTCCCATGTCATGAAGACCCTGATTTCAGCCCGGGACATCGAAGAAATGGTGCGAAGTGGCGCGGATCTGTCCGCCCTGCCAGCCGGGGCGATCCTGACACCATCGGCGCGTGATTTGTTGCGGGACCGGCTGGCGACGCCCCGTCGCGCGGGCAGCGATGTCACCAAGGCGGACAAGGTTTCTGTACCAGCGGCCGTGACGGCGAAAAGTCCGAAGGCCGAGTTGGAGGCATTCTCTGGCTCGCCGGCGATCCACCAACTTAAGGAGGACATTTGCGAGATCGGCCGGCGGCTCTGGAGCCGCGCCTATGTGGACGGCAATGGCGGCAACATCGCCATCCGCGTGGGAGAGGACGTGGTGCTGTGCACACCGACCCTGGTGTCCAAGGGCTTCATGAAGCCGGCGGACATGTGCCTGGTTGACCTCGAAGGCAACCAGTTGGCGGGCGCCAAGAAGCGGACCAGCGAAATCCTGATGCACCTGCAGATGATGAAGCGTCAGCCGAAAATGGTGGCGTCCGTGCATTGTCATCCGCCTTACGCCACCGCCTTTGCGGTCGCCGGCGTGGAGCCGCCGACCTGCATGATCCCGGAGTTTGAAGTGTTCTGCGCGGTGGCCATCGCGCCCTATCGCACGCCGGGCACGCCGGAAATGGGAGCGCTCGTTGCCGACCTGGTGGACAAGCACAACACCATCCTGATGGCAAATCACGGCGTGGTCACCTGGAGCCATAACAATGTGGAAGAGGCCTACTGGCGCACGGAAATCATCGAAGCCTATTGCCGGACGCTCACCGTGGCGGCGCAACTGGGCCGGCCGCTCAACACCTTCTCGAAGGAGCATTTGAAAGACCTGTTGAAGATCAAGCAAAGCCTCGGCTTTGTGGACCCGCGCTACGGGTTGAAGGAGTGCGAATTGTGCGACAACGACGAATGGCGTCCCGGCGTTCAGTGCGCGGTGCCGCCGCCGGAAGCGATCGCCGGACTGGATCCCGAGGCCGAGGCGTTGGTGCAGACCGTGACGGACCAGATCCTGGCCCAGCTCAAATAGGAGGACGCCGGCGGCATGAAGGTTACGATCATCGGTGGCGGCGGGCGGGTTGGTTCCTGTGCGGCTTATGCCTTGCAGTTGGGCGGCGTGGTGGCCGAGCTGCAAATGGTTGACGCCAACCAGGCGGCCGCCGAGGGCGAGGCGCTGGACCTGCTTCACGGCGCCGCGTTCACCGGCGACCAAAGAATCTATGCCGGCGATTATGCTCGAGCGGCGGACAGTGACCTCTTCCTCATCACCGCCGGGCTGCGCCGGAAGCCGGACGAGTCACGCCTGGACCTCGTCAACCGCAACGTGGCGCTCTTCGTGCAGATTCTCGACGCCATCAAGCTCGCGGGGCTGCGCAAGGATGCCATTATTCTGGTCGTCTCCAACCCGGTTGATATTTTGACCCAGATCGCCGTGCAAAGGCTGGGCCTGCCGTCGTCGCAAGTCCTGGGATTGGGAACGATGCTCGACACCGCCCGATTTAGCTCACTGATCGCGGCCGAGTTGAAGCTGGCGCCGTCGCAGGTCAAAGCACTCATTCTCGGGGAGCATGGCGACTCGATGGTGCCAATCTGGTCGGGTGCCACCGTAAACGGCCTGCCGCTGGCGGGCCTGCCGGCCTGCACGCCCGCCTTCCAGAGCGCCCTCTTCGAGCGCACCAAAGGCAGCGGCGCCGAGGTCATCAAGAAGAAGGGCGGCGCCGGCTGGGCCGTGGCCGTCGCGATCCGCGACGTGGTCCACGCCATTGCCTTGAACCAGCGACGGCTGCTGCCGGTCTCGACGCTCCAGCGCGGCGCTTACGAAATCCGCGACGTGTGTCTAAGTGTGCCGACGGTGGTCGGCCACGGCGGCGCCCTCGAACATGTCGAAATTGCCCTCTGGCCCAAGGAACGGCTGGCGCTGCAGCAGTCGGCGAAGGCTTTGCGCGACACGCTGTCGAAGGTGGGGCTTTAGGTGGCCATGAAATCGCTCGACACCAAACTGGCGGATCTCAAGGCCAATCCCGCCGCGCGTGCCTTCATCATTGCGGATGCCAAGGATGCGGACATGGCCTTCGGCGTGCGGGCGCCCGGACCGCGCCAGTTTCTCTCCTCGCGTGGCGCGCGCGCGGCGCAGTTTTCGCCGGAGATCTGGAGCCGGGAGGAGTTCGGTCACCGCAATCTGCCCGAGTTCCTGGACATCATCCGCGAGGTGACCCGTCAGGGGCTGGTGGACATCATGCTCATGTCGGCGAGCGTGACCGAGCAACTGGCGATCAAGGAAGGTTTGTTCCGCGGCAGCCCGGTAACGCCGGCCGCCCGGGCGAATGACACGACCGATGTGTGGGCGGTGCGCCAGGGAACCTACACGCGCGAACCGGCCAAGCCGTTCCGAACCGCCACCATTGATCACATCCAGTGCGGCCGGGCGGAGTGCGAACGCGAGGGCGGCGAGTTCCCGGGGGCGAACCTCGGCCTTTACTCGATCACTTTTGTCAATGAACTGGAACAGGATCTGGCCACGCTGCAAGCCTTCAAGGAATTCCGGATCGAGACCGAGCAAAAGGGCTTCCGTTATTTCCTCGAAGTGTTCGATCCCAACGTGGACAGCGGCATTCCACCGGAGAAACTCGGCGAATTCATCAACGACAACATCGTGCGCAGCCTGGCGGGCGTCACCGAAGCCGGCCGCCCGGTGTTTCTGAAGATTGTCTATCACGGGCCGCGGTTGATGGAGGAACTGGCGCAATACGATCCCAACCTGGTCGTCGGCATTCTTGGGGGCAGCGCGGGCACGACTTACGACGCGTTCAGGCTGATTCACGATGCGCAGAAATATGGCGCCCGGGTCGCCCTGTTCGGCCGCAAGATCAACCATGCCGAGCATCAGTTCGCGTTCATCGAGATGTTGCGGCTCATCACGGACGGGCGCCTCGGGCCGGAGGAGGCGGTGCGGGCCTACCACGGGGTTTTGCAGTCGCTCAAGATCACGCCGCGCCTGCCGCTCGAACAGGACCTGCAGCTCACCAACCAGGCCATGAGTTACGATGGCGGCACGCGCACACACGTGGACGTGCGCGGCAGCCCGCTGGGCGTGGGCCTGCAGGCCAAGGCCACCGCGGCGTCGCCCCCGGACCGCGGGACGCTCGCCTGGCCGGTGACGGCGGCCGGTCGGCCGGACTTCAGGGCGATGACCCCCGCCCAGCGCCGGGCTTATGATGCCGCGCGCCTGACGCGCAAGTTTGGCTGAGTCGGCGGCGGGTTTACCGGGGAATAACCACGTCATCCGCCCGCAACGACTCTTCACCGTGGAGCAAAGCGCGATTCTCTACGCCGCCGGCAAGATCAGAAACGCCCGCTCGCAGGAAGTGAAAGGTCCCTCCGACAGCTCTTTGCATGATACGCAGCATCGCCCCGCTGAGGAAATACGGGCTGAGGGATAAACCGCGAAGCACGCGAAATACGCGAACCGATGCTCCGGAACCCCGTCCGCGCGGGCACGGATGCGCGAGCGGAGCGGGCGGAGACGACAATGATGGCGGCTGGAGCGCGAAGCGGTTGCGGATGGGAACCCACGGCCATCTGAACCGGCAATGCTTTACCCAGAGGAAGGCTGGCGAAAAAAAGCCATTATCATCAACTGATGGCTTTATCGTTCATTCAGGGCAGAATAATTCTATGTGATTTGAGCATCTTTACCCATTCCATTTTGCGCTTGTGAAAGAAAGCGGCCACGCCAGCGATGAACGGGAAGCCGAGGTCGGCGCAGAGTATGGCGAAGGTCAGACCGACGCCATGGTTTTCGCCGAGTCGGTGAGGATTCGTGATCTCCTCCGAGTACATGGTGCAGCGCCTCGTCAGCCGGTCGTATGCGAGTTCTGCACACTCCGCGGCGATGATCTTCATCTGGCCAGCATACGGCCCTATCCTTTCTGGTAGTGCGGGAACTCGAGACGCCGTGAGCCATTGCCTCGTCTGCGACCAGAACCAGTCGAGGATCGCCTTCTTCTCTGGAGAATTGTCGAATGCAAGAAGGACGCAATAGTCAACATTGAACACATCGAAGTAGAACCATTCCTGCCTGATGGTCGGCAGATCATCGGCCACAACTTCCTCAATAAACGGCTTGTTTACCTGGCCGTTTGCGACCTCTTTTTGAATGTGTTCAATTAATACCTCTGCAACTTCATGTGCAGCAATCTTCGCCTTGAGAAGTGAGAACATAGTCGACCTCAGCGATTTGGTAATCTTCGGGCTAACGCCCCGGATGAGCTACCGCCGCCGTGAAACCCCTGACGCGAGAATGACCGACTTGCTCTCGAAAACCGAGAGGCTGGCAGCGCTTAGCTCGATCCGGATGGTTGGGCAGGATTTGCAGTTGAAAGGTGCTTTTGTTTGTACTCCTGTGAGTTCTTCAACTGGAGAATGATAGCGCTAACAATCTCATCCTTCACCCCGTAGGAAAACAACATTCCTCCCCATACAGCCACTGCCAACGGATCCAGAGTCTTATCTCGAGGCCGCTTCAATACATCTACGTATACTCGCCGAATCGTATTGAGAATTGGGGCTGAGGACACCAAATCGTACAACTGCTTTTTCGTTACGATTCCGTTGCGGAGCAAACAATCATAGATACGGTCGATACCAGCCTTCACCTCCTGTTCGGAAAAATCGGGAATCGCCCGGAATGCCTCCACAACATCGTCCCTCTTGATTATTTCCTCACCAGCAGTTGGCAAGGCACGAGCGTCTTTTTGTGACGGAAGGTCGAAAAGAAGACTGTACTTTTTGCCCTCTCCACTGACTTGCTTTAACCTGCCTACCAAGTCGCCCAGTTGTCTTCGGAGAATCCAGACTGCAACCACAACAGCTACAGGAACAGTGTGTTGCCAGCTTAGGGACTTAATGATTTCGATGAATGCACTCATGCGGTTTGGTGCCTTTAGCGAACAGGTATTAGGCCAAACCGCCGTTTGGCACAGCCGGAGAACGTGCGGTCTATTTCTGGGCATGACGGGGGTACTCCACCTTCGGCAGTCGCGGAAGGGCAGGCGAGTTGTTTGGCCTGGCGTGAGTTCGTCGCTTTCCGCGCCATTGGCTGCACCGGTCGCATGAGGTTTGCCGGGTCGGCCTGCCCTGGCATCGGTGGCCAGCGGGCGGCGTTGCGGGCTGGCGGCTTGGTGGATGACCACGGTGAACCCGGAGTTTTCCAGTTCCTTCTCGTGTCCCTTGTGCCGGCGCAGGAGTTGGTCGCGCAGGCTGGTGACCTGGAATAACCCGGTGCCTTAGGTGCGGCTGGTCTGGCCTGTTCATGAGCGGTGTCGCGCACCATGATGCTATCTCCGGTTTAAGGTTGAACTGAACTTGGGCCTTGTAGCACAGATAACCTGCATTGGGCAAGGGAAAAACGGAAGCAAACTGAGGACGTGCTCGTCCGCGCCTCGTCCCCGGACCGCGGCTGTGTCGAGGACCAGCCGCAGCGCCGCCGCTCGCGTGTCGTGCCGGGATACGTCGGTGACCGTGGAGTGTTTCAATGTGCTGCGGCTGGTGCAGGGCACACAGCCGCGGTCCGGGCATGAAATCGGGGCGATTGGGCTCGATTTCGGAAGAGGGCATCAGCTTCGGGAAGCCGAGGCTGGTTTTGAAGAGGTGGCTCGCCACACACGCGAAGGGACGCCGAACCACCACGGCAGAATGACAGTTCATCCCAACTCGCGGGCAGCCGGGTCGCACGTCAGACTCACTTGCGGAAGCAAAAGTCCGCCGCGAGACGCGTCGAACAGCCGGCGAGACACCCGCGCTCCCCCTGCTTCCCGCGACAGGCCATGCTGCTGGGTCGCGGACCGATCGAGGGTGGTGTGAAGAAGGGAGCGCGTCCGTCCTCGGGCGCAACCGACGGTGTCCCGCCGTCGGCCGGCAGGGGTGGAGGATTCGTATGCCGAGGTTGTCCGTGTTCGCAAAGTTCGCCGCAGGTGGGGCTAAGCCCAGTCGCAGAGGGACTCGACATAGGCGGCCGAGCCGTCGCGCAGCCAGCCGTCGAGCTGGGCTTGATCCTTGAGCTGCTGGCCGCGGCGGCGGGGGACGACGACATAGGCGGCGCGGATTTCGGGGATGGCCGTCATGTCCACCCAGAGCTTCTCGAATTGGGCCACGGGAAAAACATCCTCCTGGCCATGACCCCAGCGCTTTTTCACATCCTTAATGGTGATGTAAGTGGGGACGCGGGCGGCCATCGCCCGCACGGCGGCAGCGACCTTCCCGGCATCAGCCAGATCTTCGCGGGACAGGCCGAAGGCGGCGAGCAGTCCGTCAATGGCGATCCAGCACGTATTCGAATTGTAAAAGCGCAAGGCGAACTCGTCCTCCTCCCGGGGCATGGCGAGTCCCTCAACCAGCCGCACCTGGCCGTTGACCCGGGCGAGCCCGCCGCCGCGATCCTCCAGCCGGCGGGTGATCACCTCGAAGGTGAGAGTGGAGCCCTGCGCCAGGTGCAATCCGAACAGGGCCGGGTCCGCGTCGGCGCCGAGCGTGTCAATATTATGCACCATGAGGTGGCGCAACTGCGGGCGCTCGCCGAGCAGGCGGAGGAGCACGCCATTGCGCAGCAGGTTGGGGACCTCGAACCAGTGGCCAACCGGGTGCAGGCACTGGGAAGGTACATTGTCGGTGTAGTCGCTGCCCTCGCCGGCCGAGCGGGTCCAGGCGATCAGGGCGGTTCGGAGGCTGTCCCGGACCTTTTGCTGCTGGGCATCGAGCAGTTGCTGGGGCATTTCCTCCCAGAGAAAGCGCAGGTCGCGTTCCATTGGAATCAGGCGCTGGCCGATGGCGCGGCCGGGAGAGAAGTGAAGCGGGCCGGGGTAATCGTAGTTTTGCCGATGTCGGAGAAAAGCTTCGATCGCGTGATGGGTAAGGTAACTGGTGGTGATGACGTGGGGCAGCGTCTGGCCGGCGAGCCGGCCGAGGCGGCGGCTCTTCGCGAGGTGGGTTTCCACGAACGTGCGGTGCATGCCACCGAGCTTGGCAAAGGGGTGCAGGGCCTTGACCACGCCGGCGCCCTGGGTCCAACGGCTGCCAACGCCGGCAGCGAGAGTGACGATGGCCAACTCGCCGCGAGCGAGCGCGGCCAGGCCGGCTTCCCGGAATGGCGCCGACAAGGGCGCGGTGCCATCCATTACGTCGCCGTCGCTCACGTCCTTGATTTCGGCCGTCACGGGCAAACGGTTTTGCACCAGGCCGATCCGGCCATGCTGGAGGTCGGCGCGGATGCGGGCGTGCGATTCGGGGTCGAAACCGTTCTCGGCCAGCATCTCGGCGAGCGTCTGGTGGCGGCCGATATCGGGTTTCAGCCGGGGCAGCAACCGGTCGAACAGCGACTCCAGCATGCCGGCCATCTCGGGATCCCCGCGACAGGCCGCGCCGAACTGGTCCAGTTCCGCGCGGCGCGAAGCGGGCAGCGTCTGGAGGTCGGCGCGCAACCAGCGGGGCACATGGAGTTGATAGTAAGCCGGCGGCAGCACTGCCCCGGCGTCATGCAGGCAATCCGCCCACGTGCCGCGTTCGTTGATCGCAAAGTCATACACGAGCGGCTCCATCGCGAAGGGCAGGGCCGACTCGAGTTCCCGTTTGGTGGCCGACATGATCGCCTGGAGGCGTTGCTGGGCGCGGGCCCGGATGGCGGGCGCGAAAATGAAGCCCATGCCGCCCCCGGACATCCCGCCTAGCATCCAAAAGCCCCAGAACTCCCGGCCGAACTCGGCCCGGACGCGGGCGATGACCGTCTCGGTGAAGTGGTTGCTGGCCCAAGGGATGATGGTTTGGATGGGACCGGCAAAGTTCTGCGAGGTGAGCGCGCCGATCCGGGGCACGTCGCCAGCGCGCAGCGCGGCCTGGATTTCGTCAAAGATGTGGATCGCCTTCTGGCGCGCATTCCATTCAGCGGGGGAGCGGAGCAGGTATTTTTCCGTCACCATTTCGAGAATCGGACCGACGTTTTGGGCCATGCCGCCGTGGACCAGAACGAGGCTGTCCTGCAGAGCCTGGCGGGTTTCCGCCGAAACGTCCGCGGGACCCAGGATGCGGTGGGAGGGCATGAGTCGGCCGCGACTAATGCCCGCTTCCGGGTCGCCCGGGCCGGCGGGCACGCCGCTGATGAGTTTGATGCCCGGCCAGACACCGCCGGAATCCTGCCAGCCGCCGCCGGAGCCGCCGATCCATTCGCCGAGCAGGGCGCGGGCCAGGACGAGGCGGCGTTCGTCTTCCTGCAGGGGCCCCTCGATCGAGCTCGCCTGGCCCGTGGCGCGCATGCCGACGGCGATGATCGAAGCCAGCAGGCTGGTCGAAACCGCCAGCCGCGAGCCCTTCGGAATGTTATGAACGTTGCTAACAAGCTCCAGTCCCTGCCCGGGGCCGACGACGCGCGCCAGCAAATCGGCGAGGTTGCTGCCCGAGCCCTCGATGCCGGGGGGCACGATGCCGGACGCAATGATCCCCGCCTTAAGCAGTCCGAGATAGTCCCGGGCAAAGTCGAACACCTCGGCCAGGCTGGTGATGTCGGCCGTGGCGCCGAGGTCGGCGCTGGTGAGGCGCAGGACCGGTTCGTCCAACACCCGCAGGTAGGCCTCGACGGGTGGGCGGGGCGCGTGGTCACGGCCATGGACCGCCAGATCAATCGAGACGTTGAGAACCCGCGCGCCCTCGGGAAAATCCATGCCGAGGAAGAAAATGTCGCTCCATCCACTATGGCTCAGGTCCATGCGCACGGGGGTGCGCTCGCGCAGGACCGGGAACAGGCCATCGGCACCGCGGCGGCGCAGTTCGGGGCGCAGGCGCAACGGATGGTCTGCCGGATGGCCCATCCGGAACATCCACTGGTTGCCGCGCACCGAACGCACGCTCCGGCGCACCTGGTCGGCGAGTGTTTGGAACCCGAGTTGTTGGTAGGCGGCGGCCAGGGCACTGGCAAGGCCGTCAGTTGGTCCCGCGGCATCCTGGGCCGCGCGGAAGGCGTCGATCGCCTCCGCGAAGCGGCGGTGCAACAAGTGTTCAAAGCCATCGAACGGAATCTGTCCCGCCGGGCGGCCGTCCCTGCCGGGCGTCGGGGTCAGCTTCGCCGGCAGATGAAAACGGTGCAGGGCGTAGAGGAAAAACAAGGCGCGCACCCGTTCGTACAAGTTGGTACTTTGCCGGCGAAACGCATCCAACTCACGAACGGCGGCAAGCAGGTCCGGCAGGGACGCCTCCGCGACGAAGGTCTCGAGCGACTGGTCGCGAACGGCCGGGTCGCTGGACGTGATGAGGGAAATCAGCCGATGAGGCATGGCGGGGGTCAAGGAAGCAGGAGGACGTTCGTTCAACGGGCCGGTTGGGCGAGGAGTTCGACCAGGTCGGCCAGCACTTCGTCGCGGTCGCCGCCGGCCAGAGCGATGGCCAGTTGGGCGGTAAGGAGTCCGTATTTCACGCCGATGTCATAACGCCGGCCGCGGAGTTCGCAGGCCAGATAACGTTCCCGGCTGGCGAGCGCGGCCAGGGTCGGCGACAAACTGATGGGCGCGGTGTTGCCGGCCGAACCGACTTCCGCCTTCAGGAGGTCCATGACCGCCGGGGTCAACACATGCATGCCAAAGAAACAGAGATAGTAACCGGCCCGGAGGCCCGGGACCACGAGCGATTGCTCAGCCTGGGTGGGGGTGGGTTTTTCGGCGACGTTTTCCACGAGGTAGAGGCCGGCCCGGTTGCCTTCCAGGCGGCCGCCGACGGCGCCATAGAATGGCAGCTTGCTTTCGTGCGTGGCTTGCACGGCGGAGACAGCACATTGTTCGGCCCGGGCCACCTCAACCAGTTGCTGGGCGCAACCCCGGGCTTCGCCGCTCACATACAGGTGGTCGCCCACCATCAAGAGGAACGCGTCGCGGCCGGCAAAGGCGGCGGCGGCGGCCACGGCATGTCCGTACCCAAGCGGCCTGGCTTGTTCGACGAATTGCAGCCGGTCGGCATGCGGTCCCGCCGCAGTGCGAAAGGCCGCCTGGTCGCCGGGATGCACGACGAGGCACACCTCCTCAATGCCGGCGGCCAGCACTTCCTCAATGAGGATGCGGAGGGCGGCCTTCGGCACGCCGTCGCGATCCACGAGGGTTTGGAGGGGCAGGGTTCGTTGGTGACGACCGGCCACGGTAATGATAGTTTTTTTAATATCCACGGCGTCTTATGGTTGGTCAGCTATCAAGCAATTGGAGATTGGCACTGGACGGATGCAACGTCAATCCAACATGAAGATTTATGATTTAAATCCTTGCCAGGTGGCGCCTTGGTGCGATAGGTATCGTCGGAAGGATTACGTTCGCATGAATATCGCAAGTCTGACACAGAGTGACATCAAGCATATCGAGAAACTCGTGACCCGCAAGGAGTCCCTGCAAGGTGAAATTGACCGGATCAACGCCGAGTTGACTGAGTTCCTTGGTGGCCAGGCCGGGACGAGCGTCAGGCCTGGCTCGGTGGCCGGCTTCCCCCACCAGAAGCGCGGCGCGCTGAAGGATGCCATCATCGGTCTGCTCAAAGCGGCCGGCAAATCCGGCCTCACGGTGAAGGAAATCGCGGCGCAGGTTAAGGCCAAGCCCGGCAACATTCACGTTTGGTTCACCTCCACCGGGAA
>JBEKGJ010000026.1:0-67606 GCA_050012855.1 Verrucomicrobiota bacterium | reverse complement strand
CAGCGACATTGTCGGGAGTGGTACCCGGTGATGTGGTGAACCTGAGCGGGACGGCAACAGGGAACTTTGCCGACAAAGCGGTAGGCACGAACAAGTTGGTGACGGTGAGCGGGCTTTCGCTGACTGGGGCGGACGCGGGCAACTATACGCCGAACCTGCCCAGCCTGAGCGCCAACATCACCGCGACGACGGCGAACGTGACGGGGTTGACGGCGGTCAGCAAGGTGTACGACGCGACAACGGTGGCGACGCTCACGGGCACAGCCAGCCTGACGGGAGTGGTGCCCGGTGATGCGGTGAACCTGAGCGGGACGGCGACGGGAAGCTTCGCCGACAAGACGGTGGGGACCAACAAGCTGGTCACGGTGAGCGGGCTTGCGCTGACCGGGGCGGACGCGGGCAACTACACGCCGAGCCTGCCCAGCCTGAGCGCCAACATCACCACGACGACGGCGAACGTGACGGGGTTGACGGTGGTCAGCAAGGTGTACGACGCGACGACGGTGGCGACGCTCACGGGCACAGCCAGCCTGGCGGGAGTGGTGCCCGGTGATGTGGTGAACCTGAGCGGGACGGCGACAGGGAGCTTTGCCGACCAGACGGTGGGGACCAACAAGACGGTGACGGTGAGCGGCCTTGCGCTGACCGGGGCGGATGCCGGGAACTACAGATTGAGTGTGCCCACGCTTACCGCCAACATCACGCCCGCGCCGCTGACTGTCACAGGGATCACCGCGGCCAGCAAGCCGTATGACGGCACGACGAGCGCGACGATTGACACGGTCAACGCCATCCTCAACGGGGTGCTGCCTGCCGATTCGGAGAATGTGACGTTGGTGACCAGCGGGGTCACCGGGGCGTTTGCTGACAAGAACGTGGGCACGGGGGAACTCGTGACGATCAGCGGGCTCACGTTGGGCGGAACGGCCGCGGGCAACTATGCGCTGACCCAACCGACGACCACGGCCGACATCATTCCGATTCCGCCACCCATCGTTGCCAGTCCAACCTTGGTCGGCCAAACCTTCGGCGTGTCGGTCACCACGGTGACCGGACTCAATTATACCCTCGAATACAAGAATGCGTTCACGGACACAGCGTGGACGGCGGTTCAAACGTTGCCGGGCACGGGTGGTACGATCACGCTGACCGACCGCACGGCAACGAACGCGATGCGGTTCTACCGGCTGGTGACCCAGTAAGTTCATCTTGCTTGGATGACTTTGATCCGCGGGTGCCGCCGTTAACGTGAAGCTGCCGCGGGCAAGTCGTTCGCGGATGGGTTTCGACACGCTACCGGCCTGAGCCTTGTCCCCCACCGCTAGCTTTGGCGGTGCTCGCACGGCCACAACGCGTTGGCGGATATTTGACGGGCGGAACCTCGACGTGCCGGCCGCGGCGGTCGAGGTCGTTCTGGATTTCGCGCGGCGAGCGGTGGTTCTCCCTTGGCCTTTTTCCGTCCGTCGTGGGGTGGCATGAATTGCTTGCGCCACCCCCACCGGAAGGCTAGCTTCCGCGGAGCAGCGCGGGCAGGCGCGTTGCCCGGCATGACGACGAACACGGAATTTGGCTATAACTCGAAGATCGAGGGGGACGTGGTGGTCACGCGGGTCGAAGCGGCCATCAACTGGTTCCGGAAGAATTCGATCTGGCCAATGCCCATGGGCCTGGCCTGTTGTGCCATCGAGCTGATGGGCACGGGGGCCAGCCGGTTCGACATCTCGCGCTTCGGCTCCGAGGTGATGCGGTTCTCCCCGCGGCAGTCGGACGTGATGATCGTGGCCGGCACGGTGACCTACAAGATGGCGCTCGTGCTCCGGCGGCTGTACGACCAGATGGCGGAGCCCAAGTGGGTCATCGCCATGGGGGCCTGCGCCTCGACTGGCGGCATGTACCGGAGCTACCCGGTATTGCAGGGGGTGGACCAGGTTGTGCCGGTGGACTTCTACGTGGCCGGGTGTCCGCCGCGGCCGGAAGCCCTCCTGGACGCGCTGATGAAGCTCCAAGGGAAGATCGCGCGGGAGCCGGTGCTCGCCAACTTGAAAAAAGTCGCCTGACTCGAACCGCTGCCCGGCATGACCTCCCGCGAACTCGCCCGCCAACTCCGGCTCCGCTTCGGCAGCGTGCTCGCCGATCCGGTGGAATTCCGCGACGAAATCACGCTCACGCTCACGGACTCGGAGCGGGTGGGGGAGGTTTGTACGCACGCCAAGCGGACGTTGAAATTCGATTTCCTGCTCGATATCACCGGCGTGGACAACTACGGCGAGGACCCGCGCTGGACGGTGGTTTACGAGCTTTACAGCCTGACCCACCGGTGTCACCTACGGCTCAAGACCAACGTGAGCGAGGAGAAGTCCGAACTGCCGTCGGTGACGAAGGTCTGGGCCACGGCGAACTGGCACGAGCGCGAGATTTACGATTTGATGGGCCTCCAGTTTCGCTGGCACCCGGATTTGCGGCGGATCATCATGTGGGAAGGCTATCCGTATCATCCGTTGCGCAAGGATTTTCCGCTGGCGGGCAAGCCGACCGAGTTGCCGGACATCGCCTTCACGCGCCCGGCGCCGCTCGAGGGCGGGCCCTTCGTGACCACCCCCGGGGGCAAGGACGCCATCGAGCGCGAGCCGCGGGCCCGAACGCCGCAGACCTGAGCCAACAGCGAAACGCAGCCACGGATTTTCATGCCCGAAGTTCGAGAAATTGAGGTTCGCGACACCGCGGCACAAGCGGCGGCCGCTCTGTCGTCGGCTCCGGCCGACGCGGAGGGGGCGGACCTGCCGGGCGAAAAGATGGTTCTCAACATGGGGCCGTCGCATCCGTCCACGCACGGCGTGCTGCGGATCGTGCTCGAACTGGACGGCGAGGTCATCACCCGGGCCGAACCGGATGTGGGCTACCTGCATCGCGGCGACGAGAAGATCGCCGAGAACATGACCTACACCCAGTTCATTCCGTACACGGACCGGCTGGATTACCTGGCGCCGCTGGCGAACAACGTGGCCTACGCGCTGGCGGTCGAAAAGCTGCTGGGCATTGACCGCCAGTTGACGCCGCGCTGCCAGTACGTCCGGGTGATCTGCTGTGAGCTGGCGCGGATTTCCTCGCACCTGCTGGGCGTCGGTTGCTTCGCGATGGACGTGGGCGCACTGACGGTGTTCCTCTACACGTTCACGGAGCGGGAGAAGATTTACAATTTGTGCGAGTCGCTGACCGGCGCCCGGTTTACCACCAGTTACACGCGGATCGGCGGCTTGGCGCGCGACTTGCCGCCCGGCTGGACCGACCAGTGCCGGCGGTTCCTGCACGAGGTCGTGGTGAACATCGGCGAGGTGGAGCAGTTGCTGACGCGCAACCGCATCTGGGTGGACCGCACCCGGGACGTCGGCATCATCCCGAAGCAGGTGGCGATTGAATACGCCCTTACGGGGCCGAACCTCCGCGGCAGCGGCGTGGATTACGACGTGCGCAAGGCGCATCCGTATCTCGTCTATGACCGGCTCAAGTTCGACGTGCCGCTCGGTTCGGTGGGCGATTCCTACGACCGCTATCTTGTCCGCATGGAGGAAATGCGGCAGAGCGTGCGGATCGTCCACCAGTGTCTCGACCAATTGCCCGGCGGTCCGGTGAACATTCCCGACGGCAAGGTGGTGCTGCCGCCGAAGGACAAGGTGCTGACCGGCATGGAGGAGTTGATCCACCAGTTCATCCTCGTGACCCAGGGCGTGAATGCCCCGCCGGGCGAGATCTATTTCGGGGCGGAGAATCCGAAGGGCGAACTCGGTTTTTACATCAACAGCCGCGGCGGCGGCACGCCCTACCGGCTGAAAATCCGCGCGCCGTCGTTCGTGAACCTGAGCATCCTCTCCCATCTGCTGCCGGGCCACCTGATGAGCGACACGGTCGCCATCCTGGGGTCGCTGGACTTCGTGATGGGAGAATGCGACCGCTGAAGCCGGGTGTTGAAATGACCGCCGAAGAAAAAGCCCGCGCGCAAAAGTGCGTTGACGCCTGGCGACGGGCCGGACCGGAGCTTGAGCGGATGCGGCGTGAAGACATCCGTCAGGCGGATACGGCGCGCTCGATTCCAGCCTTCGACGGATTGTTCGAGGGCGCGATCCGGGCTTTCCCGCCGAAGCCGACCTCGGGTTTGGTTGAACAGCAGCGGTGGTTTGGTCGGGCAAAACGATGACGCGACTGATCAGACTGGCGGCGGAGTTGCAGTCGCTCCTCGATGCGAAATCGTGGAAGAACTGTTTGATTGGCGGGTTGGTGCTCCAACGTTGGGGCGAACCGCGCTTGACGAAGGATGTGGATCTGACGGTGCTGACCGGTTTCGGCGGGGAGGAGAAAGTTGTGGATTTGTTACTGGCGCGGTTTGCGGGTCGGCGGCCGGACACGCGCGAGTTCGCGCTGCACAATCGGGTGCTGCTGATGCAGTCTGCCGATGGCATCGGACTGGATGTCGCGCTGGGGGCGCTGCCCTTCGAGGAGCGGGTGATGGAGCGGGCCAGCGATTTTGATTTTATGGCCGACGGCCGGCTGCGAACTTGTTCCGCGGAAGATTTGGTGGTGATGAAGGCCTTTGCCAATCGCGAGCGCGACTGGCTCGACGTCGAAACGGTCTTGCTTCGGCAGGGCGAACGGTTGAACTGGAAACAAATCATGGCCGAGTTGAAGCCATTGACTGAATTGAAGGAATCGCCGCAGATTCCGGACCGATTGGAAGAGCTTCGTCGAAAGGTCGCGAGTCAGCCTTGAATTTGAAATGAGTTTCACCGTTCCAACAAATTTGGAAGCCGAGATTACCGAGTTGATCACGCACTACCCGAAGCCGCGGAGTGCGAGCCTGATGGTGCTGCACGCCCTGCAGGACCATTTCGGTTGTCTCACACCCGAGGCGATGGAGTGGACGGCGGCCAAGCTCGGACTCCAGCCGATCAACATCCTGGAACTGGTCACCTTCTACCCGATGTTCCGACAGCAGCCGGTCGGGAAGTTCCACCTGAAAATCTGCCGGACCCTGAGCTGCGCCCTGGGCGGTTCGCACGAACTGCACCGGCAGCTTTGCGAGAAGCTGGGGCTCGACGCCCACGCGCACGGGCCGCAGACGACGAAGGACGGGCGGTTCACGGTCGAGTTTGTCGAGTGCCTCGCCGGTTGCGGCACGGCGCCGGTGATGATGGTGAACGATGAGTTCCACGAGCACGTGACCTCGGAAAAGGCCGTTGAAATCCTGGGGAAGTGCGCGTCATGAATTGGCTGCCGAGCATGGATTTGAACCATGACAAACAGATCCAGAGTCTGCTGTGCTACCGTTACACCACTCGGCAAGCGAGGCGGACAGCGAAACTAGGGTATCCGATGAACAAGTCAAGCATCCTGCGGGGTTTGGTGCTGCCGATCGCGGCGGCCTTGTTGGCGCTGAGTTCCGGCTGCGTCAAACTGAACCCGAGTTCCGAACTTAAGGTCCCCGCGACCACCGCGCTGGCGGCCGCTCGCACGGCGGCCCGGCCCGCCGCGAATGGGCCGGTTGCCGTACCGGCCCGTCCCGGAACATTCTGACCCCGCCATGCCGGCCGAGCACCGCCTCATCCTCCGCCATGCAGACGAGCCCGGCTACACGCCGGACGTGGCCGGTTATTTGCGGCACGGCGGCTACGAGGTGTTGAAGCAGGCGCTCGCCCGGGCGGTCAAGCCCACGCCGGACGGCAAAACCGTCAGCCCGCAGGAACAGCTTCGCCAGGAGGTCACCAATTCCGGCCTGCGCGGTCGCGGCGGCGCCGGTTTTTCCTGCGGCCTGAAATGGTCGCTGGTGGACCGCAAGAGCGGCAAGCCGGTGTACCTGATCTGCAACGCGGACGAATCCGAACCGGGCACGTTCAAGGACCGCCAGATCATCCACAAGGACCCGCACCAGTTGCTCGAAGGGATGATCATTGCCAGTTACGCGAACGACGTTCACCTGGCTTACATCTACATCCGCGGCGAGTTCGTCGAGGGGGCGAAGATCCTCAATCGCGCCATCGCCGAGGCGAAGGCGGCGGGTTTCCTCGGCCGGAACATCCTGGGCCGCGGCTACGATCTGGAGATTCATGTCCACCGCGGGGCCGGCGCCTACATCTGCGGCGAGGAGACGGGCCTCATCGAATCGCTCGAGGGCAAGCGGCCTTATCCGCGCATCAAGCCGCCTTATTTCCCGGCGGTGCTCGGGCTTTACCAGTGCCCGACGATCGTCAACAACGTGGAGACGCTCTGCCACGTGAAGCACATCGTGGCGATGGGCGGCGCGGAATACGCCAAACTCGGCACGCCGAACAACACCGGCACGCGCATCGTGTGCCTCAGCGGACACGTCCGGCGCCCCGGTTACTACGAAATCGAAGTCGGCAAGGCCACCCTCCGCGAGTTGATCTTCGACCCCGCCTTCGGCAACGGCCTGCGCGACGGCCGCAAACTGAAAGCCGTCATCCCCGGCGGCGTGTCCGCCAAGCTGTTCAAGCCAGGCGAAAAGGTGAAGCTGAAGGTCCGGGGGCCGGACGGAAAGGAGGCGGTCAGCGAACTGGACGTGCTGGACCTGCCTTACGATTTCACGTCGGTCAACGCGGCGGGGAGCATGTCCGGGTCGGGCGCGATCATCGTGCTCGACGACTCCGCGGACCTCGTCGAGGCGCTGGCAAACATCAGTGTCTTCTTTGCGCACGAGAGTTGCGGCCAGTGCACGCCCTGCCGCGAGGGGTCGCTGTGGCTGAGCAAGGCGCTCAACCGGCTGACCGGTGGCGGTGGGCGCGCGCGGGATGCGGATTATCTTGTCAAGATCGCCGACAACATTCCCGGCGGCCGGACCATTTGCGCCTTCGGCGAGGCCTGCTCCTGGCCGGTGCAGAGCTTCGTCGGCAAGTTCAAGGACGAGTTTGTCGCGAAGGGCGCCGCGGATGAAGCCAAGGGCTCGAACCGCGACGGCGCCCAGCCGGCAACCTGATTTTCCCGATGGCCAACGCATCCACCATCCAGACCGCGCCCCCCGCCCCGGCGGTCGAGAAGATCACCGTCCGCGTGGACGGTCGCGTGGTGCTGGTGCCGAAGCTGATGCCGGACTGGTCGGGCAAACTCGCGCCCACGACGATGATCCAGGCGTGCCAGGCGGCGGGCGTCGAGGTGCCGCATTATTGCTATCATCCCTCCCTGCCCGTGGCGGGCAACTGCCGCATGTGCCTGGTGGAATTCGGCACTCCGGCGCTGGGACCGGATCGCAAACCGGTGACCAACGCCGACGGTTCGGTGGCGATCAACAAGTCACCGCGACCCGCCATCGCGTGCGCGACGCCCGTGTCGCCCGGCATGGAGCTGTACACGGACACCCCGGCGGTGAAGGCGATGCGCCAGGGCGTGCTCGAGTTCCTGCTGATCAACCACCCGCTCGACTGTCCCATCTGCGACCAGGCGGGCGAGTGCAAGCTGCAGGAATACTCCGTGGAGTACGGCCAGTCGGCCACGCGGTTCGTCGAGGCCAAGGTGCACAAGCCGAAAACGGTGGACCTGGGGCCGCGCATCATGCTCGACGATGAGCGCTGCATCCTGTGCACGCGCTGCATCCGGTTCACGCGCGACATCGTGGGGGACGACGCGCTGGGCATTGTCAACCGCGGCAGCTACAACACGATCGCCGCCTACCCGGGCCGCCCGTTCGACAACAATTACACGTTGAACACCGTGGACCTCTGCCCGGTGGGCGCGCTGACCTCGAAGGATTTTCGGTTCCAGATGCGCGTCTGGTTCCTGAAGGAGACGAAGAGCGTTTGTCCGGGTTGCGCCACCGGCTGCAACATCCTGATCGGCTCGCGGGACAATCGCATCTACCGTTACACGCCGCGCGAGAATGCCGCCGTGAACGGCCCGTGGATGTGCGACACCGGCCGGCTCGATTACAAATGGATCGGCCGGGAAGACCGGCTCAAGGAAGTGCGAGGGGCGAAGGGTGAAGGGCGAAGCTGGAGTGCAATTCTCGCGAATATTGCCGGGAAGCTGAAGCACGCGCCCGCAGGCTCGGTCGCCATTGTCGCTTCCGCCCGGCTGACCAACGAGGAGCTCTATTTGTTGCGCAAGCTGGCGCAGCGGCTGGGCGCGGCCACCGACACCATTCCCCATCAGGGCGAGGGGGACCGTCTGCTGGTGAACGTGGACAAGAATCCCAACACCTTGGGCGCGCGATTGCTGGGGATTTCCGCGCATCCGCCAGGCGCAAACCTGAACGACTTTGCCGCGGGCATCCGCGACGGCCTCATCAAGACCCTGATCGTCTTTCGCGAGGACGTCACGCGGTTCGGATTGGGCGCCGACCTGCTGGGCCGGCTCGAGACCGTGATTGCCAGCAGCATCCTGCCGAACGAGACGACCGAGCGGGCGCATTATGTTCTGCCGGGTTGCGCGCCGGCCGAGAAGCGTGGCAGTTTTACCAACGCGCAGGGCCGGGTGCAGCGTTTCATGAAGGCGGTCGAGCCGCCCGGCGAGGCGCGGCCGGAAAGCGAGTTTCTCCGCGAACTGCTCGAACAGGTCACCGGCCGCCCGTTGCCGGCGAACCCCGAGGGCCTGTTCAACCTGGTGGCGGCGGAAATCCCGGCGTTCGCGGGCGTGACGTGGGCGGCGCTGGGCGATGCGGGTGTGACGGTGCCGATCTGAATCAAGCAACCGATGGACTGGATCAACCATTTGAGCGACAACTCTCAGTTCGTGCTCTTCAGCGCGCTGAAGGTTGTGCCCGCCGTGCTGGTGATGCTGTTCCTCGTCGCCTACATCGTGCTGGTCGAGCGGCGGCTCTGCGCCTTCATGCAGGACCGGGTCGGGCCGAACCGCGTCGGGCCGTTCGGCCTGCTGCAGCCGGCGGCCGACGCGGTAAAGGCGTTCCTGAAGGAGGACTTCATGCCCGGCCATGTGCGGCCGGTGTATTTCTGGCTGGCGCCGGCGCTGGTCATGGTTCCCAGCCTGCTGACGCTCGCCGTGATTCCTTTCGGCTCCCAGTTTGGCGCCCAGAAAATGGTAGTCGCCGACCTGAATGTCGGCATTCTTTACACGTTCGGCATCGTGTCGCTGGGCGTTTATGGCATCGTGCTGGCCGGCTACGGCGCGAACTCGAAGTACCCGTTCATGGGCGGCATCCGGGCCAGCGCCCAGTTGATTTCCTACGAGGTGGCGATGGGGCTTTCGGTGGTCCCGCTGTTCTTGCTGGTCGGCGACCTGAACCTGGGCACGGTGATCGGGTATCAGGCGCACGGGCTGTTCGGCTGGCTGGTGTTCAAGCAACCGCTGGCGTTCGCGATTTTCCTGTGCGCCGCCTTCGCCGAGACGAACCGCACGCCGTTCGACCTGCCGGAGGCCGAGCAGGAACTGGCCGGCGGTTACAACGTGGAGTACAGCTCGATCAAGTTCGCCCTGTTTTTCATGGGCGAATACGCCAACATGATCGCCGCGTCGGCGATGATGGTGACGCTGTTTTTCGGCGGCTGGACCCTGCCGTTTCTGGGTCTGGACCAGCCGGCGACGACGGTGCTGGGCGGCGTGCTGCACATCGGCATTTTCCTGGCAAAACTCCTGGTGTTGCTGATCGTGTTCATCTGGGTGCGCTGGATGTGGCCGCGGTTCCGCTACGACCAACTGATGAACCTGGGCTGGAAAGGACTGGTGCCGCTGGGACTGGCGAATATCTTGGTGACCGCCACCTGGCTATGGCTCAATAGCTCGAATCCATGATCAACCGCGCATCGCCCACGAACATCGTCGCCCCCGCCCGCCGTACTGGCTGGCGCTTGGTTTATCGCCTTCTTTCACCCCGCGTCCGCGCATGATCGTCAAACGTCCACCTTTGAGCTGGGCCGAACGCCTGTATCTGCCGGCGGTTTGGAACGGTTTCAAGATCACCTTCCGCCATCTGCGGCGGCGCAAGGTGACCATGCAGTACCCGGAGGAGCGCTGGGTGGTGCCTGAAGGCTACCGTGGCGCGCCTTACCTCGTCCGCGACCAAGAGGGCAACACGAAGTGCGTCTCCTGCCAGCTTTGCGAATTTGTCTGCCCGCCCAAGGCGATCAAGATTACGCCGCCGGGACCTGATGGTCCGCCGGCCGACCGGCCGAACGCGGAAAAGCTGCCGCGCGAATTCGAGATCAACATGCTTCGTTGCATCTTCTGCGGCTTCTGCCAGGAAGTTTGCCCCGAGGAGGCGATTTTCCTGATGCGAGACTGGTCGCATGTCGGGACGAACCGCGCCGAGATGATTTACAACAAGGAAAAACTGCTGGCGCTGGGGGGCGTGCATCAGGACAAGATCAGGAAATGGACGCACAAGCTGGAAGAGGCGAAGAAACAGGAGAGTTTTCCGGTGAAGCAGTGAAAGACAAGCAATGAACTCCGAACTCCGAACTCCGAACTCCGAAGGAAATCTGAAGCCTGAAGCCCGAAAGGTTTCGCAGGCCGCGATTACGTCCCCGGCTCTTCAGGTTTCGGATTTCGGCATTCCTTTGGATTTCGGATTTCGGGCTTCGAATTTGGGAAGGCAGGGCAGGTAGCATGGAAGCCGCCTTCTTCTACCTGTTTGCGGCGCTGACGCTGCTGTGTGGCGCCCTCGTGGTGGCCAATCCGTTCAGCCGGAACCCGGTCACCAGCGCAATGTTCCTCGTGCTCACGATCGTCTCGCTCGCCGGCTTGTTTGTGCAACTGCACGCCTTCTTCCTCGCGGCGGTGCAGGTCATCGTCTATGCGGGCGCTGTCATGGTGCTCTTCCTCTTCGTGATCATGTTGCTCGACCTCAAGGAGGAGGAGCGACACAAGGTGCGCCGGGTGGCGCTGGCCACCGGCGGGTCGGCGGTGGCGGTCATCGCGGTTCTCTTCTGCGCGGCCGCACTCCAAGTCGCACCTCCGGTCACGACCGCGGCCGTCGTGGACGGGGGCACATCCGCGCTGGGCGAACTGCTCTTCAAACAGTACTTGCTGCCGTTCGAGATCCTGTCGGTTTTGCTGCTGGTCGCCATGGTCGGCGTGATTCTGCTGAGCAAAAAGGACCTGAAATGAGAAGCGAGAGTGGAAGATGGAACATGGAGGATGGAGCCCAACGCGCGTCGTTCCCGCCATCCTCGATCCTCGATCCTCGATCCTCGCTGTGGAAACAATGAACGTGGGCCTGGAACATTACCTAATCGTCAGCGCGCTCCTGTTCGCGCTTGGTCTGCTGGGCGTGGTCGCCCGCCGGAACCTGCTGGTGATGTTCATGTCGCTCGAGCTGATGCTCAACGCGGCCAACCTCGCGCTCGTTGCCTTCTCGCGCTTCAACCGCAACCTCGACGGCCAGATCATGGTGTTTTTCATCATCACCGTTGCCGCCGCGGAGGTCGCCGTCGGCCTCGCGCTCATCGTGGCGCTCTACCGGCGGCGGCAGACCGCGCACGTCGAGGACCTGGCGACGCTGAAATACTGACGCATGAGCGGCATTTTTCCCTGGCTGATCCTGTTCCTGCCGCTGGCTGCGGTGGCCGGGATCGTGTTGTTCGCGCTCCATGATCGCGCGCTCAGCGCCCGCCTCTCGATTGGCGCGGTGCTGGGCTCATTCGTGCTCAGCGTCGTCCTGTTCCTCCAGGGAACCCACGGCGAAACCGCTGTCAACTGGATCGCGCTCAGCGACGGCACAACTTCCTGGATCGTGGACATCGGGCTGCGCCTGGACCCGTTGAGTCTGCTGATGCTGCTGGTGGTCACCGGCGTGGGCAGCGCCATCCACATCTACTCCTATGGCTACATGCACGACGATCCGGGCGTGGGACGCTATTTCGCCGGTCTGAGTCTCTTCATGTTCTCGATGCTGGGGATCGTGCTGGCGACGAATTTTCTGATGCTGTTCATTTTCTGGGAGCTGGTCGGCGTCTCGAGCTGGCTGCTGATCGGTTTCTGGTACGAGCGCCCCGCCGCCGCGGACGCCGCGAAGAAGGCATTTCTCACCAATCGCCTCGGCGACTTCGGCTTTCTCCTGGGCATCATCCTGGTGTGGGCGACGTTGGGCACGCTGAACTTCACCGAGATCGAGAAGGCGCTGGCGGCGAACCCGCAGGCCCTCGGCGCCCTGGCCACCGCCGCCGGCCTGCTGATTTTCTGCGGCGCGGTGGGCAAGTCGGCGCAATTCCCGCTCCACGTCTGGCTGCCCGACGCGATGGAGGGACCGACGCCAGTGAGCGCGTTGATCCACGCGGCGACGATGGTGGCTGCGGGCGTTTACATGCTCTGCCGGGTGTTCTTCCTCCTCAACGGCCCGGCCCTCGAGGTGATTGCCTGGACCGGCGGAATTACCGCCCTGCTGGCGGCGTTGATCGCCATTCAGCAAAACGACATCAAGCGCATCCTGGCGTATTCGACGCTGTCGCAGCTTGGCTACATGGTGATGGCCGTTGGGCTGAGTGGCGCGGGGGGCAACCCGTCACCGGCGATGTTCCACCTGACCACGCACGCGTTTTTCAAGGCGCTGTTGTTCCTCGGCGCCGGCTCGGTCATCCATGCGCTGCACCACGAGCAGGACATCTGGAAGATGGGCGGTCTGGCGAAGCGGATGCCAGTCACATTCTGGACCTTCCTCACCGGCACACTGGCGTTGTGCGGGGTGCCGCCGTTCAGCGGCTTCTACAGCAAGGACGCAATCCTCGCCGCCGCGCACCGGACCAACCCCGCGCTGTTCGCGCTGGCGGTCGGCGTGGCCGCGCTGACGACCTTTTACATGTTCCGGCTGATTTTTGTGGCCTTTACCGGTCCGGCGAAATCGCAGGCGCGCGACCATGCGCACGAATCGCCGGCGGTGATGACTCTGCCGTTGCTGGCGCTGGCGGTGCCGAGTCTCCTGGCCGGGTTCTGGGGCATTGACCGGTTTTACGCGACGCAGTTTGCCCCCGGTGAAGCGGAGGTGGCGACGGGCTGGCTGAGCAAGTTGGTGGCGCCGTTTGCCGAAGCCCCCATCGTCGCCTCGATCGGTGTCGGCGCGGTGGTGATCGGGTTCGTCGCCGCGTGGGCGCTCTACCGGAACCGGGTGCAGGATCCGCTGCCGGCGTTGCTGGGGGCGTTCGCGCGCTGGCTGCGCAACCGGTTCTACTTCGACGAATTGTACGAGCGGCTCATCGCCATGACGCAGGAGGCGCTGGCGCGGCTGGCGGACGTGGTGGATCGCTGGCTCATCGCCGGTTTGGTGGTCCGCGGGGCCCATGGCTCGATCGAGTTGACCGGCCGGCTGCTGCGGTTGGTGCAGACCGGCAACCTGCAGACCTACGCGTTCCTGTTCGTCGCCGGCGTGGCGGTGCTGTTGTTATGTATGTTGGGCCGGTAATCCATGGAATCACTGACGTTCATCGTTTTGTGCCCGCTGATTGGCGCCGCGCTGATTGCGCTGACGCCGCGGAACTATAACGTGCTGTTCCGCCTGGTGGCCCTGGGCACGACCTTCCTGTCGCTGGTCGGCGCGGTCCGTCTGTTCGTCGCCTTCACGCCCGGGGCGGCGGGCATGCAGTTCGAGTACTCCACCCCGTGGGTCACCTCGCTCGGCATCGCGTATCACGTGGGGGTGGATGGCCTGAACGTGGCGCTGGTGCTGCTGGCGGCGGTCGTGGGCTTCGCCGCGGCCTGCGCGGCGCACGAAATCACCGAGCGGCAGAAGGAATTCTACTTGCTCCTGCTGGTGATGACCGGCGGCATCCTCGGAGCGTTCGCCTCGCTCGACGTATTCTTCTTCTACTTTTTCCACGAGCTCGCGCTGGTGCCGACGTTCATCATGATCGGCGTGTGGGGCCGCGGGGAACGCCGGAATTACGCCACCTTCAACCTGACGATCTACCTCAGCCTGGGCGCGCTCATCGCGCTGATCGGGCTGATCGCCTTGTATGTCGCCACCGGGGCGCGGACGTTTGACATGGTGGAGCTGGCGCGGCAGGCCGCGGCGCATCCGCTGCCGGTGGCGACGCAGCGGGCGATCTTCCCGCTGCTGCTGGTCGGGTTCGGCATCCTGGTTTCGCTCTGGCCGTTCCACACGTGGGCGCCGCTGGGCTACGGCGCCGCGCCGACCTCGACGGCCATGTTGCATGCCGGCGTGCTGAAGAAATTCGGTCTTTACGGCCTGATCCGTCTCGCGCTGCCGCTGCTACCGGAGGCGACCCGCCACGCCGCGCCGCTGATCATGATCCTGGCGCTGGGCAACCTGCTGTATTGCGGGCTGGTGGCCATGCGACAGGGCAACCTGAACCAGTTGATCGGTTATTCGAGCGTGGCGCACATGGGCTTTGTCTTCCTCGGCATCGCCAGCCTGAGTTTCATTGGCATCACCGGCGCGGTGGTCGTGATGGTGGCGCATGGGCTGCTCGCGGCGCTCGCCTTCGCCGCCAGCGGTTACCTGCAACGCGAGTTGGGCACGCTGGAGATGGCGCAGATGGGCGGCCTGCTGCGCAAACTGCCCTTCATCGGCACCGTGCTGGTGCTGGCCATGTTCGCCGGCTGTGGCCTGCCGGGCTTCGCGAATTTCGTCGGCGAGGTGATGGTGCTCTTCGGCGCGTGGCACGGCCATGCGGTCATCGTCGTGACCGCCGCGTGGGCGGCGTTGATCGTCGGCGCCGTGTATATGCTGCGGGCCATCCGCGTGGTGTTGCACGGGCCCTTGCGCGAACGCTGGGCGGGCATCGCCGACGCGCCGCATCTGTGGCGCAAACTGCCATTCCTGCTGCTGCTGGCGGGCCTGCTGATCTTCGGCTGCTTTCCCGGCCTGCTGACCAACCGCATCCAACCCGCGGCGCTGGCGGTGGCGCGGGCCGTGGTGGGACCCCCATCGGTCGTCGCGGCCAGCGCCGTGCCGGGGGAGGGCGCGCGATGAACAATTTCCTCGCCATCGGCCTCGAAGCCGCGGTGGTGCTGGCCGGGCTCGCGCTCCTGCTCCTCGATCTCTGGACGCCGCCCGCGCAAAAGCGCAGCCTCGGTTACGCTGCGGCCATCGCCGTGGGCGCCGTGTTTCTGGCCAGCTTTGCCATCGTCCTCGCCCGGCCGGTTCCCGCGTTCAACGGCATGATCGTCCTCGACGACTTTGCGCTGTTCTTCCATCGTTTCTTTCTGCTGGCGGCGGTGCTGGTGCTGGTGATGTCGGTGGAGTTTGCCGACCGTTTCGAGAACGGCGTCGCCGAGTACTACGCGTTGACCCTGTTCGCGCTGGCCGGGATGATGTTCGCCGCGTCGGCCAATGATTTTGCGCTGCTGTTCGTCGCGCTCGAATTGATCACGGTGACCTTCTATGTGCTGACGAGTTTCGAGCGCCGGCGGACCGCCTCGCTCGAAGCGGGCGTGAAATACCTGATTCTCGGCGCGCTGTCCTCGGCCTTCCTGGTTTACGGCATCGCGCTCGTTTACGGCGTCGTCGGCACGATGAACTTTGCCCGGATCGCGGAAGGCGCGCCGGTCTGGCTCGACAGCCCGCTGCTCCAGGCAGGCCTGCTGCTCGTGTTCGTCGGCCTGGGCTTCAAGATCGCGGTCGTGCCCTTCCAGATCTGGGCGCCCGATGTCTATCAAGGCGCGCCGACGCCAACGACGGCGTTTCTGGCGGTCGGCTCGAAGGCTGCCGGTTTTGTCCTGCTGCTGCGCGTGTTGTTCCTGGGGGTGCCGGCACTGGGCCAGCGCTGGCAGCGCCTGTTCATCGTCCTCGCCGCCCTCACCATCCTGTATGGCGTCCTGTGCGCGATTCCGCAGCGGAATCTCAAGCGGCTGCTGGGCTACTCGAGCATCGCCAACGCGGGCTTCCTGCTGCTCGGCGTGGCGACGCTGGGCCGCGAAGGTGTGAGCGCAATCCTGTACTATCTGGCCGGCTACCTGTTCAGCGTGCTGGGCGCCTTCGCGGTCATCTGCGTCGCGCTCCGGCACACCAACCGGGACCAGGACGACCTGACGTCGCTGGCGGGGCTGCACGAGCGCTCGCCCTTGCTGGCGGCCACGCTGGCGCTCGCGATGGTGTCACTGGCCGGCGTGCCCCCGCTGGCCGGATTCGTCGGTAAGTTCCTTCTGCTCAAGGCTGCGTTGACCGCAGCGGCGGCGGAGCCGTGGCTCTACGTGCTGACCGGCGTGGCCGTGATCGGTGTGGTGATCTCCCTTTATTATTACTTCAGGGTGATTCGCGCGATGTACTGGCCGGCGGAGACGGCGGCGCAGCCCGCTTCGGAAGCCATTGAAGTATCCCGTCCGATGCGCTGGGCCCTCGGCTTTTGCATCGTCGGCATGTTGTGGTTGGGGGTGCTGCCGGACCAGTTGCTCACGCTGACGAATTTTGCCGCCCAATCGCTGGCGCCCTGACGCGGCCGCAACTCCCATCGCCGGGGTGGACTCGAATCGCGCCACGGCGGTTTCGCTTTCTTGTTCACGCGGTTCTCCGTCGGCGTAAACTCAGCCCATGCTTCAGCCGAAACATACTCTTGCCACGCCGGCCACGACGCACCTGCGGACGGTGGGTTCGTCCTCATTCATGCGGTCGAGTCTGCTGGCGTTGGCCTGCGCGGTCATCGCTGTGCGCGGTTGGGCGCTGAGCGAAAACGATATTCCGACGGACGCGCCGCAGGACGCGGTCATGGCGGGCGCGGCCGAGGTTCGGGAAGTCAGCGACTGGGCCACCGTCGCTTTCACGGGGGCGAAGCCGCCAGGACGCGAGTCGGTCGTAGGCGTCGAAGTGCGCCGGCAGGATTACAGCGTGTTGCGCTTCGGCCAGTCCTGCATTGATACGCCGATCCGGATCGGCGCGCGGGCATTCGCGCACGGGCTCGGTACGCACGCGAACAGCGAGATCGTGCTCCACCTGCCACCGGGCGCGACGGGTTTTCATGCCTTCGCCGGCATTGACAACAACGCGGACACCGGGGGCCAACGCGGGTCGGCGCAGTTCAGTGTCGAGGTCGGGGGCAAGGAGGTTTTCCGCACGCCGACGCTGAAAGGCGGCGATGCGCCGGCGCCGGTGGACGTGGCCCTGCCTGGCAGCACATCGGCCCTCACGCTCAAGGTGGACTCGACGCCCGACGGTCCGGGCTGGGACCAAGCGGATTGGGCGGACGCGCGGGTGATGCTGGAGGGCGGCCGGATCGCGTGGGCGGACGAGGACCGGATACCGTTCATCGCGGGCACCCCTCCGTTCTCATTCGTGTACGATGGTGTTCCTTCGGCCGAATTGTTACCGCGTTGGAAGCGCAGCGTGGAGACGAAGGTGGAGAACGGTCGCATCCTTCACACGACGCAATGGGCCGACGCGCGGACCGGACTGCGGGTCAGCGCCGCGGTCACGGCGTTCACGCGTTATGCCGCGGTCGAGTGGGTTTTACATTTTGAAAACACCGGAGCGCAGGACACGCCGATCCTGGAGAACGTCCAGGCGCTCGACGCCCAATTGCGCACGGGCTATTCCGCCAGGCCAACCGTGTTGCACCAGATCAGCGGCGACGTTTGCGGCGAGCAGTCGTTCCTGCCGGTGGACACAACACTGGAACCGGGCAAGTCGTTGGCCTTCGCTCCGGTCGGTGGCCGGCCCTCGAACCAGACCTTCCCATTCTTCAACGTGCAGTACGGCGACGAAGGCCTCATCACGGCCATCGGCTGGTCCGGGCAGTGGGCGGCGCGACTGGACCGGTCGGCTACGGGCCCCACGCGACTGCAAGCCGGCATGGAGAAAACGCACCTCCGGCTGCGTCCCGGCGAACAGATCCGCACGCCGCGCATCCTGGTGATGCCGTGGAAAGGCGACCGTCTCGCGGCCCATAACCGCTTCCGTCGTCTCCTGCTTTTCGAGTACGTGCCGCGGCTGGACGGCCGGCCGTTGCGCCTGCCGGTCGCCTCGCAGTGCTTCGACCGCTACAGTTGGTCGCGTCCCGAGTGGAGCACGGAGGCCGGCCAACTCCGCGCGGTCCAGGCCACGCATGACCTCGGTGCTGACACACATTGGTTCGACGCGGCGTGGTTCGAGGGTGGTTTCCCAAACGGCGTCGGCAACTGGTTCTGCAAGCCGAAGAGTTTCCCGAACGCCCTCAAGCCGGTGAGCGATGCCGCTCATCGGGCGGGCCTGCAGTTTCTCCTCTGGTTCGAACCCGAGCGCGTGGCCGCGGGCACCCAGATCGCTCGGGAGCATCCGGAGTACGTGTTCGGCGGCACGAACGGCGGTTTGTTCAAGCTCAACGAACCGGCGGCGCGCCGCTGGCTGACGGACTTGTTGTCGCAGCGGATCACCGAGTTCGGCCTCGATGTCTATCGCAACGATTTCAACCTGGACCCGCTGGATTTCTGGCGCCATGCGGACGCGCCCGACCGGCAGGGCATCACGGAGATTCGCTACGTGGAGGGCCATTACGCGATGTGGGATGAGTTGCGGGCGCGGCATCCGGGACTCTGGATTGACAACTGCGCCAGCGGCGGGCGGCGGATTGACCTGGAAACCCTGATGCGCTCCGTCCCGCTCTGGCGGAGCGACACCGGCTGTGGACCAGGCCACGCGGACTGGGACCAAGTGCAGGCGCTCGGCCTGACTGAATACGTTCCGCTCTTCACCGCGTGTGCATGGGAACCGAAAGCTTACACGCTACGCAGCACCGCCACGGGTGGCGCCATCACCCAGTTCGATTATCTGAACGAGAAGTTTTCCGTCACCGAAGCCCGGGCCGCGCTGGCCGAGGTCAAGGAGAACCAGAAGTTCTGGTACGGCGACTTCTATCCGCTCACCCGCGCCTCGATCAGCAACGACACCCTGGCCGCCTGGCAACTGCATCGGGCTGATCTCGATGCCGGCATCGTGCTCGCCTTTCGGCGCAGCGAGTGTCCGTATCCGGTCCTGCAAACGGGGTTGCGCGGCCTGACGCCGGTCCGGCGCTACCTGGTCGAGTTCAGCGACGAGAACCGCCAGCGGACCCATCGGACGATGACCGGTCGCGAGTTGGTGTCCGATTTTGAACTGCGCCTGCCGCAGCGCGGCGCCAGCCTGGTGGTGCGCTATCAGGCCAAATGAGGCGGTTCCGCGTTCTCCTCGAACCATGCGCTGATTGATGCCGCAAGGACGTTGCACGCGGGCGCGGCTCGTGGAAAAATTCGCGATCGGCAAAGCCAAACCGGTGCGTTGTCCGCGGCCTGCGCCAACGCGCCGTCATCCGCACGGAACGTTTTAGCCGTCGCGTGAAGGAAAAATCGTCTTAACCACCGTGCGGACCCACCGCGCGCAAGAATTGTGTCAAAACTCGGGACCCTTTGCGCCATTACTCCGCTGCGCGGTAGAACTTCGTTCCGCTCGCAGCCGACACCGAGCATGGGCTGGTGTTCGTAACGTCGTTCCACGGTCCGAGGATGGTATCCGCGGACTGCAATTCCCCGAGGAAGTTGATCACCACTCCAGTCCCGTTGCTCTCGATGGACACGCGATGACCCAACGGTCCTCCGTAACCGGCGATATTCGTCTGCATGGCGGGGCTCAATCGCTTGACCAGCTCCGCATTATAGGTATGCGGCGATGTATCGTCGAGGGCACCGTTACCAAATATCCGGAAGGCGCCAATGGCGTAACCGAGCGATTTCGCCGCCGGCGACCCGGGCTCGACCACGGGATCGACATCGGTCGTCTTGATGGAAATGGTATTGTCGCTGTTGCGGAGGATCTCCCAGGTGCGGAACTGCCGGGGGAAGTCCCGCAGCGAGGCCGTTTCGACCTCCCAAAAGCCGTATTCCGGATGGGCCGGGTCAGGTGACGGTTGCGGTGTCACCACGTTCATATGGCGATGCCCCGCCATCAAAAGCATGAGATTCGGATAGTTGTGGAGTGTGGCAATCAGGTTCGTCTCGGTTTGATAGTTAGGTGGGAAGAACTGTCCCACTGGTTTCGGATTGCCAATGTCTGTTTGCGGATTGACGGGGATGTGGCACGCGACGATCATGAGCTGGTTCGAATCCTGCCCCATCTGCAGTTCGTTGGTAAGCCAGGAATAGCGTGCCTGGTCGATCCAGCCGTAGCCAGCATAAACCGATGAGAGCAACTGGGCAAGTGACTGTCCGATGACCGGTGCGAGCTCCGCTTCCAGCACCTCGTCCGGGATAGTCGTTTTGCAGGTATCGTCGAGCACGATTACCTTGATCGCCACATTCGTCATCGGTTCGAACGCATAGCACGCCGAATTGCTCTCAATGTTGGCCTGCGTAAATCCGTGCCCCGCCGGCAACGATGTGGTATTGAAGAATTCACTCATAAAATTCGTAGTCGAGGAGTTCGTCGTCGTGAGAGTGTGGCGGTTCGAATCGGCTGCGACGGTCGGGGGCACCGGGAAATTGTTCGTCAGCCCGCCTTTGATGACGTAGCCGTAGGGTGTGGTCCCATCGACAACGCCCATATACTCACCGGTAAGATCTGTGCTATTGGGGAAAAAGACGTTGGTGAACATGTTGAGGATGTTGGTGCCGATCAGCGCCGCACGGATTTTGTCGGTCGGGTAGTGGATGCCCATCCACATCTGATCGTGGTTGCCGATGACCTCATACCAAGGAATGGAGCGGTCGATGCCGGTGGCCTGAAAGGGCATCTGATAATCAATGTTGGTGGCGCCGAGGTGAGCGCCGGAACTGGGCGTGATATACTTTCCGTCCATCACATCAATAAACCATCGGAGTTCGTTATACTGGGAGGAGTTGCAAACATCGCCGAGCGAAATGCCGAAATCGAACGGGGTCAGACGATGCACGGCATTGATGGTCCTGACGGCGGCGTCAAGAACTTGGGGTGTGGAGAACATGACCGGCGAATAGGCTTGGGAAAAGAGAGAAGGTGATGGGGCAAAAGGCGTGAACCAACCGTTAAACGGCGCGTCCCAACCGAAGTAGGGCACTTGGGCTGGGGATTCTTTGTCGGTGATATGAATGTCGCTGATGGAGAAGAAAGACAAAAGCCGCGCCGTATTGGTTGCGGTCGTGGATTCGGCTGGCGTCAGGAACTTCCGGCCCTCGTCCTCGCCGGGACCCCATTGCCACGCGCTGTAGCCATAGACCGCGTATGCGGCGACGTCCGACGGGTAAATCGGTGGCGTGTAAAGCGCTACGGCGACCGGCGCGATCGCCTGCTGGCGTGTCCCCAGCTCGGCTCCGCTTCCGGAAACCGGAAGCAATAGGGGAATGGAAAGGCTGATGATTGTGATAATCTTTAGCTTCATAGGTTTCATATTCGCTTTTTGCCCAAGAGGGCAATTACTCGGCGGCGCGGTAGAATTTCGCAGCCTCCGTAACAGAAATCGCGCATGGACTGAGGTTCGTAACGTCGTTCCACGGTCCGAGCAAACTGTCGGCGGACTGCAATTCTTCATAGTGGTCGTTGATCATGGCCGACTTAGTCGATAGAATACCGCCGGGTTGGCTGGATTTATGGAGATGGCCACCGAGTTGACGTCGCTGCTGCCGGGCAAATCAAACCACTGGCCGGCGCTCAAGTCATTAGTTAGGGCTTGCAGAATCCAACCCAGATGATCGGCCGGCCACGCGATCGTGAGCGTTTTGCCGCTGACGCTGGCCGTGATGTTTGTCGGATTGTCGGCGGTGTAGGGGTCTAATACGCCAGGCGGATTCTCTTCCTCGAAAGGCTGCACATATTCCAGGCCAATTGCTTCGTTCATCAGATTACTGAAGGTGCTAAAATTGACGTCCAAATTCGTGGCTGAATTGCTGCCGCCTGGAATAAGAAGCTGCATGGTTGCCGGTGGCTCCTCAAGGGTCAGCGGGGTCAGATTACGCAGTTGGTCGAAGGTTTGTGCGGTATAGAATGCGCGAACCAGATACTGTCCAGTCGCTCTTACTTGTCGCAGTTCAAAAACGAGCGCCCCTCCAGGAGCGCAGAAGTCCGGTTGATAGCCGGGAAGCAACCAGTGCATGTCCAGCAGTCCCGCCAATCCCGCCACATAGCCGTCGGAACTGATAATCACAAGGACCTCTGATTGGGGGTCTCCAAATGCCCCGTCAAGCGGCACCCCGCCCGTGACCTGAAGCATGGAACGCAGAATGTGGGAGGCGGCGCTCGAGCTCTGCACCCTGTCGAGATAGGGCTGACGCATGGCAATATTGATTTGCAGGATGCCAAGCCGGGTCTGTTGGGAAAGAGCATCCAACGTTAACCGGCCCCAACCCACATCGTTGGTCGGGAAGCCATCAGCGTATTGCATGACAAACGGGTCGGCTGCCACCGCCGTCAAATTCAATCCGCCCGTATTGATCACATTTCCCGTGTAATACGGTGGTAGTGGCGGTGGCAGTGGCGCGCTGTCAGTAAGGATGATCGGCACGGTGATTGGATCAAACGAGCCTGGTGGGGCGTTGTTTGTGGGCGATGTTCCCGGATAGAGGGGCTGTGTTCCTGGCGGATAGAGCACTTTACTGATGAGGGAAAGCTCGCCGCTGTAGGCGGACGCCAGGTTTGTTCCGCTGCCGAAGACCCCTTGAACTTCGGTCAAGGCGCGCACCGGGTCAACGGTCGCGAACCCTGCCAAAAGGGGATCAAAAACCGGGTCGGCGACGGCGAGGTTCGTCGGGTTATAGGTGTGAACCGGTATGTTTGCACCCGGGATCAACGCCGCCCCGAAGCTGGCAGCGGTCATGTAGGAGCGCTCAATGACATTGGCGCGGAAATACGAGTGAGCCAGATCGGAACTGGTGTCGCCCGTCAGAAGCCCTTCGTGGAGCAGATAATCGTGGAAGTACGAGCCGAGCAATCCTGCCGCCTGGTGTCCGTGCGGGGTCAGGTAGCCGACTGGGACCCCGACAAAGTCGGGGAAAGGATTCGCTGAACACTGGTTCAAGCTGTTTGTGGCAGTTATGGCGGAGCGTATGCTGTGACGGCCAAAGAGAATGATTTCTTTAAGAACTGTGCCATCATCCACCGCTTTAATCGTCTGCGCCAGGACAGGATTCTCGATGGCAACGGCAAGCAATAGACCTGTCAGAACCACTTTAAGGGAACCTCCGGCAACTTTTTTTCGGCGTTGGCTTGATGGTTTGGGTTCGATATTTGGAGTGATCGGATTCACAGCACTACCTTGATTTGTGTTTTTCAACGTTTGATTCTAAATTGTCAACAGTCGGCATCATTTGGCTAATGTTTAATTACAGTCACACCTACTCTCCCAAGATCGCTCTTACTCGGCTGCGCGATAGAACTTTGCAGCGTTCGTAGCCGATACCGTGTATGGGCTGACAATTGTAACGTCGTTCCATGGTCCGGACAGGGTGTCCGCGGACTGCAATTCACCGAGGAAATTGATCACGGCTCCTGTCTCGCTGCCATCAATGGCCACATGGTGTCCCAGCGGCCCTCCGTAACGGGCGATGTTCGTCTGCATGGCGGGGCTCAATTGCTTGACCAGCTCCGCGTTATACGCATGTGAACTTGTATCGGTGAAGGAGGCCTTGCCGCCGGATATTCGCGCGGCACCGATGGCATATCCGCGCGATTTGTCCGCAGGCGATCCCGGCTCGACCACGGGATCAACATCGGTCGTCAGGATGGAAATGCTGTTGTCGCTGTTGCGGAGGATTTCCCAGGTGCGGAATTGTTGAGGGAAATCCCGCAACGATGGGGTCTCAACTTCCCAGAAGCCGTATTCCGGATGATTGGTCGGGTCAGGTGACGGTTGCGGTGTCACGACGTTCATATGGCGATGCCCTGCCATCAACAGGATGAGATTGGGATAGTTGTGGAGTGTGGCGATCATTTGCGCTTCGGTGTAAAAACCGGGAAATGACGCCTGATTAGTGACCCAGAATTGCTGGCTGGCGTTGTTCGTCTCGAAGAGGTTTGTTTGCGGATTGATGGGGATATGACACGCGAGAATCATGAGTTGGTTCGAGTTCTGACCCATCTGAAGTTCGTTGGTGAGCCAGGCGTAGCGTGCCGCGTCGATCCAGCCAAAGCCGGAAATGGGTCCGCCGTTAGAGATGATCGTTTTACAAGTATCATCGAGCACGATCACCTTGATAGGTATGTTCGTCAGCGGCTCGAATGAATAGCAGGCCGAATTGCTTTGAATGTTGCCTTGCGTGAATCCGTGCCCCGCCGGGGATGATGCGGTATTGAAGAATTCGCTCATGAAATTCGCGCATGAAATGGTGTTCGAAGCCGTAGCCATCGTGAGGGTGTGGCGGTTCGTGTCGGCGACGACGGTCGGGGGTGTCGCATAGAGGTTCGTCGGCCCTCCTTTGATCACGACGCCGTAGGGTGTGGTTCCGTCGACAACGCCAACATACTGGCCGGTCCCATCCATATTCAATGGAAGGTAGTTCGTGGTGATGTTGAGAATATTGGTGTCGACCAAGCCGTTCCTAAGTTTGTCGTCCGGGTAGTAGGTGCCCATCCAAAACTGATCGTGGTTGCCGATAACCTGATACCAAGGGATGGAGCGGTTGAGACCGGCGGCCTGATAGGGCATCTGATAGTCAATGTTCGTGGCACCGAGGTGCGCGCCGGAACTGGGCGTAATAGACTGTCCGTCCATGACATCAATAAACCATCGGAGCTCATTATACTGGGAGTTGTTGGCCACATCACCGAGACAAATGCCGAAATCGAACGGGGTCAGACGATGCACGGCATTGACGGTCCTGACGGCGGCATCAAGGACATGGGTTGTGGAGAGGACGATCGGCGAATAGGCCGACGCATATAAACCACCTGCGCCAAAAGGCGCGCTCCAACCGACATAGAGCGACTCGGCCGGGGATTCCTTGTCGGTGATATGGACGTCGGTCATGGAGAAGTAAGACAAAAGCCGCGCCGCATTGGTTGCTCCCGCGTAACCGTTGGTCATCAGGTCGAGTCTCTGTCCCTCGTTTTCGCCGGGCCCCAACTGCCATGCACTGTAATCGTAGATCGCGTAATTGGAGACGGCTGACAGGGAAATCTCCAGCGTGTTCGTCAGCAGGGCGAGCGGCCTGATTGTCTGCTGGCGTGTCCCCAGCTCGGCTCCGCTGCCGGAAACCGGAAGCCATAGCGGAATCAACACGCTGATGATTGGGATAATCTTTAGTTTCATATGTTTGTTTGTTTTGACCGTAAATTGTTTTGCTGCTGCGGCTATTTTCAGCCGCCCGCGGTTACCCTGTCAGGATGCGCCGGCGCGGCGGCGGCGATGAGGTTGCCGTTGAAAGTCAGCGTGGCGATGGGGAAGCGCGGGCGGCGGCTCATGTTGGTTGAGAGCTGACGGTTGAGGGCGAAGAACTGGCCGCGGAGAAGCGCAAGGGGCACAAAAGGGAAAGGCTGATTTTTGAGTTTTTTGCGCATCTTTGTGGCAAGTCCGCATAAACATCTCGGCGACGGGAGATTGTGAATCGCGGCAGGAGGAGGCGAAGCCGCGGCCGGAGTTCCCCAATTGGAGGCAGCCATTCCCAAAACGGCGGCAGGGGTTTCCCGATTCGCGGCAAGGGGAGACGCGTTGCGGGCGGCATCTCAGAAATCGCGACAGTCGGGGCACAAAAGGCAGCAGCGAAGGAAGAAAGCGGGTCGGCGATAAAGAGATAGCGCGCGCGGCGGCGTTGGTTTCGGTTGGGAGTCTCATTGTCAGCTTTCCCTTCATACGGGGGGCAATTGGGACTTTACCAGAGCGGTCGAATGGGATCAAGCTATGTTTTCAGTTTTTCTGAATCGAATCGGGGCTTGTAGAACCGTAACTTCACGGGATGAATTGGACCGCATCCCGCTGCCTGCACCCCCTGCCTGCTGCTGCCTGGGTCGCAATGACGTGGTCGCAATGACGTTGCACGCGGGCACGACTCGTGGGAGAATCGGCGATCAGGAAAGCCAAACCGGCGCGCTATCCGCGCCATCAGCAGCATGAAAACATTCGCCATCATCCTGTCGTTCGCCGCAGTCGTTCCGCGCCTCGTCCACGCCGACCTCACGCTCGCCCAGGGCGGGCAGGCGGAGGTGGTGATCGTCCGCCAGCCCGGCGCGACCGCCGCCGAGCAACACGCCGTCAACGAACTCGCCGACACGTTGAAGCAGATCACCGGTGGCGAGTTCACCGTCCAGGAGGCGGGTGCGACCGTGCCGGAACACGCGATCGTGGTTGGTCCCGGCTCGGCCGCGAAGGCGTTGTTTCCGGACGTGCCCTTCGATCAGCTCGGGCAGGAGGAGATCGTCATCAGGACGCAGGGCGGCCGACTGTTGCTGGCCGGCGGACGGCCGCGCGGAACGCTCTATGCGGTGTCGCAATTCCTGCAGGACCAGGGCGGCGTGCGCTGGTGGACGCCCTGGGCGAGCCGCCTTCCGAAGCATTCCACGCTGACGATCGGGGCGCTCGACGTGCGTTACGCGCCGGTGTTCGAATCGCGCGATCCTTACTGGTTCCCCGCGTTCAATTCCGTCTGGGCGGTGCGGAATTTCTCGAACAGCCAGTCGGCGGGCATTCCGGAAAGCCAGGGCGGCTGCATCCGGTACAAGGGCTTCGTGCATACGGCCTATCCGCTGGTGCCGCCGGCGGAGCATTTCGCGCAACACCCCGAATGGTTCGCGCTGGTGAACGGCAAGCGCCTGACCAACGACGCGCAACTCTGTCTGATGAATCCGGAACTGCGCGAGTTCGTGGTGGGCCGCGTCAAGCAGTGGCTGCGCGAGTCGCCGGACGCGCAGATCGTGTCCGTCTCGCAGAACGACTGCTTCAATCCGTGCGCCTGCCCGCAGTGCAAGGCCGTGGATGATGCCGAGGGCAGCCACGCGGGGACGCTGCTCGACTTTGTGAACTATGTCGCGGAGAAGATCGAACCGGAGTTCCCGCAGGTGGCGGTGGACACGCTCGCCTACCAATACACACGCAAGCCGCCGAAAACCATGCGCCCGCGGCCCAACGTGATCGTCCGGCTCTGCTCGATCGAGTGCAACTTCCGCGAGCCGCTCGACGCGCCCGCCAACGCCACTTTTGCCGCCGACATCCGCGGCTGGGCGCAGATCTGCCAGCGGTTGTACATCTGGGATTACACGACCGATTTCGGCCATTACGACCAGCCGCATCCGAACTGGTTCGTGCTGGGGCCGAACTTGCGCTTTTTCGCGGCGAACCACGTGCGCGGCGTGTTCGAGCAGGGGGCGTATCAAAGCTACGGGTCGGAGTTCACCGAGCTGCGCGCCTGGGTGCTGGCGCAACTGCTGTGGAACCCGGCGAAGGACGACCGGGCGCTGATCAACGAGTTCCTCGACGGCTATTACGGCGCGGCGGCGGGGCCGATCCGGCGCTATCTCGAGTTGATGCATGGCGCGTCGGCGGGCTGGAACCTGACGTGTTTCTCGCCCACGAAAACGCGGTTCCACGATCTCAAGACGCTCACCGCAGCGGAGCAGCTCTGGGACGAGGCCGAGAAGGCGGTGGCAGCCGACGAGGAATTAGTGGCGCGTGTGCGGATGGGACGGCTGCCAGTGCGGTATGTCTGGCTTTCGTTGTGGGACTCGTTGCGCCGGGAAAGCACGGATGCCGGGGCCGCCTGGCCGTTGCCGGCCTCGCGCAAGGCCGTCGCCGACGAATGGCTCAAACTGGCGCAGGGCGTGCCCGGCAAGGACTGGACGCAGGTGCGCCAGATCAACGAATCCGGTCTGACGCCGGCGAAGTTCGTCGAACGCTTCGCCAAGGATACGCCGTGACGCGCCGCCGCAGGTGGGCCAGGATGCGAGTCATGCGATCTCGATTGCTGGTTCGCGCGGCGGGCGTGCTCGTCGCGTTGCTGGTTTCCGTGGACCTGCAGGCGGCGGACGCCCAACGTCCGGCATTGCCGAAGGTGCGCGTGGCGCCGACCGGACATGGATTCATCACCGGCGGCGGCAAGGCCTTCATGCCCATGGGGGTCACCTATTTCCGGCCCGGCACCGGGTGGGCGCCGCAGGTGTGGAAGCAGTTTGACGCCGAGGCGACGCGCAAAGATTTTGCGAGGCTGCGCGCACTCGGGGGCAATTGTGTCCGTGTGTTTCTCTCGTTCGGTTCGTTTTATTCGGAGCCGGGGAAGCTGACGCCGGACGGCCTGGCCAAGTTTGACCAGTTTCTGGCGCTGGCCGAGGAGGCGGGCCTTTACGTGCATCCCACCGGGCCGGATCACTGGGAGGGACTGCCGACGTGGGCCCAGGGAGACCGTTACGCCGACGAGAGCGTCCTGAGCGCGCTCGAACAATTCTGGCGGGCGTTCGCGGCGCGGTATCGCGGGCGCAACGTGATCTTCGCCTACGATCTGCTGAACGAGCCCGAGGTGCGGTGGGACACACCGGCGATGCGGGAGAAATGGAACGTCTGGCTGGTGAAACAATACGGCGGCGTGGCGGAGCTGGCGAAGGTCTGGGGCGTGCCGCCGGAGCGCCACATCGAGTGGGGCGCGTTGCCGGTGCCGGCGAAGGACGCGCTGGCGGGACACGAGCTGCTCGATTACCAGCATTTCCGCGAGACGATCGCGGACGAATGGACGCGCCGACAGGTCGCCGCGATCCGGTCGGTTGACGCGCAGGCGCTCGTCACCGCCGGGCTGATCCAGTGGTCAGTGCCGGTGGTTTTGGCCGGGCCGTTTCATTATTCCGCGTTTCGGCCGGAGCGACAGGTCAAGCTGCTCGACTTCATGGAAATCCATTTTTACCCGCTGGCGAATGGGTTTTACGAGTATCGGAACGACGAGGACGAGGCCCGCAACCTCGCCTACCTCGAGTGCGCGGTGCATGAGGTGGCGCGCTGGGGCAAGCCGACCGTGATCGCCGAATGCGGCTGGTACGGGGGCGGGAAGCCGGCCATTGACGGCGGTCGGCACGCGGCGGCGACGGAGGAACAGCAGGCGCGCTGGTGCCGGAAGCTGGTCGAAACCACCGCGGGCGAGGCGTGCGGCTGGCTGAACTGGAGTTTCCACGATCATCCGGGCGCCGGCGACGTGACGGAGTTGATCGGCCTGCTCGCGGCCGACGGCCGGGAAAAGGCGTGGGGGCAGGCCTTCGAGGAACTGGCAAAGGGCTTCGCGCAGTCCGGGTTGCCGGCGGCGCGCCCCCGCACGCGGCCGGCACTGCCCTGGGACAACTGCATCAGCGACCGGCGGGCGATGGACGACTACCGCGAGCGCTATTTCCGGGCCTATCAGGCGGAACATCAGCCGTAGAAACCGGGCGCCGGCCGCCTCCGGCGGAGGCACGTAGCAGCCGCCTCGCTCATCCTCGTGGCGGGAAGTCAACTCTTTGCTCATCAGCAAGGGGGTTGCGATTCATCCAGCCTTTCCACCACTCCTTCACTTTTCATGTTGACCGCCTCGCCCCATCCTGCCGAGATAAGATAAGCAATTTTTAGAGTGGGATTTGTCTCGATGCCGAGAGCGAAAAACATAAACCGGCCGCGGCCGGTGCTGGCCAGCAAGTATGATGCGCGCAATTCGGTGCTGCAAGACGCCTATGGCGCCTTCGCCGATCTCCGGCGCGAGCTGGCGGATTCCAAGTCGGCGGTGGCGGAGCGCACCGAGCTGTTGCAGATGTTTGCCGACTGCACCGACTCGCAGCGCACCTGGCTGCTGCTCGAGGATTACTTCGGCAAGCTTTCGCTCGCGCGCAAGGATTTTGCCGGCACCAACTGGTGGCCGCGGCTGCTGGCCACGAAGGGTCGCGCCCGCATTGAGGAAGCCGCGTTGCTGTTCCTGCGCTCCGGCCGGCCGCTGCCGACCGAAATGGCGGCTTACGCGAACCTGGCCCGCCTGGCCGAGATCGAACAGGTCGAGCGCGAGCAGAACCGCATCCGGGCGATCGAAGACTGGCTGCTGCCGCCCACGCCGAACCACCTCGATGGCCCGCGCGCGCATCTGCGCATCCTCGCCCGGGCGCTCCCCCGGGAAGACCAGCCGGGGCTGAACGACCTTGGCCTCGAGTTCCTGGTGTTCCGGCCCCGCTCGGGCGAAAAGCTCCGGTCGGCGGCCGACCTGATTGACCTGGCCACGCGCGCGACGCAGGAGGAGGAGTTGTTTCCGCCGCGGGATTGGGCGTTTATTCAATGGCTCAAGGCGGTTTACGCCGGGCGCGAACCGCAAGGGCAGCCGCTGCGCCTGGAGGGAATCGAGCTGCTCCAATGGCTGGCGCGTTGGGGCAACCCGCCGTGGCTCGAGTGGGCGGGTCAGCCAGACAATGTGTTTTTTTCGGGGCAGCTTGCCGAACTGGCGTCCGACCTCAAAAACGGCAGCACCGAACTCACGTTTCTCCAGCAACTCCGGCTGCCGGGTGGCGAAACCCTGCCGCTGAACGGGGCGAGTTTCTTTGCCGGCCAGCCGCCGCTCGTGGCGGTGAATCACACCTTCTATCTCCTGCGCAACGCGCCAGCGCCATCCCTGCTCGGCGAACTGGTCCGCCAGCCCGGCGTGCCCGTCCGCAAACTGAGCCATCGTCTTCTCACCCACCTGCGCAAGACGGGCTCCCGCAACGGCGCGGATTGGGAGAACCTGTGTCTCGCCCACACCGCGAAGCCGCAGTTCACGTTCGAACTCGAGGACGACACGGTGCGGGTCCGGTTGCTGGCCAACAGCGACCGCGACCGGAGCTGTTGGCAGTGGAATGGACTGGAGTGGCAGCGTAACGAACCGGCGGCGGCGGGCGACAAGCCCGAGGTGCTCGACGACCCGCGCCTCGAAGCGGCAACGCAATGGTTGCGGCGGCAGGACTGGTTCACGCCCGAACCGGGCCTGTGGGTGGGCGATGCCAACGAGCAGTTCCTGGCCACGCTGGCGCAGGCCTGGCCCGACCGGCCGGCCGAGGCGGATTACCTGGCCAACCCGGCCTTCCAGCATTTGTTCCTGGCGCCGCGCCAGCTCAAGCCGAGGATCGTGGTCCAGGGCAGCGGGATCGACTGGTTCGCGATCTCCTCGGCCTGGGAGCAGGAAGGACTGAAGCTCACCCCCGCCGACCTCGAACGCCTGGCCACGGCGAACACCCGCTTTGTCAAACTGCCCGACAGCGGCTGGGTGGAGTTGGACCTCGAGGCCGTGCGCGCGGCGCACGAAACCATGGCGGACCTCGGTCTCGAGGGGCTTTCCGCTCTGCCGCAGAAGGTGGGCCTGCTGCAGGCCGCCGGTCTCGGCGAGGAAACCCTGCAGCGGTTCGCCGACCTGCCCGAAACCAGGGCGTTGCGCCAGGCGCTGGCCGATTTTAAGGGCATTATATCAGTGCCCCTGCCGTCGGCCATCACCGCCGAATTGAGGCCGTATCAGAAGGACGGATTCGATTTTCTCTGCCACCTGTCACGGATCAGGCTGGGGGGCGTTCTGGCCGATGACATGGGGCTGGGCAAAACCTTGCAGGCGCTGGTCTGGCTGGCCTGGCTCAAGGAACGAAACCCGAAAAGCCCCCGGCCCGCCCTGGTGATCTGCCCCGCCTCCGTGCTGCACAACTGGCGGCGGGAGGCGGAGAAATTTACCTCCAATCTCAAGGTGCTGGTGTTGGAGAGCGGTCCGGCGCGGCACAACCTGCGCAAGCAGATTCCCCATTTCGATCTCATCGTCACCAACTACGCCTTGCTCCGGCGTGACCTCGAGGCCCTGCAGAAATTCGAGTTCCGCGCGGTCATCCTCGACGAAGCGCAGTTTATCAAAAACCCCGCCGCCCAGGTCAGCCAGTCGGTCAAGCAACTGCGCGCCGAATACCGGCTGGCCCTGACCGGCACGCCGCTCGAGAACCGCCTGCTCGACCTGTGGAGCATCGTGGACTTCGTCCAGCCCGGTTACCTGGGCAATCAGCAGCAATTCCACGAGGCCTATGAACCCAGCGGACCGGACGTGGAATGGGAGCAGCGCATGGCCCGGCGCAAGCTCTCCGCCAAGTTGCGCCCCCTCCTGCTCCGCCGTCTGAAAATGCAGGTCGCCAAAGATCTGCCCGACCGCATCGAGGAGCGCCGCGATTGCGAGCTGGGCGATCCGCAGCGCAAACTTTACCTCGCCGAACTGCGCCGCAGCCGCGAGCAGATCAGCCAGATCGTCGCCGAAAAGGGAATCAACCGCAGCAAAATCCAGGTGCTCGCCGCCCTCACCCGCCTGCGTCAGATTTGCTGCCATCCCGCGCTGGTCGGCAACGATTCGCCCTCGGGCAAGACCGAAACCCTGTTCGAACTGGTCGAACCGTTGTTCGAGGAGGGCCAGAAGGTGCTGGTCTTCTCCCAGTTCGTCCGGATGCTCCACCTGCTGGAAGCGGAATGCCGCAAGCGTTCCATGCCCACACATTTGCTGACCGGCGAAACCAAGAACCGCATGCAGGTCGTCGAGGCCTTCCAGGAGGACCCGAGCCCGGCGGTTTTCCTGCTCAGCCTGCGCGCCGCCGGCACGGGGCTCAACCTCACCGCCTCGAGCTACGTGGTTCTCTATGACCCGTGGTGGAACCCGGCCGTCGAAGCCCAGGCCATTGACCGGTCGCACCGCATCGGTCAGACGCGGGCGGTGAATGCCTACCGTCTGATCGCGCCGGGGACCGTCGAGGAAAAAATCTGGGACCTCCAGCAGCGCAAGGCCCAAACCATCGCCGACGTGCTCGGCGAGGAAGGTTTTGCCCGCAGCCTGACCCAGGCGGATCTGGAGTACCTGTTCGCGGAGGATTGACGGCCGACGGAAACCGGGCGGAGACGTGGGGCGGGCCGCCGGGCCGCCGCCCAAACTTGGTTTTGTCTCGACCCTCGCGGCTGACTGGGACAGGGTTGTGCGCCCGCAGCGGGCGTTGTGTGCCTGGCCGCATGAGAAACGTTCTGCTCGTTGACGCTGTGGCGTGGTCCCACGCCTATGCGGCGGAGCATCCTCTCCGGAACGTCGCCCGCTGGTTCGCCCGGTGGTTCGACGACCTTACGGACCTCACATTGACGCGCGTCTCCGCCGAGGACGATCCGGTCGCCATTCTCCGACACGAGGTGCAAGGTGTCATCGTGAGCGGCTCACCCCGGGATGCCTGGAACGCCGATCCAGTGAATGCCCGGCTCTGTGAGCTGATTCTTGCCTGGCGGGAGCGGGGCACGCCCTTGCTCGGCGTGTGTTACGGTCATCAAATCCTGGGCCGCGCGCTGGGCGGCCGGGTGGGGCGGCATCCCGGCGGTGCGGCCTTGGGGAACACGGAAGTGGAGTTGACGCCAGCCGGCCGGGATTGTGCGTTGTTCGCCGGTCTGCCCGACCGCTTCGAGGTTCTCTCCAGTCATGCGGACGCGGTGCTGCAAATGCCCGCGGGCTGCGAATTGCTCGCGCGCAGCCGCCACACGGAAATCGAAGCCTTCCGCTGGAACCACCAGCTTTTTGGGGTCCAGTTTCATCCGGAAACCGACCCCGAGGTCCTGCGCTTTCTCTGGCAGCCACGGCGGGAAACCTGGCGTTCCCGGGTCAACTTCGATCTCGATGCCCGGCTGGCCGGGCTGCGCCCCGCGCCCGCCGGGCCCACCCTTCTCCGCAATTTTGTGCAACACGTCCTTCCATGAACCTGACCACCTTCTCGTTCCCCACGCGGACGCTGTTTGGCGCCGGCGCGGTGCGAGAAATCCCGACGCAACTCCAGCGGCTCGGCATCGCGCGCCCGCTGGTGGTCACGGACCGGGGCTTGCTGGCCACCAGCGCGTTTCGGCTTTTGAAGCAGGCGCTCGGTGTGGCCGGCGAAGGCACAGCTTGGTTCGTTTACGCCGGCGTCCATCCGAACCCCGTCGAGAGTGACGTGACCGAGGCCGCCGATGCCTTCCGCAAGCACCGGTGTGACGCCGTGATTGCGTTCGGCGGCGGCAGCCCGCTGGACGCCGGCAAGGCGGCGCGCTTGCTGGTGAAACAGCCGGCGCTCAAGCTGGCCGACTTTGACTGGACCGCAGACTGGTCCGGCCTGGTGCCGCTGGTCGCCATTCCGACCACGGCCGGCACGGGCAGCGAAGTGGGGCGCAGTTCCGTGATCACGCTGGCGGCGACGAACCGGAAGAAGGTGGTTTTCCACCCGGAACTGCTCGCCAGGCTTGTGATCCTTGATCCGGAACTCACGCGGGACCTGCCGCCCAAACTCACCGCAGCCACGGGCGCGGACGCGCTCACACATTGCCTCGAGTCGTTCACCTGTCCGGTCTTTCACCCGATGTGCGACGGGATCGCGCTCGAAGGCATCCGGCTGATCATCGGGGCGCTACCGGTGGCCTGCCGGAACGGCGCCGACCTCGAGGCGCGCGGCCAGATGCTGGTCGCCGCCGCGATGGGCGCGGTGGCCTTCCAGAAGGACCTCGGCGTCGTCCATTCGCTGGCCCATCCGCTTTCGACGGTTTGCGGACTGCACCACGGGCTGGCGAACGCCCTGTGCCTGGTCGCCGGCATGAACTTCTGCGCCGCCCGCAAGCCCGGCATTTACCGGCGCGTCGGCGTGGCTTGCGGACTCGACGTCCTGAAATGCAGCGACGGCGAGGCCGATGCCCGGACGGTCGGATTCATTGCCCAATTCCTGGCCGGTTTGGGTCTCGACACGCGACTGCGCGATCACGGCGTGACGTCGGCGCAGCTCGACACGCTGGTTGCGCAGGCCTGGGATGATCCCTGCCACCGGACCAATGTTGTGCCGGTCACCGCCGAGGATCTCCGCCAGCTCTACCTCGAAGTCCTATGAATCTGCCCAGTCAACTCTTCGTGGATGGCCTCTGCCGCGACGCCGCGGACGGCCGGCGCCACCCCCTCACCAACCCCGCCACCGAGGAGGTGTTCGTCGAGGTTTCCGCCGCTGGCGTCACCGACGTTGACGCGGCCGTTGTTTCCGCGCACCGCGCGTGGGAATCCGGCTGGCGCGATCTCGCGCCGGGCAAGCGGGCGGAAATCCTCTTCAACGTGGCACGCACGCTGCGCGCGCACGCCGAGGAAATCGCCCAACTGGAAACCCTCCACATCGGCAAGCCGATCGCCGACGCCCGGGACGAGGCCGGCCTGGGTGCGAAGGTGTTCGAGTACTACGCCGGCGCCGTGGGAAAATTCTGCGGGCAGACCATTCCCGTGAGCCGCGGCGGCTTTGATTTCACCCTGCGGCAACCGATGGGCGTCGTGGCCTGCATCGTGCCGTGGAACTTTCCGTTTCCCATCGCCTGCTGGAAGTCGGCGCCGGCGCTGGCCGCCGGCAATTGCGTGGTGCTCAAGCCCGCGTCGCTCTCGCCGCTGACCGCGTTGCGGCTGGGAGAATTGGCCGGCGAGGCCGGCCTGCCACCCGGTGTCCTGCAGGTGTTGCCCGGCGCCGGCAGTGTGGTGGGCGATGCCCTCGTCACACACCCGCTCGTGCGCAAGGTGTCGTTCACCGGTTCAACCGAAATCGGCCGCCGCATCATGGAACTCGCCGCGCGCGGTCTCAAACGGGTGTCGCTCGAGCTCGGTGGCAAGTCCCCCAACATTGTCTTCGCCGACGCCGACTGGCCGCGCGCCGCCGCCACGTCGCCCATGAGCGTGTTCGCCAACACCGGTCAGGATTGCTGTGCGCGCAGCCGTGTATTCGTCGAGCGCAGTGTTTTTGAACCGTTCGTCGAGCAATTCGTCGCCGCCACGCGCCAGCTTGTCGTGGGCGATCCCACGCAGCCGGCGACGCAGCTTGGCCCGCTGGTTTCCTCCGGGCAGCGTGCCAGCGTGGAGGCGTTTCTGGCCGACGCCCGCGAACACGGCCGCCGGTTCGCCTGCGGCGGGGGGCGGCCCCCGTCAAAGGGCTTTTACCTCGAGCCGACCGTCCTGCTCGAGGTGGGCCGGGAGGACCGTTGCTGGCGCGAGGAGATTTTCGGGCCGGTGGTCGCCATCGTGCCCTTCGATGACGAGGCGCAGATGCTGCGCGACGTCAACGCCTCGCCCTACGGACTGAGCGGTTCGATCTGGACGAACAATTTGTCGCGCGCCCTGCGGGTGAGCCGCGCCGTGCAAAGCGGCGTCCTCAGCGTCAACTCCCATAGCAGCGTCCATGTCGAGGCTCCCTTCGGCGGCTTCAAGCAGAGCGGCCTCGGCCGTGACCTGGGCATGGCGGCCATGGAAGGCTACACGGAGTTGAAGAACGTGTATGTGGCGGAGTAACTGCTCCCGCAAACCCTGTAGCGTAGGCGTCCCGCCTGCGGGTTGGCCAGGCGTGACGCCCGGTGCTGGTTCGAGCGGCGGGACGCCGCCCGAAGTCGCAGCCGAAGACGGCTGCGCTACGGGAACGGCGAGGTTGGGCGCCAGGCTGATCGAAACGCCATCTGCGTCGGTGCCGGGAATTGGCTTCTCACCCAGCGGCTGGATCAGAGTCAGCTTCGGTCCCTGTGCCGCAGCACCACCTCACGCTTTACGTTTCACCTCTTCCCCATGACCCTCGCCCAACTCAAATCCCTCGTTCGATCCGGACAGGTGGACACCGTGCTCGTCGCCGTTCCCGATCCGTTCGGCCGGCTGGTCGGCAAGCGTTTCCGCGCCGGTTTCTTTCTCGACCAGGCCGCCAGACACGGGACGCACGCCTGCAGCTACCTGCTCACCGTGAACCTGGACATGGATCCGCTCGACGGATTCAAGGTGGCGAGCTGGGACACCGGCTTCGGCGATTTCGCGATGCGCCCGGACCTGGCCACGCTGCGTCTCCTGCCGTGGCAGCCCGGCGCGGCGTTGGTGATCTGCGACTTTGTGCGGGAGGACGGGACACTGGTCGCCGAGGCGCCGCGCTCGGTATTGCGGCGCCAGCTCGATCTGCTCGCACGCGAAGGCATGACGTGCTTCTGCGCGAGCGAGCTGGAGTTTTACCTGTTCAATCAGACCTACCATTCGGCTTTCCAGAGCGGCTATCGGGAGCTCCAGCCCTCGAGCGACTATCGCATTGATTATCACCTCATGCAGCCCACGCGCGACGAGCCGCTGATGCGCGCCATCCGCAACGGCCTGAGCGCCGCGGACGTGCCGGTCGAAAGCAGCAAGGGCGAATGGAGCCGGGGCCAGCACGAGATCAATTTCACGTACGCCGAGCCGCTGGCGATGGCCGACCGGCACGTGCTGTTCAAGCAGGGCGTGAAGGAAATGGCCGGACAGCACGGCCAGGCGGTGACGTTCATGGCGAAGCCGTCCGCCACCGAGGCGGGCAACTCCTGCCACATCCACCTGAGCCTGTGGAAGGCGGGCCGGAGCCTTTTCTGGGACACCAGGAGCCGCGCCGGTTCGCGGCTTTTCCGCCAAGTCCTCGGTGGTCTGATGAAATACTCGCCGGAGTTGTGCCTCTGCTTTGCGCCGACGATCAACAGCTACAAGCGCTATCAGCCCGGCAGTTGGGCGCCCACCCGCATGGCCTGGGCCACCGACAACCGCACGACCGGCTTCCGCATCGTCAGCCACGGAAACAGCTTCCGCCTCGAGAACCGCCTGCCCGGCGCAGACGCCAATCCCTATCTGGCCTTCGCCGCCATGCTGGCCGCCGGCCGCGCCGGCATCGCCGAAAAACTCGATTGCGGCGAGGAATACCGCGGCAACGCCTACGTGGACGCCCGGCTTCCACGCCTGCCGGCCAGCCTGCGCGAAGCCGCGGACCTCTTCGCGCAGTCCGCCCTGGCCCGCGCCGCCTTCGGTCCCGAGGTCGTGGAGTTTCAGGTCCATCATGCGCGGTTGGAGCAACAGGCCTTCAGCGACGCCGTGACCGATTGGGAAAAGCAGCGCTACTTCGAACGCATCTGACGCTTATGCCCGACACTCCCGCCGCCCGGCCCGGACTGCGCTCGTGGCAGTTCCGGATCTTCTGGCTTCTCTGGGGCGCTTATGCGTCCTATTACCTCTGCCGGGTCAACTTCGCCGTCGCCCAGCCGCTTTTGCTCAAGACGTTTCCCGACTGGACCAACGCCAAGGTTGGCTCCATTCCGTCGGTGTACGCCGTGTTTTACGCGGTGGGTCAGATCGTCAACGGGACCCTGGGCCAGCGTTACGGCGCCCGGCGCATGATGACCTGCGCCATGGTCTGTGCGGCCGTGACCAATCTGCTTTTCGCCTTCGCCTCATCCTACCCGGTCATGCTGGGGTTGTGGGCCGTCAACGGCTTCGGCCAGTCCGCCGGCTGGTCGCTCGTGGTCCAGACGCTCTCGAACTGGAACACGTCCCGGCGGCGCGGAACGCTGATGGGCTTGCTTTCGACCTGTTACACCGTGGGCAACGTGCTTTCGTGGCTGCTCGCCGGTTACCTGTGCGATGCGTTCGGCTGGCGGGCGGCCTTCTTGGTCCCTGGGATCGTGATGCTGCCGTGGACGCTGGCGTTCTACGCGTTCCTGCGCGACACCCCGGAGGAAGTGGGTTTTTCCACCGTCCGCGATGACAATGCCACCGCCGCTCCGGCGGGGGAAACTGCGCCGACCGCGGCCCTCGGCGCGGCCGGGGGCTGGGACTCGACCTGGGCCATCCTGCGGCTGACGCTCGCGAACCGGATCCTCTGGATTCTCGCCATCGGCTTCTTCTGCATGAACGCTGTGCGTTACAGCTTCATGAACTGGAGCATCCAGTACATGGCCGATTTCCATGGCCGCAGCATCAAGGGCAGCGCCATCACCGCCGTGGTCATCCCGCTGGTCGGATCCCTGGGGGCGATCAGCGCCGGCTGGGCCTCGGACGCGTTTTTTCAGCGGCGCCGGGCGCCGGTCTGCGCCATCATGCAAATTGGCCTGGCCCTGACCTGCGTCGGGTTTGCCCACATTCCGAAAGGCGAGTGGGTGGTGGCCACCGCTGTGTTGGGTCTGGCCGGTTTCCTGATCTACGGACCCGACATGCTGATGAGCGGCGCGGCCACTGTGGACATCAGCCATCCCCAAGCCGCTTCGATGGCCACTGGCCTGACCATGTGCTTCGGGGCGCTGGGGGCGATCTTCTCCGGTGCCGGCGTCGGCTGGTTGAAGGATCTCTCCAAGGGCGACTGGTCGCTGACCTTCTATGTCCTGGCCGGCCTGGTGCTGGTCGCCGCCTCACTCATGATCTCCATCTGGAATGCCAAACCGAAAGCCCCCCATTAACCCGCCGGCGCGCCCGACGCGTCGCCGTCAGCCGCCTCTGCTAAGTGCGCCGGGCTGGTGCGACGAAGCCCGCCAGGGACTCGAACGGCTGATCCGCCGGAGTGCTGGCCGACGTCTGCCGGTCGTGTTCGATTTCGACAATTCGATCGTGTGCGGCGACATCGGTGAAGCCACGCTGGCGATCCTGGCGCGTGATCGCACCATCACGCCACCGGGCCTGGCGGCGATTTCCCCGGGTTTTGTGCTGGCCGACGGCTCGCGCGTGGACCTCGCGGACTGCGCCGACGTCACGGAGTACTATGAGTTGACGCTCCGTTCTGCCAGCGGCGCTGGCGACGACCCGGCGCCGCTGGCCACCGGTTATGTGTGGGCCGCGGAAGCTCTGGGCGGCCTGACCGTGGCAGCGGTGACCGCGGCCACGGCCGACGCCTTCGCGCTGTCCTGCGCGGGGAGCGAAAGTTTGATTGACGTCACGCCGGGGCGCACCGCCTATCCGGCGCCCTGGTTCTACCCGGAAATGGTCGAATTGATCGCGGTGCTGGTGGAACATGCGTTTGACGTGTGGGTTGTTTCCGCCAGCAATGTCTGGAGCGTGCGCTGGCTGGTCCTGAATGGGCTGAACCCACGGTTGCGGGCGAGCCGGAAAGGCGCCGGGCTTCGCGCCGACCACGTCGTCGGGATATCGACCCTGCTGCAGGACGAGCGGGGTTCTTTGTGGAAAGACCCGCTGCTCGTGGCGTCCAACCCGAAATACGCCCGTCTTGACCCGGGCGTGACCGGCTCTTTCCGGCTCACGTCGAAGCTGCATTTTCCCGTGCCGGTGTATTCGGGCAAAGTCGCGGCCATCCTGGACCTAATTGGCCAACGTCCTTACCTGGCGGTTGGCGACAGTCCCGGCGACCACGCGATGCTGGCCTTCAGCGAGCATCGCCTCTGGATCGCGCGGCTGGAGAAACCGGACTACCAGCAAGCCACGTCGGATCTGAGGCGGCGAATGGGGACAGCGAACTGGCTCGTCCAGCCGACGCTCTGCCGGATGTCCCCTGGATTCGTTCCTCACGGCGACGATCTGGCCGGGCGCCGGTCACCGGTTCCCGAGAAGGTGCGCGCCAGCCAGCGCCTGCTCAGTGTTTGGTGAGACGGAAGCTCGTCCTCCCGCAGATGGCATCCTTGACGGCAAGCTTGGCCTGCTTCGGAGAGGTGCTGGAATTCTGTGCGGAATCTGTGCGCGAATTCGATGAATCCGCGATTTCCTGAGCAGTATTGGCTGTCCGACCAGGATTTGAACCTGGACTAAAGGCTCCAAAGACCTTTGCGCATAGTCACTATTCACCTTTATTTACTGGGTACTCGTAACTTCTTGTTGACATTTGCCACGTAAAATGGCAAATTACGCCGCATGAAGAAACCCGCAAGAAAGAGCAGGAAACCCACCCCTCGCGGCCGCGGCGCCTTTCGGATCGTCGAATTCACGAACCCCTCGGGAGTGGTCGTTTACCGGGTAATCGGTTGGCGTGGCGGCGTCCGCATCCGTCAGAACTTCCCCAGCCACGGCGAAGCCCTGGCCCGGTTACAGCAACTCGAAATTGAAGCCACGAACCTCGTCGACGCCGCCCGCCCCATCGTCACCCGGTTGACCGCCGCCCAAGTCGCCGAGGCGGAAGCCGCCTTTGCAGAACTTGGCGCTCGCCCCCTGGTCCCAGCCGTTCGGTTCTACCTCGACAACTACCGCGAACCCGTCACGAAAATCACCGTTGCCGACGCCGTCGCGAAGTTCATGGCCGAACGCCGGTCGGCCAACCTCCGCCCTCACAGCCTCGTGAACCTTCGCGCCAAGACGCTGGAACTTGTCGCTCGGCATGGCCGGCAGCTTGTGTCGGGGATCACCGCCGACACGCTCCGCCCGCTCATCTTCAAACCGTCACGCGGCCCGTTGACACGGAACAACTGCCGGCGCGTCCTTCACGGCTTCTTCCAGTGGGCCAGGCAGCAGGGCTTTTGTGCCGAGAACCCGGTCGCAAAAATCCCGATCATCAAGACCGAGCGCCACGAGCCCTGCATCTTGACGCCCGAGCAGACCGCGAAGCTGCTCGCCGCGGCCAGCGCGTACAAGGACGGCCTGCTGGTCCCGTATGTGGCACTTGCGGTCTTCGCCGGATTACGCCCGAGAGAACTTGCCCGCATCACGTGGGATCGGATTGATTTGCCACAGCGGACGATCACCTTGGACGCGAGTCTGGCCAAGATGCGAGCGCGTCGCCTAGTGGCGATCAGCGAAAACCTGGAGGCCTGGCTGGCCCCGTTCGCCCTCACGCGCCCCGCGATCGTCCCGCCGAACTGGTGCAAGGATTTCAACGCGGTGAAGGAAACCGTAGGTTGGGGGACGCCGACGGACGAGCACCCGGACCTCCGCCCGTGGCAGCAGGACACGCTGAGGCACAGCGCCGTTTCCTACCACCTCGCCCGCTGCCAGCATGAAGGCGAGACGGCAGCCTGGGCGGGGAACAGCCCGAACGTAATCCAGGCGCACTACCGGGCGCTCGTGAAACCTGCCGAAGCCGCCAAGTTCTGGACCATCACCCCGGAGACGGTAAAGGGCGAAATCGTCCAATTCCCGGCGCAAGCGGCCGCATGAGCCGGGACCCCCAGCGCCCCAGCGACACCGGGAAAGTCCGCCGCGCCAGGGTCGACGTGGCGGACGTGTGGGGGGTCTAACAACCCCCAAAATCACGGTTGACAAAATAGCATAAAAAACTATATTTTGTCAACCGACATGAACACCGACCACAAAGTTACTTTCGCCAAGCGGTTGGAGCAGGCCCGCAAAATGCGTGGCCTGTCCCTGCGCGCGCTGTCGCAGGAAGTGGAGGGGGCCGTCAGCTACGCCGCCCTTCACAAATACGAAAAGGCCGAGATGCTGCCCGGCAGTGACGTACTCGTGGCGCTGGCGGGCGCCCTGAAGCAGAGCGCGGACTTCTTCTTTCGCCCGCTGACCGTGTCGCTCCAAAAAGTCGAGTTCCGCAAACGGGCCACCATGCCCGTGAAGCAAAAGGAGGCGGTCAAGGAACAAGCCCGAGACTTCTTCGAGCGCTACCTGGAAGTGGAGCAGTTGCTCGGTTTGGACATGGGCTTCGAGAACCCGCTGACCGGCATGGTCATTCGCGCACCCGCAGACATCGAGACTGCGGCGGAGAAGCTGCGGCAAAAATGGGATCTGGGCGGGAGTGCCCTGCCCAACGTCCTGGAAATGCTCGAAGAGCATCAAGTGAAAATTTACGACCTGGAAGCGCCGGACAAGTTCGACGGCATGTCGGGATGGGCGGGGAAGATTCCCGTAGTGGTCGTGAACCGTCGCTTTCCCGCTGACCGTAAACGCCTCACCGCCCTCCACGAGTTGGCCCACTTGATTCTGGAGTTTGACAAGGATCGTTTTACCACGAAGGACATTGAACGCCTGTGCCACGCGTTTGCCGGAGCGGTGCTGATGCCACGGGAGATTTTTCTGGCGGAGTTCGGCGCCAAGCGCGACGCGGTCAGTTGGAACGAACTGTTCGAGTTAAAGCGCGATTTTGGCATCTCCATCGCCGCTACCATGGCGCGGGCGCGCAATCTGAAACTCATCACCGAGAAACACTACATCCGGTTCAACGTCGCCTTGAACGCCAGAGGATGGCGCAACCCCGAACCCGTGGAGTTCCCCGGCCCCGAGCAATCCAACCGGTTTGAACAACTGCTGTATCGGGCGGCTTCCAGCGAACTGGTCAGTCTTTCGAAAGCCGCGAGCCTCGCCGGCAAACCGCTGGCGGCTTTCCGGGAATCCCTCCAGCTCGTGCCATGATTCTTGCGATCCAGGATGCGAACATTCTGATCGACCTCCAGAAGGCCGGATTGTTGGAGGCGTACTTCCGCCTCGGCATCGAAACCCACACGACGGACCTCGTGCTGCTGGAAGTGCGCCCATCCGTGGCGGCGTTTGTCCTGACGGGCCAACTCCGGGTGAAGACGATCACAGGAACGGAAATGGCCGCCTTGCTGGCTTTCAAAGCCCTGCAACCGCCCAGTCTGTCGTTGGAGGATTGCTCCGTGTTTCAACTCGCCCTGCAACTCCCGGCCATTCTCCTGACGGGCGACAATAGACTCCGTCTTCACGCCGAGAAGGCCAAGGTGGAAGCGCACGGCATTCTATGGTTGTTGGATCTGCTGGTCGAAGACGCGATCCTCGACCTGACCACGGCAATTTCGTGTCTGGAGCAGTTGATGAAGACGAACCCTCGGCTGCCCATTGACGAATGCCAGCGCCGTCTCAAGCTATGGGCGGCGGGTCGCCGCATCGCCATCCGCCGACCGACCACCAGCTAAGCCCTCACCCGAACAAATCCTTCCGCAGGACCAGCAGGGCGGCGAAGTCCTCGGGCCGTAGCTCGTTGAAATCCGTCTGCAGGACCTTCACGTACGCCCAGGGCGTCCCCGTCAGCACGGTGGCATTCTCGCACCACAGATGCGCAGCGCGGTCCTTGAAGGCCACGTTCACGTCCTCCAGCCCCTTCGTCTCGATCAGGTAGTGCGCGCCATCGGTGGTCACCGCCACGAAGTCGGGTTCGTAGTACCGGAGGTTCCCGACGTTGTCCGTGTACTCGATGGTGAACGCGAACTGCTGCGGCAGCTTCGCAAACCGCTCCACGTCATCCGACCGCTGGAGGAACTTCGCGAACTCCTTCTCAAATTCGTTGTCGCACGGCACCAGGTTGAACACGCACTTCCCCGCGGCCAGCGTCGGACGCGACCACGGGAACGCGGGCGTCTCCGACAACGGCCGCCCGGCGTTCACCAGATGCGGCTGCAGTTCCGACACCACCAGCTTGCGCAGCGCCTCGACGAACGTCTTCACCGTGACGTATTGCGCCACGTTGCTGCTGATGGCCTTCACCATCGCCGGCGCCCGCAAATCCACCGTCTCGCCAAACGCCTTGTCTTGGAGAAACACGCGCACCTTCGGCGCCAGCGCCGCGAATTGTGACGGCAGCTTCACGTCTTGGGCAATGCGCCTGGCGTAGTACCCGATGACCTCCTCCGCCGTCTGCGGCTCCGGGATGCGGTAATCCCGCTCCACCAGCTTTTGCAGCGTGATGATGTCGTAGCCCTCATACCGGAACATCTGGGCCTTCTGGTCATCGCTCCGCTTCGGCAGAACCGGACAATTGAATTCCATCACGTCCAGGCCGGCGATTTCCTCCGCCAGGGACTTCTTGCGCGTCAGAATCGGACTCAGGAAGGGAACGGCGATGTCGGCGTCCTGTTTCTTCGGGTCCGGGGTGATGGTGACGATCACCACCCGGTCTTTGCCGACCTCGAACGTCTCCAGGTTCAACTCCTCTTCGCGCTCCAACTGCTCGACGAACTCGATGAACTTCCCGTTCCCGATCACGTCCACGCGCTCGACGTAGCCGGAGCCGGTCCCGCGAAACATCAGCCGCAACCCGCGCCCGATCGTCTGCTCCGGCAGGATGTTCGCCTTCGCGCTGTAGGGCCGCAGCCCCACGATGACGGTCACGTTTTGCACGTCCCAGCCCTCGCGCAGCATCAGCACGCTCACGATGCAGTTCACCGGGCTTTGCTCATCGTCCACCTCCCGCGCCACCTTGCGGGCGTCGTCCAAATCCTTCTTCGACACCTCGCCGGATTTGTCGGTGTGAATCACCAGCAACTTGTCCCCGCCGAAGTCGGCCGGGTACTTCTTCCGCAGCCAGTCGCCCACGTCGTCGGCGTCCTCCATGTCGTTCATCATCACAAACAGCACGGGCTTCTTGCCCAGCGGTTGCAACTGCTGCGAGTACTCCCGCCACCGCTCCACGCCCGCCGTCAGGTAAGCCTGATAGCGCGTGCTGGCGATGTCCGACCGCTGTTCCGTGATGCCTTTGGCCAGGCCCTTCAGCGGGCGCTTCACCACGTTGTCAATGATCGCCTGCTTGAGCGGGTAATCGAAGACCGTCCAGGCGAACAACTGCCCCTTCGTGTGGCGCGGCGTGGCCGTGAAATCAAATTGCCCCGCCAACCCGCCCGCCGTTTTATGCAACCGTCGGATGATCTGGTTCCACTCGCTCTCCTCGTCGTGCGTGTGGTGGGCTTCATCGTTGATCACCGCCACCGGCCCGCCGCGGGCGGAAATGCGCTCCTCAAAATTGTCCGCCGCCAGCTTCTCGGTCGGCGGCCTCGGCCCCATCACCGCCGTCATCACGTCCGGCTCCCCGCCGTCATCGCCGGCGCGCTCGTAGAACTGCTGGACATTCGCCAGAAACAGGGCGCCCACCGAGCCGCCTCGTTCGCTCTCGCCGCGCATGTAGCACTGGAGATCCCAGAAAACCCGCAGTTCGTCGGGAATCACTGGATCGCTCCGGAAGATGGCGCCGCCCTCGAAATCCGTCCGCAACCGCTCGTACACGATCACGTTCGGCGCGATCACGAGGAACGTCTTCGCGAAATCGTCACGGGCTTCGGCCGCGGCGTTGAAGAACTGCCAGGCAATCACTAGCGCCATCACCTTCGTTTTGCCGCTGCCCGTCGCCATCTTCACGCAATACCGGGCGAACTCGTCATATTGCAGCAGCCGCAGATCGCTCCGCACGGCGTAGCTCTCCACCAGGCTGCGATTACGCCGCACGCCGGCCACTTCGTACAGGTAGATGATCGTCTCGGTCGCTCCGCGCTGGAAATAGTGGTAGGCAAACTTCCGCCCGCTGGGCAGCCGATGGTCGGTCAGGAACCAGTGATGCAGGAGGATCCTCGTGGTGTTCGTCACCCCCTTGTATCCGCCCTCGCGCCACGCCTTCACCGCTTCGCGGATGGCGGCCACACAGGGCGCGGTGGAAACCCGCGCGTCCAGCAAGCCGAGTTGCTCAACATTCTCTTTCACGTGGCGCGGCATTATTATTCATCCCCGTAATCTGAAAGAGCCTACTCTTATCCCGCCGCCCTCAATTCGATGGATACTAAACATTGCTCCGCAGGTATCACAGCGACACTGTCTCGTCGCTCCGACGTAAGTTCCAAGCAATTCTTCGATTTCGGTTTTGCAATTAGGGCAAGCGACCCTTTCCAGCACTGGTTTATCAGACTCTATTTCAGCCTCTGTTGGTAAGTGAGATTTTCGCGTAATAATACCCTGTGCAGTTCTATGAACATGAAACTTATTCGAGCAGGCTTTGCAGATGGGGAGAGCCGAGGAATTTACATATTCACCCAAGTAACATTGAACTTCTACCCGACAAAATGGGCAATCAACGGCCACATTCGTTGCTTGTTGAATCCGTGTCTCTTCCTTTTTAATTTCGTCAACCGAAGTGCTCTTAACTTTGAGAAGTTCCAGGAGAGTGCTTAACGAGACGATGTAAAAGGAGCTTCCCGATGATGCCCGGCGGAACTCATCTACAAGCTCATATCTAGGCAAAAATCCAACCCCATCAGCACGATGTTGCCAATCTGCCTTTTCATCGCCGCTCACAAATATTATGCCCTTCTTATTCTTTGCGCCGATTTCAAGGATTGTCTTCCATATCAAGAAGTCTCCAATTCCTAAATCGTCTTTTGCTGAATCTTTATAGCCCGGAGGAATCAGAAGTCTCTGTCGCTTAAGAAGCTCCGCCAGTGTTGCCTCCCTGTTACATTGCGGCTCTACTATTGTATCGGCGGTGAATACATCTCGATAAGCTGTATTCACAGGATCGTTCCATTCCCACAAACGTATCTTCCTAAGAAGAGCCGCGTGAGTTTTTTTGAGTTCGGTATTATTTTTGATCGCCTCGTTTATCTGCTGGTACTCCTCTACACCCTCCAATATCGGAAAAGACAGTTTTTCCATACCAACGTACTTTCCTATTTTTTCGGCGAGGCCATGTTGTAATTCAGACAACTTATTCGGCCTGTTCTTGACGAACTCCCGCGCAACTTGGGCTGGAAGAAATAGCCTGCGCTTTTCCTTTAAGTGTTTGAAAATTGCGACGATTTCCTTTAAGCTGCTCGCCCCTGCGCCATAGGGGAGCAAGAGCACATTTGTGTCGAGAACAATGTCGGCTGTTTTGATTGCATCTTCGATGGAGCCAATGCGCTCAACAAAAGCGTCAGCCGCATTAGGTAAAACATCATTCGCAAGGAACACCCGTTCGATTGAACAGTCCTTTTGTTCCGATTCAGTTTTTGACTCAGGCTTTTGTGGTTTTTGCGGCTCGCTCATAGAAAGCTCCCTTTTTGCTATTTCACCTTCAACTTCACTGACTTCGTCGTGTCGTTGCCGAGGATATCAATCACCTTCACCACGACTTTATACTCGCCGGCCTCGGCGTAGGCGTGCGCCGCTTCCAGCGTCAAGGTCGCGTCCTGGCGCGTCCGATACGCCTGCCACTCATTGTGGAAGGTGTCGCCCTTGTTGTCCCAGTCCACGGCCCAGTAATCCACCCATTGGCTCCAATGCTTGACCGCCGTCCGCGCCTCCTCCGGCACGTCGTCAGGCGGGATGACGAATTCCGTCAGTTTCAGCGTGGCTTCCCGCTTTGTCACCTTCAAGTCCACGCTCAAGGCCCCCAGCTCGAAAAACTTGATGTCCCCCTGCTCCACGGCCCGCTTGTCCATCACGTCGCGCGGGATGCGGATGAATTTCATTTGAATGTTCGCCGCGGCGGCCTGCTGGCGGGCCACTTCGTTCAACTCAAAAGCAAAATCCCAGCCGAGCACATCCACGCCGTTGCGGGCGGGAGCGTCCGCGCCCTTGCCGATGGACTTCTTGAACTCGGCGGCGATCTGCGCCACATCGCCCGTCGTCACCGGCCCGTCCACCGCGCCGACATGAACCATGCGCCCGGCCCGCAGGCCATGCAGCCAGGTATAACCCTGGACGGGCTTGGCGTTGTAAAGCTTGAGGAGGAACTCGACGTAGGCACGATGCCGCTGCTGAGAATCGGCGAATGGGGGAGACGGCGAATCGGCGACGACCCTCGCCGTTTCCCCCTCTCCCCGTTTCTCCGTGTCCGGGAATTGGGCCGCCTGCCACATCTGTCGCTCGTATTTGCCGAGGTTTTGGACCACGAACGGCCGCACGCCAGGAATCCCCAGCAACCGCTTCCGCGCCGTGTGAATGGAAAAACGCCCCAGGTCGCCGGTGATCCAGCGCCGCTTCAACTTCTCCGCCACGGCCGCTGTCGTGCCGCTGCCGCAGAAACAGTCCAGAACAAGGTCGCCTTCATTCGTGGACGCTTTGAGGATGCGCTCGAGTAAGCCTTCCGGTTTTTGAGTGCGATAATCGACTCGCTCGACTGCTTGGGAGTTGACGGGATTGAGGTCCGTCCAGACCGAGTCCAAAGGCCGCCCCTTGGACTCGTCAAGATACCGTTTCAATTGAGGACGTTTGGTCTTGTCGCTTGGACACCAGATTCTCCCTTCCGCATCCAGTCGCGCCATCGTTTCTTTGCTGTAGCGCCAACCTTTTTCCGGTGGCGGAAAGCCCTTCCAAACGTAGGTCATGTTTGGGCGCGGATTTGGACTCGTGATATTGTCGAGCCGGTAGCGCCGGCCCTTTTCATCTACGTGGCAATATTTGGTGGTTTCGTAATCCTCACTGTGCTCGGTGTATTGCGGATTCCAGGTAAACTGTGGCGTCTTCGTGTAGAAAAAGATTACGTCGTGAACATGATTGTAGGTCATGGAGTCGCTGTGCGCTGAAGTGCGCTTCCATATGATCTCATTCAAACAGCCGTCCTGACCAAACACTTCATCTAAGACGCACTTGGCATAGTGACCAACATGCCAATCCAGATGCACGTAAATGCTGCCGTTTTCGTGCAGCAGTTCATGGAGCAGCACGGCGGTTTCGTAGAACCATTGGAGGTAAGAGTCGAGTCCGCGGCCCCAGGTGTCGCGATACGCCTTTTGCTCGATGATACTCGGCTCCTTGGTGAAGGCGAAGGAGTCGTCTTCGGCCGCGTCCGGGTGATCCGGCACGTTCGCGGTGAAGGAGAAATCCGCGCCGGTGTCGAACGGCGGGTCAATGTAAATCAGGTTCACCTTGCCGGCGAACTCCGGCAGGAGGGAGGGCAGCACGTATTTCTTGTCGCCCCATATCAGCCGGTTGCGCCACGGCTTCTTCTCCGTGATCCGGCCGGCGAACAGCGCCAGCGCGTCCCGGTCCGCCGCGCTCTCGTTGACCGTCTCGACGGTCTGGAACGGCAGCACCACGCGCACGGGCGCCACGCGCTGGCCGGCGGCGTCATACTTGCCTTCCCAGACCAGTTCCGTCCGTTTCACCGCCAGCGGATGCACCGCCGGCGGTCCTGTTCGCTCTTCATCCACCATGTGCGCAAGCGTTAAACCGTTCGCCCAGACAGGCAAAGTTGAATTGCCGCGAACCACAAACCGTCCCACCACCTGCCCTGCCTCCAGAACCACAATCCTACCGTATGCACGTGAACGGGGCCTCGCTGAAGCGAACGGCCGCGTTACTCTTTGAAATGCAGGTAGATTTTGCGTTGCGAACTATCAGCGCTGCCGCACTGAGCAAGAAGGGTCAACATCTGAGAGAATAGAAGCAGAGGAACCTCTGTCTTGGCCTCCTCCCATAGTTCCGCGGTTGTCGGCATAACCACGGGATTTGACCGCAGACCCTTAGCGATGATAGCGTTCAGCATTGTTGGACCGAGGCGATTATCTTCCAAACATTTATGAATTTGTTCCGTGAGGATGCGATCGAACACTGTACGCCGCAGCGCCCTCCTACCCGCCTCGCTGAGATCTCCCCTCTCATCGATCAATCGAAGCGTCCCGCAAATATTGACCGTCCTTCGCACACCTCGCCTTGAAACCTCCTGCACGAACGAATCATGCTCCTTGTCGTATTGTTTGGTCAGGAAGTTTGGTGCTCGCTGAAGAATGATTTCCCTTCTTAGCTCCACCAACGAAGTGACGTTCACTCCCCTAGCAGTCTCCAAAACAACTTGAATCTTGCGGTATAGAGAAAACTCGCTGGGCATGAGTACACTCCAAGTCTATCTGTGAAATCCGCTCAAAACCTCCAGAAAACGGTCACGGATCGCGGGTCTCAGTTGGCTGCTGCTACCTACATAAACACCATCCAATTCCGATGGAAATCCTAGTATGTTATGCTTCCCGAATCCCGATATGCCCTCGTCCCACGCATGTTTCATCTCGCGAGCTTTGCTCGATCGTGGCTGACTCCTCTCATCTGAATGATCTCTAAAATAAGCGACGGCGGCAAGAACTTTCCCAACGGCCCGAGCTTGTTCGGCCCGCAAAGCCACAGCATTCATCTGCGCCGAATCAAAAATTGCGGATGCCTCAACCTGAGATCTGCTGAAAGCTGCCCTCACCAAGGCATCCTTCGTGTCGTTCAGAAAAAGACCGTATGCGCTTTCGTAGTCCTCCTTACGGTCAGCGCAGGACTTCTTGTAAGCTTCGTCGGCGTACTCGAGGATATCTTGCGCAACATCCAAAAAGGGCTGGCCATTCGCTATCCTAGAAACTGCAAGCGGTACAAGGTCTGTAACAATGACGTCGAACTCCAACTCTATGTCCCGCATTGTTTCCTGAAGATCCTCATGCGTGCCCAGCGCCCTTATTTCCGAGGTGCCTAAGCGTCGAACGACGTTATCGATGTCGTCTAGACATTTAACTTCTGCTCCAGAGAACCCCTCGAGTAGTTGGCTTCTTCTTTCAGGAGGCAACGTCGGGTGAACTTCTGTTTTGTAATGATTGGGGTAGGCTGTGCCTGCCTCAACGAATGGGTGAATATCGAAGTAGCGAATGCCTAAATCCTGGAGGCCGCACAAAATCTCTGCAAGGGTAACCGGTTTCTCAATGCCATCATAGCGCTGCGGTCTCTTTCCATGCTTTGCACGTTCAATGACGAACGGCGGTGGAAACGTAATCAGTTTCTGCGTGTCCATTTTCGGACGCGTTGCGTGCGCCCTTTCGTCACGCGCCCCATCTATTCTCCAAAGATTTTGCCACAGCCGGCACCAGAATAGCGCCAGCTTCTCAAATTCAATGATAGGAAGAACTCGGTTGTCAGGTTTGCCAAAGTGAAATTTACGTTTCCCGGTGTACTGCGCCCAACCGTGAAAGATGTAGCTCAAGGCACGCAGACTGCGCTCGCACTGCACACCCTCTCTCCCTGTACATACGGCAGAGAACAGGAAAGTTTGTGCGGGTTCAGTCGATTGCATCCGGAAGCCCCCATTGTGTAGTGTAACGACGAACGGCCTCGCTAACGATCTCGCCATCCGGCTCAAAAGTGCGTTCGACAAGTCTCACTCTGCCCAAGCCAGTCCCAGGCTGAACGTGTGTGACAAGCGTGGCTTGATCGATCAAAATATCAAACAATGTGCTCGTCGTAACCTTATCGCCGCGGAAGTGTTGTTCACCGATCTGGAAAACTTCCTCTGCCGTCAAACCGAATGGGTGAGGAGTCGAGTGATCAAGCAACCGCCAAAACTGTGCAATCCGTTTCCGATCCAAGTGATCGCTGATCATTTGAAGGAGTCCAATCGCCCTTTGATACAAGACTTCGTCCCTTAGCGGCGTTGCGGGAGATGATTCCGGCCGTTTCCCTTGAAGCTGAGATCCCTCGGACTGCGCCTCACGCTCGATCCTAGCGATCCACTTATTCAGATAACCTACATCCAACGTCGGATACATGACTCTCAGGTGTCCTAAGTGATACCCACTGCCGAGGCGACCGTGTTCGACGCTACCCGGCAGCGATACGGTGAATTCGTGGGGAGCGGCCGCGTAAAGATCTCTTAACACCCAGCGGAGCACACGCAACGCAGCTCTTAGACCAACCCCGTAGAAGCGGCCGCTGTCTGTGGCCTCGACCCCCACCACGCTTCTGCCCAAAAGGGTCGACACTTCCTGCTTGCAGTGCCAAACTTGAGCGGCAGGGATCGAGGGGAAGCAAATCGGTATCAAAGCAAATTCGCTACCAGACCGCTGGACCACACGGCACTTCTTCACAATGTTATCCGTCTTTGTTCCGTCAGGGAAATCTCCCGTTGGTAGGAGATGAATCGTGTCATCCTCGTAGAGGACAGTAATATTGACACGAGATCCTGCGGAAGTGAACACGGTTGCTCTTCCCGTCCGGCGCAGCGCCTTGACGAACTTGTCAAAATTTCCGACGATGTTTACTCGGATTTCCAGATGCTCGGTGTCAAGCATCAGCGAGCCAGAGTGTTGCAGCATCGTTACAATCTGCGTCCGCAGGTCGGTGTAGTCCTGAGTGTTCAGACAACGTCGATACCACGCATGTGGGATGATCGTTCCCTCAACTTCCGTGCCTCGGGAACTTTCCTCATGAACTGCGAAAACCGCCACGCGCAGATGATCGGGCGAGGCAACATCAACGCCGTGTTTCCTTAGCTCCCGTAGCAGTTCCGCCAGATGGACCCCTTTCTTCATCATATCGTCGAAGATGAGGATCCGTTTCCCCGACAACTCACCTGGCTGAAGTTGCTCGATTACCTTTGAAGAAACAACATCTTCCCAGCGCCACCGGATGGGATCCTCGGATTCCATGAGGGCGCGCAACACCGCTGTCCCTTTTCGTTCAAGGACAATGATCCGATCTGGTTTCCACAGCTGAATCTGGGAGTCCAGAAAACGCCTTATTGCCGCCTTTATCGGCACCGTTCCGAAGGCATCGATGTCAGCTTGCCTCGCGCCCCCGAAGAGCCCTTCATTTCCAATTCCCCAAATGTAGTCACTCGCGAGTGCGTTGTTCACTTCTCGCCTCCGATCCGTGTTCTGGCCTCGTAAAGGAAAACCAGTGCGTCCTGTGCGTTCATACGCCACAGCTCCGCGGTTCGCTTGACCAAATCGTCATATTCAGCCTCCTTCATCACGCCGTATTTCCTTTTAACCTCCGACCGTATCGTGTCCAGCGCCTGGTTTTCCACAACGTCCTTGAGCTTCGTGAAAAACACCTCAGCGTACATCGGAATCCACATAGCCTCGCGCAACTTCCAAATAGCGGTCCCCAACGTGTACGAGAATGAATCTTTCGCAGGTGAGACAAAATACGTAGTCTTCCCTTTGATTTTGCGTGATTTGAGTTGTTCGAGAAAATTCAAATAAAACTGCCGAAAATCCATGTCATTCAGGGAAAATCCGACAAAAACGAAGGCCGTGGCGTGGTGCAGAGCCGTCTTGAACTCCTCCATGAGCAGCGAAAAATTGTTAGTGGAGTATTGCGGCTCAGTGATCCGATAGTCGTCGTTATCGAGTTTCCCACGGAGATAAATGATTGGAAGCTTACCCTCCGCGCGACCCACACTTGTCGCGTTTTTCTCGGTTATTGGCACAGCTAGATCAGGTCCCAGCGCATCTTCCAGGAGGGTGTCATAGTTCGTGGTGAAGATTTGCCTGACGCGCGGCGGAACCCCGAGTAATGACAGAAAAGCAAAATGGCCGGCGTTTGGCTTCGGATGCGGATCCACTAGGATTCGTTTGAGGATCCTGGTCAGTTCAACTCGCCCACGCTTCTGTTCCACCGCATGCACAATGGCCTCGAAGGGGAACTCGCCCGCTAGATCTTTAAGTCGGTCCGCATCCGGCACCGCGCCACTGCTGGACTTCGGAAAAAACTCATCAAGCAAAGCCATCCCCAGCTCAAAACCTACAGGAACGTCACTATCACGGGACATTCCAGCTCCGAAAAGAAACTGCGCTCCTCCGTCGACCAAGGCTTGGGCGATTACCTTAAACGCATCATCAAGATCGTTGGCGTCTAAATTGTCGATGAATGGGGGGTAACCAGCGGCAGCCATAATAAGTCTTTCAACCCATGAAGGCCAGGCTCCGCTCCCTATGCCATTCTCGCGGAGAGCGCAAGTAAGCGCGCACGACTCGCAATTCTTCAGCGGCTAGGACTCCGCCAGAATCTGCTGCCTCCAACGCCGTTGACATGTCAGTTACCGCGTGCAGTCGAATGCCTTTTTCCTGCAAAGCTTCTCGCCCCCCTTGTTGGCGATCAAATAGCACCAGAACATCAACCACTGTGCCCCCAGCATCATTTATGCCCTTGACGAAGTGCAGCTTGCTTCCAGCGTCAGTGATCAAATCCTCCACCAGGAGCACACGAGCGCCAGAGGTCAGAGCGCCTTCCACAAGGGACGAAAGCCCATGCTCCTTTGCTGCCTTGCGAACATAGACCATCGGTTTGCCAAATGAGCGCGCGAGGAAGGCGGCAAAAGGAATACCTGCCGTCTCACCGCCGGCCAAAACATCGAAGCTGATGTTTTCTGATTCAACCAACGTCCGGGCTGCAGCCGCAAACAGATCAGCGAACGCGACCGAGGAGATCAATCGGCGGCAGTTCACGTAGATCGGACTGTAATTGCCCGACGTCAACTTGAATGGCTGATCAAGATTTACCTTCACTGCGCCGAGTTGCCAAAGCTGAAGCGCGGCAGCCCGCCGAATATTGGCCAGGATTTCTTGGGTCAAGTCAGGCATTTTTCACCTCCTGAACGAAAGCCTGCAAGGCAGTGCGAGGTTCTTTCGCCCCGTAAATGGCCGAACCGATTATCGCAAAATGGCGGTGCGGTGTCGCAGCCCAGAAGGCGCCCTTGAGGTCCCCGCCCTGCGAGCCGATGCCCGGCATAAAGACACCAGCCGACTCGACGGAAGCCAGAACGCCAGTCGAGAAGCGCCGAACGATTTCAGGCTTGGTGCCCGGCAAGACGAAATCCTTGACGCCGAGCTCGATTGCTGTCCGCGCCATTGCGTCGGGAGCGTCATCAACGATGTACCCGCCCTCGGATTTGAGGTAAGCCTCGTGCGTCATGACGAGGCCCACGATGGGCGTCAGGCCGCACCGAAACGCGCCAACCACGAATCCCTCAAGAGTCTTTGGCCCCGCTTGCGGGAAGAAAATGACCCCCTTCACGCCAGCATCGCGGCACACCGCGGCAAAGGGTCCACCCATCTGCGGAATGTCCGTCCCGGCCTTCTGGTGGTCGTAAATCACAGGCACAGCGGAGATGCGCGCAATCGCGTCCACCACCGCCGGCAGGCCGTGCCTCAGTCCAAGGGAGAAGCCAATCTTGATCGCGACGACCTCAGGCACCCCGGCACAAGCCGCCACGAGACGGCGAAGTTCATCAAGGCCGGCAACGTCTGCGGCCACAATAACCCCTGTCCGCGCCTGAATTAACGGCACGGTGGCGCTCATGATCGGCCTTTCAAACACATGGCCATTCCTCCGAACAAACGACCGCCGTTTGCCCGTGGGGTTGGTAATTCAACCCCTTCATGCACACCGATGCAAGCCCGAATTACCCGTGAGTTATTCACAACCCGATCTTGCCGCAGGAAACAACGAAAACCATTCACCCGGAATGCTTTCGGCGGCGCAGCAAGTTCCCGTAGGCCGACCGCCATTGGATCGGCCGCCTGCTCCACCGCCGTCGGAAACTCGCTGGTGTTCATGTTCGTCATGGTGCGATAGCTTCGACGGGCTTGATGGGATCAACCACCGGGCTCGCCGCCGCTGCCAGGGACGTTTGCAGAACCGCCAACCGGGCTTCCAAGGCCGCAATCTCCGCCTTGACCGCCGCGACCGCCGGGTCGTCCGGCTCGCCAGGAAGCGACGCCTCCCCCAACGCCAGCAGCACCGCCACCGCGTCAGCTTGCGCCGCGCCAAGGCCCTCGACGGGCAGGATCGTAACAGCCGAACGCCCCGACTTGTCGAGGGACTGCACCAGCACCAGCTTCGGCTCCGGTCGCAAAATCATTTGGTCCAGTTGCATGGGTCAAGTCAACGCGCTATTCACCGTCAACGTCGTTCCGGTGAGCGTGACGCTGCCGCTCGGCGAGAGGTTGGCCACGCAAGGCGTGTAGAGGTACACAATCGCGCCACCGCCGGTGCTGATCGAGTAAGAGGCGGCAGCGTTGGAGACAAAGGAGCAGTTCGCGAACCGCAGGTACCCACTCCCCGCCGTGATATAGACGGCAATCCCGCTACTCGTGGCCAACGTGCTGACAATGCGCGCGTCATGGACCCGGCACGTCCCCGAGGCGCAGTTGCACTCGATGGCATAGTTGACGCTCGACGAAATCTCGTAAGCCGTCACCAGGAGCGTCCCGCCGGTGAAACGAAGGCCCTTGCCGCCCGAGGAGGAGATGTACCGCGCAACGATCTCCGCCGTGCCCGACACAATCTCAACCGCGTTGCCGCCGGCCGTGCTGATTTTGTGACAGTAGATGTTGAGAAGCGCGCTGGTGCCGTTGCAATAGACGCAGTTCGCCGACGTGGTCTTGAGCTCGTTGCAACGGACGAAAACCGTTCCTTGCACATCGAAGCACGCGCCAAGACCCTCAATCCGGTCGAATTCCATCTTCAAACTGTCCGTGGAGTAGCCGCTCTTGACGACGGTTTGCGGCGAACTTTCACTCGTCACCTTGAACACCCCGAACCCCGAGACACGGAAGGTGCAAGCCACGCCCGCCGTGGTCGTGTCGAAAATCCCGCCCGTGGCCGTCCCCGCATACGAGATGATCGCGCCATTGAAGAAGTGCCAGTTGACGCCGTTCTTGGCCAGGTTCTTCTCATTGTAGGTGCCCGGCAGCACCATGATGGTGTCGCCGCTCACCGCCGCGTTCTTGGCCGCCGTCAGCGTCAGGAACGGCAATTGCACCTGCCCCCGCTGGCCCTTCGAGTCGTTCCCGTTGACGGCATCCACCCACACCAGCGAGCCGGTCAGGGCCACGTTCGTAAGGGCCGAGGCAAGCTGCCAGCCCCCCGCAACCACGCCATCATGCACGACCAAGGTTTTCTTGGTCGTGTCCATCGTCACCTCGCCCAGGGCGCCCGTGAACGTCGCGTGCTGCGTGGTCGTGCCCCGCCGGAATTGAACTTGCTTCGGCATAAATCAGGATTGCCAGTCATCAAACATGGTTGCCGCCGTCAAATCGCCCCGCTCATCGGCGGAATCCGCCAAAGTGAGGTCGCCAAAATCCGCGCTGTTCGAGCGCCGCACCTGCAACGTCCAATACACCCCCGTCGGGCTGCACCGGGCCGCCACGACGACCCGCCGGAGCCCGGACAGGTTTTCCGTTATCACGTCGCCCGCGGCCGGCGCCACAATGCCCGCCAGGTCGGAGGACCGGACATAGGCTTTCTCATCCCCCAGGAGCACCGCCGAACCGTCAATGTCTTGCGAGTGGTAGTCCACGAACAGCACATTCACCGGCGCTTCCAGCGTCGAAACATCTAGGAGCCCGGTGCCCGGCCCGGTCAGCGTCTTGTCGAAAACGCAGGCCCGCACCAACTCCCCCGCCAGGTCGAAGGCCAGATCGATCTCCCGGCCAATCAGATTCCCAAGAGCAACCGCGTTCATGCCCGTACCAGCCGCGCCACGCCGCTACCACTACCGAGGTACTCACCGAACCGGCCGAGCATGGACTGCACCAGACGCGGCACCGCCGGCTCCTTGTCCTTCGGATCGAAATCCAGCCGCAGCGCGCCCTCGATCCGCAGCATCCTTAACCCCTCGCCCATCGGGTCCGCCGTCCGATCCGCCTCCAACAGCGTCCGCGCCAGCTCGCACGCCGCCTGCACGACCACCGCCGGCACGGTCGTCTCATCCAGAAACGGCCCCACAACGACGAGCAAGCCCGGCACGTACCCCGGCTCCGCATCCGGGTCGCGGCACTCCGCCCGCGGCCATTGCAGGGCTTGAGTACTCACCCGCTTGAAACCGTTGAACCGGAAGTAGGAATCAATCAGCCGGGTGGCCATCGCCAACCCGGCCTCCTTGCTGGCCGTCGTCGCCGCCGTCCAGGCCGAGGCATACAGATGCCCGTCATGGTAAGCGTCGCCATCCGCCGCGTCCGCGTAGGTGTTGGCCGTCGCCAGCCCGCTGCCATCTTCCTTGACGAGAACGAGAGACATATCACTTCCGCGGCCGCACCACCACCCGCCGACGGCGGATCACCGAATGCCGCCGCACGAGGATGGCTTTGCCGAACCGCGGCCAATCAAGCTGCTTTGCGCGCGGCTTCATGGCTGCGTTTGCCCTCGGGCTTCGCCACGGGCGCCACGGGCGCCGGTGGTTCAGGGACCGCCCCCGGCGTTGGCGGAGGCACGGCCGGCGGTGAGGCCGCCGGCACAGCCGGCGCGGCTTGGTCATCCACCGGGAGCAGTGGACGCCGCACGCGCCGGATGATGGGATAGAGGCCGGTCATATCGCGTTCGTTCCAATGGCGACCTGCTTCCAGTTCGAGCCATCGCTCAGGGCCACGCACGGCACGCCGCCTGTGCCGCCGGCCGACAGGTAGATGAAGGCACCAGGGTTTTTCGCCGGCGTGATGCCCGCGGCTGTCAGCGAGGCAACATTCGTGAACCCAGCCCCTTTCAGGTTCAGTTGCTCGCCACTGCGAATCTTCGCGAAACTCCAAGGAATGTCTTTGCCCATAATTCCAATTCCAATTCCCGAATTTCAAATTCCGAGCTTCAACTTCGACAGTCGAAACTCGTCACTCGCACTTCGTTAGAGATTATGCGTCACCAGCACAATCCGAACGTTCTTGTTCTCGAACACCCGGGTCCAGTTCGCCCCCGTTTCCAGTTCCGCGTTCGTCGGCGAGTCGCCCGCCACGCTCGAACTGGTGAACCGCACCCCCCGCGGATGCAGGATGTACCGCCGCCGGTTGATGAGCACCGTATCGCTGGCCAGCGCATCCCGGTAAAGTTCGACACCTTCCGTGCCGATACCCCCCTGCAACGGCGTCGAGTCCAGCGGGGCCGCGCCCTTCGCGAACGCCCCCGGGCCGAACAGGTAGGTGTAATAGACGTAGCCGTCCGTCGTCCCCGCACGCACCGTCAGGTTGTCGTCCACCACCACCCGCCGCCCTTGGAAGGTGCGGATGGACGCCTTGCCCTCGCTGTCCGGGATGAAGTCAATCAGATCCAGCTTCCGCAGCGCGGCTTCCGTCGCCGAGTGCATCGCCACCGCCACCAGGCGGTCCGCGCAATCCCCCAGCTTCGCCGTGGCATCCACGAACGTTGCCCCGTTCAACCGCGTCGCCGAGGACTGCCCCGCCACGCTCTCCGAGTGAATCGCCAGCAGGTTGCCGCTCATGCTCCCAGCCAGGAACATCCCCTTGAGGCAGGACACCACCAGGCCCTCGTCAATCCGCGCCCAGTAGCCCCCCACCAGTTCCCCGATCGCCGCCATCGGGTCGTCCCCCGAGATGACCTTGGCCAACTGATTCACCGACCACGCCTGCGCGTCGTTGTGAATCCGCGCCGTGTCCTTGTCCGCCGCGATCTTGTTCACCGAGAGCGACGCCGAATCGCTCAGGAGTTGCCGGGTCGCGCTCAGGTCGTTCCAGAACGGCATTTCCACCGTCCGCCCGCCGCCCCCCGCCAACTCGTCAAACACCGGATTGTGCTCCACGATGCCACAGTCCCCGAAGTGCGACAGTTCCGCCGTCCGCTGAATCGCGTACCGCTCGAAGGTCGTCGGAATGATGATGTCCGCAATTGCCGTCTTAGCCATAATTCAGTCTCCAGTTGTCGCGGCGGCTCCGTAGAGCACCGCTGGTTGTTCTCCCTCTCCGCCTCGACCGGGGAGAGGGTTAGGGTGAGGTGTCGCGGTTTCCATTCCGCAATCCCCGTTCCCCGTTCCGCGTTCAGGCGGCTGCTTTCAACCGCGCCGCCAGCGCCGGGTCGGATTTCGTTAGCTTCATCTGTTCCGTCAGGTTCCAGGTTTCCTTCCGGAACGGATTCTTGCCGGTTCCCTTGCCGGCTCCACCGGAGCCGTTGCCGGCGGCACCGCCACCGGCATTCGATTCAAACAGATGCGGAGCGTCGGACACCTGGCCCTCAATCCACTCCGCCAACGACAGAGGCGTCACGCCATCCTTGCCCACCCGGACCGTCTGGCCATCCGCCTCCAACGCCTGGGGAACCCCGTTCACCAGGCGGAAAGTATTTCGCGCCCGCGCCGTGATGTCGGGGATGGCCGTCGGGCGCAGACCGCGCTTCGTGGCCTCAGTCACCACCGCTTGATCAATCTGAATCGCGGTCAGGCGGGCATTGAGCGCGTTGCGCTCCGAAGTCACACCCGCGAGCTGCTTGTCGAACTCCGCCTTGAGCGTTCGCACCCGCCCCTCGAAGACCTTTTCGATCTCGCCCGCCTTGAGCTGCTGCGCCTCTTCCAGCTTCCGCTTGTCCTCTGCCAGCTTGCGGACCTCGTCCGGGTCAATCCCCGCGAAACGCTCTTTCAGTTCGTCGCGCTCCTTGATCAGCGCCACGTTGTTGGTGCGAAATTCCTCCAACTTCGTTTTCTCGACTGCGCCCTCGGCATCCAGCACCCAGGCACCGTCCCGCTCCACGTAGAGCGATTGCAGTTCCGCCGGGACTTCATCCTTGGACTTCACTTTGAATTTCAATGGCATAAATGGTTTCCCCCTCTCACGTTGCCGCGTTCGCATTCGCATCCGTCAAAGCCGCGACCTTGACCGCCGCCTTGTCGCCCGCAATCAACCGGGCTTCCTCCTCGTTCGTCCGCCCATCCGGCAGAATCTCACCCTTGCGGAATAGTTCCTGCATCGAGTCCTGGCTCAGCGCGCCCGACTGCCACGACTTCACCGCGGCCAACATTTCCGGCGCGCTCATCGTGCTGCTGCTGAAATCCGTGTTCAGTTCCACCAACGCCTGAGCGTCCGTGATCGAGTCCGGCAGTTCCTCGGTCGAGTTCCACCAGAACGCCCAGCGCAACACCTGTGTCAGGCTCTCACTCACGCTGCTGGCGATGCTGCTCAACACGCTGTTCTCCCCGCTCTGCCGCAGTTCAATCGCGTCCGCCGTTTCACCCACCCGTTTCTGCTCCTCCAGCAACCGCGACCCCAGCACCGCCATCAAGCGCTCATCGCGGTCCATCGCCCGCTCGAATGTGGACAACCCCTGTCCGGTGAACTCCAGGAAGCCCGCCGTGGCACCGACCGTCTCGGTTGTCCAGGCCGTGCTGCTGCCAATGCGCAGCGTCGCCGTTTTGTCAAAGCCGCTCACCCAGGCCGTGGGCAGGGCGGTGAAATGAATTCCGTGTTTGTAGTCCGCATCCAGGCGGTAATGGTCGAGGTTCACCGCGATCATGTCGCCCAGTGGCAGCTTGTCCACGGCCGGTCGGGAATGACGCGGCCCATGAAACACGAACGGCAGCGACGGCAACGGCTTGCCCCGGCGCAGAGGAATCCGCGTTTCCACCAACACCCACTCCCGCTTGTCCTGTCCGGACTTCGCTTCCGCCTTGCGCCAGAGTTCCACCTGGCAGGAATACGGTTTGCGTTTGGACGCTCCCGCATCCGCGCCGGCCACCAGCCGCAAAACCCGGATTTGCTCGACCGCGTCTCCCTCTCCGCCCTGGGGAGAGGGCTGGGGAGAGGTGCTTCCGCCCTGGGGAGAGGTGCCCCCACCCGCCGCCTCCATCGGCTCATGCAGCACCACGAGCGTTGGAATGTTCCGACCGTTGATGCGTTCCACCCGCCAGTTGAGGATGCTCTCCGCCCGATACATCGTGGCATAGACGCGATCCTCGACCTCGCCTTCCCAATCCACCAGCGTCCCGGCCCGCCCCACCGCGATGATTTCCGACACGATGTTCTTGGCGTAGCCAAAGAGGGAAGTCCCCAGCATGTCCACGTCGTTACGGAACGCGGCCAGCGCGGCGCCGACACCTTGCGCCTCATCCGGCAGCCGGACCAGTGGCGCCCGCCGGAAGATCAGCCCGACGAAACAATCCGCCGTCCGCGCCGTGGCGTTGAAGAAGGAAGCGCGCCCCGCGTAGGCGGCATACTCATCATCCGCTTGCGAATCCAGGCGCGGCAGGTACCGCTCGCGGCCAGCCCTCACGGCATCTTCGCCCGCGATCACATCCCGCGCTCGGGACCAGGCCCCGGCGTTCGCGTCATATTCGCCATGTGTGGCGTCCACTGCCATACACACGGCAAATACCGCATCAGCCCCTCCGTGTCAAGTGTTACGCGTTGCGCCTCAATGGCTTATGCACTTTGCTGCCGCTCGTTTCGCCCCCGTGCCGGTCGTTTCCGCATCCCCTGAAATCTGAAATTTCCAATCCTCCAATCCTGCAAGCGGTGCCAGAAGCGCACACCGCGCAACACCTCCACCGCCCACCGTACAGAAGCCCTTCAGATCAAGCTTGCTACGGCAGGCCCAACCGGATACAGTCCATCCCATGAAAAGCCACCTGCAACTTCCGCTTCCGGCCCTGGCTTTGTCCCAATAACACTATCGAGAACAATCCCCAAATCGTATGCCCGCTGACATCTACCAACCGCTTACCCGGATTGCCCTGTTTTACGACGGGACGTACTTCATGAATGCCTCGCAGTACTTCAGCAAGCAGCACGCTCGCAAGGCATTTATGACTTTTACCGGATTCCACGAGTACGTGCGCCACAAGGTGGCGGAGAGAGAACGCAGGGATGTGGCCTTTTGCCAGATTGTTGAGGCGCATTTTTTCCGAGGGCGGTTTTCGCTCACCTCCGCACAGCAGAAGCAAGCCTTGGAGGCTGACCGTTTCGTGGACCAATTACTCATGTACGCAGGGATTGTCACTCATTACTATCCGATGAACGAATCGGTGACTCCTCCAGAGGAGAAGGGAATTGACGTTTGGCTGTCTCTTGAAGCGTACGACCTGGCAGTCCATAAGAGATTCGACGTCCTGGCGTTGTGTTCTGGTGATCAGGATTTTGTTCCCTTGGTTCGCAAGGTCAACGGGATCGGCACCCGAGTCATGATTATCGGGATGGAGGCTGACTGGGAGCACAACGGGAAGAAACACAACATGCACACATCCCAAGCCTTGATTGACGAAGCATCCTACCCGATCATCCTGAACACTGAGATTGACTCGAAGACGGCGAAGGGAGACAGAATTATTGATGGCCTATTCCGAAAATAGTCTCGAAGCAGATGGCCCAGCAAACGGGAGCCAGGTGATTAGCTCAGAGACAAATCCAGCGTCATCCTCGGCTAGCTCCCGTCGCTGACCTGAAAGTCCCGGCACAAAGAAGGAAAAAACCCGAAATGGCGAAATACCACTATATGGCGAAAGCTGCGCATCTGGCCGTCATGGCAGAACTCGCAGCCAGGGATTACAATGTTGCCATGCCGGAGATCGACATCGGGGACGACATCTTCGCTGTCAATGATACATCAGGGAACTTCTGGCGTGTGCAGGTCAAGTACGGGAAACTGAAAGTACAGAAGAAATCGATTGCCGCGATATTCTCATGTCGCGAGGACCAACTCCAAAAGCCGGACACGCCGGAGTTGTACTACGTCTTCGTGTTCAGAACGGATGATGGATGGCGGTACGTCGTCTTCTCGCGAGACAGTCTGAACACGCACTACAAGTCAAACGGTTTTGGAACACGGTTCATTCAGAAGAAGACCCAGCAACCTTACGTCAATTTCCGAGTGACAGTGTCAGGTGCGTCAGCATGGTACGGATCTGGAAGGGACAGGAAGGATGTGTCTAGCCAGATTAGCAAATGGACCGACATCCCCCACAACTGAGCCCGAACAACGCCTTGCTCGGTACGGTGTTGCCGCGCCGCCCGAGAAGGGCCGCACTGCATGAACCGCCTGGACACCCAGTATAAACGCCAGACAAATCGCGATAGCGATATTTATTACGAAGTGGAGCTTTACGTCGAAGGCCAACGATTCACCTACACGGTTCGTATGTTTGAGGCTTCTCTCGCCGAGGGCCTAGCCAGCAAGGAACTATGACATGATGAGAGGTGTCTTGTGAGTGGATATGTTTGTTTTAGATGCGGGAGGACTAATCCAACCGACCTCTGTCCGCATTGTGCTGCGGCTGACGAAGAGTACGCGGCAGAGCAACGACACAACGATCTTATTAGGTCTCAGGAAGAGGCGCTTCACAAGCAACAGAATCCGGGAGACTACGATTGTCCACATTGCCTCTATCGAACGCTAAAACTCGGCGCCTCAAGGTGCCCAATGTGTCATGGGCAAATCGGTGCTGAATTCTGGCGCCTGATTCAACAGGATAAGCAGAGGCGAGAAGAGCAGGCCGAGCGAGAACGGCGAAGGAGGGCCGCTGAAGAAGAAGTAAGAAGGCAGCAAAGGGAGGTTGAAGAGGAGAAAAGACGGATTGAGTGGGAGAAGGCTGCCCCCGCAAGGGAGGCGGAGGCTGCAAGGCAGGAGCATGAACGGGCAATAACGGAATACAAGAAAGAATTGCCTCAACTTCGGCAGTATATCGGCCTTGGCCTGTGCTGGGGGATCGTGGTCTGGTTCCTGGTTGGCTGTGCCGTTGCGTATGGGACCTGGTTGTATTATGGGGTTGGACTCGGAAGAAGTGACTTCTCGGCAGGTACATACGGCTTTACGGTTGGGGCCATTTGCGCTGGAGCCATTTTGGTCCTATTTCTGGTCGGTTTTGCTGTAGAGTTGAGGCGGGTTAAGCACAAATGGTCGTCAAAAGTGGGCAACGGTTGAGTGCGTGCGGGTTGCCGGTGCGCTGACGTAAAGAGCGTCGGCTTGGTGACTGGGGCCTTGTTGTGATCATCTTCCCCGCAACTCTCAGTTCTCACTATTGACACTTCGGCAAACCCCCCAAGCAGTCCCCGGCAACCGCTACTCGCCCCCAACGCTTCGTTCGCCCGACCGCCGGCAGGGCGCGCGCCAGCCCGGCTGAGTAGGTAATCGAATCATCCAGAGCCGGGCTGTCACGCCCCCTGCACCTTCGGCGGTCGGGCTGCCACTCCGCGGCACCGAGAAGATGGTAATGGACTCCTTCGGGCTGGCGGGTAGCTGTGTCCCCCACTCGCACCTACTCCCGGTGCCCGCGGCCCCTTCATGCGTGGTGTGTCTCAGGGAATGGGTGATGAGACACACCACGCATTTATCGTCAGGGGCCGCTAGGGCTTGGCACCGCTACTTAGGCGTTCGTTGGGAGCGGTTTCAGGGTCGGGTGGCACGTCACTACTACACACATGTCACTTGGCCCGTGCGTTTCTGGCGGGCGTGCGGTTGTCCTGCGGAGTATCGGCCGTCATTACCTTGGTGGCAGCCGTTCGTCTGGCGCTGGCTCGTCGTCACGGGCTGGTTGCGTTAGCAGTTCGCCGCCGTCTCCCGCTTCGCGCCTTCCGCCGCCGGTTTGCACAACTCGCCCCTTGCAATTCGTAACTCGAAACTCCCTCGCCAGTCCAGCGCCCTCAACCGACAATGTTGGCTCGCGTCGCTCGAAAAACAGAGTGTTCCCCCTTTGCTCGCCGACTCGCGCCGGGGTCAATTGGAAGCGCGCACCGACGGAGGCCCCTCCAACTCGAACGTCGGTCGCCGCGCGCGTCATGCTACGCTCATGCCCGGCGGCTCGCTGCTCGCCAAGCCGGGCACCGGGCCGCCCATAGGAGCCAGGAAGTCAGGCTCGGCGGCCCTTTCGCTACAGCGCGCGCGGAGCGGAAGTCACCCCAGTTCGGACATCCCCGTTCCAATCCTAGCCTGCCCGTCGTTCGGAGGATTCAGGCGCGCTGTGCATGACGATGAGAAGATGGCGCCTACGGCGGGGAATACGAAACCGGACGACCCGAAGTGCACAGATCGAGTCTGCCGCCTGCTGACCTGACCACCGCCACGGCCCGGCAGACTCCCTCGAAACTCGTCCGTCCGCCCAGCCGACGCAGACGGCAGAGAACGGTACGATTGGCCGCCAAGAGCCGCGGGTTGTGCTCGCCTGGCGCTACAGACTCCGTCCGCTGGGCGTACCGCAACATCCCACGGCACTTGGCTGGCCAGAAGACGCCTGACTCGCCACCATCGCAGCCGCGAGATCGCTTCGTTTCGAGGACATCCACTCCGCGACCCTCGCACCCGCGCTCTTGGCGAGACAGGCAAGGCCGACACCCGGCGGCGTGAGCACGGCCAGTTCCGCTTCGGCTACGGTTCTCATGCTTCCGAGCCTGTGCCTACGCGGACCCGGCCGACCTCATCGCCGCCAACTCAGAGTGCCTGCCACCGCGCCCCAAAAGCTCGCCCGGAGGCAGGACCCGGCCCCGCGCCGCACAGACACCGCCCGAGCAGTTCCGGCTACGATGCTCCTGCGTCCGCGTCTGGGCCTCCACAGTCGGGCGGTGACTGCGCGGCGTACGAAAGGCTGACTCCGTCCGTTTCAGAACGCTCCACGCCACTCCGCGACGCAGCCGCGCCCGACCTCGCATAAAACGCCGTCCGCCAGGACCGCCCGCGCGCCGGCTGCTTTGCTCCGTTCTGTTTCACGTCCTGAATCCGGCGGAGACAGCCCGGAAGGACGACCCGCCGACATGGTTTCGCTCCGTTCGGGCGTGGCATGAAGGACCGCCCCCGCGCTACGTTTCTCGCTCCAAGTATTCGCTGCGAGACTGGGCGCGGTGGCTTGCGAACGCCTCTCAGACACAAGAGCTATTATATGAGCTACCGCCCCAGTGCCGGCACCCGCAAGCAGGACCCCCGGCACCGGGTCCCCGCCGTCTCCCGCCTACCCCACCATCCATCCGACGGCCCGGTTTAGCTTCATATAACAGCGTCTTGTGTCCACCGAGGCAGCCCGCCTGTCACGCCCCATGCTCGCCGCAAGACCCAAGGCGGCAGCACGGGTCGCGCCAGACGGTCTTGGCATCCTTCACGCCACGCCCTCTCTCCGCAACTCCCCATAGTGGCGGGTCGTTAGGAACCAGACGAAGCAGAGTGGTTGGCTCGCTCCGCTCGAAGGGTTGAAAGCTCAGACGCCGCAGGGCTGGCAGATGCCTGGTGGGTTTCCAGATGCCTTCACCGTCCCGTCTCTCGCCCGTCACTGGCCTGCTTCCTGTTCGGGGGGCAATGAGCGTGGTGCCCTCTAAAGACTACTCCCACGCGCCGCCCCGAACCGCAGGCTTTTTCAGTGAAGGGCGAGAGGACAGGACGGCATTTCGGTTAAAAAAAACATCATGGAAACTCACATACATTCAGACTCGTTGAAGGGGCTCCCGGTCCAGTCCAGCACATCGGTTGTTCAGACCAACGGCACCCGCCCCCTGGTGGACTTCGCCCGCCGGCAGGCCAATCGCCACTTGAGCACGCCGGACTTGCTGGCCTTGCTCCGCGCCGAGGCCCCCCGGTTCTACGAACTGGCCGAGGTTGTCGGCAAGTGGGTTTGGGTCACATTCCCCGACAAGCAGCCCCCGGAAGTCACCGCCCGACTCTCCCAGTTTGGCTTCCATTGGAACAACAAGCGCCAAGTCTGGCAGCACCCGTGCGGCCCCGTGACCGTGGACGCTGTCCCCGATGACCCTCGCACCAAGTATGGCAGCCGCCATCCTGCCGACCTCCAGCCCGCTTGACCGTTCACCACTTCACACCATGAGACGCCAGCGCCGCCCGCTTCCGATTCCGCAGCATGAGTTCGGGTTTGTTCCCGACACGTTCGCGCTGTTTTCCGAAGCTACCCTCGACGGTGAGCGCATCGCCCGCGAGCGTGCCGAGGCCAACGAGGCCCGGCGCCTCGCCGAGGCCGCGCAAGCGTCCCTGTTCACCCCTGACTTGAAATCCCATGATTGAGATTCCAACA
>JBEKGJ010000025.1:0-68926 GCA_050012855.1 Verrucomicrobiota bacterium | reverse complement strand
GGGAGCGCCGCGCAGTTTTATTATCCTGGAGGCGTGGCGGCGGACAGCGCGGGCAACGTCTATGTGGCCGACGCATGGAACAACACGATCCGGAAAGTGACGCCGCCGGGCGTAGTGACGACCCTGGCCGGATTGGCGGGCAATTGGGGCAGTGCGGACGGGATGGGAAGCGACGCGCAGTTTTATTATCCTTACGGCGTGGCGGTGGATGGCGCGGACAACGTCTATGTGGCGGACACAGACAACCACACAATCCGCAAAGTGACGTCGGCGGGGGTGGTGACGACCCTGGCCGGATTGGCGGGCAATTGGGGCAACGCGGACGCGACGGGGAGCGCCGCGCGGTTTTATTATCCTCACGGCGTCGCCGTGGACAGCGCGGGAAACGTCTATGTGGGGGACATAGACAACAGCACGCTCCGGAAAGGAATTCCCACCAGCTCAGTACCGGCGCCGATTTTACACCAGCCGAGCCTGAACGCCGGCCAGTTCGGTTTTGGAATTACCGGTCTTCCCGGCTTGGCGTTGAACATCGAATCTTCGGCTGATTTGTCCCAGTGGCAGGTGGTTGGCTCCTATGTCCTCAATGACGGGACGAATTCCTTTGTCAGCCCCACGCCAGCCCAGGGCACCCAGTTCTACCGTGGCCACGTGCGCTGACCGGCTGGAGCTTGGGCCGAACCGGTGATTCACGGAGCGTGTGGGAGAATACCCACAGCTTCTTAGCGATTCGAGGGGCAAAGAGGGCGCGAGAGACTGGAGCGCCGGCAGGGCAGCAGTTCGCTGCCATGCAGGGTCGGGACGGCAGTAAGGTCGGCCAGTTCAACGCAGGCAGAGGCTCGAGAGCATGAGAACCGTGGCCAAAGCGGAACTGGCCGTGCTCACGCCGCCGGGGTGCGAGTGACGAAGTGGGAAGGGCGAAGGGCGAGTTGTGAAGTTGGGATTTCGGCCGAGCGGCAGCCCGGCCCTGGTTTTGGTTGGGTTGCGGCGGGCGGGCGGTGAGCCGGCGGGGCTTACTCGCCGCCGACGCGCCCGCGCAAAGCGTAGCCAGTGGCGGCCAGCCAGTGCCCTGCCACCAGAGCAACCGCAGATAAAACTCCGCCCCGCTACTGGGCCAGCCGGAAGAACTGCTCCAACGCCGTGGCCGCACCGCTCCACGAATAGGAATTGGTCGGCGACGTCACGTTGGCGGCGTTGGTTGTCCAATGGCTCAAATCCGTCGAGGATTGGATCTGGTATAGTTGCCCGGGGGCGCTTTGCCATTGGAGGGTCACCACTTGGGTCTGGATCGTCATGGACTGGATCACCAGGGGCACGCTGGCGCCCCGCTTGGCCACCAACTGCCCCTTCAGGCTCACGGTGGTGTCGTTGGCCGAAACGAGGGTAAAGAAGTACTGGGCATTCACCGGGATGGTCAGGATCTGCTGACCCCCGACCGTGGCCAGGCTCGCAAACGTCGTCACGTTGTTGGTGGCGTAGCCGTTCAAGGCCACCGAACCCGACTTGTTCAGGAGGAAGCTGGACACGGTATAGGCCAGCGTGCTCGGGGCATTCGTCGGAAAGAAAAACGCCAGACTCCCCGACGCGAACTGCCCGTTGGTGAGGCTCAGCGAAGGGCTGGTCACGTTGAGTTGGATCTGGCGCAAGGCCGCCTCGGCATTGCCGAGGATCGAACTGGCTTGCGCGCCGTAGTTGGCCGCCTCACTACCGCTGCTGCCGTCGGCCTTGGGTTGCCAACTGCCGTTGTCCTGGGCCTCCAACAGGCTCTGGCCCGTGAACTGGATCGTCGTGTCCGTTATGTCGGCGCTCAGGGTGCCCGTGAACGTGGTGGTCAGACTCCCCAGTCCCTGTTCCTGAAAAGTGGACCCCAGAGCGCTGCCCGAAAGCGCAATGGAACTCTGATCGGGATCCACCGTGAATACATCTCCGCCCCAGGCCGCTGACATGGCCGTCAGCGCTCCCAAGCCGGCCGTCCGCAACACCGCCACCCATGGTTTCCGGATCAAAGGTTGTTTCATAGTGGCGGCAAGGCTAGCAGGGCTCTCCCAGGAATACGACACAAAAAGCTCGTTGATAGACTATGACTTACGAATGTGAGGGCTGACATTTGCTAGCGGACACCCATTTCCTTGTTAGGAGGATTGCGCCAGCGGGCGAGCATGTCGGGCACGGCCGTGGGCCGCGACCAGGTGACGAAGGCGCCAGCGAGGGCGGCCACCGCGCCGCAGACCCAGAAGATCTGGCCGTAGCCGAGGTGCGCCACGCCGGAGAGCCCGGTCTGGGTGATGGCCGCGGTGGCGATGCCGACCCAGGAGAGCCAGCTCGCCGCGCCTTGCACGGCGCCCTTGATTTGGGGTGACGGCCGGTGTTGCAACACGGACACGATGGGCACGATGAAAAAGCCGCCGCCAAGGCCTAACAACGACAGGGCCACCGTGAACTCCGGCTTGCTCAGGTGGGGCCAGCCCAGCCACAGGCCGGCCATGGCCATCAGCGCGGCGCCCGGTGCGATCAAGCCATACTCGATGCGGCCGCGGGAGAGCCGGCCGGCTAACAGGCTTCCCACGCCGATGCCGAGGCTCAGGGCGGCTTGGAGCCAGGCCTGTTCGGTGGGTTTGAGGTGGAACTCCTTCTGGGCGTAGAGCGCCAGATTGATTTGCACCAGCATGGCGACGAAGAAGAAGGCGGCGTTGCCCCAGTTGGCACGCCAGAGGTCGCGGTCGGCCTTCATGAGGCGCAGGTTGCTGAGGATTTCCCCGAGGATATTGCAATTGAGTTGGCGCGTGGGATCGGCGGCGGGCACTTTGAAGATGCCGAGGCTGATGATGAATCCGACGCTTGCCAGGGTTGCTAGAATGGCGCCTGACCAGGCTTCGCGGTGCACCAGGGTTTCCGCCAGCCAGCCGCCGGCGAACGTGCCGAGGATGATGCCGATGAAGGTGAGCAACTCGAGGATGCCGTTGCCGGCCGAGAGTCGGGAGGTGGGCAACACTTCGGGCATGATGCCGTATTTAGCCGGGGCGAAAAACGTGCTGTGAATGCCCATCAGGCCGATGGCGGCGAGTTGCAGCGTCTGATTTTCCCAGGCCAGGGCCAGCGCGGCAAAGAGCATGATGGCGATCTCCCCGAGCTTCACCGCAATCATCACCGAGCGCTTGCTGAAGCGGTCCGCCAGCCAGCCGCCGACGGTGGAAAATAACAGAAACGGCACGGCGAAGAGCAACGAGGCGCGGGAGGCGAAGCCGCCTTTGGCCGCATCGCTCAAACTCACCGAGGCAAGCACCGGGAAGATCACCAGCCAGCGCAGGGCGTTGTCGGAAAAGGCGCCCTGGAACTGGGTGAACATCAGATTCCAGAAGCCGCGCGGCCAGGATGGTGATGATTCGGCAGGCATGGGGCTGGGATGTTACTGATAGTAAGAAACCGATCGAGCGCGCCGCCGGTTTATCAACGCTGCGCTGGTGAGGCAATGCCTTGGTGCGTTAGGCTCCATCGTGCCTCTCATCTCCCAGGCCTCCGAATCAGCTTTACTACGAACCCAATAATAAAGAGAGGAGTAATAACAAATATCTCGAACAAGACTCCCCAAACAAAGGTGGCGATCGGACCCAGATTTGAAAACTCCATGCCCAACGCCGAATAAATCAGAAGAAGCGGGAAAAAGATGAGAATGCCCAGAACGATGACGGCCGCAGACACCACACAATACGTCCCGCCCAGCTTCAGAAAGCTTGCGGTATCGAGCCATTTAAGCAGCTTTGTCATGGAGTCTAACGATAGCTCAGGCACGCGGGGCTGATGACGTGACCCGCGAAAGCGGAACTGAGTGCGCCATCCGGCGTTGGCGGCAGTGATCTGGTGTGTTAGGCAGCATGGCGATGTCGAACGCTTCTGACCAATCTGAACAAGAGGCTCACGATGCCCATAATCCAGCCAACGGGATAGGGCAGAACCAGAACTCCCCACCACAGTGAATGTTCACTTTTGCCGCCAAGCCCCCACGCGCCCAAGGCAAACAACGCCCCGACCCCGAACGCGATCAAACCGAAAATACATAGCCATTGAATGAGCAACCCGCGTTCAGGATTGTTTAGGAACGTGCCGAGTGTCACCAAGCCGCTGCCGGGAAGGATGACGAGCGATCCCTCCATCGGGTCAAGAGCACCGACCAGCATGGCGATAATTCCGACAGTGATGAAAATACGTGACCAAACTCTACGTGTATTCATAAAATGAATGCTGCCCAACGTCCAGAACTCAGGCACGCGGGGCTGATGACGTAGTCTGCAAAACCGGAACTGGAGACGCCATCCCGCGTTGCCTGTTGTGTGTTAGGCAAGTCTGGATCGAATCTTCTGTAGGCCATAGCCATCGCAAGCTATTGTCGCTCAAAGATTCGCTTTCTCAGTCGGCTGATGCAACCGCCGATGGTCAGCACGCCGATGGCGGCGATGATGACTGGCATCGCCGACATGGCTCCGGACATGGCTCCGTGATGCCTACCCGAAGTCTTCAGGACCATCGCAAGTAGCACCAGATACCAAAGGCCGACAACGATTCCAAGCCACAACAACCAGCGCGGGGATCCCGGCCCCCAAATACCCATAGACCAGCCAATCAGATAAGGCAGAATCAGCACTCCCCACCACATCGAACGTCCGGAATTGCCTCCAAAGCCTCCGATCCAAGTCAGCCCCCACACCGCCCCCACCCCAATCGCAATCAGAATAAAAACCCACACCCTGTAGACGATCAACCGGCGTTCGCTTTGGCCGAGGAAGGTGCCGAGCGCGACCAGCCCGCTGCCGGGAAGAATGATTACCGATCCCTCCATCGGGTCAAGAGCACCGGCCAGCATGGCGATACTGCCGACAATGATTAGAATGCGTGACCAAATACTACGTCCGTTCATGCGAGGTTTTGTATTTATACCCATTACCTTACCAAGCCGTATGCGAACGCAGTAATTGATATTTTAGCTCTTGCCATTGATATTTTCGATGCGCACTCAATGCCGCCTAACGGTGAGGTCAGCGACGGGAGCCAGCCGGCAACGACGGTCGGTTCGTCCCAGGTGTAACCGGCTGGCTCCGGTTCGCTGCACCGTCGGGTTCGGGAGCTGCGGGTGTGTCGTTGGTATCCAATTTGGAGAACGTCACCATGATGTCACCAATACCAAGGCCGGAACAAGAATCCGGGCCGGAGTTGAACCTCAGCCATGTATCAGCAAATGCATTAATCTTTGCCTTGGCGCTCTCATAGCGTCCTGCATTCATGTCACCCTGGATCTCCCTGAGTGCCATGCCGCCGGGAGCCTTTACGGCACTGATCATCCACAGCCGCTCGACGCCTGTCCTGAGGCTCTGAACAACGCTGAACGCGAACCACGTAATGGCGGCAGTAGCCACGATGATGAGAAACGTCTTCATGTTATCCCGAACAGGTATTAGGCCAAACCGCGGTTTGGCCTAGGTGGACAAGGTTGGGTCTATTTCGGTGCCTGGCAGGCGGGCCATGCGCAGGGAACGCCGCACGGTGTCGCCGTTCGGTCGCGAAGCCAGCTTTACGCGTGCTCAGTTGCCGTTTCATGGTCCCACGTGTTCAAAGGCCCACCGCTCGTGTGAAAAGGTGGGCGAACAACCGGGAGCGTATCAAGAGTGTTTATGAAAGCAAGACTGAAATTCAGGGTCGCAGATGCTTCCCGCAACCCGGCGGTCCGCGGGCCACCTACCGAATGCGGATTCCGGATTCCGGATTGGCAGACACCTCACCCCGTCCCTCTCCCCAGGGCGGAGAGGGAATTCGTCGCGGCCCGGCGGTCCGCGAGCCACCAGACGAGACATGCGGTACGGACGCGCTGCGCGTGTCCCCATTCAGGGCCGCGGAGCACCGCCAGCCCTTTCGGGTTCTGTCGGCGCCGGCAGCCAGGCAGGTGATTGCCGAGGCGGACGGAACGATGATCTGCACGGTGACGCCGTTGTTCCGCACCCTGATCAAAACCCCTTTTTGTCGTTTCGCAGTCAGCTCGTTCGGTGTGCGAACTGCTGGAAAAGTTGTACGGAATCTGTACGCAATCACCGTGTTGCGGTGAACAGACTCACGTAAGTCATTGATTACGAGAGGGAGAAAGCTGGCGGGAGCGGCGGGGCTCGAACCCGTAACCTCTGCCGTGACAGGGCAGCGCTCTAACCAATTGAGCTACGCCCCCGCACAACGGGACCCGAACCTTACGGGGGGGGGAGCGCTCCGTCAACGGCGATTTATGCCCCCGAGCGCCTGGCCTGAAGGAACTGATGGCTTCAAAACATGGATTGGTGAAGCAAAGTCCGAAATGGAGAAAAGTAGAAGGGAAATGCGGTAGCCAAGAGAATCGCTCCAACCAGACCCTCCATCAACACCCGGTTGGCGCTCTGTAACCCGCCATGGCGCGTTTCCTGTTGCCCGGATTGGAGAATTTTGACCGCCGGGCGACAGCCTCCCCACCGCGGACCTTGCCGCACCGCCATTCTGGCGCAATTGCGAAAGACGTTGCTCACCTGGCCACGGCCTGTCGAACGCTTGCCAGATTGCGCACTGGCGCCCTCTTTCCCGTCGTCCGCCAGTTTGTGATTGTTCCAGCGAAGCGCAGCAGCCACTATTTCGCCCTTATGGACCAGGTCAATCTCGGCATGATTGGCGGCGGCACCGTAGGCGGCGGGGTTTACCAGGCCCTGACCCGCAACGGCGATTTGCTGGCCGCACGGGCAGGCGTCGCGGTGCGCGTGCGACGCATTGCCGTCAAGGCGTTCGACGAGCCGCGCAAGGTGGAGATCCCGGAAGTCCTGCTGACCACCGATTGGCGCAGCCTGGTGGCCGATCCGGACATCCACATCGTGGCCGAACTGGCCGGCGGCACCGGCATCGCCCGGGAGATGATCCTCGCCGCGCTCAAGCTGGGCAAACCGGTGGTGACGGCGAACAAGGCGTTGCTCTCGGCCTGTGGCGAGGAACTGTTCGCGGCGGCGCGGGCGCACGGCACGAACTTGTATTACGAGGCGAGCGTCGCGGGCGGCATTCCGATCATCAAGGCGCTGCGCGAAGGTTTCATCGGGAACCGCATTCTCCGCCTCTACGGCATCGTCAACGGCACGTGCAATTACATCCTCACGCGGATGAAGCTCGAGGGCGCCGATTTCGCCGAGGTGCTGGCCGACGCGCAGCGGCAGGGTTACGCCGAGATGCCGCCCGACCTCGACATTGACGGCCATGATTCGCTGCACAAGATCGGCATCCTCGCCTCGCTCGCCCACGGTTTCTGGGTCAAGCCGGGGCAGATCCATGTGGAGGGCATCCGCAACATCTCGAAGCTGGACATCCAGTTCGCCGGCCAGTTGGGTTACACCATCAAGCTCCTCGGCGTGGTGAAAAAGATGCCCGCCGGCGCGCGGGCCAGGCCTTCGCCCAACGGCGGACCGGTGCAGGTGGCGGTGTACCCGGCGCTGATTCCCAACGCCCATGTGCTCGCGGGCGTGAACCATGCCTTCAACGCCGTGTTCGTCCGTGGCGATGTCGTCGGCGACACCCTGTTCTACGGCCGGGGCGCGGGGCAGGACCCGACAGCCAGCGCGGTGTTGAGCGACCTGGCGGATGCCGCGCTCGATCTGAAATCCGGCACGCGCACGCGGATTCCGCCGTTCGTCGCGCACGAGCGTCATGGCCGCGTGCTGCCCATCGCCGAGGCGGTGTCACGCTTCTATCTACGGCTCAGCGTCGCCGACCGTCCCGGCGTGCTGGCGAAGGTGGCGGCCGTCCTGGCGCGGAACCGGATCGGCATCTCCTCGGTCTTTCAGCCGGAAGGTCACGAGGGCGACAGCGTGCCGCTCATCCTGATGATCCATGACGCCCCCAACCGCGCCATGAGCCGTGCGCTGGCGCAGATCGGCCGGCTGCCCGTGGTCAAGGCCAAGCCGATGATGCTGCGGGTCGAAACCTTCGAGTAAGCGAACGAGCAAGGCGGGCGTGTGCCACGCGGCGCGCGCGTCCGACCCGGTCCATTTGGAATGCCAACCCTCCTGTTCCACAGCACGAACGGCCAGTCGCCGGCGGTGAACCTGCGCGACGCGCTGCTCATTGGCCAGGCGCCCGATCGCGGGCTTTATCTGCCGGCACAATTCCCCACGTTCACGGCCGACGAATTCGCCGCCTTCGCGAGGTTGTCCTATCACGAGATCGCCTTTCGCGTGCTGTCGCAGTTCACGGCGGGCGTGCTCGGCGACGACGACCTGGCGGCGCTCTGTCGCGACGCCTACGACTTCGAGGTTCCCCTCGAGCCGGTGCGCGGCTTCGACCGCGTCCACGTCATGCGGCTCGACCAGGGACCGACCTGCTCGTTCAAGGATTTTGCGGCGCGGATGATGGCCCGGCTGATTGGCCGTTTCGTGCGCGAGGCGGGCCGGTCGTTGACGATCCTCACCGCGACCAGCGGCGACACCGGCTCGGCAGTGGCCAACGCCTTCCATGGCGTTGAGGGCGTCCGCGTCATCGTGCTCTTCCCGATTTGCGAAGTCAGCGACCGCCAGCGCAAGCAGATGACGACGCTGCGCGGAAACATCCGCACCGTCGCCGTGGACGGCAAGTTCGACGACTGTCAGGCGCTGGTGAAGCGCGCGTTCGCCGATCCCGCCCTGAACCACATTCCGCTCTCTTCCGCCAACTCGATCAATATCGGCCGTCTGTTGCCGCAGAGCGTGTATTACTTTTACGCCGCGGCGCGACTGGCACGGCCCGGCGAACCGATCGTGTTCGCCGTGCCCAGCGGCAACTTCGGCGACATGATGGGCGCGGTGTTCGCCGACCGAATGGGCCTGCCGATCAAACGGCTCGTGGTGCCCGTGAACGGCAATGACGAGTTTCCGCGGTTTCTGGCCACCGGCGCTTACGCGAAGATCGAGCCGTCGCGCAACTGCCTCTCGAACGCGATGAACGTGGGCCACCCGAGCAACCTCGCCCGGCTCGTCGCCGTTTATGGCGGGCAGATGGACGAAACCGGCGTGATCCACCGCGCCCCGGATGTGGCGGCGATGCGGCGCGACCTGTTCTCGACTTCGGTGTCGGACCAGCAAACGCGGGCCACGATTGCCCAGGCCTGGCGCGAACATCAGCTTTTGCTCGAACCGCACGGCGCGGTGGGCTGGCGCGGCTTTCTCGATTATGTCGCGACCGAGCCGTTGAACGGCGCGCCGGCGGTGGTGCTGGAGACGGCGCATCCGGCGAAATTTCCCGAGGAGATCGAAAAGGTGCTCGGCTTTGCGCCGGCCACCCCGCCCGCGCTCGCCGCATTGGACAAGCTGACCGAGGACTACGACCGGCTGACGGTGGATGAGGCGGCGTTCCGGAATTACCTAATCGAAACGCACGCAGCGAGGTGATCCCCGTCCTCGGCGATCGCACAAGAAACCCTTGCCGAATCGGCCCGCGCGCTCGTCCACCGTGGGCTGAAGTCCATGGCTCGTGTGTCTGGCAGGCGCCGAACCTCTCGGGGTGAAAGGTCCCCGACGGGGCGATGACGCCAACCGTAGCCGAACGGCCAGGCGGGAACCGCAAGGGGGTCAGCCGGGAGAATGCTACGAACGCCCGGCAAAGGTGGCGCACAGTAGTCGGGGCGTGTGGCGGATTGCGGCCAGTCCAAGCTTGCTGAGGGCGTTGAGCAATGCGGTGTTGCGGCGCTGGGGGTTTGTGATGCCGTCAGACCTTGCGGCCGCCATCGGGACCAGCGTCCGCGAGGGTTTTGCCTTTTCAATGCGCGCCGTTCAGGAACAATCCGCCGTGAAACCATAAGCTCCCTCGACCCATGAAGCCCATTGTTCTCTTCGTCGCCACCGCCCTGCTGGGCCCGTGGTCCGCCTCACGAGCCGCCGAATTTCACGTGGCCACCACCGGCAACGACGCCAATCCCGGCACAAAGAAGGCGCCGCTGCGCACCATCCAACGCGCGGCCGACCTCGCTCAGCCCGGCGACGTCGTCACCGTGCATGCGGGCGTGTATCGCGAGCGCGTCAACCCGCCCCGCGGCGGACGGTCGGAATCCCGGCGCATCGTCTATCAGGCGGCCCGCGGCGAACGGGTCGAGATCAAGGGCTCCGAGGCGATCAAGCACTGGATCCGCGTCACGAACGAGGTCTGGCAGGTCACGCTGCCGAACACGTTCTTCGGCAGCTTCAATCCTTACCGCGACCTCATCCACGGCGACTGGTTCGATCCGCGCGGCCGCGAGCATCACACCGGCGCCGTTTATCTCAACGGCGACTGGCTGACCGAGGCCGCCAAACTCGACGAATTGTTCGCCGGCACCCCGCCGGCGTGGCTGGCGCAAGCGGGCGACTATTTGCTGAATGTGGCCTGGCTGCGGCCAAGTGGGGCTGATGCGCCACGCATCCCGGCCGCGGGCTTTGCCGCCAAACACGGCACGCAAAACGCGCCGTGCTCCGAGGGCGGCGAATGCCTCGGCTTCATCGCGCCGGGCGACTGGGTCCGCTATGGCGGAGTGGACTTCGGCCGGGGTGCGTCTGAACTCGAGCTTCGTGCCGCCTCCGCCACCGCCGGCGGCCGCGTCGAGGTCCGGCTCGACTCGCCGCAGGGCGAACTGCTGGGCGCCTGTGCGGTCCCCAACACGGGCGGGTGGCAGTCCTGGTCCACGTTCAAGGCCCGACTCAAACCCGTGAGCGGCGTCAGGACGCTCTGCCTCGTGTTCCGCGGGCACCAGACGGCTCCGCTGAATCCACAGTTGTGGTTCGCGCAGGTGGACGCGACGAACACCACGATCTGGGCCCAGTTCAACGGGGTGAATCCGAACGATCAGTTGGTCGAGATCAACGTCCGCCGGACGGTTTTTTACCCCGACCGGCCGGGGCGGGACTATCTCACGGTGCGCGGGTTCACGCTGCGCGACGCCGCCGCGCCCTGGGCACCGCCGACCGCCGAGCAAATCGGCGTGATCGGCACGCATTGGAGCAAGGGTTGGATCATCGAAAGCAACGTCGTCAGCCACTCCGTTTGCTCCGGCATTGCGCTGGGCAAATACGGCGACGCCTACGACAACACGTCGGCGAACACGGCCGAGGGCTACGTGAAGACGGTCGAACGGGCGCTCCAGAACGGCTGGAATCGCGCCACCATCGGGCATCACATCGTCCGTAACAACACCATCTCCCATTGCGAACAGGCGGGGATCGTCGGCAGCCTGGGCGCCGCGTTCTGCACCGTCACCGGGAACACAATCCACGACATTCATGTGCGGCGGCTCTTCTCTGGCGCCGAGATGGCGGGCATCAAGTTCCACGGGGCCATTGACACCACCATCCGCGGCAACCACATCTATCGCACCTGCCTGGGACTCTGGCTCGACTGGATGGCTCAGGGCACGCGCGTTTCCGGGAATCTCTTCCATGACAACGCCGGCCAGGACGTGTTCTTCGAGGTGGACCACGGCCCTTTCCTGGTGGACAACAACCTGCTCCTCTCGCCCGTCAGCCTGCTGGACATGTCCGAGGGCGGCGCTTACGCGCATAATCTCTTTGCCGGCCGCATCACGAACCGGCCGGAGCCCGACCGCGCCACCCCTTATCATCCGGCGCACGCGACGACGGTCGCCGGCCTGGTCCAGGTCCGCGGCGGCGGTGACCGGTTCTACAATAACCTGTTCGTTGGCAACGGTGACCCGGCGGCCAACCCGGCGCCGACCGTCACCAAGGAACTCCAATGGATCAGCCGCTTCGGACTCTGTGGCTATGACCCCCGCGAAGTGCCGCTCCAGACGGGCGGCAATGTGTTCCTCCACGGCGCGCGCCCTTACGCGGGGGAGACGCAGCCGCTCGTGCGGACGGAAAGCGATCCTGGGCTGAATCTCCAGGAGGAAAACGGCCGGTTCATCCTCCACTTCCGGCCCGGTTCGGACTTGCTGCGCGCGGCCACCGCGCTGGTCACGACGGAACGCCTCGGCAAGGCACGGGTCGCCGGGGTCGCCTACGAGAATGCGGATGGATCGCCGCTGCAGGTGAACACGGATTACTTTGGCAAAGTGCGCAGCCGGGCACGGCCCACGCCCGGGCCGTTCGAGCAACCCGGCACCGGCCCGCTCGCCCTCCGCGTCTGGTGAGGGGAAAGACACGAACAGGGGCACGAATTCACTCGACGACCGAGATGCGCCGGAGACGGAGGAGCGGAATTTACGAGATTCTTGCCTTGTTCTGCTGTCAGCCCATCACTACCCTGCTTAAAGTATGAAAAGCCGATTTCGCACGCGGTTGAGAGCCGCCGTGGGCGCACGGATTCTGCGCATGCTGATGCTGATGGCGTTGTCGCTAGCAGTGCGGGCGCAAGATTACCGTGTGGAAGGGCAGGCTCGCCTCAGCATGACTCTCGAAGGACGGGCCCACTCCCTAGCAGATGAACCCCAGCCGGAACTCTATGATTTTGCAGTGGATGTGCGGGGCACTGAGTGGAAGATAACGTGCCGTGAACTCTCGCCCACGTTTATACGAGATCTGCCCTGGTCAACCAATCGCACGGAACCCATTCGACTGCGCGACAACATGAAGACCGAGTCTTCAGACGGAACCAATACTTGCTTCGTGTGCTCGTTTCGTCCTCCCAACATTTCTACAAATACTATTGTCGCGTTCGCGTGGCGAGGCCCTGGCGCCGAACCAATTGAGGGGGACGAGGTAATTTTGGCCCTCTGGTACGGATTTGCGTCGTCCCATTATCTTCTGGCCAAGACGAATAGCCAGATGCTACCGCTACACGGGGCGACGTATGGCAACGATGATGTTCCACGCAGCGCAACCGGGTCAGTCGTTGTCAACCCGCACTTTCCGGGTCTGCCCGTGGCAATGACGATTTCAAACCTGTCTGGCGTGCCTCGCGTTCACCCGAACTTCCAAACTCTGCAGGCCCGAAACTTCACAAATGTAAACGCGTGCATGGTACCGTTGGAGATCACTGTTGATCAGAAGGTGTACTTGCATCCATCCAACGAATTGTTCGCCACGAAGCGAGTTGATATTTCGGTGACCAATACCCGGGCACGGAGTTCGATAGACCCGGTCATCGTGCCCTTGCCAGGCTTGAGCCGAGTCATGGACTTGCGCTACGCACTGGCGACTCCACCTGCTGTAGTATCGCTCACCACAAACCGCTGGCCGTCCGACCAAACGGTAAAAGTTTCCTGCGAAATCCTTACCGCACGATAGAGGCAGGGGTCAGTCCAAAGTATTGACAACTTTCTTTACGCAGCCGTCGCTTCGGTGGCCCGGCCAACGCATCCGTCGCCTTGACGGCGGCCCGTCTCACCGCGTGATTTCGAAGGCGTAGCCCTTGAGCTATTCCGTTTTCCGGGAGGTCCGGGTGGTCCGCGGACTGGCTGAATGTGGCGACGCGTCAAGGAACCAGGTGGGCGCGCCTGCGAAACCCTCCTTCCGCTGTGGCGCTTCGGGCGGCCTTGCACATCCGGTGTTTTTCTGGCATACCATCGTCATGCGACAGTCGAGGAAGCGTGAATTCAGCGTCATCGTCGAGCGCGATGCGGAGGGTTACTACGTGGCGAGCGTTCCGGCGTTGCCGGGTTGCCACACTCAGGCCCGCTCGCTCGACAAGGTGGTGGAGCGGATTCGGGAGGCCATTGAATTGTGCCTGGAGGTTGACCACGCGGCGGCGACGACGACCGAGTTCATCGGCGTGCAGCGCGTCTCCGTCTGAGTATGCCGCGCTTGCCTCGTTTACGCGGACGCGAGGTCATCGCGGCCTTGCGGCGGGCCGGCTTCGAAGTCGCACGAACGAAGGGCAGCCACCATTTCCTGCGGCATGCGGACGGGCGCCGGACAGTGATCCCCGTTCATGCGGGTGAGACCATCGGGCCTGGACTGCTGGGGAAGATACTCAAGGACGCAGAAATGGAAGCCAAGGAGTTTGCGAGATGGTTGTGATCTGACCGCCGCTTTGGCTCGCCGTTCCATCGTCATTGGCATTCGGACGCGCCACAGCACGCGCCGGGCGTGGGGGGGTTGGCGGCTTCCCTTCCCACGCGGCCGGCACGGCGGTGGAGCGGCGTCAGGCGGCTTCTAAGATCACCTTGGGATGGCGCGCGGCGACCTTCAGGAGGACCTTGGCCGGTCCCGTCGGCCGGCGGCGTCCTTGCTCCCAGTTCTGAAGCGTGTCCTCGCTGATCCCGAGCAGCCGGGCAAACTTGGTCTGGGACAGCCCGAGTTTGCCGCGGACGCGAACCACGTCGTTGGCCGTCCGGACCTCGAAGGTGCGCGCAGGCTTCAACTGACCGCGTTCGATGGCCGCGGCTTCCTTCACGCTCTGCAGGAGTTCGTCGAAAAGTTCTTTTTTCATGGCTCAAAGTCCCAACGCCCGGCGCAGGAGTTTCACCTGGTTCGGCGTTAGGTCGTCTTGTTCGTTCTTCCGATAGATGACCAGCATCGAGATGCGGTCCCGGGCGCTCCACCAGTAGTAGATGACCCGCAGCCCGCCACGTTTGCCGCGACCGCTCCCGGCCCACCGCAGCTTGCGCAGCCCACCCGAGCCCGGAATCACGGTGCCGGCGCCTGGGTGCTGGGTCAGATGCGACTGGATTTCGCGGTACTCGTCGTCGTTCAGCAGGGCGAGGACCCGCCTGGTGAAGGTCGGTGTCTCGACAAAGATCACCCGCGCAATCTACGCCAGCGGCGTAGGCATGTCAACCGGGTGCTGTGGTGTGTGCAGGCCCACTGCCTCACCGCGCGATTTCGAAGGCGTAGCCCTTCAGGTACTCCGTTTCCGGGATGGCCGGGAGGACCGGGTGGTCCGCCGACTGGCTGAACGTGGCGACACGGCGCAGGACCCGGTGGGCGTCAAACGCGGCTGACATAATCACGTCCTGGAACGTCACGGCGTCCACGTGGTGCGAACAGCAGAACGTCGCCAGCAAGCCGCCGGGGCGCAGCAGTTTCAATGCGCGGAGATGGATTTCCTTGTAGCCACGCAGCGCGTCGGGCACGGCAGCGCGGTTGCGCGTGAACGACGGCGGGTCGAGCACGATGGCGTCGAAGTGCGGGATCAATTTCTCGTTCGGTCCCCGGGCGGTGTGATCCTTGAGCCAGTCGAACACGTTGGCCGCCTCGAACGTGCAACGGTCCGCCAGGCCGTTGAGCGTGGCGTGGCGCCCGGCCGCAGCGGTGGCCTCCGCGCTCTGGTCCACCCCGTGGACGTGGGTCGCGCCGGCGCGGGCGGCGTGGAGGGCGAACCCGCCGACGAAACTGAAGCAGTCCAGCACCTGCGCGCCCGGCATCCGGGCGACGAGGTCGGCGACGCGCTGGTAATTCGATTGTTGATCGAGGTAGAGCCCGGTCTTGTGGCCGGCGGTCAGATCCACGCCAAACTGCAGGCCGTTCAGGCGGACGATGAGTTCGGCGGGCAGTGTCCCGGCGATCAGTCCGCTGGCGTCCGGCAGACCTTCGAATTTGCGCGACGAGGTTTCGTTGCGTTCGACGATGGCGCGCGGCGACAGGACGGTCTGTAGCGCCGCCACGATCTGCGCCTTGCGCTGGTCCATGCCCAGCGACGAGGTTTGCAGCACCAGCACGTCCTCGTACTTGTCCACGATCAGGCCGCTGAGAAAATCGCTCTCGGCGTTGAGGACGCGGAAGGAGGTGGCGTCTGGCAGATGGCGGCGGCGGAGCTCGAGCGCGGCGCGAATCCGTTCGACGAAGAACGCCTCGTTCACCTCGACCCGGTCCGGCGCGATGACGCGGACGTGGATTTTCGATTTCGCGTTGAAGAAGCCCGCGCCGAGGAAGCGCTGGCGGTGGTCCTTCACCTGGACCAGTTCGCCATCGGCGATCGGCCGGGTGACGCGCAAGATGGCGCCGGCGTAGATCCAAGGATGGCCGGCGAGAATGCGGTCGGCTTCACCGGGTTTGAGGATGACCGTGGCCAGTTGGGCGGAAGAAGGAGTCTCCATGTGTTTGTAAACAGTTTGACTGCGGCCTTGATGGCCGTCGGTCATGAAGCCAGAACCGGTGGCCCGGGGAAAGCCAAATGTGAGGGCAGTGTCCTGACTGCAGCCCCCGGGCGGGGCGACGGTGTGCACTTCGCTCGGAGTTCCGCCTTGAGGCCGTCCCAGCCGGCTGAAGCCGGGACTCCAAACGCCGCTTGACGGCGGAAATCAGGACACCACCGATGTGCGCGCCGATTTGACACGCCGCGGCGGCCGGCCTACTTGTTTGACCGTCATTGAATCGGACTGAACCTCGAACCTTGTTTTGATTATGCCTATCCCGGTTGGAACCATAGCCCCCGACTTCACCCTCAAATTCAAGGCTGCTGGCGGCGTTGTTGACGTGAAACTCAGCGCGAACTTCGGCAGCAAGAACACCGTGCTGCTCTTCTTCCCGCTGGCGTTCACGGGGGTCTGCACCAGGGAGATGTGCGACATCTCCGGCGGCCTCAACGCCTACACCCACCTCAACGCCGACGTGATCGGCGTGAGCGTGGACAGCCCGTTTGCCCAGGAGGCGTGGGCCCTGAAGGAAAAGATTGCCGTGCGGCTGGCGAGCGATTTGAACAAGAAGACCGCCGCCGATTACGGCGTGTTGCTGCCGGACCTCGCGGGGCTGGGCTCGACCTCGGCGCGCGCGGCGTTCGTGATTGACAAGCAGGGCGTCGTTCAGTACAGCGAACAGACGGCGACGCCCAAGGACCTGCCGAACTTTGACGCCATCAAGGCCGTCCTTGCGAAGCTGCAGTAGGCGGGAGCGTTTGATTTTCCAGCCGGGCGGGACGCGCGTTCCGTCCGGTTTCTTGTGTCCTGACGAAGGCGCGGGGGCGCTCCGCTGAAACCGCGAGGGAGTTGCCGCAAAAACGCGCAAAAAGCACAGAAGAACCAGCTCCATTCGCTGTTTTGAGCCGCGTCTTACCGTTTCTGAATCGTGCCGCGAACTGCCTTGCCCGACGTTTTTCCATCCTCGGATTTTGTGCCTCTTGCGCCTTTTCGCGGCTATTCCAGCTAAATCACCTCGCGGTAAACGTCCGGGTGCGGCCGTGAAATCACGACGGCGTTTACCAACGCCCCGGCCTCGGCGATGACCCGCCGGCCCGCCGCGACGGCGGATTGCACCGAGCCGACGTCGCCCGTCATGGTGCAAAATGCCTTGCCACCGAGCGCCATCGCCAGCCGGATTTCCAGCAAGGTCACGGCGGCGGCCTTGGCCGCGGCATCGGCCCCTTCAAGCAACGTGGCGACGTTGAAGGATTCGAGGATTCCCAACGCCCCGTCGGGCGTCACCGGTGCCGTCCGGCCCAAGGCGGCGATCACGTCGGGATGGACATTCGGGATGGTGAAGCACGCAATCAGACAGCCGTCGGCCGCCTCCGCGCCGGCCACCACGGCGGCCGCGACCTCTGCCGTTTCGCCGCCGACCAGCACCATGTATTTGCCCGAACAAATCGAACGCGACAGCAACAGCCGCACGTTCCCCGCCTTCAGCATGGTGTCGGCCACCACGAAACCGGCGGCGACGCTCGACAGCTCGATCAGCCCGATGGATTTCTCACTCATGGGATTCGCTCCAGGACAATGTGGCCGTCCACGCTCACCACGCGACCGGCAAACGGCGCGTGGACCGGCGCGCCCAGCGCGTTGGCAGGCGGCATGGCCAGCGGTTGACCAACCGCCACGCGGTCGCCGGGCCTGACGGCAGGTTCATTGGCGGCGCCGGCGTTTTGTTTCAACGGCAGAATGACCCGCGCGGGCCGGACCTCGATCGGTTCCCACGGCGCGGGGTGATTGAACGATTCCACGTGCAGCCGGTGCATCAATGACTTGATCGGCACGCGGCGCCCCTCGCGCATCGGGTGGGGCTTGACGGTCATCGGCCCCGTCCATTTTACACCGACCCGACGAAGTTCGGCCTTCGCGCGGTCGCAGGCTTCCTTGGGAAACAGTTCTTCCGGGCAGGCGAAGAGCGTGCACAGGCCGCAGGCGCAGCAAAGCGAGGCCCATTCGTTCCAGCGCGCGGCACCGGTGGCGGTGAAGGCGAGACTGCGCATGACCTGGTGCGGCTCGACCGCGTAACCGAGCAGAAAACGGGGGCAATACTCCGTGCAATAACGGCACTGGTCGCAGGCCGACTTGCCAATGCGGTCCTGCGCCGGCACCGGCTGAAGCTTGCGCTGCGCCACGTGGTGATCGCGTGGCAACACCACCACACCGGTCGTCGTCTTGGTGATTGGAGTGTCGAGGTTCTCCGTGGTTTCGCCCATCATCAAACCGCCGAGGAACAGCACCGGATCGTCGGTGGCGAATCCGCCCGCCGCCGCGATGGCCTCACGGAACGTCGTGCCCAACGGGACCGCCAGGGTGACGGGTCGTTTCACGGCGCCGGCCAGTGTGAGGGTCTTGCGCGTCACCGGCTGGCCGTCGGCCGCGGCCGCGATGTTTACCAGCGTCTCCACATTGTTGACCACGACACCGACCTGGATGGGCAGGCCGGCCGGTGGAATCAACCGGTCCGTCACGGTATGTACGAGGTCGAACTCATCGCCCGCCGGATAATAATCGCCGAGCAACTGCACGCGCACGCGCCGCCCCTGGCACGCCTCCTCGACCTTTTCGACCGCGTGGTGATTCTTGGCTTTGATGGCGATGACGCCGGTGCCTGCGCCGACGGCGGCCATGACGAGTTCCACCCCGCGAACGAGCTCCGCCGCGTGGTGTTCCATTACGGCGGCGTCCTTGTGCAGGAGCGGCTCGCACTCGGCGCCGTTCGCAATCACCGTGTCGGCCCGCGCCGCCAGCTTGACGTGGGTGGGGAAACCGCCGCCACCGGCGCCAACAACGCCCGCCTGTCTCACCTGTTCAGCCAAGCCCATGAATTGCGCGGAGCATAGGGTCGCCGGCGGAATACGTCAGCCAAAATCCCATCCCGTTGGCGCTAGTAGTGGGTCTCATAATTGCCAGCACCTTTCGCCGGCGGTGGAAAGCGGTAGCGGACTACGGCACTCCAAGACGCTTCGCGTTTTCTGGCTCATCGGCGGGCGCGCCAGCGTCTTGGAGTGCGCCAGCCCTCTGGCGCTTTGGCACCCCAAGGTGCAGGCAATTCTGAGACACCACACTAGGCGCGAGGGCCAAATCGGTGTAGGCTCGGGGAGGTCGAAATGGTCATGACTTCGCCGCCATCAACAAACAGCCTCGCCGCCCGGCTCGACCGGCACACGACGGTCGGCCGGCTGTGGCGTTCCGAAGGCGGAAAGGTCCGCTGCGTCGCTTGCGGGCACCGGTGCCTCCTCGCCCCCGGCCGGCGCGGGGTCTGCCAGGTGCGCTTCAACGACGGCGGGCAGTTGCGCGTCCCGTTCGGTTACGTCGCCGGCGTTGCCTGTGATCCGGTCGAGAAGAAGCCCTTCTTCCATCTGCTCCCGGGCAGTGGCGCGCTCACCTTCGGGATGCTTGGTTGTGATTTTCACTGCGCCTATTGTCAGAATTGGATGACCAGCCAGGCGTTGCGCGATGAGACGGCGGGCGCGCCCATGCAGAGTGCCACCCCGGAACAACTCGTCGGCGCCGCCCGGCGTTCCGGCGCGCGGCTGGTGGTGTCGAGTTACAACGAACCGCTCATTACCGCCGAATGGGCCGCGGCGGTGTTCGAGCACGCGCGCGCCGCCGGCCTGCTGTGCGCATTCGTTTCGAACGGCAACGCCACCCCCGAGGCGCTCGATTTTCTCCACCCGTGGCTGGCCGCCATCAAGGTGGATTTGAAAACCTTCGATGACCGTCGCTATCGCACGCTGGGCGGCACGCTGGCGCGGGTGACGGAAACCATCCGCCTGATCCACGCCCGCGGTCTGTGGCTGGAAGTCGTCACCCTGCTTGTCCCAGGATTCAACGACGGGGAGGACGAGCTGCGCGACCTGACGCATTTTCTCGCCGGCGTCAGCCAGGACATCCCGTGGCATGTGACCGCATTCCACCCGGACTACCGGATGGCCGGGCCACGCGCAACGGCGACCGACGACCTGCTGCGCGCGGCCGAAATCGGGCGCGCCGAGGGCTTGCGCTTCGTGTATGCCGGCAACCAGCCGGGTGGCGTGGGCGGGTGGGAGAATACTCGTTGCCCCGGGTGCGGCGCGACGTTGATCGAGCGGCGCGGGTTTCATGTCTTGGACAACCGGCTCGGGGCGAACGGCAATTGCCCGAACTGCGGTCGCCGCGTTCCGGGAATCTGGGGACCGCCGAGGGACCAGGCGCCATCGCTGTGAACAAAATGAACCATCGTTCAGTGGAGACGGCCGGCGGCGTGCGGCCAGCGGCGCAGGCCGGACGGTTTTATCCGGCCGAGCCGGCCCGATTGCGGGCGGAAATCGCCGGCTTCATGGCGGCCGCCGACGCGACGGGGGGCCTGGCACCCAAGGCGATCATCGCGCCCCATGCCGGTTACATGTTTTCCGGGCCGGTTGCCGCGTTCGCGTTTGCCGCGCTCGCTTCTGTCCGCGGGCAGATTCGGCGCGTCGTGCTGCTGGGGCCGGCGCATTACGTTGCCTTCCGCGGACTGGCAACGAGTGGCGCCAGCGCGTTTGCCACGCCGCTCGGCCAGGTGCCGGTGGACGCCGATCTCACCGCGCGCGCCACTGCCGGCTCCCGGGTGCAGGATTTGGCGGCCGCACACCGGCCCGAGCATTGCCTCGAAGTCGAACTGCCCTTCCTCCAAAACGTGCTCGCCGCGTTCACGATCATGCCGCTGCTGGTCGGCGAAGCCGGGGATGCGGAGGTGGTGGACGTGCTCGACACGCTGTGGGGCGGGCCGGAGACACTCGTGGTCGTGAGTTCCGACCTGAGCCATTACCACGATTACGCCGCGGCCCGGGAGCTGGACGCTGAAACGGCGGCCGCGATCGTTGCCTTGGATGCCGACCGGATTGACGGGGAGCGGGCCTGTGGCTGGAAGCCCATTCGCGGTTTGCTCCAGGTGGCCCGGCAGCGCAACCTGTGCTGCCGCCAACTTGATCTGCGCAACTCGGGCGACACTGCGGGTCCACGCGACCGGGTGGTCGGCTACGGAGCATTTGCTTTCGAGGGCTGACGCCAGGCCAAGCCGGCTGGCGCCGGTCACGCGGCTACCGGCCACCGTGGTATGCCCAGGCGCTGGATTTTCGAGAGCAGCGTCGTGGGTTTGGCGCCCAGTTTTGCCGCCGCACCATCCGGACCGTAAACCTTTCCCCGGGTCTGGCGCAGGGCCTCTTCGATCAGGGCTCGCTCGCTCCGCTTGAGGTCCGCCAGCCGCGTCGGCGCCGCCGCCAGGGGCCCGGGAGACGGGATCAGTTTCCCACCAGCCGGGGACGGAACGGGTTCGCCGAGGCGGAACCGGAGTTCGCCGCCCCGCGCCATGATCACCGCCCGCTCGATCACATTCTGGAGTTCGCGGACATTGCCCGGCCAGTCGTAATCCTCCAAGGCACGCCGGCCCTCCTCCCCGAGGCGCGGCAACGCCAGGCCTAGCTGCCGGGCCGACCGGTTCATGAAATGGACGGCCAGCGGCACGATGTCCTCGGGACGCTCACGTAGCGGCGGCATTTCGATCGGGAACACGCTCAGGCGGTAATAGAGATCCTGTCGGAAGCGGCCGGCCCGCACGTCGCTCAACAGCTCGCGGTTCGTCGCCGCGAGGATGCGGACATTTACCGCGCGGGTACGGTCCTCGCCAACCTTCTCGAATTGGCCCTCCTGCAGGACGCGAAGGAGCTTGCTCTGCAGATCGAGCGGGATTTCGCCGACCTCGTCGAGGAACAGTGTGCCACCATGGGCGAGTTCGAACCGCCCGACGCGGTCCCTGATCGCCCCGGTGAACGCGCCGCGAACGTGGCCAAAGAACTCGCTTTCGAACAACTCTTTCGGGATGCTGGCGCAGTTCACGCGAACCAGCGGCTGGCCGCGGCGGGCGCCGTGGTCGTGGATGGCGCGGGCCACCAGTTCCTTGCCGCTGCCGGACTCGCCCAGGATGAGCACACTCGCTTCCGTGGGCGCCACCAGCTTGATCTGTTCGAGAACCTTCACCAGCGACGGGCTGGACCCGACGATGTCGCCAAACTGGCCTTCGGCGCGGATTTCGTCCTGCAAGTAGGCGTTCTGCTGCTCCAGGCTTTTCAACTGGTTGATGCAGCTCAAAGCACCCACCGTTCCCACGATTTCGCCCTGGGCGTTGCGGTAGGGGGAGGCCCGGACCGCGATCCAGCGGATTGAACCGTCCTGGCATACCAGCTCGTGTTCGTAGAACTCGGTCCGCCCGGTCAACCGCTCCCGGAGGCGGTGCCGCATCTTCGGCCAGTTCGCGCGGGGTGACAGCACCTCGTAACTGACCCGCCCGACCAGTTCCTCGCGGGAATACCCCGACAGGGCGGTCACGCCCGCATTGCTGTAAATGATGCGGCTGTCGGCGTTGGTGATGAGCACGCCCTCCGCCAGGCTGTCGAGGACCGCGCGGTAGAATTCCTCGCGCTGGCTCAAGGCCCCGGTGAGCGCCCGTTGGTTCTGGCGCAAGGTTTCGAGTTCCGTCTGCCGCAACGGCGCTGCTGCGGCCGGCCGGGTCCGTTGGGTCCTCTGCCTTCCCATGGTTTCGGCAGCTTACCATCTTTCTTCGTCAACGCAAATGCGTGGTTTAACAACTCATTATCGTTGAACAACGCAAATCAGTGGTCCACTCCGTTATTGCCGACGGGTCCGTCCAATCACGCAATACGCCTGTTCACAGATCGTTGCCGCAAATCGCTGCGGCCTTGGGCAACCTGGCACGCCGGTAGCATGGATGGCGCGCAGTGCTCCTGATGGCACTCATGAACAAGACTGGCATACAACCATGAGACCGATTGATCCCCGCGAACTGCTGGACGCCCTCGAATGGCGCTACGCGACCAAAATCTTCGACCCCGCCCGGACACTTCCGGAAGCCGTTTGGCAGAGTTTGCAAACCGCCCTCGTCCTGTCGCCCTCGTCTTACGGCCTGCAGCCGTACCGCTTCCTGGTGGTCGCGGATCCGGCCCGGCGGGCCGAACTGCTGCCGCATTCCTGGGGACAGAAGCAGGTCGTGGACGCCTCGCACTTTGTGGTGTTCACCGCCCGCACGGTCATCGCCGTCGCCGATGTGGACCGGTTGATCGCGCGCACCATCGAGATCCGAGGCCTGCCGGCGGCGGCACTGGCGGCGTATCGCCAGATGATGATCGGTGACCTGGTGCAAGGCCCCCGCAGCAGCCTCGCCCTGCATTGGGCCGCCCGCCAGGCCTACATCGCGCTGGGCAACCTGCTGACCAGCGCCGCCCTCCTCGGCGTGGACGCCTGCCCGATGGAAGGCTTCGTTCCGGCCGAGTACGACCGGATCCTGGGTCTGGCCGGCACTGGCTATGCCGCCGTGGTGGCCTGCGCGCTGGGCTATCGCGCCGCCACCGACAAGTACGCCACGCTGCCCAAGGTCCGCTTTGACGCGAGCGAACTCGTGAAGAACCTCTGACCAGTCCCGGCCATGACCACCCTTCGTCCCGCCCGGGAGCGCGGCCACGCCCAGCACGGCTGGCTCGACTCGTGGCACACGTTCTCCTTTGCCGATTACCACGATCCGCGGCACATGGGTTTTGCCAGCCTGCGGGTGATCAACGATGACACCGTCCTGGGCGGTGCCGGCTTCGATATGCATCCACATCGGGACATGGAGATTCTCACCTATGTTCTGAGCGGCGCGCTGCAACACCGGGACAGCCTCGGGCATTCGGCCGTGATTCCCGCCGGCGACGTGCAGCGCATCAGCGCGGGCACCGGCGTGGCGCATAGTGAATTCAACCATTCACCCATCGAACCGGTCCATTTCCTCCAAGTCTGGATTCTTCCCGATCGCAAGGGGGTGAAGCCGGATTACGCCCAGAAAACGCTGCCCCAGCGCGGCGGCCACGCGTGGCAGCTCGTGGCCTCCCCAACCGGCCGGGATGGCTCCCTGCGGATTCACCAGGATGCCGACGTGTGGCTGGGGCGCCTCGAAGCCGGCCGCCGGCTTGAGCACGTGCTGCAACCTGGGCGCTGCGCCTGGCTGCACGTGGCCGGGGGTGGCGTGACCCTGAACGGGGAGCCGCTGGCCGCGGGCGACGGTGCCGCCCTCCGCGGGGAGGCCGGGGCGGCGCTGACGAGCGGCCAGCAATCACAAGTATTGCTATTTGACATGATATAATAAGATAATATACTAGATCACGATGAGGCGAACCCTGCAACTCCTCGCGCTGCTGCTGCTTCTGAGCACCGGCGTGCTCTGGCTGGCGACCGGCGCCAACCGCGGCTGGACCAAAACCAGTGTGCCGGTGAAGCATCTGGATGAGGTCACCGGCATCGAGGGCATCGAGTACCGCCCGCGTTTCGTTCCGGGTCTTGATTTTCTCGGAGCGGTTGGCTTCGGCGCGGCGGCCCTGGGTGGCTTTTCCCTTTTTTGTCGCAACCCCAAAACCAAAGAACACACGCAACCATGAAACCGAAACTGCTCATCCTCACGTTGTTCACCGCGTTGACTGGCGCCGGCGGCGCCGCCCCGCTCGACTTCGACTTCAAGGATCCCAAGGGGGTCAACAACATCACCTTCAAGCTCGACGCGCCGCTCGAAGCGATCAGCGGCAGCGCCAATGGGATCTCGGGCCGGGTTTCGTTCGACCCGGGGAATCCCGCCGCCACCAAGGGCCGGATCGTCGTCGCCAGCAGCTCGCTGACGGTGTCCAATCCCATGCAGAAGGAGCACATGCAAAGCGACAAGTGGCTCGATGTGGCGAAGTACCCGGAGATCGCGTTCGACGTCAAGGAACTCAAAAACGTGAAGACGGAAGGCGAGGTGACGTCGGCCGAGGCGGCCGGCACCTTCACGCTCAAAGGGGTGGCCCGGGAACTGAACGTGCCCGTCAAGCTTACTTATTTGAAGGATAAGTTGAGTGCACGAGTTCCCAACCTCAAAGGCGACCTCCTCGTTTTACGGGCCAGCTTCAGCATCAATCGCGGCGATTTCAACATTATGGCCGGGCAGGTGGAGGACAAGGTCGCCAACGCGATTGATCTGACCGTGGCCATCGCGGGCGCGGCGGCCCGCTGAGGCCGGTGCCGGTTTGCCCCGCCCCGATCCGGTGATGGCAGGCGGGGCGGGCTCAGCGCGCAAATCGCTGGTAGTGTCCGAATTGGGTTCCCGGTGGAGCGTCCTCGCGAGCCGGCTCGTCAGGTGTTGCCCCACCAAACCAGGACACTGCCAAATCGCTTGAGTCTTGGCTGTCGCTGGGTCATGTTGTCCGCCGGTAAATCCATGCGTCGGCTCAGCAAACGATTATGAAACCCTGCTCTGCACTGCCGGTCATCCCCCGTCGCCGGTTCCTCTCCTCGACCACTGCTGCCATTGCCGCCTTCACGGTTCTCCCGGCACACGTCCTCGGCCGGGCGGGCGAGAAAGCGCCTTCCGAGAAATTGAATATTGGGACCATTGGCGCTGGCGGTCGGGCGGCCGATGATCTCGAGGAATTGAAGGGCGAGAACATCGTTGCCTTGTGTGATGTGGACTGGGTAAGCGCCGCTGATTCCTTTAAAAAATACCCGAACGCAAAGAGATACAAGGACTTCCGTATCATGCTGGAGAAGGAGAAAGGGATTGACGCGGTACTCGTCGCCACGCCGGACCATATTCATGCCGTGGCCACGATGGCCGCGCTTCGCCACGGCAAACCGGTCTATTGCGAGAAACCCTTGACCCGCACCGTCCACGAGGCCAGGAAGGTGGCCACCCTCGCCCGCGAGTCCAAGCTGGCCACGCAGATGGGAAATCAGGGCATGGCGTTTGAGGGAAACCGGCGCATCAAAGAATGGCTGGCTGATGGCGTCATCGGGCCCGTGCGCGAGGTTCATGTCTGGTCGGATCGGCCGACTCACCGGGGAAAGCTGCCGCTTTACTGGCCGCAGGGGGTTGAGCGTCCGACCGACACGCCCGCAGTGCCGGAAACGCTGGCTTGGGATTTGTGGCTGGGCCCAGCACCATCAAGGCCGTATCATCCTGCGTACGTGCCATTTAAGTGGCGTGGCTGGTGGGACTTCGGGTCGGGTGGATTGGGCGACATGGGGATCCACAACCTGGCGCCGGTCTTCGATGCGCTCAAACTCGGTGCACCGCTGAGTGTTTACGCCAGCTCGACCCCGGTGTTCAAGGAAACTGTGCCGCACGCTTGTTCAGTGCATTACGAGTTCGCGGTCCGCGGGGATCTGCCTGCGGTCAAGCTCCACTGGTACGATGGCGGAATCCTGCCGCCCAGGCCGGAGGAACTCGAAGATGACCGCGAACTCGATCCGGAGGATGGGATCATCTTTGTGGGTGACCGAGGCAAGATGCTGGTCGAAGGCTGGGGTGGCGAACGGCCACGCCTGCTGCCGGAAAAACGCAACCGTGAATATAGGCGCCCACCAGCGACGCTGCCACGCTCGATCGGTCACCATGCGGAATGGGTCAAGGCCTGCAAGGAAGGCACACCGACCGCATCGAGTTTTAGCTTTGCCGGGCCGCTCACCGAGGCGGTCCTCTTGGGCAGCGTCTGCGTCCGCTTGGGTGGCGAACGGCTGGTGTGGGATTCCATCGCGTTGAAAGTGGCCAATTCGGATGAGGCCAACGCCTTGTTGCGCTATGACTACCGGAAGGGATGGGAATTGTGAGTCCCGCCGTTTTGGCATCCAGGCCACAGTCTTGGTGAGCAGGATGTGACAAACTGCCGATTAGCATCCAAGTTATTTGCCATCAGCATGTTGGGTTCTTAATGTTGTCCTGTCAAGGTTAGGCTTGAGCGTCGGCTTCGCGATGGAGGAATGCAGCGTCTCAACTTCATGTCGTCCTTGGATCCACATTGGCAACCCACTGTGAAGCGACTATTCTTCTGAGCATGTTCGTGTATCCGAAAAGGTACGACGTCATCGTTGTCGGCGGTGGCCACGCCGGCGTCGAGGCTGCCCTGGCAGCGTCACGCATCAGGTGTCAAACGCTGCTGCTGACGATGAATCTCGACACGATCGGCCAGATGTCCTGCAATCCGGCGATCGGTGGGATTGCCAAGGGTCACCTCGCCCGCGAAGTTGACGCTCTCGGCGGCGAGATGGGGAAGAATACCGACCTGACCGGCCTCCAATTTCGGATGTTGAACATGAAGAAGGGGCCGTCCGTATGGGCTCCACGGGCGCAGTGCGATAAGAAAGCTTACCAATTCAGGCTCAAACAGATCTGCGAACAGCAACCGAACCTTGACTGCCACCAGGCGCAAACCGTGAAGATCCTCGTCTCCGATGGTCAGGCCGGTGGCGTCGAAACAAGCATGGGCGTTCAGTTCCACGGGGCCACCGTTGTCATCACCACCGGCACATTTCTGCGCGGTTTGATGCACGTCGGTTTCCAACGGCAGGAAGGCGGTAGGTCTGGGGAAGCGGCAGCGACCGGTCTATCCGCGTCGCTGAAAGAACTTGGGCTCGAGCTTGGTCGGCTTAAGACGGGCACCCCGCCGAGGCTAAACCGACGGTCCATTGACTTCTCCAAGATGGAGGCCCAGCACGGCGATGAACCCGTTCCTTATTTCACCTACTGGAGGGATGATTTGTTCCACGTGGAACATCCGCCACTGGCAGGCGAGCCAAGCGGAATTCGCTATCCTCCCGGCTCCATCCTCGAACGCCTCCGCGGACAGCTTCCGTGTTATTTGACAGCGACCACGAAACGTACCGCCGAGGTCATCCGTGCGAATCTCGACAAGTCACCACTTTATGCCGGGATGATTGAAGGGGTGGGGCCGCGTTATTGTCCTTCCATTGAAGATAAGATTGTTCGTTTTGCCGGCAAGGATCATCACCAAATTTTCCTGGAACCGGAAGGCGTTGCCACCGAGGAGATTTACGTCAATGGGTGTTCCACCAGCCTGCCATTCGAGGTCCAAGTCGAGTTGGTCCATTCGATCCTGGGATGCGAGCTGGCTGAGATTCTTCGACCTGCCTATGCTGTGGAGTACGATTATGTCTTCCCCACCCAGTTGCATCCGTCGCTTGAGACCAAGGTTTGCCGAAACCTGTTTCTGGCTGGGCAGATCAACGGAACCTCGGGCTACGAAGAGGCGGCTGGCCAAGGCATCATTGCCGGGATCAACGCGGCGCGGCGCGCGCTTGGACTCGACGTGATTGTTCTCAGGCGCGACCAAGCCTATATCGGCGTCCTGATTGACGATCTTGTGACCAAGGGCACGACTGAGCCTTACCGGATGTTCACATCGCGGGCGGAATACCGCCTCTTGCTTCGTCAGGACAACGCCGATCAACGTCTCTCGGAGATCGGCCACCAGGTCGGTTTGTTACCGCAACATTGCCATCTCGTTTTTCAAAAAAAGATGCAAGATATTTATAGCGAAGTAGATAGAGTAGAGAAAACGCGCGTTGGCGCGACAACACTGGCGCAGATGTTGCGTCGGCCCGAGGTGAGTTATCGCGATCTTCCCAGTATCAATCCCGATTTGAGTGAGGAGGTGATTCGCCAGGTTGAGATCGAAGTGAAATACGCCGGTTACATTGAGCGCCAAGGGGATGAAATCGCCAGATTCCGGAAGATGGAGGACAAAATGATCCCGGAAGGCTTCGATTTCTCGCGAATTCCCGGGATGAAGACGGAAGCCCGCATGAAGTTGGAGCGAATCCGTCCACGCACGCTGGGGCAGGCCAGCCGGATCTCCGGTGTCTCACCGGCTGACGTAAGCTTGCTGATCGTTTGGCTTCGTCGCGTTCAAACCCAGCCTGGCGGGGAGGTCGGCCCGGATACCATGAGTCTCGGGGCAGGAGGCGCGAGTTAGCGTTTCACACTTTTCACGGCCGTCACCAGTTCAGCGACAAATTGACTCACCTTGGCGACGAGTTCGGGAGATCGGCCCAAGTCAGCAATTCTTTTCACGACGGCACTGCCCACGACAATGGCCTCAGCGTGTTGCGCCACGGCACGGGCTTGTTCGGCGTTCGATATCCCAAAGCCCACGGCGATCGGGAGGTCGGTATGGGCACGGATCATCGCGGTCATGCTGGCGATCGTATCCGAAACCCGGGTTTGCACGCCGGTGACACCTTCGCGTGAGACGTAATAGACGAAACCGCTGCCGTGGCTGATGATGGCGGCGATCCGATCCTCCGGCGTGGTCGGGGCCACCAGGTAGATGGCGGCCAGGCCGGATGCACGCATCAGCGTGTCATAAATGGCGGATTCCTCGGGCGGCAGGTCGAGCACGAGCAGACCGTCCACCCCCGCGGCCGATGTTTCTCTTATAAAGCGCTCCAGCCCATGACGATGGATAAGATTGAAGTAGAGGTAAAGGATGATCGGGATTTGTGATTCCTTCCGGATCGCGGCGACCGTTTCGAGTACTTTGGCCGGCGTGGTGCCGGATTCCAAGCCGCGTTGGGCGGCGAGCTGGTTCACGAGTCCGTCCGCCAGGGGATCACTAAACGGCACCCCCAGCTCAAGCACGTCCACGCCGACGCGATCGAAGGACACGGCGAGTTGTCGCGTGGCTTCGAGGTCTGGATCGCCGGCGCCGATGTAGATCACCAAGCCCTTGCGGCCTTGCTGGCGCAGACGGCGGAAGCGTTCGGTGATGCGATTCATGGAGCGAGATTGACACCGGCGGTCCGTAAGCTCAAGCGGGGAAAGACAAGGGCTGTGTCCTGATCTGGTGGAGGTCTGACGAGCCGGCGGGGTTCGTCGCGTTGGTTCCGCCTTCAGGTGGTCGCTTCGGGCTGAAGCCGGGACTCCAAACAACATGCGGTTTGCATCCGAAGTCGTGCCCGTTGAAGGCAGAATTTCATTTTCAAATGCCAAGGATGCGGCTAATGATGCTTCGTGCCTGAACTGGCGAAAGCGGGGGAAGTGCGGTTGCGGGGCATTCCGGTATCCAACGGCGTGGCCCGCGGCCGGCTTTTTGTCATCGGCCGACAGCATGAGGTTGAAGTGCCCCGGTATGTGGTCACTGGTGATGAGGTCGCGAAGGAATCCGGGCGATTTGAAGAGGCACTGACCCGCACGCGCGAACAATTGCTGGCCATCCAGCACCGGGTCCACAGTGCGATGGGCGGCGGTGACGCGGAGATCTTCGACCCGCAGTTGCTGCTGTTGGAGGATCTGGTCCTGCTTGAGGAAGTCTTCAAGTTCATCCGGACGCAGGGCGCCAATGCCGAACACGCGTTCGTGGAGGTGTCCAACCGCTACCTGGCGGCCCTGGCCGGGGTTGACGATGCTTATCTTCGGGAGCGCGCCGTGGACATGCGTGATGTTTCGCGGCGGGTGCTGCACAATTTGATTGGCCACGATGAGAACACGCTGTTGTCCCAACTCCACGAGCCCTGCATTGTGGTGGCGCACGACCTGACACCTTCGCAGACGGCTCTCCTGAACCGCACGCTGGTGCTTGGGTTCGCCACCGACCAGGGCAGTCAGACCTCCCACACCGCGATCCTGGCCCGCTCGCTGCGGCTGGCGGCGGTGACGGGCCTGGTGGACGCCTCGCAACGGCTGAAGACGGGCGAGTACGCGCTCCTGGATGGTTTCAACGGCCTGCTGATCGCCAGTCCCACCGACCAGACGCTTTTTGAATATGGACAACTGGCGAAGAAGCAGCTCGCCATTGAGGAGCGGTTGCTGGAAGTCCGTGACCAGCCGGCAGTTACGCTGGATGCAGCCCGCGTAACGCTGTCCGCCAATCTGGAAAGCCTCGATGAAATCGCGGACGTTCGCGCGTTCGGCGCCGAGGGAGTCGGCCTGTTTCGCACCGAGTACCTCTTCCTCAACCGCGATATGCTGCCCAGCGAAGAGGAACAGTTTCAGGCCTATCACCAGGTGGCCGCAGCCCTCCATCCCCAGCCCGTCATCATCCGCACGCTGGATCTGGGTGGGGACAAAGTGCTGCCGGACCAGGACGGCCAACGGGAATCCAATCCGTTTCTCGGCTGGCGCGCGATTCGCATCTGCCTGCAGGAACGCGATTTGTTCCGGGCCCAGTTGCGCGCGATCCTTCGTGCCAGTGTCGTTGGGAACGTGAAGCTGATGTATCCCATGATTTCCGGCCTGGACGAGTTAATTCAGGCGAACGAAGTGGTCGAGCTATGCAAAGCGGAGTTGCGTTCCGAGGGTCGGGCGTTCGACCCGGGGATCGAAATTGGCGCGATGGTCGAGATTCCGGCGGCGGCGATGGAAGCGGCGGCGCTCGCCAACCGGGTGAAGTTCTTCAGCATCGGAACCAACGATCTGATCCAGTACACGCTGGCGGTGGACCGGATGAATCCGAAGATCGCGCATCTTTATGATCCGACGCACCCGGCGGTGTTGCATCTGATCCATCGAACGATCCAGGCCGCCCATGCCCGGGGGATCTGGGCGGGCGTTTGCGGGGAGATGGCGGGCGACCCGGTGCTGGCGGCGTTGCTGCTCGGGCTGGGGGCGGATGAATTGAGTGCCGCGCCGGCGCGGGTGCCGGCCGTGAAGTTCCTCATCCGGCGTTTGAAGATGTCCGAGGCCCAGGCGCTGGCGTCATTCGCGTTGCAGAGCGAGAGCAGTGCCGATATTCTGGCGCGGGCCCGGGAACTGGCAACGAGCGTTGCGCCCGGCCTCTTCGCGAAGACTTGATCCTGTTGGCGTTGGCCCGCAGAACTGTTGGTTGTTCCGGTTAGACGATCTCATGAAATTGCTTATTCTGGCCGCGGGCTACGCCACCCGTCTGTATCCGCTGACCCTCACCCAGCCCAAGCCGCTCCTGCCGGTCGCCGGCAAGCCGATGATCGAGCATGTGCTCGACAACCTGGCTTCGATCGGCGGTCTTGATCGGGTCTATGTGGTTACCAACGCCAAATTCGTCGGTCATTTCCAACGCTGGGCCGACCAGTACCGCGCCACCAAGGCGCGGTTGAACTTCACGATCGTCAACGACGGTTCATCCGACGACACGAACAAGCTGGGCGCAATCGGTGACCTCCATTTCGTCCTACAGCAGGAACAGGTGGACGACGACCTGATCGTGGTGGCTGGCGACAACCTCTTCAGTGAATCCCTCGACGACTTTGGGCGGTTGTGCCGGGAGAAACAGGCCCCGGTGCTGGGCGTGTATGACGTCCACGACCTTGAACTCGTCAAGAAATACAACTCGATCAATGTCGCCGAGGACGGCCGCATCACGTTCTTCGAGGAAAAGCCGAAGGCGCCGACCAGCACCCTCACGGGCATCGCGCTCTATTATTACCCCAAGCCTTTTCTGCCGCTGATCCGGCAGTACATCGCCGAGGGAAACAACCCCGACCAGCCAGGGCGGCTGGTCCAATGGCTCTATCCGCGCACGCCGGTATTCACGTGGCGGGTGCCCGGGCTGTGGTTCGACATCGGATCGAAGGAGTCGCTGGAGGAGGCGAATCGGATTTTCGCGAGCAAGTAATCCCGGGCCGGTCTCGAAACTTCAGCCCGTCCACCGGGCCGGTTATGATTTGCAGAAGCAGCCGGAGGGGCTGCCGGGGCGAAGGCCGCTGGTGCGACGTGGTTCTGCTTGGCAGCGAACACGGAACGTGCCATGGTGCAGGCATGTTCAGCCAAAGCTCCAACCGATTCCACCCATGACCACGAAACAACACATCAACGCCTGGTATGGCTGGTTGCCCGACCGACCGGACCACCGCGACCAGCTCTACGCCGCCATTGCCAAACCCCTGCGCAAACTGCCGCCTGCGGTGGACCTGCGCCAAGGGTGCTCGCCCGTGGAAAACCAGGGCCAGCTCGGCAGTTGCACCGCCAACGCTTTGGTTGGCAACCTCGAGTTCCTTGAAAAGAAGGCCGGCCATCTGGTCGCCGACCTGAGCCGGCTGTTTGTCTATTACAACGAGCGGGTGGTGGAAGGCACGGTGAACGAGGACGCCGGGGCCGCATTGCGCGACGGCGTCAAGACGTTGGTGAAGCAGGGTGTCTGCCGCGAGGTGACCTGGCCTTACAAGATTGCCGCGTTCAAGCTGAAACCGTCCCCCGCCAGTTTCCGCGAGGCGGCAGATCACCAGGTGACCTCCTACCATCGTGTGCTGACGCTCAAGGAGATGCGCATGTGCCTGGCGGAGGGGTATCCGTTCGTCTTCGGCTTTACGGTGTATGAGAGCTTCGAATCGCCCGAGGTGGCGAAGACGGGCGTGCTGAACCTGCCCCAGCCCAAGGAAAAGTCGCTGGGCGGCCATGCCGTCTGCGCGGTGGGTTACGACGATGCGTCCAGCCGGTTCCTGATCCGGAATTCCTGGGGCGCGGATTGGGGCGCCGGTGGCTACTTCACCATGCCCTACGCCTATTTGGATGACCGGAACCTGGCCGACGACTTCTGGACCATCCGGATGTTCGAGAACGTGTAAAGAGCTCGACTCCCGTCAGCCGGGACACAAAGTGTTGTGGTGCGTCGGCCCGCAAGCGCCGTGCGGCCGGGAGCGACCGGACTGTCCCGGGAGCCGCGCCGGCTGGTTCTGGCCTCCGCCTCACCGCGGCGGCAGGAATTGCTGCGTACGCTCGGCCTGGATTTTGTCGTGGTGGCCAGCGATGCGGCGGAACTGTGTCATCCTCAGCTTACCGTCCGTGAACTGTGCCTCGTCAACGCGCGTCGCAAGGTTCTTGCTGTTGCGAAACGCTTCCCCGATGACCTGGTGTTGGGCGCCGATACGCTGGTGTGTCTCGGAGCGACGCTGTTTGGCAAGCCGGCGGATCGGGCGGAGGCGGCGCGAATGCTGGCCCGACTCGCCCGCCGGAGCCACGAGGTGGTGACCGGTGTCTGCCTGATGCATCTCGGTGGGCGCCGCGAACGGCGGTTTGCGGTGGCGACCACGGTGACGTTCCGGCCGCTCTCGCGGGGGCAGATCCGCGCCTACCTGGACATGGTGAACCCGCTCGACAAGGCCGGCGCCTATGCCATCCAGGAGCATGGCGAGGCGATCATCGCCGGCATTTCGGGGTCGTACTCGAATGTGGTCGGTCTGCCGCTTGAACGGTTGCGGGAGGAGCTGGCGGCCTGGCCGGGCGGAGCGCGGCTGGTTCGTTCGGGCGGCCGCGCGATGGGCCGGCGGTGACGGTGGGCGGATTCGTTGGCGCGGCCGGGTTTTAGGGCTTGACGAATCAACTTTGTGTTGCAAAGTTAACGTCATGGAACCCAACTGGGCGGCGGACAACCTGCAGGTGATCCGCACATTGATGGAGCGGACTGCGCTGTACCGGCGGGCGCTGGCGCCGGTGATGCTGCTGGCGGGCACGATCGGCGTGGTGGGAGCGGCCGGCGGTCTGGCGTGGCACCTCGACACCCTGCGCGCCTTCGTGGGTTACTGGCTGGCTGTGAGCTTGGTGCCGGGGCTCGGCGCCTTCCTGATCGTGCGCCGGCAGGCGCTCCGCGCGGGGGAGCCGCTGTGGTCGCCGCCGGCGGGTCGGGTGGTCCGGGCGGTCGCGCCCGCCTTGGTGGCGGGGCTCGGGCTTGGCCTTGCGGCCATGTGTCGGCCCGTGGTGAGCGTGACGACCACGTTGCCGGCGCTTTGGGCCCTCTGTTACGGCGCCGCGTTGCATGCCGCCGGTTTCTTCACGCCGCGCGGGCTGGGGTGGTTTGGGTGGCTGCTCCTGCTGGCCGGGCTGGGACTGCTGTTCTGGAGGGTGCCGGACCGTGAGCAGTGGCGGATGGCCCATCTCGCCATGGGCGCAGTCTTCGGCATTCTGCACCTTTTGTATGGGGCGTATCTGTTCGCCACCGAAGCGCGAAAGCATGCGGCGTGAACCCGGAACCGTTCCTCCAGCTCGACCGCGTCATCCACGAGAAGGGCCGGCTGCCCATTGTCTCGCTGCTGGCCGCCAGTCCGTCGCTGTCGTTCACCGAGGTTCGCGACACCTTGAAGATGACCGATGGCAACCTCAGCATGCACCTGCGGACGCTGCAGGAGGCGGGTTACGTGGCCCTGACGAAGAGCTTCTGGGAACGCAAGCCGCTGACGACCTGCTCGCTCACACCCGCGGGTCGCAAGGCCTTCGCCAACTACATCAACCTGCTCGAACAAATCGTTCGTCAAACTAGGAACCTTTGAACACGGCCCGTTGCCACCGGTCCAAACTGCCAATTCACTTTGTAATGCAAAGTCAATTCCGTCACTAACCGCGCACTCCGGCGAATTACTGCCATGAACATCCTCCGTGCCACTCACCTCGGCATGTGCTTTGGCGTCCGCGATGCCATCGCGCTGGCCCTTGACGTTTCCCAGGCCCAACCGCTGTCCGTCCTCGGCGAACTCGTGCATAACGAAAACGTCGCCGCCGCCTTGCGCGCGCGGGGCATCCGGACGGTGACGGATGCCGCCAGCGTGACCACCCCCACCGTCATGATCACCGCCCATGGCGCATCGGACCGGGCCATCCGCCGGGTCCGTGATCGCGGGCTAACGGTGCTCGAAGCCACCTGTCCACTGGTTCACGTGGCCCATCGCGCCGTGGCGGAACTCGTGCGAAACGGCTTTCACCCGGTCATTGTGGGCCAGCAGGAGCATGTCGAGGTGCGTGGCCTGACGGAGGACCTGGCCGAATTCGACGTCGTGCTGACCGACGCGGACGTGGACCGGCTGTCCGAGCGGTCGCGGTTCGGCGTGGCGGCGCAGACGACGCAGCCGGTCGAACGCGTGCACCGGCTGGTGGCGCGGCTGCGCGCCCGCTTCCCGCAGTCCGAGGTGCGGTTTGCCGACACCGTGTGCCAGCCGACCAGGCAGCGGCAGGCGGCCGCGATCGAGCTGGCGCAGCGATGCGATGTGGTCGTGGTGATTGGCGGCGCGCAGAGCAACAACACCCGCGAACTCGTCGCCACGTGCCGCCGGTTTTGCGCGCAGGTGCATCACGTGCAAACGGCGGCGGACCTGTGCCGGGAATGGTTTGCCTTCGTCGGCACGGTGGGCATCACCGCCGGCACGTCCACGCCCGACCCGGTGATCGCCGCCGTGGAAAACTGCCTCCGTCAGTGGGCGGTCGAGGCGGAGACGCGCTTCGCCGCCCCGGCATTGGCGCGCGGCGAATTGCAAACCCGGTGAGCGAGCGGTCATGAAACCAAGCCGCGAATGGTCCCGTTGGACAGTCGTCATTGTCTTTGCCATCGCGATGGCATGGGTCGAAGCCGCCGTGGTCCTGTATTTGAGGACCCTGGTGAGCCGGCTGGATCCCTATCAACCCCATCCATTGCCGATGGCCAGCGGGCTGGGTGAGGCCGAACTCGCCCGCGAGGCGGCCACGCTGGTGATGCTGACGACCGTCGGTTGGCTCGCCGGTCGTACCTGGCGAAGCCGCATTGCCTACGCGTTGGTGGGTTTCGGCATTTGGGACATTTTCTACTATTCATTCCTCATCCCGCTCACCGGCTGGCCGCGCTCGTGGCTGGACTGGGACATTCTTTTCCTGATTCCACTGCCGTGGTGGGGGCCGGTGCTGGCGCCGGTGCTGATTGCGGGACTGATGGTGATGGTCGGCAGCTTGGTGGCCTTGGCCGACGCGCCGGACCGCCCGCTCTGGCCCGGACGCCTGAGCGTGGTCCTGAACCTGCTCGGTGGCCTGCTGGCGCTTTACGTCTTCATGGCCGACGCCCTGCGGGTCGCCGGTCAAGGCGGAGAAGCCTTGCGCAACCTGCTGCCGACGGAGTTTCACTGGGGACTTTTCGGAATTGCCTGGCTGCTGATGTCGGCGGCAGGGTTCGACATCGCCCTGCAGGCTTGGATGAGCCGGGAGAAGCGGCTGGTCAATGAACCCGCAATCTGAAGTCGCCATGAGAGCCGGTTTCGCGTCCTACGACCTCCGGCAGGTGTCCGTGCTGCTGCGCGGCGAGAGCGAGGCGATCAACGCCTGGATTGCGGAATGGGGCTGGCATCGGGCGCTGTTCCACGTGGGGACCATCGTCGTGGGAGCGGGACTGTTTGGCGCCGCGGTGGGCTGGTGGCGCGCGCCGCTCCAGGCGGTTTACACCGCCGCAAAGCTTCCGACGATCGTCCTGCTGACCGTACTCGGCAACGCCCTGCTGAACGGGATGCTCGCCCCGTTGCTCGGGCTCAACCTCCGGTTCCGTCAGTCGCTGCTGGCCATGCTCCTCAGTTTCACGACGGCCGCGGTGATTCTCGGATCCTTCAGCCCCTTGATGTGGTTTCTGGAGTGGAACGCGCCCCCGCTGGCCACCGCGGCGGCCAACCGCTCGACGACGTACAGTTTCATTCAACTGACCCAGGTGGCGATCATTGCGCTGGCGGGCGTGGCTGCCAACGTGCGGCTCGTGCAGTTGCTGCGCCAGTGGAGCGGCAGTGCCAGCGCCGCGCGACGGGTGCTGTTCGCCTGGCTGGCCGGCAACCTCCTGCTGGGAAGCCAGCTTGCGTGGATTCTCCGCCCGTTCATCGGTTCCCCGGATTTGCCGCTCGAGTTTCTCCGACCCAACGCCTTTCAAGGCAACTTCTACGAAACCATTTTCCACGCGCTGAAACAGCTTCTTGCCGGTTGAACTCAATCCCAAGGAAACCCATGCAGACAATGAACGAACCGAACTTGACGCCGCCGGTTGTGCCCTCGCCGCCCATCACCGCGCCCAACCCCAACGATCCCGGCTCCGCCGCCGAGCGGGCGCCCATTCGCGGGCCGCTCGACGCGGTGACAGCCATCCTGCGCCAGCCGCGCCGGGTGATGACTCAGTTGCATCAGGCGCCTGCGGGCCGACTGGCGCTGGTCCTCCTGTTGATCGCGGCGGTTTGCAGCCTGCTCTACGGCGTCGTGATCGGAACTTTTTCCGGCGGCGGCCAGGTCTGGGCCGCGGCGGTGAAAGCGATGCTGGTGCTGCTCGCGTCGGCGCTCATCTGCCTGCCCAGCCTCTACGTGTTCGCCTGCCTGAGCGGGGCCGAAGTGCGTCCTGGAGAACTGGCCGGCCTGGTGGCGGCCCAACTGGCGCTGATGGCGGTCTTGCTGGTCGGTTTTGCGCCGGTCGCCTGGGTCTTTGGCCAGTCCACGGAGTCGGTGGCGGCCATGGGGGTGCTGCATCTGGCGTTTGGGCTCATCGCCACGGGTTTTAGCCTGCGCTTTCTCGCGAACGCGTTCGGTCATCTGAACGCCCGGTCGAAAGGCGGGCTGCGGATCTGGATGCTGATTTGGGTCACGGTCATGCTCCAAATGACCACGGCCCTGCGCCCCCTAATTGGGTCCGCCGACAGCTTCCTGCCGGCGACCAAGCAGTTCTTCCTGCAACACTGGCTCGAATGCCTGAAATGAATGACCCTGGCGCGAAGTGCCTGCAAGACGACCGGCGGACACTCCGTCGCATCCGCGGCTTGACGCTGTTTTTCATGGCCGGCCTCGTGGCGAGCTGTCCGGTAGAAATCGGAATGCGTGTCCGACAGCGCCGGAATCGGTGTCCGACAGCGCCGGAATCGCACGCAACGGCCGCAGGCTGCTCACCTGCATCGCCGAGGGTCAAAGCACCAGCCGAGATCGCCGGCAAGTTGAAATTGACCCGCCTCGCCGTTCGGCGCCGCACGGATCAACTGCGCACCGCCTTCAAGCTGTTCTTCGGCGACGGTGTGATCGCTGAGGTGTGCCCGTCACCGCACTGGTACAACGATCTGCGGGCCATGAAAGAACACTTGGCCTGCCGCTGCGAAAGAAACTGGCAGACCCACTGAACGCTGGAATTGCTCCTCCACCCCTGCCTGCGGCCTGGAATCACCGGGCTGCTGGTGGGGGTGGAGGCAGTGGGGGGCATCGTGCTGCTTGTTGTTTAGCTCTGAGGGTATCCAGACTCAGCAGGCGGACCCTCATCACTGCGCTCTCCGTGGTATGCGCGCCGTAAACAGGTTGCGCGCTTGGTCCGATTCCAATTCCAGAGCTGGAACCGCAGCCAACGCGCGTCGAATGCCGGTGCCGATGCCCCGATAGGGCAGTTCGTCTCCTTTGGTCGCAAATGAGGCGATCAAGGGATTGCGGATGACCGACACGCCATTGCGGATATTCTCGACGGTGAGATTGTTCGGCAGTGCGCCCGGACTGATCAACTCGATGCGATTGTCGAACAGCATGACCCTCCACGGCGCGGAGATGAAGTAGTCCCGGTGCAGCAGCATGTTGACGACCAGTTCCTCCAAGGCCGCCGGCGGCACTTCCAAGTCCCCTTCCGTGTTGATCCCTTTATCGCCCTGCAATCGCCGCAGATTGCGGGTGAAAAAGGACATGGTTCCCTTGTGCAAGTCCCGCAGACACCCTTCAATGTCCTCGCTGTCCCGGTACTTATTGCCGGTAGGATCGTTGCCGACGAAGGCAACAGCCTTGACGACAAAGGCGGGACGATGCCGCTGTGGGTGGCGACCGAAGATCATGAGTCCGGCGAGACTTAGCGTCGCTTCCCGTGCCAGACGGACATTGTTCAACAACTGGCCAAACGAAATCCCAGCTTTATCGAGCGCCTTGTCAAGCGGCTCTCCAAACTGCTTCTCGTAAAAAGCCCCGAAGTGCTCCAAGTCGATGTCCCCAGTTGAGGTTCCCTCGACGGGCACTTCGTCCGCGTGAACGAGATCGGCGCTCTGAAACATCCGCTGGATTTCCTCTCGCGAGGTCCGTCGTTTGTCCGCTCCCGACTTCACCCAGTACACGCCCTTGTTGTCGGCGTAAGGCTTGGAGATGCCCTCCTGCACGGTGACGACCATGACCAAAAACCCGCCGACAGAAACGTTCTCGGTTGCGGGGTTGATCGAGGGACGGACGAGATCGGTGGCCGTGTTGGAGACCAGTTGATTTATCCGTCGGATGTCGTCTGCGGAAAGCCCTATTACCACTCCCTGATCATTGACCCCGATTAGAATCCTCCCGCCTTTGCTGTTGGAGAACGCAACAAGTTCACCCGCCAAGGACTCAGCATTCGTAATTGTCTGCTTAAACTGGGTCCGGCTGTCTTCGCCGCGATTTGTCAACTCGACGAGTTCTATTGCTTCCATAGTTGGTAAATCTCCTTTCGTCGGGCAAAGGCTTCGTGCCCGCCCTCCATGATGGACACGATCGCTTTCTGGATGTCCGGATCGTCGATGCTGCCCACCTTGACATCCCCATGCCCGGCGGCAAAAGAGCATGCGCCCACTTGTTCGGCATCGCCCAAGACAGGGAAGTTCGCATTGTGGGTGGCGAAAATAAACTGAACGTCCTTCTTCAGGATCCGGACAAGTTTGATGACGTCCTCGAAGATCGTCTGGTTGTCCAGATCGTCCTCCGGCTGGTCAATGATGATCACGTCGTTGTCGCGCTGGCTCAGGATGAAGAGGATAAGCGCCGATGCGCGTTGGCCAAGGGAGTGGTCGCGAAGCGCCATGCCGTGATACTCGATGGTAAAGCGGTTTGGGACCTGCCACGTGAGCAAGGCCGCTTTGGCCTCGTTGAAGTACTTCCTGAAGACCTCGCCTGAGTCGCCCATGCCGCCGCAAAGGGCGGCGAGTGACGCCTGGACGGACGCAAAATCGGCGTGCTGCTGCACTATGGCCTCCAACGTAACCTCCCGCAAGCGGCTCCCCCGCACGTTTGCCTTGAGTTGCTCCAGGAATGCGCCTTTGTCGCCCTTGTATTCTGCCGTGATGCGCAGGGCTGATTGGCCGTCATTGAGTTTCTTGATTTCAGCTTCGATCTGCTTGAACTCGCGGTGCCAAAGGTCCGACAGCCCCTTCAGTTCCTTTGTGAGATCGTCCTGCATGGCCGCCTTGCGCGTCTTGCTCTTCGTAATCTCTTCAATAGTTAATTTAGCCTTCTGTAGGTCGTTGTTGAGACGGACGAAGTCATCGGGGCGGACGGAGACGCTTCCCTGTTGCTGCAAGTGGGCGCTCAACTGTCGTTCTGTTGCGGCAAATTCTTCCTTCAGCGCATCGCGGCGGTGCTCCAACTCGCTAAACTTCGCGTGTAACGCCTGGACCTCCTGCCGCAATTCCGCCAGAAGTTGCCGGCCCTTCTCCGGCAGTCGGCGCATACGCGCGAAAATGTCGTTGAACTCGTTCATCAAATCCGCGTTGCCCCGCGATTCAATCCGTCCGTGCGCAGACAACTCGGCTTCCTGAACGCTTAGAAAGCCTTCCAGCGCACGAAAGAACGAGTCGGCCGCATCGACAGCGCGGCGCGCATGGGTGACATCAGCATTAAAATCCACCTGCCGCCGCAATTGCTCCTCTACCCCGTGCTGACGGAACAATTCCAGTTTGAACTCTGCGTCTTTGCGCTTGGTCTGGTATTCCTGTTCCAAGGCATCCAGATCCTTCAACTTGTCCATGTTCGCGAGTATGTCGAGTACTCGTTGCTTCTGCACCGCGATTTCTCGACGCGTGGAGTCCAGTCGCGCACCGAGCAGTTTCTCGATTAGTTCCCGCTCGAAGCCTTCACCTTTGGGAACCAGTTCCTTCTGACCAAAGAATAGCGGTTTGTTGACCGCGGATTGCGTGCTGACGCCGGGTCGTAATTGGTCTCCGACATACACACTTGCCCTATCATTCAAGATACGACGAACCTCGCAAATCCTGCCTTGGGCGTCCTCGGATTCCACGACCACCTTCCCACCACTTTGTAACGCGAAACGTACCAAGTCTTGCTTGTACTTCCAGTCAGCAACCGTTTCGTCACAAGGCAACTCCAATGCGTAGCGCAGTGCCTCCAAAACAGCGGACTTCCCGCTACCCCGGATGCCGATCAGGCAGTTGAGTTGATCGGAGAAATCGAAGCGTTTCCCATCCAGGATTCCGCCCTCGAATCGAATGGAACGTACCCATGAATGGGGTTGGCTACTTGGCTCACTCGGGGCAACCCGATCCGCGCCCGGCTTTAGGGCAAACTGAACCGCCTCGAATGTGAAAGCTCCGATCTTGATGAACGTCTTCTCGCCGCGCCCGACCTCGGCCATGGCTTTTGGGTCGGAACCTTCGACCTCTGCGGGATACCATCCTCCCAACCAGCCCTGAACCTTCTGGCGTAAATCCCTCGTCCGCACCTTCTGGAAGCCCGCTGTCTTGACAGCGAACAACTCGCTCTTGCCCAACTCCTGAATCCGTCCGCCTTTGAGTCCGCCCCAAAGGCCGTTCTCAGCTTCGACGTGCGCGAAGATCAGCAAGTAATCTCTCTGGAACTTGTCCAACTCCCGGATCGTCTCCAGCAGGTCATGATTCGACCGGACATTGCTGTTGTCGTAATTTGCCTGTCCGCCGAACGTAACACTAAGGAAGCCGTTGACGTAGTCCGTCTGCTCCTGATTCGTGACCCAGTCTTCGCGGAAGACAATCAGTGTGTGAATGCCATTAGCCCCGTCCTTGACGGAAAGCTCCACGCCGGGCAGGAGATAGATGTTCTCCTTCATGGCCGCCTTTTGTAACGCCATGAACTCATCCTGGTCGAACTTGTTGTGGTTCGTGATGACGCCAACGCGAATATCCGCCTGCTTCAGGGCGGCTACATACCGGGACACAAAATCACGTTCCTCCCCGGTGTCGGTGAACTCCCGGTCGCGGCGGGTGTGCAGATGGAAGTCCGCCCGAACCCAGCGGCTGCCATGAGCAAAAAAGCTTGTCCCTTCAGCCATGATTCGTTCCTTTCATCAGTTCAGCGGTAGGATCAGTCATTTTAGTCTCTTCGCCCGCGCCAGCAGGTCCGTAAAGCTGTAGTTGACACTCGTCACGCCGAAATCCGGTTCACGTTGGAATGGACGGCGAGCCGACCCATTTTGTGGGCGGGCAGTTGCTTCCGCTCAATCCAGTTGTAAACTATGTCGCGGTTCACGCCCAGATAAGCCGCGATCTCCTCCACCGACAGCCAACGATCATCCATGTTTTTCCTCCCCCTCCAATGTTCAGGGGTTGCACTCGCTGCCCGCTTGGCAAGCCGCTCGGGTTGTCATGGCCGTACCGGATACCAAAGTCTGTCCGATCAGGCCAGACAAAACGGGAGGAAACGCGCAAAAGAGGAATGCGAGTACGGATCATGCGCCTTACGGTGGGCCAACCGGGCATGGCGTCACAGCGCCATGGTGAGCGCGAACGCCCGGCCCGCATGCTCTCCTGCCAGAACATCGAGATCCACTCCTTTGCCTTCTGCCGATCTTCGGCCGTTCCGCCCCGGAACTCGGTCTTGCCGTCCAGCGTCCGGACCAGTTGCGCCTGACCAAACGAGGCGATCAACTCCTCCTGCGGCCGCAGGAGTTCCAGCATCCGCTTCATTTTCATGCTGGTCGGTGTGCGCCAACAGGTATGACATCCGTGGGGGCATGGTCAAGATCAGACGGAAATCTGAATTCTTGCCTTCAAGCAGCAACCGTGCTTATCCTTCGCCAACATGAACTTTGCACAAATCGCCTCCGCGGACCTCAAACGGGTCGTCACGCTGGTGGAACAAAAAGAAACACTCCTGGCCCAGGTCGCCAAACTCGACGCTGAACTGGCCAGTTTCCAATCTGGTGAGCCGTTTGCCCCTGCCGCACCGGCCAAGGGCAAGCCGGGACGCAAACCGGGGCGCCCAGCGAAAGCCAAGACAGGCGGAAGAGGTGCCCTGAAGGCCGCGATCATCGAATTGCTCACGGCCGCCGGAGCATCTGGCCTCACGGTGCAGGAGATCGCCGCCAAGCTCAAGGCGAAGCCCAGCAATATTCATGTGTGGTTTTCGTCCACGGGCAAGACGGTCAAGGAGATCAAAAAGCTCGGCCCTGGGAAGTACGCTTGGGTCGGTTGATCGGTTGATCCGCCGGCAAGGATGAGGTAAGAATGCCGATGGCCGGTGGACCGGGCCGTGGACGGCCGGCGGCCGCCGGCGGACGGGTGAACCGGGTTGTCTGCCCATCCGCTACCGTGGCCCGGTTCTTGATTCCGCGGCCTGATCCCCCGTGGTTGCTCGATCCTCGGACGCAATCGGCAGCCTCCCAACAAGGCGGAGTTTTACCCGCCGCGGTACCCACCCCCATCACAGTTCAAAACCCCGCGCAGTTCTTGGACGTGATACCGGGTTGTGGCGTGGTTTACCCCGCGGAAGCGACGGCTCGGGCCAGCGCAAGTACTTGGCGAACTGAGATTTATCGAACATCAATAATTTTTGTTGACGCTTTTCGATAAACTGTTATCGTTTATCGATGAATCAAACAATTATGAGGACAAAGAGCCGATTGCCGATCACCCGCGCAGCGGCAATAACCGGCGGGACGGCAAAAAAGCAATTTCTTATCAGTTCGCTGTTGCTCCTAGCGGTCACAGTGCTTCTGCCGGCCCGATTCGCCGTCGCCGCCGATGCCAAGCTGCCGTCCGCCCAGACAGTTTTCGCCGGTCATGTCAAAGCCATTGGCGGCAAGGCGGCCGTGCTGAAGGTCCCTGGCGTCCGGGCCAAAGGCCGGTTCAGCATCGCCTCCGCGAACATGAACGCGGAGATCGAGATTATGGGCGCCAAGCCGAACAAGCAGGTGTTCCACAGCACCATCCCGGACGTCGGCGTCGTGGCCGGCGGGTTCGATGGCAAGGTGGGTTGGTCAATCGACCCCTCGCAAGGCCCGCTGGTCCTCAATGGCCGGATGCTCGACCAGGCCCACGACAACGCACAGTTTTACAGCCAGTTTCAACTCCATGACGGCGATCTCACCAGCGCCGAGACGGTGGCGAAGACCACGTTTGCCGGCCAGGATTGTTACCAGGTGAAGGCCGTGTGGAAGTCCGGGCGGGAGGAGACCTTGTTCTTCAACACCAAGACCGGCCTGTGTGCGGGCGGCCGCCGGATGCAGGAGACCCAGCAGGGCTCGAGCGAAATCATGAACGAGCTTTCCGATTACAAGAAATGCGGCGACCTCCTCCAGCCCACCAAAATCCTGCAGAAAGTGAATGACATGGAGATTGTCATCACCGTCACGGAGGCCAGGTTTGAGGCGGTGCCGGACAAGGAGTTCGCGCCGCCCGAGGCGATCCAGAAACTCGTGAACGGCGCGCCGGCGAAGTAGCCCGCAGGCTCAGGAGGTCTGAGGCTAATTCCCGAGGGCTCGGCACAGCGCAAGTACTTGGTGAACAGAGATGGATCGACACTCAATAATTTTTGCTGACGCTTTTCGATAAATTGTTATCGTTTACCGATGAATCGAACAATTATGAAAACAAAAAGCCGATTGCCGAAATTCTTTCACAGACTATTTGGTTTACTCGAGATTCTTGCGCCGACCCTGGGGGCGATACTCTGTTTCATGATACTGGTGCTTCCGAGCGTCTCGAACCGTGCTGAATTGGGATTGGAGTTGGGTGAGGTTGGATTGATGCCGGAATCAGGCGCTCTCACAGTGACCGCTGCCGATTCCAAAGCCGGGACAGTCAGCATCAATAATCTGCACGGGAGCGTTTCGGTCAAAAATCCGGGCGAGGGCGCCCTCGCCTTGACTCGATGGCACACCCTGCCTTTTGTCCTCGGCTACCTGGGTTTCGTCACGGTGCTCTTCGATTTGTTACGGCGTTTGTTCCGGAACGTTGAACGGGGCGAGATCTTCACTGAACGAAGTGTTCATTTGGTCCATGTGATTGGAATAGCCATTGTTGTTTTTACCCTTTTATCCGCGGCGACGACAACGTGGCACAATCACGCCATCAGAACCTACTTGGAGCAGCATGCCGATGCTCAAGGAATCGAAATTCAAGGAATCAAAATGGCCTTTACCAGTCCGTATGCCCATGTTATCGCCATTAACTCCAGGCACTACGGATTTGACTTTAGCTGGGGGGGAATTCTGACCGGGCTGCTGGTCCTGTCCCTGGGCGAAGTCTTTCGCCAAGGTTTGGTGCTGAAAGAGGACAACGAACTTACGATCTAACCCGCCGCAGCTTATGCCGATACGATTGAATTTAGACCGGGTGATGCTCGAACGGCGGATCAGTCTGACCGAGCTGGCCGACCGGATCGGGATCACCCTGGCAAACCTCTCGATTCTCAAGACCAACAAGGCGCGGGCGGTGCGTTTCAGCACGCTGGGGGCGCTCTGCCGCGAGTTAAAGTGCCAGCCTGGCGATTTGCTGGAATACGTGGATGGGGGCGAGGATCAATCAACCGTTCACGAAGTCGCTTAAAAACGGGCCCACCGGTTTTCGACGGTCACCATCAACCACAATTCAACCGAACACACGATCATATATGAGAACATCAATCATCATCTTATGTTTCACGGCGCGGCTGACCATCGCCATGCCACCCGCCGAACCGCCGGCGGCAGCCGCCACGGAAGCCTCCGCAAAGCTCACTCTTCTGCTGGAGGAAAAGCGATATCTGGAATTGGAACACGCTTTCAATGAGGCGCATGATTTGGCCGCTCCGGACCGCAGTTTCTTTTCGGGAATGCTGGCAAATCGAAAAAACCGGATTACCGAGTCATTGCGGGCGCTCGAACCGCTCCTGGCCGGGCGGCAACCCGGATCGCTGACGGCCGAGCAGAGCAAGTTGGGCTGGCTTGCCCTCGCTGATGACTATGCTAAATCCTTCCTATACGGGAAGGCGGCGAAAGCCGCTGCGCATGTTTTGCAGCAGTTCGCCTCTTTGCTTGGCGAACAGGAGAAAAAGGACGTCGAAAGTGACCGTCAGTCCAATGAATTAATGAAAGATTACCCAGCCCAGACGGTCAAAGTCAGCGCCCCGTTCACAGTTCAGACCAAAAGGGACGTGCTCGGACTCATTGAAGGTCCGGTCGAGGTTGGAAGGAAAACCGTATGCGCCGTCTTTGATACGGGCGCCGATGGTTCGGTCCTCACAATGACCCGGGCACGTCAGCTCGGTTTGAAGATTTCCGAGGAAACCGTGCTGGCGTACGGCGCGGCCGGAGGCGTCATCCAGGCTCACGTGACCCTCATTCCCCGCCTGCAAATCGGGAATGCGGAAATCCGGAATGTCGGGGCCGGCGTCTTTGATGACAAATACCTCTATATTGCCCCGGCCAAGATGCAAATAGACATGATTATTGGATATCCGGAAATTGCCGGTCTTGGGTGTGTGACCTTTTATGACGACGGCCGCGTCGGGGTCAGCCCGTCAACGAACAATCAAGGCGCCGAGATGTTCATGGAAGGAAACAAACCGCTGATAGCGGCGAAGACCAGAAAGGGCGTGCGGTTATTCAACCTGGATACAGGCGCCCCAGGCACCCTGCTCTACGATCTCTACTCGAATGAGAACAAGGATGCCTTCGTCGGGATTAACCCGAGTCCCTACCAGGTTTTGGGAGCCGGGGGAAGCCACGAGGTGCCAGCCTTCAACGGGGTCGACGTCCCGCTCGCTTTCGGAACCGCTTCGGTTGTATTACACAATATTTCGGTGCTCACCAAACCGCATAATACCGACCCGAAGGAGTTTTTCTACGGGAACCTGGGGCAGGATTTGCTGCGGCCGCTTCGCAGTTGGTCGCTCGATTTTCGGTCCATGCGTTTTGAAATTGATCCCGGCGCAAATCATGTCTCCGTCTCGAAGCAGTCCGGGCATTCGCCACCTGGCGATGCAGCCGCCGTCGCCGCATCCCAATGAACCCTGATAGACCCCAGGAGTTCTTCAATGAGACCGGAGGCTTCGAGCTTGTTGGAGCCTCCTCACGCCCTTGCCGAACTGCTCCTGTGCCAATGTTTCGATCTCGTTCTTGTCGAGGTTGTTTTCGCTGACGATCTTCAGGACCAGGCTCTTCTGATTTTCGGAGCAGTTCCAACGGTCCTGTTCTGCTGCCGGCGCGGAAGCTGAACCGTTGCTGCCTCCGGTGCCGTTTCCATTCGCGGGCAGGTATCCGGTTTCTTCGATGCTGGTGTCCACGCCTTCTTGGAGCAGCTTGTAGAGACCGGCGCTTTCGGCCTGCACTTCGGTCGGTGGCCGCTGGCGGAGGGCTGAACTTGATTGCGTGAACAGGTTTCAGATGCTCGGCGGGGCGATGCTTCCCCGGGGGAGACTCCACGAAGCCACGCCCGGTTGGGTCGAAAAGGCCGCGGAAGATGCACAAAGGGCACAAAGCAGAGGATTGCGGTAGTCTCCTGTTCTGAGCCATGAACCAGGCGAAATCCCCCTCAACCGCCCTGGGGGCGCCTGCCTGCGCCAAGCGCCGCGCCTGCTTGTGTTTCGCACGCAGACAGGCGGCAGGCGGGCCTTCCCCCAATGGGGGCGAAGGATCGGATGAGGGGATGAGGTTCGTGGCTACTTCACCACCGGCCAGCCCGCGCTGACCAGCCCCTTGTAGCCGCCGATGAGGGAAGAAACCCGGCGATAACCCATTTTTTGGACGGCGTCGCAGGCCAGCGCGCTGCGAAACCCGCCGCCGCAGTACATGATGATCTCCGTGTCCGGATCAGGGAACAATTGCTCGAAATCGCGCTCCAGGATGCCCCGGCCCAGGTGCCGGGAGCCGTCCGCGTGGCCGTTCAGCCATTCGTGGTCCTCGCGCACGTCGAGCAGGACAGTGCGTGGGTTCTGGGCGAGCCTGGTGCGGGCGTCGGCCACGGTGATTTCCCGGATGCGGGTGCGGGCGTCGTCCACGAGTCTCAAGAATCCCGGCGAATGTTGCATGACCGAAAGGTAGGCCGCGAAAGCGGGCGGTCAACCGGTTTTGAGTTGCGCGGCGCGCGAGCCGGCGCACATTCGAAGCGCGACTTATGGACGTGAAAAACCTCAGCACCGTGCCGTCGTTCATCACCAAGGACGGCTCGGAAATCCGCGAACTGCTGGCCCACCGCAACTCGGTGATCCGGCACCAGAGCCTGGCCGAGGCCCGGGTGCCCGTGGGCGCCGCCACGCAGGAGCATTGCCACGTGCGGACCGAGGAGATCTACTACATCACCCACGGGACGGGGCGGATGCGGCTCGCGGGCGAGGAACGCGAGGTGCGGCCCGGCGACGCCATTGCCATTCCGCCCGGCCAGCGCCACAAGCTGTGGAACACCGGCCTCGAAGTGCTGCGCCTGCTCTGCTGCTGCGCGCCGGCCTATGAGCACGACGACACCGTGATCACCGAACCATGAAACCCGGGAGCATCCGCCTCTTCATCAAGCCGGGCTGCCCGTGGTGCCGCGAAGCCATGGACTGGCTGGACAAGCACGGCATCCGCTATGAGACGATCAATGTCATCGCCGACGCGGCGGCGTTGGCCGAGATGGAGCGGCTCTCCGGTCAAACACGGGCGCCGGTGATCGCCGTGGACGGCCAGATTCTCGCGGATTTTGGGGCGCAGGAACTGGCCACGTGGTGGGCGGCCTGCGGGTTTCTTCCTCCGTAAGCCCTTCGCCAAGCCTTGATCTTCATCTTAATCTTAATCTCAATCTTAATCCCACCACCACCCGCTTTCCGCCATGCCGACGCCTTGCTTTGACCACGAGAAACTTCACGTTTACCAGGAGGCGCTCGGGTTCCTTGCCTGGTCGGAACCCTTGTTGCAGCGTCTGCCGCGAACGCCTGCCGTCCACAACCAGTTGGACCGGGCGCGCACTTCGATTCCACTCAACATCGCCGAGGGCAACGGCAAGTTCACCGCGCCCGACCGCTGCCGTTATTTTGACTCCGCTCGCGGATCGGCCCTGGAGTGTGCCGCCTGTCTGGATGTTCTGTTTCGCCAGCAAGGCATCAACGAAACCGAACTCGCCGACGGCAAAGCCCGGCTCCAGCGCATCGTCGCCATGCTGGTTGGCCTGACGAAGGCGACTTCACCCGACCGCTTGCACGAGGAACCCGCCGAATACCGGGCCGGAAGTTGAGTTTCCTCTTGCGCCTGGTGGCTCCATTCGGAGGTCACGGACTGGATTAATCGTGGGAACCAGGGCAAGATTACGAACAGGATTAAGATTAAGATCAAGAATGAGATTAAGATTAAGAGGGACAATGACGATGACGATAAACAGCGTGGCGGGAAGCCCGACAGCGACCCTCGAACGGCCGGAGTCGCCCCGCCCGCGCCTGCCCGAATGGCTGCGGATCAAGCTGCCGACGACCGAGCGCTTCACCGCCACGCGCTCGCTGCTGGGCGAACTGCGGCTGCACACCGTCTGCGAGAGCGCGAAGTGCCCGAACCACTGGGAATGCTGGAGCCGCGGCACCGTCACGTTCATGATCGCCGGCGACCGCTGCACCCGCGCGTGCGGTTTTTGCGCCGTGGACACGGCGAAACCGTTGCCGCTCGACCCGGACGAACCCGCGCGCGTCGCCGAGGCCACCCGCCGGATGCGCCTGCGGCACGTGGTCATCACGGCGGTCGCCCGCGACGATCTGGCCGATGGCGGCGCGGCTCATTTTGCGCGGACGATCGAGGCCGTGCGGGGGGTGAATCCCGGCATCGTCATCGAAGTGCTGACGTCGGATTTCAACGATCGCGACGACGCGATCGCCACGGTGCTGGCCGCGCAACCGCACGTTTTCAATCACAACCTCGAAACCGTCCGCCGGCTCACGCCGACCGTCCGGTCGCGGGCGACCTATGACCGGTCGCTTTCGGTCCTGCGCAAGGCCCGGGCGCGAGGCGCGCCGGGGCTGTTCACGAAATCCGGGCTGATGCTCGGCCTGGGCGAGCGGGACGACGAGGTGGTGGCGGCGTTGCACGATCTGCGGAACGTCGGGTGCGACCTTCTCACGCTCGGCCAGTATCTACAGCCGACGCGCACGAACCTGCCGGTGGTGGAGTTCGTTTCACCGGCGAAGTTCGCCGAGTTCGGCGCCGCTGCGCGGAAACTTGGTTTCCTCCATGTCGCCAGCGGGCCGATGGTCCGCAGCTCCTATCACGCCGACGAATTTGGCGGGGCGGCGGCCGGTTAACGCGGGCCTCAGCGAACGTTGGCGGCGAGCCAGTCAAGATAACGCCGGCTGCCTGCGGTCATTGGCAGCACGACGAATTCCGGCGTGTCATAGGGATGCCGGGCCAGCACCAGCTTTTCCAAGGCGGCGGCGCGCGACCGCGCGGTTTTCATCAACAGCAGCACCTCGGCGGCCGACTCGAGTTTGCCCTGCCACCAATAGTGCGATTCGAGGCACGGCACGAGATTCGCGCAGGCAATGAGTTTCGCGGCGAGGGCCGCTTTCGCCAGGGCGCGCGCGGTCTTCAGGTCGGGCGCGGTGACGAGCACGACGCAGAAGCGGGAACTGGTTTTCATGGCGAACGCGCGATCCAGCCGCCGCCGACCACGAGGTCGTCCTGATAGAACACACACGCCTGCCCCGGGGTGATGGCCCGTTGCGGTGCGTGCAGTCTGACCTGCGCCGCGCGGCCCGCCTGCGGCGTCACCGTCGCCGGCGTGCCGGCGTGGTGGTAGCGAATCTTGGCGGTGACTTCGAGTTCGCCGGCGGGCACGTCGAAGGGAATCCAGTTGCAGCGCTGGACCGTGAACGCGTCGCGTTGCAGCGCGGAATCGTCGTCGCCGACCACGACGCGGTTCTGCGTGGGATCCAGTTCCAGGACATAGAGCGGTTTGGGCGCGGCGATGCCCAGGCCCTTGCGCTGGCCGATCGTGTAAAACTCGATGCCTTCGTGGTGGCCGAGGACGCGGCCGGCGGGGTCCACGATTTCGCCGCGGTGGGGGGCGACCAATTTCGCCTGTTGGAGGAACCGTCCGTAATCGTTGTCCGGCACGAAGCAGATTTCCATGCTCTCCTCCTTCTCGGCCGTCTTCAACTGGCGGTCGCGGGCGACCGCGCGCGTGTCGGTCTTGGTCAGTTCGCCCAGCGGGAAGAGGGAGTGCGCTAGCTGGTCCTGTCGGAGCGAGAAGAGGAAGTAGCTTTGGTCTTTGCGCAAATCCCGGCCGCGCTTGAGGAGAAATCGGGCGGTGGGGGCATCGTGCTCGACGCGGGCGTAATGGCCGGTGGCCACGAAGTCGGCGCCGAGCTTGCGGGCGCGGCTGAGCAGGGTGCCGAACTTCAGCTTTTCGTTGCACAGCACACACGGGTTGGGCGTGCGGCCCGCGCGATATTCCGCGGCGAAATACTCGATGACCTGCTGGCGGAACTCCGCCGCCTCGTCCACGAGGTAGAACGGAATGCCCAGCCGGTGACAGACGCCGCGGGCGTCGGCAACGGCCTGCGGGCCGCAGCACTTGTCCTCGGCGCGGGCGAGGCAGTCCTGTGGCCAGAGCTTGAGCGTGATGCCAATGACATCGTAGCCCTGTTGCAGCAGCAGGGCGGCGGCGGCCGAGGAATCCACCCCGCCGCTCATGCCGACGACCACGCGCCCTTTCCGAGCTTCGCTCACGGGCGCAAGATAGGAGGCCCGCCCGGAGGTGTCCAGCGGCGGTGATCCGCTCGCGGGTTGCGGCGGCGCTCCCGACTGGCTACGCTCCCGTCAATCGTCCGCCACATGAACGACCAAACGTCACCCGGTGATCCGGCCGCGGCGCTCTATCATGGCGCGTCAGGGCACGCCTATCACGAGGAGAAGCGTGCGCTTCGACCCGAAGGCCTGCCGTGGGTCATGACGTTGCGCGCGGAAAAGTTGCAGCGGCATGTTCGTCCGGAGGATGTCGTCATGGAACTGGGGGTCGGGTCGGGCTGGAACCTGGGACAACTGCGCTGCGCGCGCCGCATCGGCGTGGACACGGCGACGTTTCTCGGGGAGCGCGTTGCCGCCCTCGGGATCGAGTTCTCCACCGACCTGGCGGCGGTGCCGGCGGCCACCGCGGATGTGGCGATCTGTCATCAAACCCTCGAGCATCTGCTGGAACCGGCCGCGGCGCTGCGCGAACTGGCCCGCGTGTTGAAACGCGGCGGCCGGCTGGTTCTGCACGTGCCGTGGGAGCGCGAGCGGCGCTATGCACAGTATCGAGCTGCGGAACCCAATCACCATCTCTACAACTGGAACGCCCAGAACGTGGGCAACTTGGTTGCCGTGCTCGGCTACCAGGTCGAATCGGTCGCCGTGCGCCGCTACGGCTACGACCGATTCGCCGCCAATGCGGCGGCCCGGCTGCGACTGGGCGAACGCGGATTCAGGTTAATTCGCGCGTGTCTGGTGGCGGTGCGGCCGTTGTGGGAAGTCGAGTTGACCGGCTGGCGCCAGTGATTCCCCTAAGCAATGCCAGGAACCTGGCAATGCTCAACACATATTGGCCCAGTGAGCAGCCTCCCGCGAACGTCGGCTTACGGCAACCGTTCGACGCGGTAGAAGCGCTGGGTGAACCCGGCCGGTCCGGGATCGGTGAACACCAGCGTGGCGCCGGTGGCGGTGAGGTCCACCAGTTTCTGCCACGCCGCGTCGTTCAAGGAATTCTTAAACGCCACGCGATAGGTGAAACCCGGCTCGGTGCCCCAAGCGAACGTCGGCCGGCCGTCGGCGGAAAGGCCGATGTGGCTGAAGTCGAAGGTGGGTGTCGTCACCGTGATGCTGACTTGCTGAGCGGCACTGAGCGGCGGGGCGCCGTCGTCGGTCACGCGCACGACCAGGACGTTGGTGCTCGGGGCCTGGTTGGTTGTGGGCGTCCAGGTGAACACGCCGTTGGTGGGGTTGATGGTCGCTCCGGCCGGCGTCCCCGGGTCCAGGCTGAAGGTGAGGATTTGCGGTGGGACATCCGGGTCGGTGGCCACGACCTGCAAGGTAAGCAGGCTGCCGGCGGCGACGGTCTGATCGGCCAGTGGCGCGAGCACCGGCGGCGAGTTGGTGAAGAGGTTCGGCGCGTCGGGCGTCGGCGTCTTCATCGCATAGACCTTGGGGCCGCCATCGGGGTAGCGGCCCTCGCTAACATCGGTGGTCTGGGGACCGAAGGTGACCGCATCCACGGGGTTGACCTGGGGATCGAAGAGAGCGATGGAGGCCCCGGATTTGCTCAGCTTGAAGCTGGCGTGAAGGCTGTTGTCCGGGGCGGTCAGGCCGCCATCAGCGAAGACCAGCAGGAATCCGCCGGGGGCCAGGCCGGTGCCGGCCGGGACCTGCCATTTCGTTGGCACGGACGGGTCGTTCGAGACGTAGTAGCCGGAGAGATCCAGGATGAACGGGTTGGGGTTGTAGAGCTCGAACCAGTCGTCGGAGTTGCCATCGGCGGGGTTGATCAGAGTGTTCTTGTTGCTGGCCATCCATTCGTTGATGCGAACCGGTGCCGGCGCCATTGGAACAGCATTCGTGTTCACGATTACGAGCGTTATGACCGCATTGCTCAGGGCGTTGCCGTTGAGGTCCACCCCCTGGAGGGTGACCAGGTTCGTGGCGCCGGCCAGCGGCAGGGTCAACTGCCAGCTCTTGAAGTTGGGCCAGGTCACCGACAGCGCGACGCCCTCCGTGGTGATCGTCTTGACCTCGACCGGGGCGGTGCCGGTCAGGCTCACAAAATTGGTGCCGGTGGCGAGGTTGGTCGGGCCGGTGACGGCAAAGGGAAGGTTGATGACGCCCTGGTTGGTCAGGGCCTGAAGCAGGGAGCGGTGCATGGTGGTGATCCAGCTCTTGAGGCCACCCGATACCCCGGGATCGCGGGCGGTAATGCCACCGGCCACAAACGCCGAGTACTTGGCGTCCAGGACCGGGTTCACGTAAGTGTTATTCATCGCCCGGTTGGCAATGTCCTGAAAGGCCCGCAGGTAGGCACGGCGGTGCGCCGAGTAGTTCTGGAACGCCGACATGATGGAATCGTTCGAGCCGACGTTGAAGAGGTTGCCCCCATCCGGTCCCCAGGTCGCGGTTCCCCCGCCCAGGGTGATGTTCCAATCCCACTTCAGCGCGGTCCATTTCCCCTGGGTCGGCTTGTAGATGTACATGTTCCACTGGTTTTGGGTGAAGAACGAGTCCCAGTCGCCGGTGGCGTGCTCGATGGCCGACATGCGCATCCACTCCTCGGTGTCCACCAAGGCTTCCATGTTTGTGTAATAGGCGGGATTGCTGGTGGACAGGTTGGCGGCGGCGATCAGGTTGAAGATGTTGGTGAAGTTGTTGGCGGAGTCGGTGTATTGGCGCACCCAGTACATCCAGCGATAGCGGGCCAGCTTGAGCTGGTTGGGCACACCGTTGACGGTCGTCGTGAACCGGCCCAGCAGACACCAGGTGGGCATGGTGAAGTTCATGTAGCCGCTGCTCAAGGCGGTGTCGCCCTCGAACCAGCCGTTGTTTTTGTAGAGCCAGCCGTTGTTGTCATTGGGCCAGTACTCCTTGAGCACGTCGCCGTCGGGCACCTGGCTGTCCTCCATCAACGGTCCGTGCTGGTTGCCATTGACGTAGAGGATATAATAACGCCGGTAAGCCCACGGCAGCCCGATCTGCCGGGCCATCCAGTAGGAGGTCTGCTCGCGCTGCAAGGTGTCGTCGTCGAGCACATTGTTCCCCGGCACATGCTGTTTGTTGAACGACGTCGTGCCATACATTAAGTCATCCTCCGGCACTGTCCAATGCTGTCCCTCCACTGTGGTTACAGGCGAGCCGGTGTATTGGTGATAGGGACTGCCCGCCGGCCGCCCCCCCCAGTTGTAGATGATCCGCCCACTCCAGCCGTCCACGAAGGTTCCATCCTGGCTCTCGTTGGACAGGCCGCCCAGGCTGACCCACCGGCTGATCCAGTTCTGCGTCATCCATACATGGCAGTGCCCGAAACTGCCGGTCGGGATCGTGTCCCCGAACCGCACCACGCACTCGCGCGGCAGTCCCGAGTTGTCGCCGGGGTCGCCGGGGAAAATCGTCAATGCCCCTTGGGCGTCACCGGCGCTCACCCGGAAGGCGACCACAGTGCCCGCCGCCTGGCCGGGGATCGTCGCGCTGTAGAGCCCGTCGCCAGCCACGGCGTCGCCGCCGGTGCCATCGTCCACCATCGGCACGCTCGCGTAGCTGGGGGCGTGATTGACGGTGGTGTCCACCCGCCACTGGAGCGTTGGCGTGAAGGCATCCACGTCGTGGAAGCGCGCAGTCACCACGACCGGCTGGCTGGCGGCGGGGAGGGCCGGCGCGTGGCTGACCTGGTAGATGGCTGGGCCGGCATTGGTCACCGCCCGGCTGTTGGGCGATCCCGGAGTACCGAGGTTGGCCGGCACCGGGAGCGAACCGGTCAGTTCGAGATAATTGCCGCGCACACGCAGCAACACTTCGGGCGAACCGCGCAACCAGCGCCCTTTGAGCCGGAGGGTGGCGGGTCCCGAGGTCCCGAGGCCATTGGTCAGGGTGCCTTGGACACAGTTGGCCATCGTCCAGATGCCGTCACTGGCCCGCAAATGCAGGCATTGAGCGCTCTGATAGCCGCCCAGCACTGTCTCCAGGCTGGAGCGGACATGGTCCCCTTGCACCGCCCAGTTGCCGAGCCCGCTCTCGAAATCCGGGTTGCGAACGTAATTGCCCGTGCCGGCGCCCCGGTAAACCTCAACGTTGTCAATCAGACATTCGCCGACATCCAGGAGCCCCACTTGAACGAAGTTGACGGCAGCACCATTGTAAGTGGAGCCGTTGTCCAGCAGACCCGTGACTTCGAGGTTGGTCCAGGACGACTTGGTCGTTTCATCGCTGTCGGCCCAGTTGGAGGGCAGCCGGTGATTGGTGCGGGGATTGATCAGCTCCAAACTGCTGCCGCCCCCGTGCGCCCACTGGCCCCAGCGCCCGCCGATGCCATAGTTTACTTCGTCCTCCACGACATAGATCGTGTTGGTCGCCCACCCGCCCAGACCGTTGGAAGTCAGATAAGCCTCCGGTCGGGCCAACGCGACGCGGCCGCCTTTGTGCGGAAGTTTCCCGCTGAAGTCCCCGACGGTGTTGGCCGGGTTCAGATTCGGGTAATGGCTGAACAAATTGGTCTGATTGCGCGCCACCACCAGATAGCCCCCGGGGGCCAGGACCGTGTTGGTCGGGAACACAAACGAGATGCCCGCCGTGAATTGCCAGCCACCCAGATCCGCCGCATTGGCGCCCTGGTTGTAGAGCTCGACATACTGGTCGTCGTCGTTGCCGGAAACCGGCTTGTACATCAGCTCGTTGAGGACGAGGTCGCCGATCAGGATGCCGCCATTCGCCGCGCCGGGCGTGGGCGCCGCCAGGGGATAAAAGTCCGCGGCGCCGTTGGGCCACCGGCCCGCGGCCACCCCGCGGCCCTGCGCTTCGTAGGTCACCGCGTCCAGAACCCGGCTGCCGTCGGGGTTCCTGAACAAAAGCAGGCCGCCTGCCGGATTGAGGGCAAAACCAAGCTCACTCTCTGGGAACACCACAAATCCCGCCCCGGCGATCACCGTGTTGGTTGGCACCACGAACTTGTTGAGGGTGGCGTCGTCGGTCAGGACGCAATTGGAAAGGTCCACCGCCGTGTTGCTGTGGTTGTAGAGTTCGACGTAACCGGCGCCCGGCGGGTCGGGGTTGGCCAGAAACTCGTTGATCACCACCTGCCGCAACGGACTGGGGCGATAGGCTTCGCCCAGCCCGGGCGAGCCGCCCACCACGTCGCTGATCGCCCAGGCCCGCGGATCGGCCTCGCCGTAGCTGGGCCGCGCCAGCACGATCGAGTGCCCGGTCCCGTCGGCGCCCGCCGGCCAGGGCAGGACCGAGTCGTAAGTCACCTCCAGCAACACCGCTTCCCGCTCGCTGATCAACTGGACGGTCCCGGTTTTCTTGAGGGTGTTCTGGTAGGGGCCGACGATGTTGGTGATGCCATAGACCGCCTGAACGTCGCCGGGAACTCGCGCCACGACCACGAACGCACCCCCGCCCAGGACCGTGCCGCGCGGGAAGGTGAAATCAATGTCCCCGGCCAGCCGGTAACCGCCAATGTCTTCCCACCACGGGTTGCTGTTGTAGAGTTCGATGAACTCCAGGTTCCGGCCGTCCGTGCGCGGGGCCGGCTTGTACATGATCTCCGAAAACACCATCGACGTCCGCCGGCTACACGGCCCCAACGGCTCCGTCGGATTGGACACGGAGCCGGGGACGGCATTGGTCACATCCTGGACCTCCAGGAAACGGGCGGTAGTGAACTGGTTCGTATTATGGCTGCTAACGGCGAAGCCAAGGCAAACTTGCGAGGCCATGCCGATCGTCACGCTGCCGAAAGCGGTCCACGTCTGGCCGTCGTAACCGGTGAAGCCGCTGAAGGCGTTGCCGGCGCGTTTGAGTCGCAGCCAGGTGTTCGGGTAATTGACCGAAGAATGCCCGCTGGAAAGACTGGTGGCGCCGGCCGGGTCGCGCCACTCGAAGAAGCAACCCGCCATCGCCGGCGTGGCGAAAGTGGCCGCGAACCGGCTTGAAGCATCCAAGGTTTCGCGGGCCATCAGTCCGGCGGTGGACCACACATCGGCCGGTGCCAGATCCGCCAAGCGGACGGCCACGTCAAAATCGCCGGTTCGCAACTGGTAGCTCAACTCTCCCTGGTCGCTGCCGCCGCCCATGCCGTGGCCGGTGGCGGTAATCTCGTAGCCTCCGGGGATTCCCGTCTGGGCACCGGGGCTGCTCGGACTGCCGATGGTGGCGAGATTGTAGGCCCCCAGCGCGAAGCCCGCCTGCGAATTGTGGGCGACGACGTTTCGTGCCGCCGACTGGTCCGTCACGTTATTCACGGTCAGCATGTAACTGGTTCCGAGGGTCATTGCACTGACGCTGAGAACCACGTTGCTCTGGAAGGCATCGAGCGCCGCGGAGAGGATTGGTAACGTGCCGTCCACACTCTGAATCATGTAGTTCGCGAGGTTCGTGGCAGTCACCGGGTCAACCCGCTCGGAGAAGCTCGCCTGCACTTCGTTGGCACTGGTGGCCCGCGCACTCAGCAACACGGGGGGTGTGGTGTCCGCCGTCACCGTCAGCGTGGCCACCTGGCTGGTCACCGCCTGGGTCACGTTGCTGATCAGATTTTGGACCACGACCTTGAATTGAGCGCCGTTGTCGCTCAAGGGCACGGCTGGGATCGTGTAGCTGGCATTCGTCGCCCCGGCCAACGGGTCGTTGCCCTGATACCATTGATAAGTGGGGATGGGTTTCCCCTGCGCCGTCACGCTGAAGGCCGCCGGCGACAGTTCATACACGGTCTGGCTTTGGGGCTGAGTCGTGATGCTCGGGGCTTCCGGTCCCGGCAACGTCACGACGAACGCCTGAATGCCATCGTCGGTGGCCATGGCGTAGAGCGTCGCCTGGTTGCCGGCGGTGGCACCCCAGGCGACCGCGCCGCTGTTGTGAGTGTCCGTGGGCAAGGTGCCGGTGGTGGTCGTGCTTTGCCCCAGGAGAACCGGGGTCGCCGGGTCCGTCATGTCATACACGCTTACGTGGTTGTCCGTGGTGCTGAGGGCGGCCAGCAGCGGAAGACCGCCGATCACAGCGAAACTCATCGGTCTCTCGTCCGACGACGCGAGCGCGGGACTGGCCAGCAAGGTGCCGGTACTTCCCGAGAAGCCGGTGTAAAGCAACAGCCCGCCGGTCCCACCTTGCGTGCCCAGCACGTGGGTTGCGTCGGCGAAAGTGATTCCCAACCGGAAGTCGCCCGCCGCCGGCGGGTTGCTGCTGAACCCGACGGACGTGGCGCTGCCGACGCTGGGAGCGATGATTGTGTAACCATTATCTCCGGTGACGCTTGGAATGCTGTTGAAACCGGCCGCGAGCCGCGTCGCGCTGCCGCTGCCGATCACAGCCAGACTGTCGCCAACCCGTGCTCCCGCCAGCGGCACGCCACTGTACGCAACCGTAGGCATCGTGGTGGGAAGGTCATTCGTCCACCGATAGACCCGGAACGGCGTGGGGTCCGTGGCCAGGTTGGCGACATAGATCGAGCCGTCGGAGCCGACGGCCACCATGTTGATGTCAAAGGTCCCCCCGCTGACGACGTTGGTGCCCAGATTCAACGCCCCCAAGTCCGCCCCAGTGTGGGGATCGAGGATGCGTACGAGATCGCCTCCATTCCGGCTGACCAGGTACAAGTGGCTGTTTCCGCAGGCCAAACCCCGTTCCGTATCGTTCGTCGTCAGGTACGCGTAAGTGCTGCCATTCACCCCGTTCGGGGCCAACCAGCCGTTGGCGCCGAACGTCGTTATCGGCGTCATGTTGAACTGCGCTTGCGCCAGGGCGGTGGCGAAAGCGAGGGCAGTTCCAAGGGCGGAAGGGGCGCGAACGTTCATTGGACTCTCAGCTTCGTGAACAGCATGGCGTGAACCAGTACCGCTGACAAACCCGATTTTCTCGCCGCGACGCCACTTCCGGCCCGAGTTCCTGAACCGCGTGGACGAGACGGTGCTGTTCAAACCGCTCACGCTGGCCGACATCAAGAAGATCGTGGACCTCCAGCTCGACCTACTGCGCGCGCGGCTGGCGGACCGGCACATCGAGTTGGTGTTGAGCGACGCGGCGAAGGAACACGTCGCCCGCGAAGGCTACGACCCGGTCCATGGCGCGCGGCCATTGAAGCGGTTTTTGCAGCGCGCGGTGGAAACGACGCTGTCGCGCAAGCTGATTGCCGGCGAAGTGCCGGACCACAGCCGGGTGACGGTGGATTTCAAGAAAAGCGAACTCGTTTTCGAGACCAAGCCGTGGAATCATCGCAGCCTGGCCGGCAGAAGCGAATCTGCTGCGGCTGGCCTCCGGCACAGCCGCGGTCCGGGGAGCACCACGTGGCTGGACAAGGTGAACCGATGGCACCCTGAATTGCCTGGTCAGATGGCCCGAGAAATGCTAGATTATCGGCCAGGTCATCATGAACTTCAGTGCTGGGCCGATTCGGGCAGAAGTCCCGCGCAAGGCACGAGGTTCGCCCAAGCGCCCTTCGCATCCGGCCCTTTCGCTTGACCGGCATCCGCCTGCCGGAGATCAGGTTGCGGGCGGGGGAATTCACCGCACTGGCTTCACGCTCATCGAACTGCTGGTGGTGATCGCCATCATCGCGATCCTGGCGGCGCTGCTGCTGCCGGCGCTGAGCCGGGCCAAGCAAGCCGGCTACACTGCCGTCTGCAAGAGCAACCTGCACCAGTGGGGCCTCGGCTTGCGAATGTATCTCAACGACCACGACGGTTATCCGCCGGATCAGCTGGTAACGAATGCCGCATATTCTACTGATGGAATTCGCTGGTTCATGCGTCTCAAACCCTACACGGGAGCAGCCTGGCCGAGTTGGGACACAAACCAAGGCCGATACGTTCCTGACGGCGTGGTTGCCGTATGTCCAGGCTACGCAAGACTACCGAATGCCTACTACGCCACTTTCTTCCCTCCGGGCGATCCAATCGGCACCGCTGTCGGAGCCTATGGATACAACGGCGCCGACCCCCTTGGGCTCACAAGGGAACCCGATCCATTCATGGTGAGCTGGGTGTCAGATTTCCCGCTCAAAGAAAGCGAAGTGGTAAATCCCGGCGGGATGATCGCTATGGGTGACAGCACCGTGGTGCGAGCGGATGTCTTCGGCACCGTGGGATGGTGGGACTTTTCGGAACGAACTTTTTCGGCGAATGCGGGGATTGCCTTGCAGCTTGGGCTTGCACCGCCCGTCATGCCGGACAGCGCTGTGTCATTGGCGCTAACGCGAATGCGGCACGGAGGGCGCTTTAACGTGCTGTTCTGCGACGATCACGTCGAGAATCTGGAGTCGCAAAGGCTGCTTGACTACCAGAACCTCGACGTCATGCGGCGCTGGTACCGGGACAATCAACCCCACCCCGAATGGAAATGACGATTCCAGCCCGATCCGTGATAACTGCCGGCCTGGCAGCCGGGCGGTGGGACTCGCCAGCAGGCAACCGCTCATTGGGCCGCAGTGTTTGCTCTGTGATCGGAGCCGACCACTCCGCGAAGGACCGCCTTCCGGTTGGAACTGGAACCATTTACTCCACAAAAACTAAGGAACGACGATGAAATCGCTGGTTTTGGCGGTGGCATGGGTGGCATTGGCGGGGCAGGTCGCCGGTTTGGCCGCTGATCCGCTGGATCAATGGCAATGGCGCAATCCGTTGCCCAACGGCAATGCCCTGAACGCCATCACTTACGCGGACGGCCAGTTTGTGGCGGTGGGGGCCGGCGGCGCGGTGGCGACCTCGCTTGACGGTCTGACTTGGGAAGCCCAGCTCATCGGCCCGGTCTATGGGGCCTCCACTTATTACACCCTCAACGGTACTGCCCGCGGGAACGGCGCCTTCGTGGCCGTCGGTTACACCATGGCCGGAACCAGCGTGACCGGTGAAGCGATTGTGACCTCCCGGGATGGCGCCACTTGGAACACTGCGGTTTTCCCTGACAGCACCTCGGTGTTGCTGGCAGTCACCTACGGAGGCGGGCAGTTTGTGGCGGTGGGTGAAGAAGGCACAGTCCTTACGTCGCCGGATGGGACAAATTGGACGGCGCAGCTATCCATGACCACGGACTGGTTGACGGCGGTCGCCTACGGCAACGGCGTCTATGTGGCGCTGGGCATGTTCGGAACGCTGGTGTCCTCGAAGGATGGGACGAACTGGACGGAGCAAACCCTCAGTACCCGCCCATCCTTCTCTGGTCTCGCCTACGGCAACGGCACGTTCGTGGCCGTCGCCGGTGGTGGTGCATCATATGTATGCACATCCACCAACGGTTATGACTGGATCAGCCTGGGATTCGCTGCGTCACCGGGCCCTCTTTTGGGCGTCGGCTGGGATGCGGGTATGTTCGTCGCCCTGGGGGGCGGCGGCCTGGTTGCCACCTCGACCGACGGCACGAACTGGACCAAACATGCCTCCGGAGGTCTCCAGGGTGATCTTCGCGCAGTGGCTCATGGTAACGGCGCCTGGGTGGTGTTGGGAAACTCGGCGCCGCTCGTCTCCACGAACTTGAGCACATGGCGCAGCTTGGAGTCCAGCGTCACCAGCTACTACCTTTCGAGCGTCGCCTATGGAAACGGCCTATTTGTAGGCGGCAGCGCCTTGGACGCAGGCGTGGTGGTTTCGCCAGATGGGGTCCGGTGGACGGCACAAGAGTCCGGCACCCCCAGTCCCATGCAGTCCGTAACTTATGGCAATGGCCTCTTTGTGGCGGCAGGTAACCAAGGAGCCGTTGCGACTTCGGCCAACGGGGTCAACTGGCTCTGGCCAGCTTCAGGAGTGACGAGTCAACTTCGCGGAGCCGCTTACGACCGAGGCCAGTTTGTCGTGGTGGGCGACGGTGGGGTTGTGCTGGCTTCCACGAACGGCGTAGATTGGGAACGCCGGGACCCGGGCTACGGTGGCTCGATCTACAGTGTTGCCGTTGGCAATGGCACTTTTGTGGCGGGGGCGGATGGCGGGGTGGTGCTGACTTCCGGCGATGGCGTCCAATGGACGGCCCAGGATTCCGGCGCCGCCAACGCACTCCAAGGCATCGCCTACGGCAGCGGTCGTTTTGTGGCAGTGGGAACCGGCACGATTCAGACTTCGCCCGATGCCGACACTTGGACGCCTGCCAATACCACTACTGGCGCCGACCTGTTAGCGGTTTGCTTTGGTCACGGAACGTTCGTGGCGGTGGGGCGCGCCGGGACAATTCTCACCTCGACCAACGGGCTTGATTGGATCAGCCGCCCGTCGGGGACGATGAATTCCCTGCCGGCCGTAGCCTATGGCCAGGGCACGTTTGTGGTGGTGGGTGAGGGTGGCACTATCCTCCAATCCGCCCAACTCGCCGACACGCTGCTCACGCTGGGGCCAGTGACGCCGCTGGCCAATGGAACGGTGGCGGTGACCGTCAATGGCGCATTGGGCGACACCTGGCAAATCCAGGCCTCGACCAATCTGGTGGACTGGGCGCCGCTGACCAGCGTCACCATTACCAACGTGCCCATGCAATTCCTTGATCAGGGCGCGACCAGTTTCAACCGGCGGTTCTATCGCGGCTTCAATCCCGATTAGGGCGACGCAGTGTGCTGACATAACGAAGTGTCCGCGCCCTTCGCTGGTTTCGTTCGATATTTGCGATTCGTCGTTCGCCATTCTCCATGCCGGCGTGGCTCAGCAGCGACAGGTGTTTGCACGCGGTGGCAGCCCATTGTGGCATTGCAATCGCTCGCGGAGACAGCCTAGACTGTGGTTCGGGAAGCACCATGCGGGGCCTCTACAACATCCTGTTCGCCATCGGCTTTGTGCTGAGCGCGCCGTTTTATTTCCTCAAAATGTGGCGCCGCGGCCACTGGCGCGAAGGCTTCGGGGAACGGTTCGGCCGGTTCGGTTCACGGGTCAAGGTCGGCGTCACCAACCGCCACGTCCTGTGGATTCACGCCGTCAGTGTCGGCGAGGTGAACCTCTGCGCCCAGCTCATCCGCGCCCTGGAACCGCGCGCGCCCAACATCAAGATCGTCGTCTCCACCACCACCTCCACCGGCATGGCCGAACTGCACAAGCAACTGCCCGACCATATCCTCAAAATCTATTACCCGGTTGATTTCCGAAAATGCGTTTCGCACGCGGTGGGGGTGCTGCGCCCGGACGCCGTCGTGCTCATCGAGGCGGAGATCTGGCCGAACTTTCTCTGGCGCCTGCGTGACCGGCACACCCCGGTGTTCCTCGTGAACGCCCGGTTGTCGGAGCGTTCCGACCGCGGCTATCGGCGGCTTGGCTTTTTCTTTCGACCGCTGTTCGCCAGCTTTGCCGGCGTTGGCGCCCAGACCGAGGCGGACGCGGCGCGGTTGCGCGAACTAGGCTGCCGGCCGGAGGCGGTGCAGGTCATCGGCAGTCTGAAATTCGATGCCGCGAAACTGGATGAGCGCCGGTTGCTCGACGTGCCCGCGATGCTGGGGCAGTTGGGCGTGCCCGCGGGCGCGCCGCTCCTGGTGGGGGGCAGCACGCACGCCGGCGAGGAAGCCGCCCTGGCCGACATTTTCCTCCGGCTCCGGAAGCGATTCCCCGATCTGTTCCTCGTCCTGATTCCCCGCCACTTCGAGCGCGGCAAGGAGGTCGGACGCGAACTCAAGGCGCGCGGGTTGCGTTATCTCTACCGGCGCGTCATCACCGAGTCCATGCGTCGCGCCCCCCGTTCGCTGGACTGTCTGGTGGTCAACACGACCGGCGAGCTGAAGTTCTTTTACGAGCACGCGACCGTGATTTTTGTCGGCAAGAGCCTCACCGGCCAGGGCGGGCAAAACCCGATCGAACCCGGGGCGCTGGGCAAGGCCATGGTGTTCGGACCCAACATGCAGAATTTCGCCGCCATCGCCGCCAGCTTCGTCCAGGCCGAGGCGGCGGTGCAGGTGCGGGATGTGGCGGAACTCGAACGGGCCGTGGCCAATCTGCTGGCCAATCCCGCCCGTTGCGCCGAACTGGGAACGAACGCCCAGCGCGTCGTGCGGGAAAACGCCGGCGGCATCGAGCGCACCGTGGCCATGATCCTGCCGCACCTGGCGCAGGAGGAAACCTACATCACCCCGATCGCCTGAGCGGCCCTGAGCGGCCGAGGCCAACGCTATCGGCGGGCTGGGGCGTTGGTGGCAGGCAATGGCAGTGTCTCCCCGGCAGAGGTAGAGGTCGTGGCCGGTTGATACAAACCAGGCGTGATTCCGCCCAGCGGATCCGCGGCCTGGCGATGCCGGACCGCGCGGCCAATCACAACCACCGCCAAGAGGACCACAACGATCACGATCGCGGGCAGGGTAATGCGCCAGTTGATGCGCGAGAACTGGAGCATCGCGGCATCCAGCGCGCCGTCCGAGCCACCGTCCAGCCGCGGGGGCTCGCGGAACTTGCTGGTCTGCCCCAACTCGGCGTCCAAGGCGGTCATGACGGCCGCCTCGTCCAGATGCAACAGCCGGGCGTACGTGCGAACGAAACCCCGGATATAGACCGGGGCGACGAAGGTGTCGTAGTTGCCTTCCTCCAGCGCGGCGACATGATCAATTCGCATCTTGGTTGTGTCCGCGACCTGTTGGACGGAGAGGCCTGCGGTTTGCCGCGCCTGGCGGAGTTGTTCAGCAACGGTGGCCATGACGGCCGCCACTTAACGGCATTCCCGGGCGATTGACAATCCCACAAGTGCGCGGCGTTGCCTGCGCTTCGCTTGTGCTGGCGGGGACTGAAACGCTGTGGCTAACTCGCGTGGTGCGGATTTACACCCGTTACCAGTTGCCCCGCCGTGCCGCCAACTGGCACACCGCCATTTACTGGCTGCTGTCGCTGGCCGGCGTGGCGTTCCTCGGCTGGATTTTTTTCCACTCCGGCCGAAAGGCCCCAAGTCCGCTCGCGGCCCGTCCTTCGCCCCCGGCGGTCCGTGCGGCGACGCCAGCCACCAACCCCGCAGCCGCACTTATCGGGACGGTTCGCCCGCCATCGCCGCCCATACCGGCCACCGGGCAGGGCCCACCACCCACCGTCTTCGAGCCCCGACCGGTGCAGAATTGGCTTGAAGCGCAGGTGGCGCTGGCACGCCTGGGCCTGTCATGCGGGTCGCTTGACGGCGTGGGCGGCTACCAGACGCGGACCGCGCTGCGCGTTTTTCAGCGGCAGGCCGGGGTGCCGGTGACCGGCACACTCGACGCCGCGACGCAGGCGCGCCTGCGGTTGGATGCCCCGCTGCTGGTCTTCTACACCGTCACGACCAACGACGTCGCCCGTCTCCTGCCGCTGAGTCCCAACTGGCTGGGCAAGTCCCTGCAGACGCGGCTGGATTACGAAACGGTGCTTGAACTGGTGGCGGAAAAAGCCTGGTCGCACCCGGCGTTGATCCGGCAGTTGAACCCGCAGGTCAACTGGGAGGCCGCCCTGCCGGGCCTGGTCGTGCGCCTGCCCGACGTGGCGCCGCCACCCCACCGCGCTCGCCTGGCGTGCATCCGGATTTCCCTCGCCGGCAGAACGCTGGACACCTTTGACGACGCCACCAACGTCCTGATGCACGCGCCGTGCAGCATCGCCCGCAATGTCGCCAAGCGGCCCGTCGGCGAGCTGCACGTGGTGGCCGTGGTGCCCAACCCAACCTATACGTTCGACCCGGCGATCTTCCCGGAGTCGCCCGAGGCGCGCCAACTGGGCCGGCGGCTGTTGCTACCGGCGGGGCCGAACAACCCGGTCGGCACGGCCTGGATCGGACTCGACCGTCCCGGCTATGGCATCCATGGCACGCCGCGGCCGGAGGACGTGGGACGCACCGAATCGCACGGCTGCTTCCGGCTGACCAACTGGAACGCGGAATACCTGGCGCAAATGGTGAGTGGCGGCACCCCGGTGTTCGTCGAGCCGTGACCGGCCCACCGGTCCCGCAACGTGAGCGCCAAATACATCTTCCAGTTGCGCCGCGAGCAGCGGCGACCGGCGCTGCCGGGCAAGATCGTGATCGGCCAGGGCGACACCGAGACCACGACGCGCGTGCTGTTGAAACTCCTCGGCTATCTCCTGTTCTTCCGTGACCGGCTTCAGATCGAGGCCCGGCTCGACAACGACAGCATCCCGTTTGCGCCCGACCTGGTGCAGTTGGACTACGAACTGCGTCCAGCGCTATGGGTCGAGTGCGGCGAATGCAGCGTGGCCAAGCTCGACAAGCTGGCGGTGAAAGTGCCGGAGGCGGAGATCTGGATTCTCAAGCCCTCCGTGCCCGCGGCGGAGCACCTGCTCGAACTCATGGCCCGCCACGACCTGCGACGCCAGCGTTACGGTATCATTGGCCTCGATGCTGATATGTTCGGCGAGCTCGTGGAGCTGTTGCGGACCCGCAACGAGGTCTTTTGGTTCAGCGGCCGGTTCGACCCGCCCCAGTTGCAGTTCGATTTCAACGGGCTGTGGTTCGACGCGCCGTTCCGGGTGTGGCGGTTCTGAACCTGCGAGGCCTGGCAGCCCCCAGCCGCGTGTCCTCCCCTTCAGAGCTGGCACGTGAGGCACGGCACGTCCTGCGCGGCGGTTTCGACCCCAACGTGCACGGCGCCAATCCGCTGCAACCGCTGGCTGATGACCGCGTGCGCGAGTTCGGGCCGGTTGCAGTCGCGGCTCAAGTGGCCCAGGTAAACCCGGCGCAGATTGGCGGACACAACCTGCTCGACCACCTCGGCGGCGGCTTCGTTGGACAGGTGCCCGTGCCGGCTGAGGATGCGCTGTTTGATGCTCCACGGACGTTTTGTATCCTCCTGGAGCAGCTTCACGTCGTGGTTCGTTTCCAGCACCAGCACGTTCGCCGGCCGCACCCGCTCGACCACCAGCTTCGTGGCATGGCCGAGGTCCGTGAGGAAACCGACCTTGCCGGCCGCCGTGTGCAGCAGAAAACCGACCGGATCCTGCGCATCATGCGGCACCGGGAACGCCTCCACGCCGATGTCGCCGATTTCGAACGCCGCGCCGGTCGTAAACACGCGGAAGTCCAGCCGCACCGGCACCGTCGCGGTGATCGCCTCCTGCGTCCCGCGATTGCAGTAGATGGGAATCTGCAGCTTGGCGCACAGCACCGCCAGACCCTGGATGTGGTCGCTGTGCTCGTGGGTGATCAGGATGCCGTGAAGCGTCTCCGGCGACCGCTGGAGGCCGGCGAGGCGCTGCCGAATCTGGCGCGCGCTGAAACCCGCATCCACGAGGATGCGCGTTTCCGCGGTTTCGAGGTAGGCACAGTTGCCTCCCGAGCCGCTGCCCAAAATCGTGAACTGAACCGGCACGCCGGCACGTTAGGGACGCGCTCCCGACCCCGCAACGCTTTTGCGCAAGCCGCGCACTCGATGCCAACGAGGGCGTGCCTGCGGGCAAGTGGCGCAAGTTCACGGCGTCCCGCCAGTCGTTCAGGAAGCCGAAGCCACAGCAGACGGGCACCGGACTCTAAATCCGGCTCCGTGAGGCTGCAACTGCCGCCGGCTCCACCAGTTCTTCGACGAGAACGGAGGAATTTGAGAAACGAGGATGGCGTCCGCACGCGGGCCATGCGAGGTGCGAAGTGCGAGGTGCGATATTCTCACGCAATTCACTTACCCAAGGAGTAAGCGGTAAAGCGGGGACCGTCTGGTGCGCGGCGAGCCGGCGTGGTAAACGCCGGGGTAATGAACACATCCAAGGCTCCTCGCCGCCGCCAACGCACCACGGCGGCCGAACGCGCTCAGATTCTG
>JBEKGJ010000024.1:0-69495 GCA_050012855.1 Verrucomicrobiota bacterium | reverse complement strand
CCGGTCCGGGTGGGGAGGGCGGAGCCGGACCGCGACGGCAGCCACGGGCAGGCTGCTGCGATCGGCCAGCTCCGACAATAGCCCGGCCTTTCAAGGCTGGGTGACCGGCCACGAGAGCAAGAAAAGCCCCGCCGGGACGGCAGAACGTTTCTTTCGTCCCGGGCGGGACTCTCGAGCTTTGCCGGAGGAAACCCACGGCTAAAGCCGGGGGCTATTATCGAAGACACGACGCAAGCGGCTGGCTCCGGGGCACACGATGTTCCGTCACCCACGGGCAAACGCTTGCGCGCGGCCTTGCGACGCGCGGGTCGGCGACCCGCAGCGGGTTCGTCTGCCACCGAGCCGTTCAGCCAAGTCGAGGCGGGCTGCGTTGCGGCGATCGCCGGGACTCACAGAGCGGTCCAGTCGGTGCGGTCCGCCGGGCGACGAAAGCTGGGGCGCCGACGCAGCAGCGCCAAACACACGTGCCCGCCCAGCATCGGGCAGCTACCCAAACGGCCGCGGCTGGTCCAGCCGACGGGCTGGCTCGCTAGGTTTCGGAGGAAAAGCTGGTGACCGACCGGAACCCGACCCGCTTCGATCTACCGGCCGGCCGGCAGGCCGGGCTCGTTCAACCACGCATTGCCTTGAGGCTCGCCGACTCGCTCAATGCAATGCCTTGGTGTGTTAGATGATTTTGTCATTCGTTCTGCTTTTCCTTGCTTTTTTGTCGTTCTCTCGCTTCGGCAATCATTGCGTCAATTTTGGGGGCGAGTTCGGCTTGCTTCTCGGCGATATATGCGTCCTTCCCGATCTGTGAAAGCTTGAAGACCTCCTCGGCTTCCCTACTCTCGAATGAGGTGAAACGCGCATAGCCACCCATCTTTTTTAGCCCTGCCCGATACAGTGTTCCGTCGATGGTCATATACAGACAATAGATGACGCCGTATTCGAGTGGCAGCGCTGCCAGCCACCACGGCCAATGTATAACGCCGAAAAATCTTAGTGAGACTAAAATTATTCCCAGCCAGCCAATCAATCCGCCAAGCGTGAACCTGACCAAAGCGAAAATGAACCTGATAGGTAGATCGATAAAGAACATTAGAAGCTTCATAGCGCTTACATCTAACGTCCAGAGCTCAGGCACGCGGGACCAACCAGCGTGAATCGCGAAGCGGAACTGGAGACCCCATCCCGCGTTGCCTGCAGCGATTTGTTAGGCTCTTTCATCATACAATAAACTCGCCAACATCCTGAATCTTCTTCCTCTTGTAATTCGCAAAGCGATATCCGGTGGATGTAAAACAGCACATCCATCTCTCCCTATCTACATCAACAAATCCCATGCCAACGAGTTCAGCCAAGCCATTAAGAAACCGGGGGAAATCGCCAGACCCTGGGGCTACAACGAATCCAAACTTGGTCTTCATCTGGGGATCCATTTTGTCCTGGTAGATGAGCAACGTGTGAAGAACACGTGCAGCATCTCTTGACGGCTCGTAGTCCATAACGTTGCGGTAAAGTGAATCCTCGAAAAACCGTGTCGCTCGAAATAGAGCTATCATCGCTGTGATGAGCTCAAGTATCAGGCTTCCGAAGAGGGCGTTCAAGTATCCTTCCTTTATTGCGACGACATTCGTGACGCCAAGAAGCGTTACGCCAGACGTAAGCACGAAAATTGCGAGGAAGGAATAAAAGAATGCTTTCTTCATGATTGAGCCTAACCATTGATTAACATGTCATTTTGACCTGATAACGTGATATTGGCGGGGTTTCAGCCCCTTCTTGACCGGCGGCAATATCAGGTTCATCATGAGACGAACTTTCCTTCGAACCGGATGGACAGTCAAGAAAAACCGGCGATGCTTTTGGATCAGGTGCGGCAGGTGATGCGCCTGCACCATTACTCGCTGCACACCGAACGGCGCGTCATGGGCGGGTAGCTTACCGGACATGAGCACGGTTGCCGAGATCAAGGCCGCCATCTCGCGCCTCAGCCGGGAAGAGCGCGCCGAGGTTGCCCGCTGCCTGCACGAGTGGGAGGACGACGCCTGGGACCGTCAAATGCAGCACGACATGGCCACGGGCAAATTGGACGGCTTGCTGACGAAGGTGGATGCCGACACTGACGCCGGGAAGCTGCGCGACCTTCCGTGATTTCCAAGACGCAGGAGGATTTCTGGCGGTGTTTCAACGCACTGCCCTCCAAAATCCACGTAGCGGCGGATGGCAATCCGCCGCTCTCTTCCAGGGAAACGCCGCCCGTCCCGAAGACCGGTAACAGCGGCACTCTCCCGAGTTGCCGCTACGAATCAGTTGCCCGGCAGCGGCCGCAGGTTGAACTTCGTCACGTCGAGGACAACGTGTTTGATCCGCTGCCGCTTCCACGTGTAGGTGACATGCACCTGGCCGTCGTCGGTCTGGATCATGGCGGGATAGGAGAACTCGCCGTCGGGCTCGTTTTCGAGTTGTGCCGCCGTTTGCCACGTCCGGCCATCGAGCGAGAGCGCAATGTCGAGCGTGTGGCGGTCCTCGCGCGAGGGATTGTAAACCAGGAGAAACCGGCCGTCGCGGAGCGCGACGCTGTCAATCGCGCTGTTCGGGTTGGGCAGGGCGGTGCGGGTCATTGGTCCCCAACTGGCGCCCCCGTTCTGCGTCCAGCATTCGGTGATCCAGCCCTGCCGGGTGCGGCAGAGGAGCTGGATGCTGGTTTCGCTGTGTCGCAGGATGGTGGGCTGGATGGCAGCCAAGGTGGAGGCGGCATTCAAGTCCGGCGAGCGCTCCCAACTGCCAAAGGGATCGTGGCAGGTCTCGACATGGACGCGCCAGCCCTTGTTCTCGAGGCTCGCTCCGCACAGCAGGAGCCCGTCGCCCAGTTCGATCGGTTTGTTGCGCACCGGGCCGACGATGCCGGAGGGCAGGCGTCTCACTTCGGACCAGCTTTTGCCGTCGTCTTTCGAGAGCCGCACCATGCCCCACCAACTCGCGGGGCTGGAACCGACCTTGTAAAACAGGAGGAGATTGCCGTTGTTGCGCCGGAAGAGGACTGGGTTCCAGCACGGGTAGCGGACCTGGCGTTTGACATCGGCGCCGTTGGCGATTTCGACGGGAGCGGCCCAGCCCGTGCCCGGGTTGCGCGAAAGCCAGATGCTGACGTCGGTGGCGGCCTCGCGCGTGCCGCCAAACCAGGCGGCCAGCAGACCATCGGGCGTCTCGACAATCGTCGAGGCGTGGCTGGTCGCCGTGGGCGGGTTGTCGGTGAGGAACTCGGTGGCGACGACGGCCGGGTCAGCCTCCGCCGCGCGCGCGGTGGCGACATTCGCGGTCAGTGCGGTCAGGATCACGAGGGCGAGAGGAAAGCGGGCGAATCGAGCATTCATGGTTTTTGATCACGGCGCCCAACGGCGGGCGTCGGCTGATTCATAGCGCCGCTCCGTCCGCAGTTCAAGCCTCGTTACGCCGGCGCTCAGCGCTTCGGAGCGGTCACCATCGGGAAATCGTCCGTGCGGAACGGCGACGCGGGCAGGCCGTCGCGGCTGAAGAGATTGACGATCGGAAAGTCGTCCCAGCCATAGCGGACCGCCACCGGATGCGGCACGAGCGGGCTGCTGACGACCACGCGGTTCTTGCCGCGGATTTCGGCGTTGGCCCACTGGAACTTGCGGTCCGCGCCGGCAATCGCAAAGCCGGTGAGTTCGCCGCGCTGTGCGACCAGGCCGCGACCCGCGTTGTCGAAAGTGACCGTGGCCTTGCGGTCGTCGAAGCGGACCGAGGCGAACATGGGGCTGAGGCCGTAGATCGGCTCCCGGTAGGCGATCACCCGCGCCGCCTGCGCCAGCCGGTCGCCGACGGGCGCCTTGCGGACGGGATGGATGTCGTCCTTGTCGCCGACGTCGGTGATGACGGCGAGCCCTACTTGCGGGATGACCTTGGTGGTGACGACTTGGGCTTCGCGGAGTTCGGCCCAGTCGCTTTCGACCGGGTGGACATTGATGCGCGCCGGGAGGCGCTGACGGCCCTTGTCCCACGGCGCGAGCTGCACGGCAAGGAAGGTGAACTCGCGCTGGCCCCAATCGCGGCGCCAGTTGCTGATCATGTCCGGGAAAAGGTGGCGATACTGCCAGGCACGGCCGGCGTTCGATTCACCCTGATACCAGATGGCGCCGCGCACCGCATACGGAATCAGCGGGGCGATCATGCCGTTGTAGAGTTCGGATGGTTTCCACGGATCCCACGGCCGGCCCTGATCATATTTCTTGCCTTCCTTCTCCGCTGCGGCCTTGGCCTGTTCCCACTGGGCGAGCGATTTTTGAAAGTCGCTCACCTGGCCTGCATAGGGTTCGAGGATGTCGCGACGGTACTCCGGGCTGGATTTGAACACGTCTTCGCTGATCCAGACTTCGACCGGCGACCCGCCCCAGGAGGTGTGAATGAGACCGACGGGCACATGGCGCGCCGCTTGGAGGGCGCGGCCGAAATAATAGCCCACCGCCGAGAATGTCGGCACGGTTTGCGGCGTGCAGGGCTGCCACGCGGCCTTGAAGTCGTCCACGGGCTCGGCGGCCTTGAATTTGGGCACGGTGAACAGGCGGATGTTCGGGTTGGCGGCGTTGGCGATATCGCTGGCCGAGTTGGGCGGCGGCACTCCCCAGCCGGTTAGCGGAAACTCCATGTTCGACTGGCCGCTGCAGATCCAGACCTCGCCCACCAAGACGTTTTTCACTTCGCGACGGTTCTTGCCGGTGACCACCAGCGTGTCGGGACCGCCGGCTTTCTCGGGCGCCAGCGTCACGGTCCACTTGCCGGTGAGGCTGCCGGGCACGGTGACCTTCTGCTGGCGGAAGGTGACGGTGACCGGTTCGTTGGTGTCGGCCCAGCCCCAAATCTTGATGGGCAGGCCTTGTTGCAGGACGGCGTTGTCGGAGAACAGGGCCGCCAGGCGCACATCGGCGCGGGCGGCGGGATTCAGGCCGGCGAGAAGCAGGGTGGCCAGTGCGGCTCCACGGGCGAGTCGAACGGCAAAGCGGGCTTCGCGTGGGGAAAAACCAGAGCGTGTTGACATGGCAACTAATCCACCCGAAGGGCGGCGCTGCGTCAACGTCGAAACCGCGGGTGGCGCCGTAGCGGCGCGTCGGCAGACCGCCGCACTTTCCCGTTTTCACTCGGATGGCGGCGCTCTACCGAGCCGCCGCTACGGCGGGGCTCCGAGGCAGCAGCGCCATCCCCCAAGCGAGGCGCCGGGACCCGTCTGACGCTGCGGAATTGTTCAAGATGCTGCGGCTGATCTCCGACACAGCCGCGGTCCAATCATGGTACGGTGGCGCCGCGCCCGGAGGCGCCTCCGGCTTACTGGGTTTGCCGCACGTTGTAAAACCGCTGGCCGGTGGCCGCCGACGGCAGGATATACTCGGTGGTCGGGAACTGGCCGGGCAGGTTCGTCAGGAGTGTCAGCGGCTGGCCAAGGTCGGAACTGCCGAAGACCTGGTACTGGAAGTTGGTGCTGGTGGGCCAGCTCAAGCGTTGCAGGCTTGGGTTCCAGGCCGAGAGGTCGAGCTGGAACGGAACCGCGGATCGGAGCGGATCCCAGCCGAGGATTTGTTTGACCATGTTGTTGTAGCCGTCGAGAGCGGGATTGTCCGCCGGGCCGTAGGCAAGCGTGTTAAAACGGGCCATTTCCCAATCGTCATCGAGGCCGTCATGATCGGTGTCCTTGATCGGCACGCCGGTGATCGTCAGGCCCAGGCCAAGCACTTGTCCTACGTTGCCGGGTTGCTCGTCACTGACTTCGACGTACCAGGTGCCATAGCTGCTCTCGAAATGGTGCAGCGTGGAATAATAGTCCCAGTCGCCGAGCGCATCGGTGGTGTCGTAGTTCCAATGCGCCAGGACACTGCGGGTGCCCGCGGGCGAGATCAGGGTGATCCGCACGTCCGAGCGGGCCGGATGGACGATGTTCGCGTTGAGCTTGACGTGTTCGCAGAGGAGTGTGTTGGTGACCACGAGCGGGAAACGGACGGAGTTCAGCTTCAACTGCGCCTGCGCATTGGTGGCGGACAGGAGATAGCGGTGCAGGGCGTTGCCGGAGTTCTGGTCAATGAAAACCGTCGGCACCGGGTAGAACTGAATGTCCACGCCATCCATGAAGATGCGTTCGTTGCCGTTCTTGTTGTCGTAAATGATGACGAAGCGGGCACCGGCGGCGACGGCGTAGCCGATCTTCTGCGCGAAATAATTCACGCCGCGCTGGATCAACGCCGCCTTGCCGGTGAGGTCCTGGGTGAGGGGCTGCAAGGCCTGGCCCACGTCCACGATGGGCAACACGGCCGTCGGCTGGTCCGGATGGAGGCCGTCGCACGGGAACGATGGGATGGACTGCAGGCTGGCCGGCACGCCAGTCCCGGTGATGAGCACGCGGAGGCCGTCATCCGGAATGGTCATCCCGCCGGGATTGGCGGCGGTGATGTCATTGGTGACGGTGATGTCGGTCGCGGGCGGGCGGTTGGACCACGCTTTTGCCAGGAACATCGCCTGGGCGGCGTCGGGTACACCGAAACCAACGTTGTGGCTGACGCGGAAACCGGCGCCGTTGGTCTGGATGTCGGGATCGGCCAGGTCGAGGTGGCGCGCGGAGAGAATGAGCAACTGCTGGACGTCGCGATAAGTGAGCTGCGGGTTGGCTGCCAGGATCAAGGCGCAGAGGCCGGCAATTTGCGGCGTGGAGCCGGAGGTGCCGTTGAAACCGGTGTCGCCGAAGCAATAGTCCGGGTTGTTGCTGAGGTCGGTGTTATAGCCTTCGGTGCCGAGACGGTCGGTCGTGAAGAGGTTCGGATAGTTGGTGGTTCCGCCATCCGGCGTGTCCACATAGTAGTCGCCGGTAAACGCGGCGATGAGCACGTTCGCGCCCGGAGTGGTGTAGCTGACGGCGCGTCCGTTAGGCCGCACGCCGGCGACGGCGATTTCCCGCGGGTCTTGCGGGTAGCCGTCGTCGTTGCCGTTGCCGATGCAGGCGTTGCCTTGACCATCGTCGAGCCGGTAATTGCCGGCGGCACGGGCAAGCACCACCCCCTTGCCGCCGCGGCCGTTCTGCACGGCGTTCTGGATTCCCGCGTCCTCGAGGTCGGGCACCGGGCTTTGGTAGCCACCGACGCTGCCCCAACTGTGATTCTCCACCTGGATGACGTTGGAATGGTAGGAATACATCTCCATCAACCCCAGTTCATCGACGATGTTGCCGGTGGAGTCCCAGATCACCAGGCTCGCCATCTGCGCCCCCGGCGCCACGCCGGAAACGCCAATGCTGTTGTTGCCGGTGGCGGCGATGAGCCCGGCCACGGCGGTGCCGTGCATGAGCACGGAAGAGGCCTCACTGCCATCAGGCTGGCCGGTCACGAAGTTCCAGTGGTTGGTGTTCGCCGTGTTCGCCTGCAGGTCGGGATGGGCCAGTTCGATGCCGTCATCCGCGACGCCGACGACGATGCCTTCGCCCCGGGTCACCGGCCAGGCGGCGCGCACGTTGAGGTCGAAGCCCACCGGGGCGGCCGTGTTCGGGTCCCGATCCTCGAGATGCCACTGGTCGGGGAAAAATGGATCGTTCGGCATGGGGGCATACGGTCCTTGCAATCGCAGGGCGCGGCGGCGGATCGGGTGGCTCACCTCGACCCCCGGCAACTGCGCCAGTCGCGCGGCCTCGCGCACGGCGGTGAGCGCGTCCGGCGCGGTGAGGACGAACAGATTCGACCGGATCGTGCTTTCGAGTTTGAGCGGGCTGCCGGCAATCAGGGCCGGCAGTTTCTCCGGCGCCGCGAGGCGCAGCACGACGCGGCTGCCAAACTGGACCAAGTTCGTCGGTCCGCGCTCCGGTCGGGCGCGGACCCAGGCGGGTTTGGCGGTCGAAGTCTCGGCGGTCGTTGGCAGTTCCAGGCGATAGGCCGTCGTCCGTGGCTCGCGGAATTCAAATCGTGTGGCGTCGGCACCGCGGGCACCCGCGGCCATACCGGTCAGCGCCAGCCATCCCATCAGGCAGCGAAAGATCATTGCGCGTGAAGACAGATTCATTGTGTCATCGGTTACATCTCGACGGGCCGCCATGAAGACTAATCCTCACAATCAGCCGCGCCGTCCGTCCAACGGTAGCAGGTTCCGGGCCGGACCTGCACCAAGAATTGCCGGGCTTGCGCGGGGGGCCGCCTGGGTTTACACCTGCGCCGATGAACTGCCTGCACGCGAAAGCCCGATTGCTCCTGCTGCTCGCCGGCGGAGGGAGTGCGGTGTTGGCCGCGGATCTCCCGCCTCTCACCCTGCCCGCCGGCGTGGGCGTGAACATCCATTTCAACCGGGGGCACACCGCGGACCTCGACCGCATTGCCGCCGCGGGCTTCAGATTCGTCCGCATGGACCTTGGCTGGGAGGCCATCGAGCGCACGCGCGGCCAGTATGACTGGTCGGCGCCCGACGAACTCGTCGGCAACCTCGACCGGCGCGGGCTGCGGGCCATCCTGATTCTCGACTACTCGAATCCGCTTTATGAGGGGACGGTGGCCACACGAAACCCGGTCTTCGGCGGCGGACAGAAAGACACGGCCTCGCCACAGCACCCGGAGAGCATTGCCGCCTTCGCGCGCTGGGCCGCCGCCGCGGCCAGCCATTTCAAGGGCCGGCGGGTCATCTGGGAAATCTGGAACGAGCCTAACATCTTCTTCTGGAAACCGAAGCCGGACGCCGCACAATACACCGCCCTGGCGCTGGCGACGTGCCGGGCGGTGCGCGCGGCCGATCCGCACGCGACGATCATTGCTCCGGCCACCTCCGAGGTGCCGCTCAAGTTTCTCGAGGATTTCTTCGCCGCCGGCGGACTGGCGCAACTCGACGCCGTGAGTGTGCATCCCTACCGGGACTATCGGAAACCGCCGGAAACGGCGGCCGAGGATTACGCGAAACTGCGCGCCCTGATCCAGCGTTACGCTCCGGCCGGCAAAAAGAACCTGCCGATCATCAGCGGCGAGTGGGGCTACGCGACCCACACGAAGGGTGTTTCGCTTGAAACCCAGGCGGCCTTCATCGTCCGCCAACAGCTCGCGAATCTCTACATTGGGGTGCCGCTCTCGATCTGGTACGACTGGAAGAACGACGGCAACGACGCCGGCGAACGCGAACACAATTTCGGCACCGTCCTGCCTGATCTGACACCCAAGCCCGCCTATACCGCGGTCAAGACCCTGACCGGGGAACTGGGCGGCTTCCACCTGGTCAAACGACTGCCAGCGGGCCATGACGCCGATTTCGTGCTGCTGTTTGCCAGCGCGCGAGGCGAGGAAAAGCTGGCCGTCTGGACGACCGGCGAGGCGCATGAGGTCAGCCTCGGGGCGCGGCTGCAGCGTCGAGCCCGCATCCAGGCCGTGACCGGGCAGGGGGAGCGATTTGGTCTGGACCTCGCGACCGACGGCGGGGCGGCGCTCACCGCGTCGGCGGGCGGAAGCGAGCAGGCCCGGATCCGCTACGAGTCGGGGCGCCTGACGGTCAGCGCGGGCGCCGCTCCGCTCTATGTGGCGCTGAACGGGGTGCGGCTGGCGGCTGAGCCGCGGCCTTGACCGGGAGGACCACGGGATGAAGGCGCTGTTCGTTCACGCGCACTATGACGACTACGAGTTCACCGCGGCCGGCACGTTCGAGTTGTGGCGCCGGCAGCTTGGCCGGGATTTTCGCGGCAAGGTGATCGTCTGCACCGATGGCGCGGCCGGCCACCATTTCCGCACCCGCGAGGAAACGGCGAGGCTGCGGCTGACGGAGCAACTCAAGTCGGTCCAGCTTGGCGGCTATGAGTTCGCCCTCCTGTCGCTGCCGGATGGCCAGGTGTCGCGCGAAGTCGGCCTGCGCGTGACGCCGGATTTTCTGGCGGCGCTCTGGAAGGCGATCCGCGATTTCGAGCCCGACTATCTGTTTTGTCCGCCGCTCCCGGGCGATCCGCTGGCCGGGGTTCACACCGACCATCTCACGGTGGCCCAGGCGGTGCGCGAGGTCGCCTACCTCATCAACGTCCCCCACGCTTTCACGCCGGAATATCCGGCCGACGAAACGCGTTCCACCCCCCGCAAGACGCCGGTGATCCTGGCGGTGCATGATGGCTACATGTTCGGTGAGAATGCCTATGACCTCGCGGTGGACGTGGAGCCGGCGTTCGACCTGATCACCGAGATGAGCTGGTGTCATCAATCCCAGATTACCGAGTGGCTGCCGTGGGTGGGCCGGCACCGGATGGACGTGCCACGCAACCTGGCCGACTGGCGGGTCACGCTGCGCCGGCGGTTCGCGCGGAAGAACCGCGAAGTGGGGCTGGACCAGCCGCACGCGTTCGATTTGTTCACCGTCACCGCCTGGGGCGAAGTGCCGACCCTGGATCAGTTGGAGCGCGACCTGCCGGGATTGTCCGTCGCCGCGAATCACCGGGAGCGGCTGCAACAACGGCTGGAGCGCTGGCGGGGCACGGACTGAGTTCGGCGGCTCACTGCACGCGCACCCGGTAAAACTGTCCCGCCGCCGGCGCGTTCGTGTCCAGGAACTGCATGGTCCCGCCGACGCCGTTGGTGCTGACGAGCGTTTGCCAGGGCACGGCCAGGTTGGTGGTGAAGTCCACGTGATTGACGAAATTGCTCAGGCTGTTCCAGGAGAGCAGCCGCGTCCCGTCCGCGTTGACTTGTGCCGTCACGCGCGGCCAGGCCGGCAGGGAGAAGTCGGTGTAAACGAAATTGGGAAAGATATCGGCCCAAGTCGCAAGCTGGTTCGTGAGCACCGGCAAGGTCGCCAGGTCGGGGTACCCAATTGTGCTCAGGTCCACGTACCAGATGATGCCGTTGGTTGAGACGTCATTGAACTGGTTCAACACATTCGTTCCCAGCAGCGTCGTGCCAAAGACGGTGAACCCGCCGTCCACGCTGTCGAGGAACGCGTTGTTCGTCAGGTTGATGAACCACTGCGAATTCGCCGAATTGGTCTCCCCGCTGACGCGCGCCATGGCGATGGTGCCGTAGGTATTGCTGAACGTCCGGCCGACGTTGAATTCGTTGGTGATGTTCCCGAAGGAAACCACCGTGCTGAAAAACGCGTTCGTCGTGTTGCGGTTGGTGATCCAATAGCCTCCGCCCTGGATGACAAAGCCTGGTTCCCATCGCTGGACAATGCTGTCGCGATACAGTCCGTTGGTGATGTAACGCTGAAAATTGCCCACCGTCGCCGGTTTGTCGGCGTCGTAGAGCTGGAGCAGGAGGTCGCCCAAGGGTGTGTGGATTTGGGCAAGACTGTCCGCGTGCAGCGCCAGCCGGCCGACGCACGCCAACAAGGCGACGATGAGCAAGATCAACCGTTTCACGTGACCGAGGATGACGAACCGGCCCGTTGCTTTGAAGCGGAATCGCGATCCGGCAGGTAACGTTCCAGTTTCGACCGCAGCCGGCCGTTGTTCGCCCGGATCTCGAACGCGTGCTCGCCGGCCACCGGGCGATTCCAAAACTCGCCGCCGGCGCATTCGATGAGCAATCCGCCCGCCGCGATGTCCCACAACCGCAGACCGCCCTCGAGGTAGGCGTCGAACCGCCCGCTGGCCACGTAGGCCAGCCCCAGCGCTGCCGCCCCCATGATGCGCACTTTACGGACGCGCAGCGCGAGGGCGCCGGCCAACGGCAGCATTTGCCGCAGCACTGCCGGTTTCTTGCCGAAGCCCACCGAGATGACCGCTTCGGCCAGCCGGCTGCGGGTGCTGACCCGGATGGGCCGGCCGTTCAGGCGCGCCGGGCGGTCGCGAATCGCCGTCCACATTTCATCGCAGAACGGATCATAGACCACGCCGACCACCGTCGTGAACGACGCGTCGTCGTTCGTCGGTGCCTGCCGTAGTTGCAGCGCGATGGACACGCAGGCGTGCGGGATGCCGTAGGTGAAGTTCACGGTCCCGTCAATCGGGTCCACCACCCAGCGCAGCAGCGAGTCCGCGTCACCCGCCACGCCTTCTTCGCCCAACAACGCCGTCGCGGGAAACGCGGCCAGGAGCCGGCGCTCGATCAGCTTCTGGCAACGCACGTCCAGTTCGAGCTTGATGTCGTGCGTAGTCGTCGCATTGACGATTTTAGGTGCGCGGAGATTCCGCCGCATGAGCTGGCCGGCCGCCCGGCCGGCGGCGACGGCCACGCGCAACGCGCGTTCCTGTTCAGCGAGATTCATGGTGTGCGGGAGCGGGCTCCCGTGCCGCGAAGTTGCCTGCCGCCTGCCACGGCGTCGAGTCTTTCCGTGGGAGGAATGGACCGCGGCTGTGGGGTCTGGCCCAGCCGCAGCCCGTTGAAATGGTCCGCGGTCTCCGGCGTATCCCTGCGCGTTACGCGGACGTTGGCGCTGCGGCTGGCCTCCGGCACAGCCGCGGTCCGGTGTGGACGATTGACACCACGCCGCAGCCGGACCAGCTTTCCGCGTCCGTTTCGCAAATGTTGATCACCGTCCCGCATGTCGTCCTCCGCAGTGCAGCCGTCCGTTGATCGCTTCCGCCGGTGCCGGCGCTGGTGGCTCGGTCTGCTGCTGGCGCCAGTCGCCCTGTTCCTGCTGAGTTGGCTGGCGCTTCCACTGGTTCCACTGCCGGCCGCCTTGTTCGCACCCCCGGCCGCCGCGGTTGAATTTGTGGACTACCACGGCGCGCCGTTGCGGACCCGGCCGCAGGACGGCCAGTTCACTCGGCGGCTGGCGTTCCATGAAATACCGACCGCGTTGGTGGATGCCACGCTGGCCGCCGAGGACCATCGGTTCTGGCAGCATCCCGGCGTGGACTGGCTGGCGACCGCGCGCGCCGCCGCCGGATGGATCCGCCATGGCCGCGTTATCTCGGGCGGGTCCACGATTACGCAACAACTCATCAAGCTGGCTCACCCGCGACCGCGCACCGTGCGGACCAAGCTTATCGAAGCCGCCCAGGCGCTGCGCCTGGAACAGGTCTGGGACAAACAGCGCATCTTGACGGAGTACTTGAACCGCGTGGATTACGGCAACCTCGGCGTGGGTTGCGCCGAGGGGGCGCAGTTCTATTTTGCGAAGCCCCCGGCCGATCTGAGCGCCGCCGAAGCCGCCTTCCTGGCCGGGCTGCCGCAGGCGCCGTCGCGATTCAATCCGCGCCGTCACTTCGAGCGCGCGCAGAAGCGGCAGCAATGGATCCTGGGGCGAATGCGGGCGACCGGCCGGTTAAGCGAGGCGGAATACGGGCGGGCGGTGGTGGAACCCCTGCGGCTTTCGTCCGCGCGCCGGGCCTTTCAAGCGCCGCATTTCGTGGACCTCCTCCTGCAACAGCGCGGTCCGTTCCCGCCGGGCCGCGTCGCGACCACGCTCGATCTCGAATTGAACCGCGCCGCGGAAACCGCCTTGCGCGGCCAGTTGGCGCGGCTGCGCTCCGAACACGCGGAGAACGGTGCCGTCGTCGTCATTGCCAACGGAACCGGCGGCGTGCTCGCGTTCGTGGGTTCGGAAGACTATTTCGCCCCGGCGGCCGGGCAGGTGAATGGCGCCTGGGCACCGCGATCAGCCGGTTCGACCTTGAAGCCCTTCACCTACCTGCTCGCTTTGGGGCAAGGGGCGACGCCAGCCAGCCTCGTCGCCGACGTGCCCACCGATTTTCCGACGGCCACCGGCTTGTTCCACCCGGTGAACTATGATCGCCGGAATCACGGACCGGTTCGTTATCGGCTGGCCCTGGCCAACTCGCTCAACATCGCGGCGGTGAAGGTGCTCGCCTCCGTGGGCGGACCGGCGCCGCTGCAGCGGTTGCTCCGCGAGTGCGGCCTGACCACGCTCGATCGACCGCCCGAGTTTTACGGGCTGGGCCTCACGATCGGCAATGCCGAGACGCGCCTGCTCGAACTCGTGAGCGCCTACGCTGTGCTCGCGCGCCTGGGTGAATTCCAGCCGTATCGTTTGCTGGCTGACGAACCGGCCGCTCCGCCAGCACGTCGGGTCACCACAGTTGCCGACGCCTGGCTGGTTGCCGACATCCTGAGCGACAACGCGGCGAGGGCGTCCGCCTTCGGCAGCGAATCGTTTCTGCGGTTTGATTTTCCGGTCGCGTGTAAGACGGGGACCAGCTCGGATTTCCGCGACAACTGGGCCATCGGCTACACGCCCGAGTTCACCGTTGGGGTCTGGGTCGGCAATTTCGACGGCACGCCGATGGCGCGCGTGTCGGGCGTGAGCGGCGCCGCGCCGGTCCTGCACGAGGTGTTCGAGTTGCTCCATGCGCGCCACGGCACGTCGTGGTTTCCGCGACCGGCGGACATCGTCGAGGCGCCAATTCACCCAATCAGCGGCCACCGCGTGGCGGCAACCCGCCCGGACGCGGTGGTGGAGCGGTTCCGCGCCAACGCACTGCCACCGGCGGAGACGGCCGGAGATTACGACGAACAAGGCCGCGTGCGATTGCCGGTGGAATACCGCGACTGGCTGGCCTCCGGCGACAATCCGTTCGGCGACCGTGTGGTGCTGGACGCCGTGACGCCCGTGCATCTGCGGCTCGTCGCGCCGTTGCCGGGCACCACGTTTTTCCTCGACCCGGACCTGCCGGATGAAGGTCGCTGGCTGGCGCTGAAGGGCGAAGGCGCCAGCAACGCGGTGTGGTCGAGCGAGACGCTGGAAATCCGTCGCGTAGCGGGCGTGCCGCGGGCGCGGATGGTCGAGGGCCGGCACATCTTGCACCTGCGCGACCCCGTCACCGGCGAGCAGGCCGACACGTGGATTCTGGTCAAGCGACGATAGCAACCCGCTAGGGCGCCTCAGAGCGGCCGTACCCACACGTTGCGGAAGCGCACGGGGCAGTCGTGGCCGCCGAACGCCAGCGGTCCACGGCTGAGCTTCTGCTTGTACTCGGGGATGATCCGATGGCCGGTTTCGCCATGGATTTCCTCGTCCAATTGCGCCAGCAGGCCGTTGTGGAAAATGGTCACGCGCGCCGGCTTCACCAGCTTCCCGCCGTCGAACACCGGGGCTTTGAAGACGATGTCGTAGGTCTGCCATTGCCCGGGCGGGCGGGTGGCGTTGACCAGCGGCGGGGTCTGGCCGTAGATCGCGGCGGCCTGGCCGTCGGGATAGATCTTCTCATTGAACGAATCAAAGATCTGAATCTCGTAAAGCCCCATCAGGAACACGCCGTTGTTCCCCTGGTTGTACCACGGCCCCTGGAAATGCGCCGGCGCCATCCACTCCACATGAATCTGGCAGTCGCCGAAGCTCTGTTTGCTCGTGAGATTGCCATGGCCGGTGACGATGCAGCCGTCCTCGACCTTGTCCTCCGAGGCTTGCCACGCGGACAGGTCTTTGCCGTCGAAGAGCACCACGGCGTCCGCCGGCATGGGCGCGGGCGGGCCGGCCGGGCCGGGATCAACGCGCTTGGGCGCCGGCCGGTCGGGATCATGAACCAACCACTCGCACCACGGCAGCTTCGGCGTGTCCTTGTAACCATAAACGCCCGAGCCGTCCTTGGCATGGACGAGGTCCGCGGCGCGGGCGAACGCGAAGGTGGCAAGACTGGTGGCGAGGGCGACCAGAACAATCCGAAGGAGGAAGCGTTGAGATTTCATGGTTTGATGAGCGGGATGATGCGCGGTTGGGAGACGCATTCAAGCCTGGAAGTTGGGCCGGATGAGGTCCGGACGCATTCGGGCAGTTCTCCCGGACCGCGGCTGTGCCGGAGGCCAGTCGCAGCGGCATGAACAACCCAACGACGTGACGCGTATTCCAGCACGCCAATCGAGCGGTGGCGCTGCGGCTGGTGCCTGGCACACAGCCGCGGTCCAATCCGGCTGCGGTCGGAGGCAGGGTTCCTCAGGTCCCAGCTTCCTCGACTGGCGCGGGGAGTTGGCGCGGGATTTCATTCACGCGATAACCGAAGCCGGGTCCGCGGACGGTGGCAAGATTCACCAGCCCTGCGCGGCGACGGTACAAGCCCGGATGCACGGTGGCTTCCGGCGCGGACGCGTCCGGGTAAAACTGCATGGCGTTGGTTTCGACGCCCATGATCGTCGGCGTGTGCGCGGCCAGCAGCAGGTGCGGGATTTGCGCCAGCATGGGGTTGGTCAGGTCCTGCACCATCAGGGCCAGGCCGTGCGCGCGGGCCCAGCAGGCGCTGAGGATGGCCCCGGTCTGGGTCTTGCACGTCTTCAAAGCAACCCCCGTCCAGCCCAGTTCGCGCCCCAACCGCACCAACCGCCAGTCATGGGCGCTCTCGTCGAGAAACAGCGGCTTGCGCGCGGCCACGCTTCGGACATCCAGCCGGTGTTGTTCGAGTTCGTAAGGGAACGGTTGTTCGACATAGAGGATGCGCTCGTAAATGCGCGGATGATCGGCGTGCAACCGGTCGAGGATGTCGTTCACATAATCCGTCGTCTGCACGGTGCAGTTGAAATCTGCCGAGAGTGCCTCGACGTCGTGGGCCAGCGCAATTTCGCCGACGCGGACCAGCCGGTCGAAGTCCCAGGCGTCGTCGTTGCCGCGGAGTTTGATCTTGAGACACCGCAGCCCGTCGCGCCGGATCCAGTCGGCGAGCAACACAGGATGACCGTCGGCGGGTTCGCTTCCGGTTAGGTCGGCGGGTGTCAGCGGATCCAGCCCGCCGACCAGGTGCCAGGCGCGGAGCGTTTCCCGGCGTTCGCGGAGCAGGTAATCTTTTGGATAACGGCCGGTGAACGACACCGGCACATCCGCGGCGGGTTCAAGAAACGCCGCGAGGTCGCGCCGGAGAAAATCCGGTCCGTAAAGCTCGTAGATCGGCCGTTGACACGCCTGCCCGTAAGCATCGTGCAGTGCGAGGTCGAACGCGGAGCAGCCGACCAGGGCCGCCAGCCACGGCATCGCTTCGCCGGCGGCGCGCGGCTGGTTGAACGCGGTCCAGCGCGGGAGGAGAAAGGATTGCTGGAATTCGTGGCCGACTTCCAACGGGTGCCCGGCAAGCCCGCTCGTCGTCCACGCATGGGTGAGTTGGCGGCAGAAGGAGATCATGGCCTCCAACCTCCGGGCGCAGGACAGTTCGCCGGGCCAGGCCCACTGCACGCTGAGCGGCGTTTCACCCCAGCCCTCGAACCGTCGGCCGCGGTCGTCGCTCACCGTCATCTGCACCCGGGCGCACGTGACCGAAGTGAGCGTCTCGGGACCGAACTTGAGCGGGACGCGGGTTTCCACCGGCAGGAGGTAAAGGGCAGCCCCGACGACACGGATGGCGGGAGGTTGGCTCATGACAAGTAGCGTTTCATTCCGGCAGGGGGCGATCCTTGGTTTCCGGCGCCAGCCAGATCAAACCCAATCCCACGGCGTACACCAGGGTGACGGTGGCACCGGCGCGCGCATAACTCCCGCCGGACGCCTGCATCAGTCGGCCCATTTCCAGGGCACCGACTGCGGCCAGGATGCGGCCGGCGTTGTAGCTCAGTCCCTGACCGAGGGCGCGGACGCGGGTGGGGAAAAGCTCAGGCAGATACAATGGCAGCCAGCCATAGAAAGCCGCCGTGGTGCCGCCCACGAGAAACACCATGGTCATGAACGCGGCCCCATAATCACGGATGCCGCGGAACAACACCGCGCAGGCCGCCAGCGAAGCCAGGCAGAGCAGAAAATACGCGGGCCGCCGGCCCATGCGTCCGCCGATCCAAGGGCCGACGAAGCACCCGACAACCGCGCCCGAAGCGGTCAGCATCTGCGTGACCGCCTTGGCGCGCTGCGCGTGGCCGCCGGTCAATTGGTCCGCCCACAGCGGCAGCCATTGCACCGAGCCCCAGGTGCCGATGAGCGCGATTGCGGCGAACGCGATGGCCAGCAGCGTGGTGCGTCGCAGTCCGGGCGCCGCCAGATCGTGCAAGGGGTGCGCCTTCACCGCGCGCACGGATTGCCGCCAGCGGGCCGATTCCGGCACATAGCGGATGATGAACAGGCTCAGCGCGGCGGGGGCAATGCCGGCGAGCATGACCCAGCGCCAGGATTCGCGCGTGACCGAGAAGACAGCGCCCAGCAGGGCGATCAGGCCGAAACCAAGATTCGAGGCTGCCCCGATGGCTCCGGCCAGCAGCGGCCGGTGGCGGTCCGGCCAGCATTCCATCACCAGCGCCACGCCCAGCGACCACTCGCCGCCCATGCCCAGCGCCGCCAGAAACCGCAGTGCGCCCAGATGCCAGGGGGCCATCGCAAAAAAACAGCATCCCGTGAACAAGGAGTAGGCCAGAATGCTCAGCGTTAGTGCCCGCACCCGGCCAATCCGATCACCGAGCCAGCCGAACAGGAAACCGCCCAGCGCGGCGCCGACGAGGAACAACGCCGTGATCCGCCCCATCCACACGCCCACGACCTCGTCCGCCTCGACCCCCAGCAGGTTCTGCAGCGCCGGGCGGGCAACGAGCGGAAAAATGCCCATCTCGAGCCCGTCGAACAGCCAGCCGAGGAACGCGGCGGCCAGCACCAGCCAACGCTCGCGCGTGCTCGATTCACTTTCGTTCATGGCGGGGCGTTCCGGCCGTGTTCACCGGTTCTGCATGGCAGCCGATGCATGTGGCGAGGACGCTACAACGAAGCAATGTTGACGTTTCCACGATGTGTTCTCGTGGCCGGGTGGATTTCAGCCGAAGCGATAGTGTTTTCGGACAGGTTCGATCACCTGCCACACGCAGGACAGGCCGGACGGGAACACGACCAGGTCCCCTTTGCCGAACGAGACCGACTGGCCGCCGGCCTTCACCGTGACGCGGCCGGCGAGCAAGTAACAGGTTTCCTTCTGGTCGTAGGTCCAGTCGAAGGTGGAGGCGTCGCAGGTCCAGATGGGCCAGGCGAACACGCCGAGCGCGCGCAATTCGGCGTCGGGCGGTTGATGAACTTGGATTTGCATGGCGCGACTGTAGCGCAGGCGTTGCCGGCAAAGCCAGCGGGGAGTCGCGCCAAGCCGCCGTTTTTGATTGGTCAAATCGGCCGCGCGTCCTTTTACTACCGGCATGGCCAGTACGGACCTGCGGACATACGAAGTCACGTTTTGCAGCCGCGTGGCGGGCTGGGCGAACGCTCTTTTCGCCGAGCACCCGGAATGGCCCTTCCGTCGTGCGGAGATTGAGCAGTCGAAAGCCATCAAGCGCAAACGTTCCGACCTCCGCTTTTACGGCGACGCCGCCAGGCTGATTCTCGCCGGGGAAGTGAAGATGCCCGGCACGCGGGATGGGTTCACGCCGTACAACGCCGCGTTGGTGGACGATTCCGCCTTCAAAGCCGACGCCAACAGAACCTTCGACCACCAGTTGCAGGAATGGAACGACAGACGTAGAAAGTATTTACGCGACGATTCAAAGGCGGTGGTAACGTGACAGCCATGCAAAGCGAGTCGAAGAAAATGCAGCCGACCTCTGTGAAACTGTTCCACGAAACGGCGCACGGACGGATTCTGCTCGGTGATTCGCTCGGCATGTTCCGCGAGGAGATCGAGCCGGGCGCGGTTGACCTGATAATGACCAGCCCGCCGTTCGGTCTGGTTCGCAAGAAGGATTACGGCAACGCCGATGCGGATGATTACTTGGAATGGTTTCGACCGTTTGCCGCCGCATTCCACAAAGCTCTGAAGCCGCAGGGGTCGTTTGTCATTGACATTGGCGGGTCGTGGGTTTCAGGGCAACCAACACGAAGCCTTTACCACTACGAACTGCTCATCATGCTGTGCAAGGAGTTCGGATTTCACTTGGCGCAGGAGTTCTTTTGGTGGAATCCGGCGCGCCTGCCAACGCCAGCCGAATGGGTGACCGTTCGGCGAATCCGAGTCAAGGATGCCGTCAATTGCATTTGGTGGCTTTCACCATCGCCGTGGCCAAAAGCGAGCAATCGTCGTGTTCTCCAGCCATACTCCGAGAGCATGAAGGTGCTGCTGGAAAAGGGCTACAAGCCGATGCTGCGTCCGTCGGGACACGACATTTCTGAACGGTTTGGCACGGACAACGGCGCGGCGATTCCCCCAAATTTAATTTCCCTGGCACACACGGAAAGCAACTCGGCCTACATCCGGTATTGCCGCGAACAGGGCATTGTTCCACACCCGGCACGATTCCCAACCGAAATCCCGGAGTTTTTTATTCGGATGTTGACCGATGCTGGTGACTTGGTGGTTGACCCGTTCTGTGGCAGTTGCGCGACGGGCGAAGCTGCCGAGAGCACGCGGCGTGAGTGGATTTGCTGTGATTTGGTTGAAGATTATCTGAAAGGTGCGCTCGGTCGCTTTCAGTTTGGCAAGGCGGAAAAGTATCCAATTACCAAACCTGGAAAACAGAATGGCGATGACGCCTATCGCGCCTTCAAGCCGGGACTCTTATGGAATGGTGTGGATGATGACGCGCCGCTCGCGGCAGACGGTGGCGCAAAGCGTACAACATCAATCAAACATCAGAGGGCGGAGAAGTCGGTTTCATATCAGCCGAAGCCGGCAACTCCACAGATGACGCTATTGGAAAAAGCGCAGTCATCAAAGCGGAAAGCATCGCCAGGCAAACGCCGCGGTTGACCAAGTGAGGCTTAATGACAAATCAAACGAACAATCCATCAGGTTCGCCCAAGAAGCAGGCGAGCGACCTTCCATTCGGCAGCGAGTTTTCTCCATCCCAAATCCAACTGCCGGTAGTGCTCGAATTAGCAAAGGAACATGGCGGTGACTGGAAAGCGTTCGAGGCGGCGGTCAAAAGCACATACTTCAGTCAGAACGCGACCAGCGATTACAACCGTGGCAAACTGGCAAACAATACGAAGCTGGGCATGATCGCTTACGGTCTGGTTGACCGAGACGCCCGGCTCACGGAGTTCGGCGAAAAGCTTTACGCGCTGCGCGGCCAACCTGACAAACTCCACGCGGAGCTTGCCCGGCACATTCTGCTGAACCTCCACGGCATGACGCTCCTGCAATGCTTGCAGGATATTCAGTCCGCGGGCGAGACGGTTGATTTGGTGAAGCTCCGCGAGTGGCTTGAAGATCGCGGCATCCACTTTCCTCGCGGCGGGAAACATCCCAGCATGATGAGGCTCTGGCTCGAAAAGGCTGGCGTGTTCACAAGCGGATGGAACGTGTGTCCGGCAAAGCTCAAAGAATTGGTCGGGGCAAGCAGCGAGGAAATAGAAGGACTCGCCGGTTTGTCGGCGGAGCAGCGTGCCTTCCTCAAAACGCTCGCCAACATGGCTGGCGCAGGGCCGTTCCAATCAAACGAAATCGAGAAGCTCGCCACCGCCACTTACGGCATGCACTTCAATGAGAAGGGGCTGCCAAAACAGGTGCTTTATCCTTTGGAAAAAGCCGGATTCGTGACGCTCCTTCGTGGCACGAAAGAAGCGGGACGAGGCGCGAAGCCGTTTTCAGTCCAGTCAACTGAAAAGCTGCAAAAGGAAATCCTCACGCCACTGCTTGAACAACTGGAAAAGCAGACCTCTTCTGATTTGCGGCCGCTGTTGCGCAAGTCCATGCGCGGCATTCTTGACGACCTCAAAGCTCAAGACACTCACGCACGCGGTCTGGCATTGGAAGCTCTCGCCTTCAAACTCATGCGCCTTCTGGACATGGACTACGTGGCGACGCGCCTGCGCGGTTCAGCGACCGGAGGCGCTGAAGTGGATTTGGTTTTTCAGTCCGCTCGGCTGGTGTTTTCGCGCTGGCAGGTTCAGTGTAAGAACACGTCGCACGTCAATCTGGAGGATGTCGCAAAGGAAGTCGGCCTCACGCATCTGCTCAAAAGCAACGTGATTGTCGTGATCACCACAGGTGAAATCGGTGCGAGTGCTCGCGGTTACGCCAACAAAGTCATGGGGGACACCAACCTGTGTCTCGTCCTCGTAAATGGTGGTGACCTTGCCACCATTGAAAAGAATCCGGCGGCAATCGTTGATGTGTTCAACCGGGAGGCCTCGCATGCCATGCGGTTGAAGAGCCTTGAATTATGAAGAACGTATTCGCAAGAGTAGATACTAAGACAACACCGCTCATGGCAAAAACGACCGGTGAACAAGCAGGCACTGCGGCTGCAGCCCGATATCGCGGTGATCCGTCGTGCTTTGAGGAAACACCGAATCCGTTCGGCATGGATTCCGAGCCTCAACTTTGGGAAGCGTGGCAGGACGCTTACGAAGAGTGGTTTGAGATCAACAAGTAGATGCATTCGTTCTTGCGTCTCTGCTCATGGCCCGTCCGGTCGTGGAAGGCCGGGAATCAAGCGGTGAAATGCTCCCAGGCCAAGGAGGCGGAGGCCATTCAGGGCGAACGGAGGCGGAAGAAGCCAGGCTGCGCGCCCGACACGGAATAGGGACTGACATTGGCCGTCCCCGGAACATCGCTCCAGCCGGCTTCGCCCGCATCCAGGCCGTCGCTATGCTGCAACGCAAACCCGGGTCCGTTCCAGTAGAGAATCAGGCCATCCGGCGTCCGCAGGAACGAGAGTTGCGGCCTGGCTGGCACGCTCTGACCGAGGGCAAGGATGGCGCCGAAAGTGAGGTCCGGGCTGTCGGCGCTGTCGTTGTGAACCTCGACGGCCAGCACGTTGTCTCCGGCTACCAGGCCCGACAACGCTTCACCGCTGACGTGGAAGCTAATCGGGCAGGTCGCGTCACCCAGGCAGTTGCAGGCCGTGGCCAGCGTGCCATTGGTGAGCACGGCCGGGGCGGGCGGCAGATTGTTCCGCTGGACTTCGACGCCATTGAGATAGAACCCGGCGCCATCGTTAATGTAATTGGAGAAGGAGAGAAAGGCGCCCGCGGGAAGGGCCGGCAGCACGAAGTGGGTGCGAAAGTAATAAGTGAGGAACGGGAAGTGCGTGGCCGGGTTGGCTGGCATCGCCGTGTTTTTTGGCTGGACCGCCGGATCGCCCCCGGTCGGGCGAGTGTCCACCCAGAGAAGTCCGGGGCCCTCCGGCCAGAGCGAATCGTCGAACCCGGCAGATTTCCAACCCGGTTCGCCGTCGAGATTCGCTGTGGTGTACTTCCAAACGTGGGTCACTCCGAAGATCGGCGTGAACTCGTCCGCGGGCGTGGGCGTGGCCGTTGCGGTTGTGAAGGTGCCTTCCTCAGTATAAGTCAGCGCGGCGGCCGTCGAGACGACCTGGAAGGAGTAAGTCTGTCCGGGTTGAAGCCCGGTCAGCGTGACCACGTCCTGTTGGGCGGACTGGGTGTTGGTGGTCGAAAAGCTCCCCAAGCTGGCGTCCGGTCCGTACTCAATCAGGCTGGTCGCCGGCCGGGGGGTGGTCCAGGCGATGCAGGCGGTCGAGTCTCCGGGCGAGATCGTGAGGTTCTGGATGAACCCCGGCAGGGGCAAGGCCAGCGGGGACACCCATAAGACATCGGCGCGGGCAACGGCGTTGGTGCGGTCACTCGCAAATATCTCCATGTCCACGTAATTAGTGGCCGCCGGATCGAGAGTTGGCGTCCCCAGATAGACCCATTGGTTGCCAGGAAGCGGCGTGTCAAACGAAACCGATTCAACCTCGGTGTCGCCCGAGACGATCCGGAACGCGGTATGATCGGCGGGATCGCTGACCGGCGGAACCTGGACAAACAGGCTGTAGGGTCCGGGTTGCGTCAGCGGGAGAGTCCAGCGCACGCGGGCCGTTTCGTTCGGGGCCAGCGGCGCTTCACGGGCATCGGTGCTCCAGGCGGGCTCCGCACTGGTTCGCCAGTTGCCGGCGATTTCCTCATATTCCGGGTCGAGGTTGTCGAGATAAAGGTCGTCCGGCCGGTAGCGGATGAGCCGGGTGGCAAGGTTGCCCGCCGGGTCGGTGACGGCCAGGCCGACCTTGGCGAGTTCGGTGCGAACGAAAGGAAGTGTGGCGGTCCAGGTGTTCGAGCCGGTGGCCACGCAGGGAACGATTTGGTACTGCCGATAGATGCTCTTGGCGGCCACAAACGGCTGGGGCTGAAAGATGGGTTCATCCGTGTGCAGTGTCAGGGTCACGACGTCCTGGTTGACCGCCTCGCCGACTTCCAGTTGGGGCGGCGTATGATCCGTGACCCCGCGCCAGCGCTGCATCGCCTCGACGGCTGTGCAATAGCGAAACTTGACCTCCGGGTGGTTGTTTGCGGCGGCGTGGGCGAAGGCATCCATGCGGACCAGATTCGTGAGGAAATCCGTCTCCGGCAGGTGGCCCCAAAAGGAAGCCACCTGGTCGGCGCCCCCGGCTGCCTGGGTGAAGAGGTCGTCGAACATGGCCGGCGTGACGTTCGGAAACTTAACCGACCGCACATTCCAGCCAAGCCCGTCACCGGGCACCTGGTAATTGGTGGTCGCCGGATGGAACGGCACGAAGTTGGTCGGAGCCTGGGACCAGTCGAGGACGTTAAAGGTGGGTTCGAGGCCGGTCCACGGCTGCACCAACGGGGAGTCGTCATCCATGTTGTAGAGCAGCAGCTCATTGAGGTAGTTCTGCCACTCATTGTCCATGTAGTGCCAGCCGCTCCGGAAGGAAACGGGAAAGACTTCCTCCTCGATCAGGCTTTGGGCCAGGGCGAGATCGAAGTCGGCCCGACATTCATGAAAGGTCCGGGCCTGATTCCAATAATAGACGCCATCCCCGTTATAGTCGCTCCAGAGGAAGGTGTGATAGTGGAGCGACACCTCGTCGCCAAACTGCCGCAGGGCGTCCCGGTGGTATTTCTGCATGAGATACAGCGGCATGAGATTGGACAGCGGGACATTCTGGTTGTCGGTCTGTCCATAGACGCTGCCGACCAGCATCCACCAGGTCAGTTTGAGCGACTGGCCGAAAGAATCGGCGAATTGAGCGCGAAAGGCCGGATCCATGACCCGGAAGCCATTTTGATCGGGTTGAGTGTAAAGGTCCTGGGCAAAATGTTCGCGGTACCTGGCCACCTGCACGCCGCCGGGGGCGTTCCATACCGCCGTGTCCGATCCCAAAACGAGATAGACCTGCCCCGGTGCGGCGAAGGCCCTGGCCAGTCCGGCCAGCATTCCGGCGAGGAGCACCATGGCCGCGATCCAGCCTGGCGCAGGCTGAGGCGGCAGCGGCGACGGACCGTGCGACGGGACCTCCCCGCCCACCGGGTGGACACCGTTGATCATGGCTCCCATAGGTTGATGGTTGATGGTTGATGGTTGAGAGCAGAACGACCGGAGAAGGATCGAGGGGCGTCCGGTTTCGCGGGGAGTTGGTCCCGGACCGGCGAACGTTCACGCCGCGGGTTGGCCCGTCTGGACACTGCCCACGAGTTCACGCACCTCCGCGATCCGGTTTTGCGCCATGAACTCGCGCAGTCCGGCGAGCACCTGCAACGCCGTTTGCGGCTCGTAGAAATTTGCCGTGCCGACCGCCACGGCCGAGGCACCCGCGATGAGGAACTCGATGGCGTCGTCGGCGTTCTGAATGCCGCCCATGCCGATGATGGGAATCCTCACCGCCTGTGCGGCTTCCCAGACGAGTTTGATGGCGATCGGTTTGATGCAGGGGCCGGTCAGGCCGCCGGTGATGTTCGCCAGCTTCGGCCTGCGCGTGTGGATGTCAATGGCCATCGCGGGCACGCTGTTGGTGATGGCGAGCGCGTCGCTGCCGGCCTCCGCGGCGGCCCGGGCGTAGGGCGCGATGCTGGGAACATTGGGGCTCAGCTTGGTGATGAGCGGCAGCGTCGTTGCCTGCCGGCAGGCGGTGACCACCTGGCTGAGCAGCCGGCAATCGGTGCCGAACTGCGCGCCGCCGGCCTTGATGTTCGGACACGAGACATTCAATTCGAGGGCGCCGACGCCGCCGAGGGCGTCGAATCGCCGCGCCACCTCGGCGTATTCCTCCACGGTGGTGCCCCAGATGTTGATGATCGTGGGCACCTTGAGAGTGCTGAGGAAGGGCCAGTATTTCGCGATGAAACCGTCCACGCCGGGTCCTTGCAGGCCGATGGCGTTCAACATGCCGCTGGTGACTTCGGCGGTGCGCGGCGTCGGGTTGCCGCGGACCGGGTGGAGCCGGATGCCCTTGACGGTCACGGCGCCGAGCTGGTTCAGGTCGAGCAGTTGGGCGTATTCCACCCCGTAGCCGAAGGTGCCGGAAGCGACGGTCACCGGGTTGGGCAGGGTCAGTTTGCCGAGGTGGACGGAAAGATTCATGCGAAGTTGCGTAACGGGCGGAGACCTCGAATCAACATCCTTTTCCCAACCACTCTTCACGTGAAATCCCGGCTTGTCTCAAGAGGCGCTGCAGAAAGCCAGGTCCGATGTCGCTCTCGTGCTCGTTGGGGATGATGAGCGTGAGATTGTGGCGCTTCATCTGAGGGTGTTTGCCGCCGGCGTAGGGACCTTCGAAGCCCAATTCCCGGAGCCGTTGGATGAACTTCTGCCGGGAGACTGGCGGGAGTTTAGGCATGGGCGAGAGCGCCAATCCGGTTGAGATTCAGGTTGCCCAGGGTCGGGATCTCCAAATCCAGCCGCAGTCGCAACGCCAGCCAGTCGCTCAAGACTTCCCGCAGTTCGCGCTGGCATCCGGCCAGCGTGCCGTGTTTGGCCCACACGCCTTGGAATCCCGGGATCTCGCCCCAGTAGGAGTTGTCGTCTTCGATGATCTCGTAGCGGGCCAGCTCCAAAGCCATGTCCATGTATTGAGCGAGCATAGTTCTATTTCGTTGTACGCTGGTTAAGGTGGCGGAAAAGCCATCCGGATTCAATCCCGATCATGCTGACCCATTGGGGCGGAGCGATTTGTTCCCGTGCCCGGCATAAACCGGCAGACATCCGGTCGCAATGGTCCACCGCCACTGGCCGGCGCGGCAGAGAGCGTTCCGCGTTTCGCTGCGCTTGGCAACGCTGAATCTGGCTGAATCTGGCGGTGAGGCTCCGGGAAGTCGTCGCAGGGCGACGACCCGTCACCCCCTCGCTCCGCGAGGCTCCGACACGCCGGCTCGCGGGGACGCTCGCCCCGCCGGCACAGTCAAATCAGGACACGACCGGCCGAACACAAGGTTGGACATCGCCTGCCCGGGGGTGTAAGTTGCCAACGATTCCTGGCGAATTAACTGCGAGCGCATCGAAAACTCCAACCCCACTCCCGCAAAATGCATGTTTCCGTTGTTGAGCCAATCGAACAAGCGGTGGAACGCGTCAAACTGATCCTGTTTCGTCCGTTCGCCTGGGACAAATGGTTCATCCTGGGTTTCTGCGCCTTCCTGGCTTACCTCGGCGAAGGGGGCGTCTATTCCGGCGGCGGCAACCAATTCAACGGCGCCAATGGGAATTTCCGGTCGTTCTTCGATCCGGTGATGGAGTGGATCCGCGCTCATTTTGCGCTGGTCATTGCGGTGGCGGGGTTGTTTTTCCTGGTGTTCCTGGCCCTGGGCCTGGTCCTGACCTGGATTCGCAGCCGGGGCAGGTTCATGTTTCTCGACGGGGTGGTGCGCAATCGGGCCGCCGTCGTGGAGCCGTGGAATGAGTTCGCCCGCCAGGGCAACAGCCTTTTTTTGTTCTCGGTTTGCTTTGGGCTGGTCGCGTGCGTCGTGGCGGTCATCACGGTGGGGGCGGGATTGGCGCTGGCCTGGCCGGACATCCGGGCGGAACGGTTTGGTTCCGGCGCGCTCGTGGCTTTGTTGGCCGGCCTGCCGTTGTTGTTCGCGGAACTGCTGGCCTGTGGGGTTGTCCACGTGTTGCTCGAGGACTTCGTGGTGCCGGCGATGTACCTGCGCCGCCAACGCGTCCTCGAAGCCTGGAGTATCGTGCGGCGCGAGGTGCTGGCCGGTCAGGTCGGCACGATTATCCTGTATTTCCTGATGAAACTGGTGCTTGCGGTGGGGGTGGGCTTTATTGCGCTCGTGGTCACCTGTCTGACCTGCTGCCTGGCGGCGTTGCCCTACGTCGGCTCGGTGATTCTCCTCCCGCTGCTGGTGTTTCGTCGGAGCTACTCGCTCTGTTTCCTGGGACAGTTCGGGCCGGGCTGGCGGTGCTTCAGCGAACCGATTCAGCCGCCCCTGCCGCCGCCGTTTGCGGCGCCACCGTCCGCGGCCGTGCCGCCGATCGCTTGAAATCAGGTTGACGCTTTCCGGCAGGAAAATTAGCGTGACGCCGGATGGTGGCTGTAGCTCAGCCTGGTTAGAGCTCCAGATTGTGGATCTGGCTGTCGCGGGTTCAAATCCCGTCAGCCACCCCATTTTTTCCCCAGCCAAATCAAGCAAAAGACGAGATTTCTGCCCCCCCGGGCAGACGCATCGGAACTGGCTGCGCCGGAGAGCGCACTTGGACGGCCGGGTGCAAGCCCCTCTGACCTGGCCGACTTCACATCAACGGCCATGAAACCTGCCCGCCGGGCGGTTGGGCCGCCCGCCAGACAGGCGTCTTGTGAACAACCGTCCCTTGACAGGGAGACGGCGTCGTTCAGTGTGCCCGCCAGGACCGATCATGTCCCTGCACCTGACTCGCCTGCCCAGTCTGGCGACCGCCATCCTGGCGGTCGTTGTCCTGATTCTGCTCCTTTTGCCCGGTTGTTCCATGGGGCCGCCAACCGCCGAGGGCGTGCAACTTGTGCTCAACCCCGAGGTGCTCGAACCCACGACCACCTTCGAACTGCGCTTCGAGCGGGCGGTCGTTGCGGCGGAGCAGGTGGGGCATCCGGCCGAGCCGTCGCCGCTGGTGATCACGCCGGCACTGCGAGGCCGGTTTGTCTGGCTGAGCGAGCGCAGCGGGGTGTTCACGCCGACCGCGCCCCTGGCCCTCGACACCGCTTACCGCTTCCGCCTGCGGCACGGTTTGACGGAAGCCGATGGACGACGTTCGGCGGCGCGGCTGGATCGGGTTTTGCGCACGCCGTCGCTGTTGGTGGTGGATCACCCGATGCGGGAGCAGGCGGGGACCAACCAATCGGCGACGCCGTGGATTCGTCTGGATTTCAATGCGGGCGTGAAGGCGACCGGGGCGGGACGCTGGATGGCTTTCCGCAGCCGTGACGCGGGCATCGTGCCCGCGCGCGTGGCGCAGGCGAGCCGGTTTGCCTGGGAAGCGGAGGCTCTTTGGTGGCCGCCGCCCGCGCCGGCGTGGTCCGAGGCGTTTCCCACCGCAGGTCAGCACGTCAGCGTGCGGGCGGAACGTCCGCTGCCGCGAGGACCGGGCGTCAACCCTGAAATACTGAACGCTTTGCTCATCACGGCGGCTCGGCCACTGCCCGCCGGGCACGGCTGGGAGCTGGTGGTGGCGCGCGGGCTGCCGTCCACCGAACGCGGCGTGCGATTGGCGGGGGAGTTCCGGCTGCCGCTGGGTGATGTGCAGCCCTTCGCCGTCGCCGCGGTCGAGGCCCAGAACACGCGGTCCATCGGGCGTTGGCTGGCAATCACGTTCACGAAGCCGCTCGCGCCGGAGTGGAACCCGACCAATCTCGCCGACTGGATCGCGGTGTCACCGGCACCAACAAACCTTACGTTCGTGCCCAACGGCAACCGGTTGATTGCCTCGGGCGATTTTGCATTGGCGACGAATTACACGGTGACGATGCGGCGCGGGCTGACTGCGCGCGAACCCTTCACGCTGGCGGCCGATCACACGGCCGTCGTGCGGTTCGCGCCGATGCCGCCCAGGCTCTACTTCCCGGAGTTTTCGACCGAGCAACTCGCCGGCGGCCGGCGCGAGTTCCCGCTGGCATTCATGAACACCGGCACGGTGAAGGTGCGGGCGAAGGCGTTCGACCGCCATACCTTGGTGCACGCCTTGCGTGGCTATCGCAGCTATTACCGCTCGTGGGAGGAACGCGACGACCCGGACGAGGCATATCAGGAGATCGCGTTCAACCTCGTGCCCGGACGAACGATCTTCGAGGCGGATTACCCGCTGACCAACGCCGTGGACGAAGGCGGGGAAATCACGCTGGGCTGGGACGAGATCCTGGGGGCGGGCGGGCACGGAGCGGTCTTCCTCGAGGCCACGACGACCTGGAATGCGGCGGGGCTTTCGAAGCGGACGGGCACGGAGGCGCTGGTCCAGGTCACCGACCTGGGTTTGGTGTGGAAACAGGCGCCGGGCGCTGTGCTGGTGGAGGTGTTTTCCTACGCGAGCGGGCAGCCGCTTCCGGGGGTGACGGTGCGCTTGCTGACGCGGGAGAACGAAATGGTGGCGGAGGCGGTGACGGATGCGGCCGGGCTGGCGCGGCTGCACCCGACGGGGGAGGCGGCGTTTGTGATGGCCGAAACCGCCGACGACTTGCGCGCCGCCGCCCTCGACGAAGGGGGCATCCCGAGCTACGGCTTCGGTCTTCCCATGGCGTGGCAACGCGATACCAACACGCTCCAGGTGCTGCTGTTCAGCGACCGGCCGGTTTACCGGCGTGGCGAAACGGCGCACCTCAAGGCGATCGCCCGCGAGTGGCGCGACGGCGAGTTCGCGGTGCCGGGCGGAGAGACGGTGACGCTGCGCGCCATCAACGCCCAGGGGCAGACCTTCCTGGAGACGAACCTCGTGTTCGGCCCGCTGGGTTCGCTGGAGTTTCGACTGGTCCTGCCGCCGGTTTCGCTGGGAGATTACCGCGTGGAATTGCGGCGCGCCGATCGCTCCGAAGTGGTGGTCGGGCAGCATGATTTTCGCGTCGAGGAATACCGACCGAACGCATTCGAGGTGACGCTCAAGGCCCCACCGGAAGTGCCGGCGGGGGAGACACCGGCGGTGACGGTCAATGCACGTTACCTGCTGGGGCAACCGTTGACGAAGGCGCGGGTCGAGTGGTCCTTGCGCGCGATGGATGAGGATTTCGCGCCCGCCGGGTTTGACCGTTTTGTTTTCTGTGGCGATCTCTGGTCGCCGGAATTGGATCGCAGTCCCGGTTCGCTCACACTGGAAGGACAGGTTGACTACACCGCGGGTTTGGTGCTGAAACCGGAGGTGACCATGAACGCCCGCGCGCCGCATCCGCGGCGGTGCGAGTTGCTGGCGGAAGTGACTGACGTCAATCAGCAAACGGTCAGCAGTCCGGCGGGCTTCCTGGTCCACAGTTCAGCACTTTACTTGGGACTGACCCCTCCGCCAGTCGGTTTGCGGGCGGGCGCGGCGATGCCGGTCATAGCGGTGGCGGTGAGTGCCACCGGCCAGCCCTGGCCGCAACCGGTGCGCGCCGTGGCCCGCTTGCGCCGCCTGGAATGGCGCAGCGTCCGGGTCGCCTCGGCGGGGGGAGCGGTGAGTTATCGGAACGAGCTCGAGCAGCACGAGGTGGCGCAGGCTGAGATCGAGACCGCCGCAGTGGTGAAACGCGACGGCCGGTGGGAGGCGGTTGCGCCCGCGCCCCCCGTGTCGTTTACGCCTCCGCAAGCCGGGTATTATTTGCTCGAAGCGACCGCGAAGGACGGGGGCGGACGCGATGTCATCACCGCGACTGAGTTTTACGTTCCCGGCACGGAAGCACTGGGCTGGAACTACCGCAACGAGGTCCAGGCGGAACTGGTGCCGGACCGGACGAATTATGTTGTGGGTGACACGGCCACCCTTGTGGTGAAGACGCCGATCAGTGGCGCGGCGCTGGTCACCGTCGAGCGCGATGGCGTCCGGCGGGCGTTTGTGACGAATCTCGTGGGCAACGCTCCGGCCCTGTCGGTGCCCATCCTGCCGGGCGACGCGCCGAACGTCTTCGTCTCGGTGGTCCTGGTCCGCGGGGCGGCGGACAGCACGCGGGAAAGCAAGATGCCGGAGTACCGGGTCGGTTACTGCCAGCTCAACGTCGCTCGACCGGACGCCCGCCTTCTGGTTGAACTGCATCCCGATGTGGCGGATCACCGGCCCGGCGAAACGGTCCGCGTGGCGGCGGTGGTCGCCGACGCCACCGGCCGGCCGGTGCCGGCGGCCGAAGTGACAGTTTTCGCCGTGGACGAGGGGGTGCTGAGTCTCACCGGCTTTGCCGCGCCGGATCCGTATGGGTTCTTCTTCGCCCCGCGGCCGCTGGCCGTCACCAGCGGCATCACGCTGACGCAGTTGATGCCGGAAGACCCGGCGGAACTGCGGTTCCAGAACAAGGGGTTTCTGGTGGGCGGCGGCGGCCTCGCGCGGATGCGGCAGAACTTTGTGGCCCTGGCGTTTTGGAATGCCGGCCTGATGACCGGCGCCGCGGGTCGCGTGAACTTCGAGTTCACCGCGCCGGACAACCTGACCCGGTACCGTTTGGTGGCGGTGGTCCACACGGCGCGCAGCCAGTTCGGCAACGCCGAGGCCGCGGTGCGGATCAACAAGCCGTTGATGATCGAGCCCGCCCTCCCGCGTTTCGCCAATGTTGGTGACCGGTTGCTGGCCCGCGCGGTGGTGTTGAACCGCACGGACGCCGCGGGCGAAGTGGAAGTGAGCCTGACGTTGGACGCGCAGGCGAAGCTGGACACGAACGGCGCGCCGGCCGCCGCGTTGGTCGGTCGGGTGACGGTGCCGGCGCAGGGGGTGGGCTGGCTCGATGTGCCGGTCGAGTGCGTTGCCGCCGGTTCCGCGAAGTGGGTTTGGCGGGCGCGGTTTGTCGGCGGTGCCGCGGCGGCGGACCCCGACACAGCCTCGTTCATGGACTCGGTCCAGTCCACGCTCGAAGTGGGTTATGCCGCGCCGAGGTTGCGCGAGGTGCTGCTCGCCCGCGTGGCCGGCGGCGAGACCAACCTGCTCGCCCACGCGAACCCGCAATTGCTCGAAGGGCATGGAACGGCGACGGTGCGGGTGGCCAACACGCGCCTGGGCAATTTGAACGAGGCGGCGGGTTATCTGCTGGCCTATCCCTACGGGTGCGTGGAACAAACGGGCTCGAAGCTGCTGCCGTTGCTGGTCCTGCGATCGCAGCCCGCGTTCCTGCCGGGAGCCACGAATGTCGAGCTCATCGAACGGCAGGTGCGGGAAGGCGTCTTCCAACTGCTGGCGATGCAGACTCCCGCCGGCGGCCTGGCTTACTGGCCGCACGGTTCGGAGCCGACGCTCTGGGGCAGCGCGTATGGCGGGATCGCGTTGGCTATGGCCCGACGCCAGTGTGTGCCGGTTCCTTCGCCCAGCCCGGACGCGCTCGCGGCCTACCTGCGGAAGGAACTCGCCGGCACGGCCGATGTCCGGGACGGTCTGGTCCTGAGCGACCACTGTCTCGCGCTCTGCGCCCTGGGGTTGTTGGGCAAACCCGAGCCCGCCTATCACGAAGCGTTGTTTGCCCGTCGCGCCGAACTTTCGGGCGAAGCCGCCTCGTGGCTCGCGCTGGCGGTCCTGGAGGCAAACGGACCGACGGAGATGGTCGCGGGACTCCTGGCGCCGCGTTCCGAACCGGGCTCGGCCGAACGGGGCGGGCGTTTCGGCAACGCGGCCAGCGAACTGGGCGCCCGGTTGCTGGCCTGGGTGCGGTTCCGGCCGCAGGATCCGGCGGTGGACGTGCTTGTCAGCGAGCTGTTCGCGGCCAATGAAAACGGCCGCTGGCCCACCACGCAGGGCAATGCCTGGGCGCTGCTTGCCCTCGCGGAGTACGCCCAGCGCGTCGAGGCCCGACGCGCGGAAGGCGCCGCGAAGGTGGAGTGGGGCGAGGAAAAATCCGAGTTCGCGTTCCCGTCAACGCCGGCGGCCCACGAACGGGCCTTTGCCGTCGCGCCGGAGCGGGCCAACCAACCATTGACATTGCGCAGCGCCGCGTCGGGACCGCTTTTCGCGCAGGCGAGCCTCGAGGCGCAGACCAGCGTGGCTCGCCCTCCCCGGCAGGACCGGGGTTATTCGATTCAACGGGCCTACGCGCGGCTCGATGAGAAGAACCAGCCGCAACCGGTGACGGGGTTGCGCGTCGGCGATCGCGTGCTGGTCACGTTGACACTCGTGGTGCGTCAGACCGCGCATTATGTGGCGGTTGACGATGCCCTGCCGGCGTTGTTTGAGGCGATCAACCCGGAGTTCAAGTCGCAGGCGACCGCGGGTGCGGACCTGGCGGAGGATTGGGTGAGCGACCATCGCGAGTTGCGGACCGATCGCGCCCTGTTTTTCAGCAACGACCTTGCGCCGGGCCGTTACACCATCCGGTATCTGACGCGCGTCCGGGCCGCGGGAACCGTGACGGCGCCGCCGGCCAAGGTCGAGGAAATGTACCACCCGGAACGGTTCGGTTTGTCCGGGACCGAGGTCATTTCCGCGGCCCCGATGGATTGAGGAGCGAACTCCCGCTGGCCAACGGAAAGCGCATCCGGCATCGCGACAGAACTTTGTGCCTCTGGCGGGACGAGCGGCGCGCGACTTTGCGAGTCGCAGCAACCTCGCCAGCATGAAAACGCCCGGAAGACTCCAACGCAGCCTTGCCTGCGGTCGTGCTGCGGGTCACAGACCTGCGCGCGAGGGCGAGCGGGGATGCACCCCTGCGGGGTGACGCCGCCATGGCGGCTTGCGCGCGGCGGATAAGAGGTTCATGATCACCCCATCATGCAGGCGATTCCTGAACTCTACGCGGCGGGTCGGGCCGCCGGTCGGGCCCTGGTGTCCTTCGAGTTTTTCACGCCGAAGACGGAAGAGGGCGACCGCGTGTGGTTGGCGAAAACCCTGCCGGCGCTGTTGCGGTTGAAGCCCGCGTTTTGTTCCGTTACCTACGGCGCCGGCGGCAGCACGCGGGACAAGACGCTGGGGATGGTGGAGCGAATCCAGCGGGATTTCAGCACGCCCGGGATGGCGCATCTCACCTGCGTGGGCGCAACCCGCCAGGAGATTGTGGCGCTGCTGGCGGAGGCGCGGACCCGCGGCATCCGGAACATCCTGGCGTTGCGGGGCGATCCGCTGGCGGGCACGAACGCCTTCGTACGGCCGGAAGGCGGCTTCGAGTTCGCGCATGAACTGGTCACCGTGACCCGCGAGCAGGGCGGGTTCTCGATCGGCGTGGCAGGCTTTCCCGAGGGGCACCCGGAGTGCCAGGCCGGCCGGCAGGTGGACTGGCAGCGGCTGAAGGCGAAGATTGACTGCGGCGCCCACTTTGTCATCACGCAGCTTTTCTTCGACAACCGCTGGTTCTACGAATTTCGCGATTTCCTCACGGCCAGGCTCGGGGTGACCGTGCCGATCGTCCCGGGCGTCATCCCGATCCTGAACGCCGGGCAAATCCGGCGGTTCGTGGCGCTGTGCGGCGCGACGCTGCCGACGACGCTGCAGGCCGACCTGGCGAAGTTCGGCGACGACGAGGCCGCGGCGACCGAGTTCGGCATCGAGTATGCCACGCAGCAGTGCGCGGACCTGTTGCGTCAGGGCGTGCCCGGGCTGCACTTCTACACGCTAAACAGGGTCCATTCGACCACGCGAATCCTGCAGAACCTCGGCCTGGCGCCGGCGTGAGCAACGCGAACCCAACTCCAATTATGTTCCTTACTGGCATTGCCGACGAAGCGGGCGCCGACCTCGACACGCAAATCCGGGCCACGCGCGAACTCGGGTGGACCAGCCTCGAGGCCCGGGCCGTCGAAGTGCCAGGCTTTGCCCGGGCGAATTACCATGATCTGCCCGACGCGGCTTTTGAAGTTGTGGTCGAACGGCTGGCGGCGGCGGGTGTCGGCGTCTGCTGTTTCGGCTCGGCCATTATGAACTGGGGTAAGACGGTGGACACACCGTTTGCGGTGACACTGGCGGAGGTGCGCCGGGCCATTCCGCGCCTGCAACGGCTGGGCACACGGCTCATTCGCATCATGAGCTTCAAGCCGGCGGACGACGCCGACGAAATTCCGCTGGTGGTCATTGCCCGCGTTCGCGAAGTGACGCGGATGTTCCGCGACGCCGGGCTCCAACCGGTCCACGAGAACTGCATGAACCATGGCGGGATGAGCCCGCGCCATGCGCTGCAGTTACTGGCCGAGGTGCCGGGCCTGAAATGGGTCTTCGACACCGCCAACCCGATCTTCAACCCCGACCGCTCCCGGCCAAAACCCTGGCCGCGGCAGGATCCGTGGGAGTTTTGGGAGGCGGTGCGCGATCTGACCGTTCACATCCACGTGAAGGACGCCGTGTGGAATCCGGCCGCCAACGACGCCGATTACCGCTGGCCCGGCGAAGGTGACGGTCGTGTGCGGGACATTTTGCGGGACGCGCTGCGCCGCGGTTACAACGGTGGCATTTCGATCGAACCCCACATGGCGGTGGTGTTCCACGACGCGCAGAAAACCGCCCCCGCGGCGGCGCAGTACGCCAACTACGTGGAATACGGACGCCGGTTGGAGCAACTCGTCAAGGACATCACCCCGCGGGCGGCCGGTTGAAGCGCCGTGGCTCAGGCCTTGCGGGTGTCGAGCAGAACCTCCAGGGCGGCGAACAACGCCAGCCGGTCCGGCAGGTCCGCGGCGATTCCGCTGGCGACGCACAACGCGAAGCCCGGTCCATACGCCGGGCCGTTCAGCACGCAGGCGTTCGTGCGGCACTCGCGCAACTGGCGGGCGGAGGCGGCCAACGCGCCCAACCGGCCGCCGTCCACCTCGAACTTCCAGCCGACGAGCAGCGCCCCGGGAAACGCGTCACGAAGTTCGCCGATGATCTTGGGCGTGGGCGTCAGTTCCGTGAGGAGCGTCCCGGCGCGCGTGGTCAACTTGCCGGCCTTGACCAGTTCGAGTTCGCCGGCCGGGAGCCGTCGCCAAACCTGGCCAAAGGCGAAATCGCTCACCGCCGCGGCGTGAAACACCGCGTCCACGCCGCCGGCGAGCCGGAACATCCGGGCGCGCAGGTCCGCCGTCGTCGAAAAGCGCTCGACCGTGTGGGCGCGGGACGATCCGGGCCAGGTGGCGGATTCGGCCAGGAGCAGCGTGACGTGGTGGCCGCGGGCGACAAGGTGGTCCGCGAGTTCCCCGCCGAGCCGGCCCGTCGAGAAGTTCGTGAGCCGGCGCACCTGGTCAAGCGGTTCAACCGTTGGACCAGCCGTGACGAGACAGTTCATCAGCTTTCGCCCGGCTTGCGATCCACGCCCGGAGGGGCTTCAGAATTTGACTCCTTCGAGATAACGCAGGCTGACGGGTAGCTGCTGCTCGACACTCGGCGATTCGTCCTCGATGAAGTACCACTTCACGCCGACCTGCTTGGCGGCTTTCAGGATGGCGGGAAGATCCATCTGCCCCTCGCCGCAGGCGACGTCGTTGGTCACGTCGGTGCCGCCGGACAGCGAGCCGGTCTTCAGGCCCTTCCGCATGTCTTTCAAATGCATCAGCTCCCAGCGGTGCCCGTATTTCTTGAGCAACTTGACCGGGTCCTGGCCCGGGAACACGATCCAGAAAATGTCCATTTCGAAACTCACGAACTTCGGGTTGGTGCCGGTCATCAGCACATCGAACAGCGTGCCCTGGCCGAAGGGTTGGAATTCATAGCCATGCACGTGGTAGAAGAATTTCATCCCCCGTTTGGCGAGCGTTTCGCCGGCGCGGTTGAACACGGCGATCGCCTCGCGGCACGTCTTCTCATCGAAATCGCCCTGGTGTGGGATCCAGGCGCAGCCGACGAACTTGAGGCCCAGCGCCTCGGCCTCGGCGGCCGCGGCCTCGGGGTTGTCGCGCCACTGCTCGAAACCAATGTGGGTGGCGATGGGCGTGATGCCGCGCTCGGCGAGCAAGGCCTTGAACCTGGCGGCGTCGAGCCCGTAGGTGCCGGCCAGCTCGGCGTATTTGAAGCCGAGTTTCTGGACCTTGTCCAACGAGCCGGTCACGTTCGTCTTGAACGAATCGCGGAGGCTGTAGAGTTGAAGGCCGACGGGACCGGTGAAGCTCGGGCCGATGCCGGCATCAGCCGCCGTCAGACTGATCATGGCCAAGCCCACGGCCAGGGCCGAAAGGGCGAACGCAACGGGAAACGAGGTAAGTTTCATGCCCGCCCTTTAGCATATCCATTCCGGCTTGGGAAGCGCGGTTTGATGCGCACGGTGCGATTAATTGTCTGAAATGATCCGCGGCGGGTGTTAAATGGTGACGACGATGAGCGACGATGCCGAACTGCTTCAGCGCTACGCCCGCCAGCGGGCGGAGGACGCGTTCACGGAATTGGTGCGCCGGTACCTGAACCTCGTCTGGAGTGCGGCCCGGCGCATCACCGGGGACGGTGACCAGGCCCGCGACGTGGCCCAGACCGTGTTCGCGGATCTGGCGCGCAAGGCGGACCGTCTGCCCCGCGGCACCGTTCTGGCCGGCTGGTTGCACCGGGCCGCGTGCCTGGCCGCCGCCAACCTCGTGCGCGGCAACGCCCGGCGCGCCGCTCGTGAAAGGCAGGTCATGGAACTTAACCCGCTGCAAGCCGCTGATCCGGCTGACGCCCGCGCGGCGGAAGCACTGCAACCGCTGTTGGACGCGGCCCTCAACACCCTCGACCAGGCCGACCGCGACGCCGTGGTGCTCCGCTACCTTTCGGGCAAGAGTTTTGCCGAAGTCGGCGCGGCGCTGGGCAGCACCGAAGCCGCGGCCCAGCGGCGGATCAGCCGCGCCGTTGAGAAACTGCGCGCGCAGGTTGGACGGCGCGGTGTCGCCACCAGCGCGGTGGGGCTCACCCTGGCGCTGGCGGTCGCCAGTGCCGAGGCGGCGCCGGCCGGACTGGCCGCCGTCGTCTCAACCGCTTCCCTGGCCGCCGCGAGTGCGGCGGGCACTGTCGGAATTGCTCAAACCATCATGCTTATGAAGACCAAACTCATGCTCGCTACGATCGCAGTGGCCGCCGTGGCCACACCGATCGCCATTCAACAAACAAGCCTCGGCCATCTCCGCGAGGAGAACCTGTCACTCAAGCAGACGGCGTCGCAGGTCGCCGGGTTGAAGACCGAGAACGAACGGCTGGCCAACTTGCAGGTGGACCCTGGCGAACTGGCGCGTCTGCGCAGCGAGCACGCCGAGTTGATCCGGTTGCGGGGGGAGGTGGCAGGGCTGAGGCGACAGATCGCGGCTGGCGCAAGGCTCGCCTCCAGCGCCCCGCCCGCCTTGGCGACGGCCGCCGACCCGGCGCTGGCCGTTCCGCCAGATCAGTTCAAACAGCAGTCCATTGACATCGCCAATGCCATGAAACAGATGGGTCTGGCCGCAAAGCTCTTTGCGCTGGATCACAACGATGTTCTGCCGACGACGTTTGACCAGATGAAGGCGGAACTGCCGCCGCAGTTCGGCGGGGGCGTAACCCTGGACCTATTCGAGTTCATGCCCCAGTCGCGGCCAATCGCCGAAACTGAGCCCGAAGTCATCCTCTTCCGCGAGCGCACGCCGCGGCAGGCGCCGAACGGTAATTGGGTCCGGCATTATGCCCTGGTGGACGGCTCGGTGCAGGAAGCCACCACCACCACGCCCGATTCTTCCGCCTGGGAGGCGCCCCACCTGGCGGCGCCGGCCGGCAAACCCTGAGCAGGAGAGGCCGGGACCTGGGTGGTAATGTCCCAATTTGGCTTGTCGGTGGGGCGCCTGCCTGTACTGCGGCAGACGGGTTCCCGCGAGCCGGCTCGTCATAACCTCACCAAATCGGGATACTGCCACCGGGAATTGCAACCGGGATTTGCGACTTGCCTCCGGCGCGCTTTTCGCGTCTAAACGCGCCATGTCTGTCTGGCTCATCGCAATCCTGCTGGGTGTTGTGGAGGGAATCACGGAGTTTCTGCCCGTCTCCTCCACCGGCCACCTGCTCCTGACCGAGCATCTCTTTGGTATCAAGCAAAGCGACCTGTTCAACGTGGTCATTCAGTGCGGCGCCGTGGTCGCGGTCATCCCGCTCTTTCCCGAGCGCCTGCGGCAGTTGCTCCGCTGGCGCGAGGATCCGCAGGCCCGCGATTTCATCCTCAAGGTGCTGGTGGCTTTCGGGATCACCGGTGTTGGCGGGCTGATCCTCGACAAACTGCACTTCAAACTGCCGGAAACGGTCCTGCCCGTGGCCCTCGCGCTCCTCATTGGCGGCGTGCTGTTCGTCGCCGTGGAAACCTGGCTGGCCGGCAAACCCACTCGCAACGACGTGGCCTGGACGGTCGTGGTCGCGGTGGGCCTCGGTCAGTTGCTGGCCGCGATCTTCCCCGGTACGTCCCGGTCGGGCGCGACCATCCTGCTCATGCTGATCCTGGGAATGGGTCGTGTGGCGGCGACCGAGTTTTCCTTCCTGGTGGGCATTCCGACGATGCTGGCGGCGGGCGGGCTGAAGATTTTCAAGGCGCTGCATCATCCGCCGCTCGACGCCGGGCCGGAGAACTGGGGTGCGCTGGCGCTGTGCACAGTGGTTTCCGCGATCGTCTCGTTCATCGCGGTGAAATGGCTGCTGGGTTTCGTGCAGACGCATACCTTCAAGGGGTTCGGCTGGTACCGCATCATCCTCGCCGCGCTTATGCTGATCTTCCTCCTGCGCTGAGCACGCAGCAGCTACGGCGCCCGCAGCGGAGTCGTGGCTCGATTCAGGCGCTGGATGGTCCACGCGGTGCCCATGGTGACGACCGTGCCGATCAACGTGAACCACGGCCAGAAGATTTCCGGTCCGATAACCCGCTTCCACCACGCCTGCGTGGCTGGCAATTGTGGCAGCACCTGGATCGCGGTCATGGTGGCCACGGCCACCGCCATGCCGAGCACGACCGATCGTGCGCCGCCGCGGCGCCAGAACAGAGCCAGCAGCAGGCCGCCCAGCAGTGCCCCGCTGGTCAGGCCGCGCAACGAAAACGCCGCGTTCAGCACGAACGTGACTTCCCGGCTCGCGTAGGCAACCCCCACCAGCGCCGCCGCCCAGAGGATCGTCGAGGTTTTGCTGAACCGGAGATAAAACGCCTCGCTCCGCCCGAGCAGCAGGTGTTTCATAAAATCCATCGTAGAAACCGAGGCCAGCGAGGTGAGGGCCGAACTGACCGACGACATGGCCGCCGAGAGGATGGCGACGATGAGAAACCCCTTCAGCCAGTGCGGCACCGCGGTGAGCATGAAGATCGGGAAGATGAAATCGTTGGCCTTGATGCCGGGGCGCACTTCGGGCAGCGGGATCGCCAGCGGCGCGTGGCGGTAATAGACCCAGAGCATGGCCCCGGCGAGCAGGAAGATCAGGAACAGCGGCAGGATCAGGACCGCGCTGAGGATGAGGGCGCGCCGGCCATCGCGGACGTTTCGGCAGGCGAGCACGCGCTGCACGATGAGCTGTTCGGCGCCGTGTGACGAAAGCGTGACGAATGAGCCGCCGATCAGGCCCATCCACAGGTTGTAAGGCGCGGCGAGCGAGAAGTGCGGGTTGAGCCAGGTCAGCTTGCCGCCCGCCGCGGCTTCGCGCAGCACCGCCGGCAGGCCGCCTTCCACCAGCGCCGGGATGTACGCCAGCGCGAAAACACCGCCGAGCAGGAACAGCCCGAACTGCAGCGCGTCGGTCCAGATCACCGCCTTCACGCCCCCCACGTAGGTGTAGGCCAGCGAAAGTCCGACGAACAGCAGGATCGCCGGCAGGACGTCGATGCCCAGCATGAGTTGGATCGGGATGCAGGCAACATAGACGCGCACGCCGGCGGCCAGCGTTTCGCTGAGCAGAAACAATCCGCCCGCCATCTGCCGCGCCGCCGGGCCAAACGCGTTCGCGAAGAGCTGGTAGGGTGAGTAAATCTCGCCCTTGAAGTAATGGGGCACCATCACGACCGCGAGCAGAATCCGGGCGATCACGTAACCGGCGACCATCTGGATGAAGCCAAGGTTGCCGCCGTACGCCATGGCCGGCACGCCGATGATCGTGAGCGCGCTGGTTTCCGCCGCGACGATGGAAAAGCCAATGCCCCACCATGGGATGTTGCGGCTGCCCAGGAAATAGTCGCGCGTGGTCTTTTGGTCGCGGCCGAACCAAACCCCGAGCAGGATCACGCCCGCCAGGTAGAGTCCGATCACCGACCAGTCGGCGGCATTCAGGTAACTGGCGGTGGACATGGGACAACGCCGTCGGCCGGAAGATCAGACGGCGAGCAGGCGCGGCGGGCCCGCCGCGGCCAGGGTGGCCTCCACCGCCGCAGGCACGGCGGCCAGAAGTTCTTCGGTCAACTGGCAGCGTTCGTTCTCCGGCAATCGCAGCGGGCCGGCGGCGGATTCGACGAAACCACCGAGTGTCTGGCGGGCGTAGTTGGCCAGCCCCTGCCGCAGCGGCAGCGCAAACACCGCGAGTACGACGCCATACACAAGCACATGCCAGGCCTGCGCCTCGCCGGCTTCGGCGGCCCGCCAGTAGCGCCGTACCAGCCGCACATCGCGCATGGGCAGCAGGCGGTGGAGTTGGGAGCGGCCGACCGCCCTGCTCGCGGCGGCAAAACTCTGCAACCGAGGTTCGGCAGCCAACTGACCGTCAAACGCGATCAACTCGCGGACCTCCTGCCGCGTCGCGTGGCCGTGCGCGCGATGGATCGCCGGCAACTCGACGGGCACCAAAATCTCGTCGCGATAGGAGGCGACGAAGCGGCGCAGCGACACCACGTCGGTAACGGGCATCGTGCCGGGCACCGGGGACAGACCAGCCAGACCCGCAGGTGAGCCAAGGCGCGCGACGAGTAGGTGGGGGTCGCCCAGCAAAGAGGTGGCCTCGGGCGGCACTGGTTGGATGCGTTCCGGCATTCGTTGCGCGTTGGCGGATTGCCAAACGCGGCGAACCGTAGCCGCCCGTGAGCGGCGCTGCCAGCAGGAAAATGGCCGCGTCCCCGGTTAAGGCTGGACAGCCGGCGCTTCGGCCCCAAACACGGCCAGGCTGGCGGTGAGCTTCTCTGCCGCCGACAACGCCGGGTTGCCGGCGATGCGTTCCAGTGCCGAGCGGCCGAAGGCAAACAGGATTTCGTTGCGCAACTCGGCCGGTGTGCGCCGGCCGTCGAGGCGCAGCGGGCAGGGTTTCTGGATGGACAGAAAGATCTCCCGCGAGCGGGCGAGTTGGGCGACGGTTTCGAATTCATTGGCGGCGCCGTCGCGGTGGCCGATGCGGGCGAGGCTTGTCTGCGGGTCGAGGTCCACCAGCACGAGCAGGTGTGGTTCGATGGCGACGGCCTCGTTCATCCGCAGAAGTTCGGCCGGATCGAACCCGCGCGCGCCCTGGTAGGCGACGGTCGAAAAATAGTAGCGGTCGGTGATCACGACCTTGCCGGCGTCGAGGCTGGGGCGGATCAGCTCGGCCACGTGCTGCTTGCGGTCTTCGAGGAAGGCGTGGAGCTCCTCCTGCGGGGACAGCCGGCCTTTGGCGGCCGACTCGCGGAGCCGGCGGCCCCAAGGTCCGTTGGTGGGTTCACGGGTCAGCACGACGTCCAGACCGCGCGCCATCAGGGCGGCGCCAACCGCCTGGGCCTGAACGCTCTTGCCCGCGCCGTCAATGCCTTCGATGGCGAGCAAAAAACCGCCGGGAAGGGTGCGCTTCATCGTCGGGGCAGTCTTATCTGTCGGAGCATCTGCTCGACGTATTTGCCCACCAGGTCGGTTTCGAGGTTGACCGCGTCGCCCACCTGGCGCTCGCGCAACACCGTGACCTCCCACGTGTGCGGGATGATCCAGATGCGAAAGCCGGCCCGCGTCACGGCCGCGATCGTGAGGCTGATGCCGTCCACGGCGATCGAGCCCTTGAACACGAGGTAGCGGCGCAGTTCGGCGGGTGCGGCCACCTCGAGCACCCAGTCGGCGCCGGACCGTTCCCATTTCGTGATTCGCCCGAGGCCATCTATGTGGCCGGTGACAAAGTGGCCGCCCAGGCGCGCGTCGGCGGCGAGCGGCCGTTCGAGGTTGACGAGCGAACCGGGCTGCACGAACTGCAGATTGGTGCGTTCCCACGTCTCGCGCAGGAGGTCGAACTGGGCCAGCTTGCGGCCGGCGCGGCCCACGGTCTTCACCACCGTGAGGCAGCAGCCGTTGACGGCCAGGCTGTCACCGACCTTCAGACCCGGCACGCAAAGCCGCGACCGGATGGTGAGTTCGATGGCCCGATCCGTCGGTTGCACCCGCTCGACGACGCCCGTTTCTTCCACCAGACCGGTAAACATGGGCTCTTGGATACCTGAACGGCGGTGGCTTTGAAACCTCAAACCGCGGGTTGAACTCAACCGCTTCGCGGAGGCCGGCGCATTTTCCCCGACTCTTAAGCAATCTCGTGATGCCCGCCCATCGTTACCATCCTACGTCTCTTTGGTCCGATCGCCGGATTCCATGGCATCCAACAGTTGGCGCATGGTCTTGAGGTATCCAGTGAGTGCCGTGCGTCCCGCCGCCGCCATGCGATAGGTGGTTTTCGGGCGAAGCCCGACAAACGCCTTCTTGCTGGTGATGTAGCCGTTTTCCTCCAGGCGTTTCAAATGCAGATTCAGACTCCCATCCGCCGTGTCCAAGCGCCGCTTGAGTGTCGTGAAGTCCAGCGCGCCGTCGAGTTGCAGCGCCGTCAGGATGCCCAGGCGAATCGGCCCATGAACATGAGTGTCCAGACCGTTAAAATCAATCGGCGTCATGTTGGCGCTCCAGCAGCCGAATTTGCACGACCGCGATGACGGAAAACGACAAGGCAACCGCGATAAACATCATTCCCAACAGAACGCCGTTTACTTTGCCATGGCCCTGCACGAGCGGCAGACAGAGACTGTAGCCCAGAAATGGAATGGCCCACCCCAGCAACGTCCACGCTTTCGCCGCCACGGCTGCCACCAGATACGAGGATCCCATGAGCAGAAACAGACCCGCCCAGAATGGTTCGAGGCCGATTTGGTATTGTCTGCCCCAGATGAAATAAAGTAAAAGTTGCACGCCACTCGCCAGGCCGAACCACAAGCCCTCGGCACTCATTCCGTTGATCCGTTTCGATTCCCGGATCAACCCCGCTGGACGGCCATCCTGGGCCGTCACTTTTCGGGTCTGGACGGTCGCGATCGCGAGCATGACGGTCGCCACCAGGAGTCCGACCCACTGGCCGGGGGCGAGCCCGGCAAACCGCCTGGCCGGGTCGAGCGGCAACAGTGACGCCGCGATCAGGATCACCCCGGGAAGGCACCACCAGAGGCTGAACCACTGGTCGCGTTTCATCCACCCAATCCACTCGCGCTTCATGGACGGGGCCAGTCCGAGGGCCTTCTGCATCGTCTCGAGGTCATTCTTAACCCGATCAAGTTCTGTTTTCATGGATTCGTCGGTTTGCTTTTCGGTTTTGGGCGCACAAACTTGTGTTTCTTAATTACTCAAAAAACTAAAGTGATCGGACGAATGGGTCAATAACTATTTCCAGGCTGTCTGTCCGCTTCTCATTGACCAACGCCGGCGGTGAAGAACAGGTCGGCACCGAGCCGGCGCTGTTTGACGTCGCGCAATCGGAGAATATCGCTCCATCCGGTCGCGCCCGTTCCCGCCACGCCGCGCGGCGCCGAACGACCGCCGATGATCATCGGCGCGTAAAAAAACGCGACGCGATGGGCCAGGCGCTGTTCCAGAAACGCCGCGTTCACTTCGCCGCCGCCTTCGACCAGCAGGTTGGTCACACCTTCAGCGCCGAGCTTTTTCATCAACCACCGCAGATCAATCCGCGGCGGGCCGGCGCCGGCGGCATGTGCCCGCTCGCGGGCGCGGGGCGCCACGAGCATGCGGACGCGGCGGGCCAATGCCGCCACGCGTCGCGCGGGCGCGGCCCGGGTCACCACGATGGTCGTCAGGGCGGCGGCGTCATCCGTGACGACCCGCGCGGAAGGCGGCGTGCGGGCCAGGGAATCCAGGATGATTCGCCGGAGCGGTTTGGGCGGCGGCTGCCCGGACAACGGGAGCCGCAACGTGAGGCTGGGATCGTCGGCCAGCACGGTGTTGATGCCCACGAGCACAGCGTCCGCATCCAACCGCAGCTTCATGCCATGAGCGCGGGCCGCTTCCCCGGTGATCCATTTCGATTCGCCGCTGGCGGTGGCGATCCGCCCGTCGAGCGACATGGCTGCCTTGACGATGACGCACGGCGTGCGGTGGACGATCCAGTGATTGAATGCCTCATTCAAACGCGTTGCCTCCGCCACCAGCAAGCCATGATCCACCTTGATGCCGGCGCGCCGGAGGAGGCCGAAGGCGCGGCCGACATGCTGCGGGTTGGGATCGGTGGCGGCCACGACGACCCGCCGCAGACCGGCGGCGATGACGGCGTCCGTGCACGCCGGCGTGCGACCGTGGCTCGAACACGGTTCCAGGGTCACATAGAGCGTGGCCCCGCGAACGCGCTCGCCGCGGTGCGCGGCATCGCGCAACGCTTCGATTTCGGCATGCGGATTGCCGGCGCGATGATGCCAGCCCCGGCCGATGACCTTGCCTGCCCGGACCAGGACCGCGCCGACCATCGGGTTCGGCGAAGTTTGTCCGCGGCCGCGTTGCGCCAGGCGCAGCGCCAGACGCAGGAAGCGAAAATCGGCTGACGATTTCATGCCGAAACCGAATAACGCCGGCGGCGGTGGGACAAGGCGCAGCCGGGCAATGTCCAAATTGACTTGTGGGTGGGGCAAGCGTCCCCGCGAGCCGCAATCAGGTTGATGGGTGATGGTTGAGAGTTGAGCGACCGGAGGAGGGTCGGGGCAAACTCCGCACTTCGACGCTCCAACCTCGTAATTCGCCGCTGCCATGCGTGGTGGCCGGCCGACCGCCGGGCGGCCGGGAGATGTCGCGGCCTGTCTGCGTGTCGATCCGCACAGGCAGGCCCAGCGGTCCGCGACCCACCCAATTGGGCGTGTCGGTGGGGCGTCCCCGCCGGTTCGTCAGAGCCTCGCCCCACCAAGTCAGGATGCTGCCTGCCGCCGGTCAAGCGTGTGAAGGATGTTTCCACGGCGCACGGTACTCGCGCTTCAGCAACGCCGAAGCGGCCGGGTTGCCAACGATGTCCTCCGCCTTCTCGTCCCAGGTGATTTTCGTGCCGGTGTCATAGGCGATCATCGCCAGCTTCACCGTGGCGGTCGAGCGGAAGGCGTCTTCGATCAGGCAGACTGGCTGACGGCGGGCATGCACCGCGGCGAGGAAGTCGGCCATGTGCAACGTGCCGGTGTCGGCCGGGGTCGTGTGTTCCTGGCGCTCCTTGTTTTTCCCGCGGGGAATGACGGTCCAGTGGTCGTCGGTGGCGAAGATGGTTTCCTTCTCGCCGTAGAAGAAGATGCCGTTGGAAACATCCGGATCGAATTCCTCCGCGCCCCAGATGTGGTGACGCCACGTGACGGGGCAGGCGTCGAACTCCAAATGGGCGCTGAACACATCCGGCGTCGTGATTTTGTCCTTGAGCGCGTAAAGGCCGCCGCTGGCGCTGACCGTGCGCGGCGTGCCCAGACCCAGGATGAAGCGGGTGGCGTCGATGAGATGGATGCCCCAGTCCACGAAATGGCCGTGGCCGGTGGTCTTCTCGAGACGCCAGTTCATGTGACCCACCTGCGGGCTGTAGGGGATTTTCGGCGCCGGTCCGCACCACCGGTCCCAGTCGAGCGTGGCGGGCGGAGCCTGCGGCGTGGGATCGGCGGTGCCGGCGGTGTAATGGATCTGCGGTTCGGCGCTCACGATCCGGCCCGCCTGGCCGTCAAGGATGTGCTGCCGCACCGCCTGGAATGCCAGACTTTGCCGGCGCTGGAATCCAATCTGCACCACGCGACCGCTTTTCTTCGCGGCTTCGACCATCGCGCGCCCCTCGCGGATGTCGTAAGCCAGCGGTTTCTCGCAATACACGTCCAGCCCGCGCGCCATCGCCGCAATGAACGGAAGCGCGTGCCAGTGCGGAGGCGTGGCGATAATCAAGGCCTCGAGGCCCGGCGCCTGGAGCAATTCCTCGTGGAGCTTGAAAGTCTGCGGCCTTTTGCCCTGGAGTTTCTCGACCTTGTCCGCCGCCGCGCCCAGGTGCGCGCTGTCCACGTCGCACAGGGCGACGACTTCGACGCCGCCGACCTTGAAGGCCGCTTCGACATCCACCAGTCCATACCAACCGCAGCCGATCAGCCCGAGCTTCAGCTTGTGATCGGGTGCGGTGTCGGCGGCGGTGGCGAGCTGGCCGAACTGGCTGAGCGCAGCCGTGCCGGCCGCGGTGGAACCGAGAAACTGGCGGCGGGTGATCGAGTTCATGCGCGGAGCATGGCGGAAAATCCGTCCGTCCGGCAACACGAATTGGGGCGCAGCACTGGCGCCCGCTTGACTTGCGGGCGAGGCGCGGTTTCTTGGAGGCGTGATGGAGAAGACCACCGCGGCAGTACACTGTGATGATCCTGGCGCCGACGCGCCGCCGGGTTATCGCGCTTTTTTCGCGCATTTCAACGCGGGACGTTTTTTCGAGTCGCACGAGGTCCTCGAAGCCGACTGGCTGCCGCGGCGGCGCGTTCCGGACGGCGATTTCTACAAGGGGCTGATCCAGCTCGGAGCGGCGTTTGTCCACCTGGAGAAGGGGCGGCCCGGTCCGGCGGCCGCGCTGTTGCGCCTCGCCCGTGGCCACCTGGCGAAATACCCGGTGGTTCATCGCGGGTTCGATCGCCTCGCGGCCGAACGACTGATTGCCCGCTGGCTGTCGTGGATTGACGGCGGCGCGACGCGGCCGGAGAAACCGGTGTTGCCGGTGCCGCCGGGTTTGGACGACGCGCCCTAACTCAGGCGGGCGATGCCGAATCGTGCGACCTGCCGCGAACTTTTGCCCGTGGTTGCCGGAGGACGCCGATGAACGGCAGGTTCCGGTAGCGCTCCGCGAAATCCAGTCCGTAGCCGACCACGAACAGATCGGGAATCACGAAGCCGGTGTAATCCGCGATGATCGGGGCGGTGCGGCGCGACGGCTTGTCGAGCAGCACGCAGGTGCGGAGCGAACGCGGCTGCAACCGGCGCAGGAGCACGGTCACGCCCGCCAGCGTGCGCCCGGTGTCGAGGATGTCGTCCACCAGCAACACGTCGCGGTCCTGGATGCCGAGTCGCAGTTTCTTCGTGTAAACCAGCCGGCCGGATTCGGTGCCGCTGCGGTAGCTGGAAACGCCCATGAAATCGAGCTGCAACGGGATTTCCAGCCGGCGGAGAAGGTCGGCGAGAAAAACGACCGTGCCGGTCAGAAGGGCGACGACGGTCAGCTCGCGCCCGGCATAATCGCGGGTGAGGGTCCGGGCCAGCGTGGCGACCCGGCGTTTGATCTGCGCCTCGGTGATGAGCACCGCGCGCAACTCCGCACGCCAGCGGGCCGGGACGCGGACCGCGTGCGACGCCAACGGCCGGCCGGCAATCCGGGGTGGTGGCGCCGGCGGCGACAGGGCGGGGCGGGTCATGGGGCGGTCAGATGTGGCGCGAATCGTCCTCGTCCTTGCGGGCGTAGCCGGTTTCCTGGCGCTGGAAGTTCACCGCGTTCTTCTTCACATAGGCCTGGAAAATGTCATCGGCGCTCATGCCCAGCACTTGCGCCAGGCTGATCAGGAAGTGGAGCAGGTCCACCACCTCGACGCGCGCGTTTTGTTCGTCGAATTTCTGGTATTTCGCCCACCATTTCCAGGGCACGCTGTCGGTGAGTTCGGCGATTTCCTGGCTCATGGCGCGGCAGTAATTGAGGACCCATTTGGCCTGGTCCGCCTCGCTCATGCCCTCCGTGTGGACGCCGATGCGCTCGTTCAAGGCGCGCTGCATCCGGAACAACTCCCGCAATTGGTCTGGTTCTGCCATGCGCCAAGATTCAAGGCGCTCCCGGCGGAAGCAAGCCTGTTTTCCACGGGCGGCAGCCGCGCGCGGCGGCCATCGCCGGGCGGCCGGTTGTCAGAAGAATTTTGCGCGGGCGGGGAGGCTCGGCTAGTCTGCGCCCACGGCTTGAGCCGAACACATCTGCCATGAGCATTGTCACCCGAACCGGCGACCGCGGCACCACCGGCCTCATGTACAACCGGCGCGTCTCGAAGCACCACCCGCGCGTCGAGGCCTATGGGAGCGTGGACGAATTGAATGCCGCCCTCGGCCTGGCCCGTGCTGTCGCGAGGGGACGCACGCTGCGCCGGCAGTTGCTCGACATCCAGCAGGACCTGGTCACCGTCATGGGTGAACTGGCCACGGAGGCGGCCGACCGGTCGCGTTACGTGAAGGACGGGTTCCGCCTCGTCACGCCGGAATTGGCGGCGAAACTCGACCGACTCGCCGCCGACCTGGAGGCGCGTCACACGTTCAGCGGCTGGGTGATGCCGGGCGAGACACGCGCTGGCGCCGCGCTCGACCTGGCCCGCACCGTCTGCCGGCGCGCCGAGCGCCGCGTCTGTGCGTTGCACGAGCTGGGCGAGCTTGGCAACGACGAGATCATCGTCTTTCTCAACCGGCTTGCCGATGTGCTCTGGCTGCTGGCCCGGCAGGCGGACGCGCCGAAAAGGGCGAAACCCCTCCCGCCGCGCCGAAAAAACAAGCGGTGATGGGCACTGCCAGGCGGGGCCTGTCAGCCCGTTCGGAAACCCATCCTTTCGTAGCAACTGGCGTCAGCCGGCTCAAATCTCCTCGGGAAACTGCATCAGAATTGGAGCCGACTCATGTCAACTGCCACCTCTGGGACGGGCCGCTATGCCCAGAGCGCGAGGGACTGGCGGATGATTTCGTCCAATTCCTCCTTGGTGGCGCCGCTGCCGAAGGTGAATGTGCCGGTAAGGTGTTGCCAGTCGTCCCGCGACAGGCCGTAAAGCTCGCGGGCGATGAAGACCTCCAGCGCGGCGCGCTCCGGCACGTAGCCCGGGTTTTTCAACAGCTTCTCGGCGGAATCGGTCAGCTTCCTTTTCTGTGTGGCGGTCAGCTTGGGGATCGGTAATTCTTCGACGGCCGAAATATTCAAATTCGCTGAAACCTTGCTGCGAATATAGAAATTCAAAGTCAGAGAATTCAGAAGCGACAGAACAGCCATGATGTCTTCTGGGTCTTGCAGACTCTGTTTCAACTCACCTGTTTCACTCAGGCCGTAGCAGAGCGGCACGAGGTAATATAGCGAATGGGCCATGAATACCTTCGTTGGAACGAGTGACGCGATAAGCGTTCTTTCGTCAGTTGTTCTACCAACTGATCTGTATGCCAATCGTGGACACTCATAGTGAAGTTTGAAGTGCTTCGATTTGAATACGCTAAGCAAAAGCGCTTCAAGCTCGGCCCTTGTGGCTGGTACAGGTCGTTCCTCGAGTTTCGAAATATTGCTATCTCGAACGAGCTGAGCAAGTCGAAAGAGCTCTTTACGTAACAACTCGGAGCGGCCCTCTTCCTCGCCAACATAATTGGCAGCGGATGCGAAGGACGAATCAAACTGATGGATCATCTTCCCTTCAAAAAGCACCAATTCCTCTTTTGTTGGTTTATTCCCTCTAGCCTTTCGAAAAAGGCCAGCATCGCCAGTCATGTGAAATTCTCGACGGAACCGGAATCCGAGTTCGTAAAGCAGGTCATGTCGGTCGCGGATTGTACTACAGAGTTGATAGTCTTCCGAAGAACGAAACTCCATGAAGGCAAAATTCATCGGTGAGAATTGGGCGATCATTCCAACTGCAAATGAAATGGGCGGTGCGAAGACGTCTTTCGGGTCGTGAAGGTAAAAGCGCGCGTCAAATGCGTGATCCACGGCTGGCGTTTCACCTTTGACGACTTTGAAGAACCCGAATTTGAACTGCGGATGAACATCCGGGAAAATCTGTTTCCGCTTTTCCTTGCCTTCTTCGTCAACCTCTCGCCAGCCCTTGTTCTCGAACGAGGTCAATTCATCCAAGCGGTGTTCGGTGATGAACCAGCGGCGGAGATCCGCGCAGCCTTCATCCGTCTGGAACCCGGACGGGACGAGCAGCGAGAATTGTCCGCCCTCCCGGACGAGCGAGAGGTCGCGCTCGATGAACAGTTTGAACAAATTCCAGTCACCGGTGCCCTGCTTCTTGAAAGTTTGCCCGAAATATTCCTTGTGGCGTTCGTAAAACGCCTCGTGCCCATGCCAGCGGGCGGCGAATTCCGGGTTGGCCTTCAATTCCTCGTCAAACCACTTCTCGAACGTCGGGCCGTCCATGCCCATTTTGCTGAACTGCGGCTTGTCGCGATAAAAGCCGGCGGCGAATTCCTTGCGGATGGGTTTGAAGCCCTCCCAGGGCGGGTTGCCGATGATGCCGTCGAAGCCGGCGGCATTTTTGGGGACCGCAGCCGCCCCGGCTGCTGCGGTCGGCATCTCGCCGACCGCCTCTTGCTTTCCGGGCGCGACCGATGCGTCCGGCGGGGCGCCGGACGCAGCACACAAGGCGCGTGTGCTCCCCTTCAATGTTCCCTCCGCATCGAACCAGCAGGGCCAGAAATGGAGCGCAAAACCGCCGGGCTCGCAGGGAAGATTCTCGCCCTGGAAATGCTCGACGAAATCCGCGCGGAGCCGTTCGCGCAAGGCGAGCGCCTCCGACAGCGGCTCGTGGACCATCGGGTTGGCGATGTAACGGGCGCGGAGTTCGGCGAGTCTCTTCAACTCGGCCTGATGGTATTCCGCCAGCCACGCGGTTTGCTTTTCCAGTTCCACGTCCACGAGCGAATCGGCGGCAAGAAAGTTGAGTTCGAGGTTGGGCAGGATGCGGACGATGTCGGTCTTGAGCAGGCGGTAGTTGTAGTCTTCGGGTGAGAGTTTGACGGCTTCCTTCCAGATATTGGTTTTGGCGACCTCGATGGCGCCGGAATCCTTGTCCACGCCGAAGATGTGGCGGAGGAGGATCTGCGCGATGAGGATGCGGCGGTTCTCGAACTGGTGGCGGCGGCGGAAAGCGAGGGCGGCCTCGACGTTGGGCGGCATCTCGGCGAGGTAGAGTTCGCCGTTGTCGGGCTTCAGCAGCTTGATGATCCAGGAGCTGGCCTGGTCAATGCGCTGGTATTGCTGCCAGAAGGCGCGCAGGGCCTTGATGAGGAAACCGCCGGAACCGCAGGCGGTATCGGCCACGCGGATTTCGGCGAGCCGGGCCATGAGCCGGTCGGCGCGCTGGAAATCGCATTGCTGGCTGCCCACGGCGGCGCAGATTTCATCCACGAGTTTCCCGGCGAGCGAGTTGACCAGCGAATCCGCCATTGGACCGGTGATGCCGGCGGGTGTGTAGTAGATGCCCTCGTCCTTGCGGTTGGACGCCAGGAACATTTCGTAGCTTTTGCCAAAGATGTCCTCGTCAATGCGGCGGTAGTTGTAGTGAACAATGCCGCGGCTGAAGGCCTGGTCCCAGGTGTGGACGCCGAGGACGAAGTTCAGTTTCTCGCAGAAGCGCTTGAGGTTGGCCGGGTCCTTGTCGAGCCGGTCCCAGATGCGGGCGGAGAAAATCTCGGTGTCGTAGTATTCGTCGAAGAAATCCTCAAACTCGGCGAGGAACTTGGGCACGATACGATGCGGGCCTTTGGCCTCCCAGTGCCGTGTGTGGCGGGCGTATTCGTCCTGGGTGTAGCGATAGGGCACCAGGCCGAAGTCCTCAATGGTGCGGGCGAAAATCAGCTTGTTGATCAGCAGGATGATGGATTCGGCGGCCTGCCCGGCCGGCGTCCATTTGACCTTGTCGAATTCGTTGAACCAGATTTGGAGGTCTTCGAAGAACTGCCGCTCGAGTTCGGGCTTCTCCGCGGTGTCTTCGAGGCGCCGCAAGGTGTCGAGCATGCTGCGGGTTTCCCGGCAACGGCTCAGAAAATCAACGAAGGGCAGTTCGCCAAACGGTTTGTTTTCGAAGGAAAAATCGCGCGCGGCAAAAAACCAGGCGGTGCGGAGGTCGGTGAGGATCAGGTATTCGTGGTCGCGGAGGTACTTTTTGACCTGTGCCACGTGATTCTTCGGATTGGCATCGGCCCGCCAGAGGGCATCCGGGCCGTCGCGCTGGAAAAGGGGCTTCAGTTCCAGCGGCAGCGGGTCGCCCATCCGCTCCGGCAGCATGAAATCCACGAAACCTTCCATGACGCCAACCTGTCGCGTCGGCTGGAACCCAAGCACGTCTTTGCACAGCTCGGTAAACAGATCTTCGGCGGCGGATTCGGGTTTCGCGCCGTTTTTCAAGTCGAGGAGGTATTTCGCGATCGGCGCGTAAGGGGAAAGCGGTTGGGATGCGGGCGCCAGCGGCAGGAAATCCACGCGGTCGCGCTCCGTGAGCGCCCGCAAGGCCTCGAGGATTTCGGTGCAAGTCATTTCCGGCTTCGGTGTCCCGGTTGTTCCAACAGCGGCATCCTACCCGCGTCGTCCCCGTGTCGCAGTCAAAATCTTCGTCACTACACGGGTTTCCCCGGCGCACGATTTTGGCGGCCTTTGGGGATACAAACGGCGCGCGGCTCCGCGAGCCGCAGCACGTCCGGATTTGTCCCGTGCCGCAGCTCACTCTGAGCGTGTCCTGCATGGCGAACCTGCTGCGGGTCACAGACCCGCGCGCCGCTCACGGGCGCTGGGTGGCGATAAAGAAGCGAGTCCCGCGCGCGCGGGACTCGCAGCGTAAACCGTGTCCAGCGGGCTTACTTCTCTTCCGGAATCCGCATGCCGTAGAACGAGCGATAAACGAAAAACAGCGCGATGAGGAAGAAGACGGCACCAATGCCCGTTTTCAGGTTCTGGTTGGTCATGGTGACGGCGATCTCGACGGCGAGCAGGCCGAACAGCGTGGTGAACTTGATCACCGGGTTCATCGCCACGGACGACGTGTCCTTGAACGGATCGCCCACGGTGTCGCCCACGACGGTGGCGGCGTGCAGGTCGGTGCCCTTCTGGCGGAGGTCCACTTCGACGATTTTCTTGGCGTTGTCCCAGGCGCCGCCGGCGTTGGCCATGAAGATGGCCTGGAACAGCCCGAAGAACGCGATGCCGATCAGGTAGCCGATGAAGAAATACGGGTTGAAGAACGGCAGCGCCAGCGCGAAACAGAACACCACGATGAAGATGTTCCACATGCCCCTTTGCGCGTACATGGTGCAGATGCGGACGACTTCCTTGCTGTCCTTTTCGGACGCCGTGGTGGCGTCGAGTTTTATGTGCTCCTTGATATAGACCACCGCGCGATACGCGCCGGTGACGACCGCCTGACAGGAGGCGCCGGTGAACCAGTAAATCACGGCCCCGCCCATGATGAGGCCAAGGATGATCTGCGGCTGCACGATGCTCAAGGCATCAACGACCGGCTTGAACGGACCGGCAATCCCGGAAGCTAGCTGGCCCTCATACATGCGTTGCAGCAGCATGATGATGCCGAATACCATCGTGGTGGCGCCGACGACTGCGGTGCCGATGAGCACCGGCTTGGCGGTGGCCTTGAAGGTGTTGCCCGCCCCGTCGCCCTTTTCGAGCTGGTACTTGGCGTTTTCGAAGTCCGCGTCGAACCCGAAGTCCCGCTTGATTTCCGCCTTGATGTCGGGATGCGCCTCGATCTGGCTTAGTTCATAGACCGACTGGGCGTTGTCCGTGACCGGGCCGTAGCTGTCCACGGCAATCGTCACCGGTCCCATGCCGAGGAAGCCGAACGCCACCAGGCCGAAGGCGAAGATCGGCGCGGCGAAGAGGAATTCCTTGGGCATGAGCGAGAGCAGCGCCGGGTTCTGGGAAAAGAAATACGACGTGGCCATGAGCACCATGATGCACAGCCCCATCCAGAACGCGGAGAAATTGCCGGCCACAAAGCCCGACAGGATGTTCAGCGACGCGCCGCCGTGCTTGGAGCAATTCGTCACTTCCCGGACATGCCGCGAGTTGGTGCTGACAAAGATTTTGGTGAATTCCGGAATCAGCGCGCCCGCCACCGTGCCGCAACTGATGATGACCGACAGCACCCACCACAGGTCGGCCTGCGCCTTTCCGCTGGCGTCCACAAAATCGCCGAGCAACAGCTTGCTCGCGATGAACGTGATGCCGATGGACACCGCCGACGTAATCCAGACGAGGTGGGTCAGCGGGGCTTCAAAGTCGAAGTCCTTTTTGCCGCTGAACATGGCCTTGCTGAGGGCTTCGTTCACGAAGTAGGACACCAGCGAGGTGACGATCATCAGGGCTCGCATCGTGAACAGCCAGATGATGAGCGTCGCGCAAATGGTCGGGCTGGCCGCCAGCGCGAGGGCCAGGAACGCGATCAGCGCGACGCCGGTCACGCCGTAGGTTTCAAAACCGTCCGCCGTTGGTCCGACCGAGTCGCCGGCGTTGTCGCCGGTGCAGTCCGCGATCACGCCGGGATTCTTCGGGTCGTCTTCGGGCAGCTTGAAGACGATCTTCATGAGGTCGGAGCCGATGTCGGCGATTTTGGTGAAGATGCCGCCGCAGATGCGGAGCACGCTCGCGCCGAGCGACTCGCCGATGGCGAAGCCGATGAAGCAGGGGCCGACGAGTTCGCGCGGCAGGAACATCAGGATGCAGATCATGAAGAACAGTTCCACGGCGACGAGCAGCAGGCCCACGCTCATGCCGGAACGGAGGGGGATGCCCAGCGTGGCCAGCGGGTCGCCCTTGAGCGCGGAGAACGCGGTGCGGGAATTGGACACGGTGTTGATGCGGATGCCGAACCACGCCACGCCGTAGGAACCGAGAATGCCGAGGATGGAGGCGAGCAGAATGACCACCACGTTGCCCAGGGATTTTTCCTCGAGCACCTTGAAGTAGTAGATCATGCAGGCGGCGATGAGCAGCCAGAGGATGGCGAGGAACTTGCCCTGCGTGAACAGGTAGGTTTTGCAGGTTTCCCAGATGGAATGGGAGACCTTGGCCATGCACTCGTGGACCGGCAGCGCCTTGGTCTGCTGGTATTGCACCAGGCCGAAGGCGGCGCCGATGAAGCAGATGAGGATGCCGAGGTACATCAGCACCGGGCCGGTGACGCCGGCCAACCCGTTGAATTTGACCGCCGTCAGATCGGGGATTTTGATGTCAGCCTCGCCGGCCAGCGCGCCGGCGGCGCAGAGGGTCAGGGCAGCGAGGGGGAGTAACCGGAATAGATACGGGTTTCGTCGCAACATAGTGTTCAGTTTCAGTTGGCCACGCCCCGGAAGGGACGCAACAAATCCTCCGGTTCACAAAAACCGGCTCAATCCTGCACGCAACTATGGGAAAATCTGCGCCACGTCAAGCGGATTTGACAACGCGGCTAATCGCCAAGGCGTCCCAACCGCGGCCTCTTTTTCGGCAAGCGGCGGCCGAACTGGCGCAACCCCAAACTGATTTGCCGGACAGGACGAGGCGATTTGCCGGTGATCGGGCACCGCCGATTTCCTGCCCGCGGTCCGATCAACCGGCCTCCCGCCGCAGCCGCCAGACGCCTTTCAGGTCGCGCCCGATGGTGGGCAGGAGTTTGACGGTGCTGCCGGGGTCGTCCACCCAGCGCACCGGCACCTCGGCCACCCGATACCCCGCCCGCTGTGCCCGCACCAGCAACTCCGTGTCGAAGAACCAGCCGCTATCCTGCACCTGTGGCAACAACACCCGCGCCGCTTCCCGCCGGATCGCCTTGAACCCGCATTGGGCATCCCGAACCCGCAGTCCCAGCGCCCTGCGGATCAGCCGGCTGTAACCCCGGCTCAACACCTCCCGCTTCCAACCCCGCGTCGTCCGCGAGGCTGGCAGCAATCGCGACCCCACCGCCAAATCCGCCCCGCCTTCGGTGATCGCAGCCAGCAACGCCGGCAAGCAGCTCAAATCCGTGCTCAGGTCCACGTCCATGTAACTCAAGATGTCCGCATTGCTGGCCAACCAGGCCGCCTTGATCGCCCCGCCGCGCCCGGCCGCATCGAGGTGTCGTGCCCGCACGCTCACTGCGGTTGAAGCCTCACTGGCTCCGTTGGCCGCCAACTCCTGGGCAATGGCCCAGGTCCGGTCCGTCGAGCCGTTGTCGGCGATGAGGATTTCCCATCGCGACGACGGTTGCCCAGCCAGAAAGGCAACCACCTTGCGCGTGTTCTCCGCCAACTGCGCTTCCTCGTTGAACGCCGGCAGGGTGACGTTGATGAGCGGCGGCGTCATGGCGGAGTTGAGCGGGCTGGCAGTTCAGCATTGGGAGACAAGTGGTTGGTCGGCTTGGCCGCGTCCACCGCCTGCCCGGTGGCGTCATGACGCTCCGCACTTGCCTCCGTGGCCCGCCACAGGTCCCGCACCAGCAGCACCAGGGCCTCGCCCATTGCTACCGCCAGCAGCGGTCGCGGAATGGGCTCACAGTCAAACAGATAGGGCAGGTAGGTAAACGCCGAGGCAACCTGGATCAACACCGCCACGATCCAGCCGCGGCGGAACCAGAAGGCATAGGCCACCGCCAGCGCGTCCGCAGCGAAGAAATACCGCTCGTGCATGGCTGGCAGCACAAACGGCATGAGCACCAACGAAACCAAAGCGAGTTGAAGCACCCTTTCGTTGGACAATCCAGCCCGATGCCGTCGGCAAACCGCAATCACCAGAGCCAGAGCGCTGACGCCAGCCGACCCCAGCCCGATTTGGAAGAAAGGGACGAAGGGCGCGCCCCCGAGCCATTGATACAGGTTGGTCGCCCCCAGCGTCAGCGCCGGGAAGGGCAGGATGCGTTGGTGGGCGTAGAGCAGCAGCAGGTCCTCCACTGGCCGCCCGGCCAGCCAGGCTGGCACCGCCAGCACCACATAGACCGCCGGCACCACATAGAGCAGCAGCGGTGAGAATCGGCGCTTCCAGACGAGCACCACGATCAGCGGCGCCAGAAACACAGCCTGCGGCTTCAACGCAAAGGCCAGTCCCAACGCCACCATTGCCACGACCGAACGCCCCCGCAGCAGGTAATACACGCAAGCGGCCAACCCGCTGGCATACATCGCGTCACACTGGCCCCAAAGCGCGCTGTTCATCAGCACCGTGGGCACGCACAGCGTCGCCAGCATCACCGGCCAGCGTTTTCGCACCGCCCCGCTTTCCACGGCGATGCCGGCGACAAACCACGCCAGCACGTAATCGAACCCCACATAAACCAGCTTGATCGCGAACAACCGCGGCAGCGGCAGCCAGGTCGCCACCGTCAGCAGGTAAAGATAGAGCGGCGGATAGTTGCTGAACTCCTGCCCCAACGAATTCCAGGCTCCCTGCTTCTCGATGATCTCCGACCACGGAATCATGTCGCCGCGCATGTCCCCGCTGACAAACGGGAAGAACGACAGCCGCAAGGCCAGCGACCCGGCCAGCGCCAGCGCCATCCCGACGCTTTCCGGCATAGCCTTCCACCGGGTCACTCCGCCTCCCTGGGCGATGCCGTCCGCCAGGCCCATTGCTGGCTCAGGGTGTAGTTGAAGCCGGCCACCACGATGATGGCGACAGCATTGGCCAGATACAAGTTCATCCCCAGCCACCGGACCTGCGCTGCGAACAGGGCCACGTTTAGTGCCAGACCGGCCAGCGACACGCCGTTAAACCACAGGAAGCGCGCGCCGCGCCCCTGCGCCGGTTCCACGCCGCGAAAAGTCCAGTGATCGTTCCACAGAAAGTTGTTCACGATGGCAATCTCGCACGCGATGGCTTTAGCCAACACCAGTGGCATCCCGGAAAGTTGGACCAATAGTGCCAGCAGTCCCATGTCCACCAACACGCCGCTGGCGCCCACCAAGCAGAATTGCAGAAACCGGTTCATTGCCTGCCATCCCGGCCTGGGTTTGAGTCCATCAACCATCACCCTCAGCCCTCAACCTTGTCCGGCTCGCCCGTCAAACGCCACAGCCAGGCGATCCCCCCAATGAGTATCGAGTAGAACAACGCCACGCTCACGAACGGCGGCAAACCCAATACCGCCGTGCCCAAGGTGTGCGAGAATTCTCCCTTCAGGAACTTTGGAATGTTCTGTTCCGTGAGCGGGTTATAGACGCTGTAATCCGCGCAGGCGTCCGTGAGGGTGGCCAGCGTGACGACGGCGATGGAATAGATGCCCAGTGTGATTCCGAGCTTGGGCCAGCGCTGGACGCCCAAGGCGCACGGCAAGGCCAGCAAAGGCAGCATGGGGGCCAGATACCGCGGCCCAAAGCAGAAGCCCGCCTGCCAGTCCCACACCCGACCGGAGATCACCGTGACCTGCAGTAGCGGCACCGCATACATCAGCCAGAAGGCGCCCACCGAACGGCGGAACAGCGCGGCATAACCGAAGCCGGCCAGCAAAAGGAACGGCGACCAGAAGAAGAGCCCGTGGGTGGGGCCGAACAGCAGCTTGAACGCCGTCTCCGCGTCGGGCCATTGGATAGCATAAAGTCCCCGCTTCATCTCCGGGAACGATTCATTCAGGCTGTAAGGGAGGATGAACGGGTTCCCGATCGTGGCCCAACTGTAGGCCGGGATCAGCAGTAACGGCGGAATGGCAGCCACGAAAAACCAGAGCAAGGGGGGAAGGCCGAGGGGCGAAGGGCGAGACGCGAGGGCGTTTGTGGCAAGGCGAGGCTTCGCCGAGCCGTTACTAACCCCTCTTGGCCACCAAACCGACCAATGCCGGACGACGACGTAACCCACGAGCGCCGCTACCACAATGCCCGCCGTGTATTCGCTGGCCAGGGCCAGACCCAGACAGAATCCCGCCAACGCCATCCGCCGCGGACTGATCCCGTCTTCTGTCGTCTGCCCTCCGTCGCCTTGAAACAGCTTAAGCGCCCAGATGGCAATTCCGATCAGCCCCACCACCTGGGCATGACTGAAGAGCATCGCACAATAGGGCAGCGGCATCCCGCCTAAAAACAGCGCCAGCACCGTTACCAAGGCCACGCGCTGACGAACAAACCGACCCAGCCAGACGAACAACGCCACCGCGCCCAGCGCGGCGGGCAAGGCTTGCGAGAAGGCACAGGCCGCCCAGTCCGTCACCAGCCAGCCCACCTTGGAATCCAGATCAACTCCCGCGACGCGAGCCAGGCTGGCGCATGCCGCGAACGCCGGCATCGCGAGCGCCACAGTCCCCGGCGCCTTGTCACTGTAATAATGCCCGCGAACAAGTGCCGTGTCCGGTGTCAACTCGTGGTAGGCGTCGAGGACAATCGCACCGTTGAGCACAGATGTTCGCATCAGCGCAATTCGAGACAATGGTGTTGGCCCCCCTCCCAACCAACTCTGTTTCCCCCAGCCTGACAAGACGAGCATGATAACTGCCATAGCCACTGGGGCATTGCGAAAGAAGCCGTCTTCGCCTCCAATGCTGCCACCTGGCCTCCGCTTACAGGGTACACGTCCCCGTTCACTGGCAACGCCACACCATCGAAGCAGCGTTCGCTTCATGTGCACAGTCTCAAGCGCGCCCCGCAAGTTGGCGACGCACCCCTCTTCGTTTCGCGGCACACAGCAGTAGTCTCCAACGTCACGCTTGCTGCCACTCACTAGCCCGCACCATACGATGAAGGCAGCAGGTATCTTCTACACCGGGGCCCATGCCCTTGCAACCTTGGCACGGTCACGTACACCACTACCGACGCGACCACCTTTCAGCAAGCAGTCAGAAAAAACGACCGCGGTTCTACCCCTGCACAAACGTACATTGCCTCGCGTCCTGAAGCACACGGCGCTTACGCCGGACGCCACCTACGTCCCTTCTACGCGCCCACGAACCACAATCGTCGCGTACCGCACCACTTTTTGCGGTGGAGAATATCGCCACAAAACGTGTGATTGTGAATTTACTCATTACTTCGAGCGAGCCACACTTGCCTTCGCACACACGGTGCGACGCCGATATTCGCCCCCCGACGACGAATGACTTGTTCACACTGCCCGAACCTGTCCCAATCAATTACCCATGCTATGGTTGCGCTGTGGGCAAGCCAGGCAAGAACTGCACTCCGCTCACATAAGACACACTGGTACCCGCGAACAACACGAGGCCCGTGATTACCCTAGTCCCGTTACACGTTGGCCACCTACTCGTACGTTCGTCCGACTTGCCTAACCACCTGACAATCAGAAGCTATCATAACAGTCTCGATTTGAGACACCCACTAACCGAGTGCTTACGGCCGCGTTAGTAATAACGACCGCCCCGTTAACGGATAAACACAAACACCCAACATTGCCCCTCAAGGTAGTACCGCCGCATGTGCCCTTGTATTCATTAATAATTACAGACGCGTTCGTAGTAATGCAATTGCAATCGTCGCTTTTGATCGAACACGTCGCACACCAGTTCGAACTGAACGCGGACCACCTGAAGCAAGACCCGCCGCAGCTCGACCAGCCGTAAGGGCCCGGGCTGAGAGTACATGCACCCTTGTCATCCGGCAGTTGAATTGTTGCTGACATAAGACACTTAGAATTGTTACCCACAGCGACCGCTAGCGTTGCAAGTGCCAACACTCCGCACACCGCCGAGGCCGTGATTTGCTTTAGCTGTGCAAGGTTTGTCTTCATTGTGACATGTTTAGGTTGTTGTATGTTGTATTTCTTGTTTTCCCTTCCAGCGAAACATAAGCGGAAGAAAAAGCGACAAAATTACAAAGCAAGCGAGCAGTAGTATATGCTTCACTTGCGGTGCACCTGAGTGACCTCCAAATACACTGCGCATTCTGCCGTCATTCTCGTGCAATCGACGTGCGCTCAGTGCCTTCCCATACGCAGTTTGCAAATCAGGCACACCGATCACTACACTATAGGCTCCTCGATTCTTCTCGTTGCAGGTGCGAAAATCCGCAACCACCTCATTACTGAGGTCGGGCACCTCCGACAGAACACCGATGTTCGTGCTTGAGACTAGGTGAAACGTCACTGTTTCTGTTACGAACGTGTTGTTGGTAACGTTCGCGCTTAAGTCGGTTGTGTGTTTTGTCGGGGCATTAGTGTCGACAACGGCGGCGTAATGTTGGAAAAGCCAGGTCTTGGCCACACGTTGACTCCCGTACACTGCGTAGTCCGAGATTGTAAGCCGCGCCTCAACAAACTCATTAGGCCAGGGTGTTTGGGTCTGCCTTGCAGACCGCCTTGATCCACCCCATCGCTCAGCCGCGAGCCTCCAGGCTGGTTCATTAAATCTGAATTCGAGGCTGGAAAGAGTAGGCAAAGCGGACTCCTCGAACTCGGCTTGTGGCGTGGTGCATAGTGCGTCTGCATACTGATCATCGCCCCATGGGGGCAGGAAGCCCTGCGCAAGAGAAAGATCCCAAAGTTCCCTGCTCATCATCGCGATTGCTAGAAGGCGAACCTCGGGAGTAGCGTTACGAGGCTGGATGTCGCTGGCAATGACGTAATTTGTAACGACGTTGCGGCGCGGTGGCGATTCTGGTAGCAATATGCCCGGAACCACAATCTGGCCCACTTGACCCGTCGTTGAGAGCCAGTAACGCTCCCATCGATCGGGCGACGCCTGCCAGCACACCACAAGCCGTTTGGCCTGAATGAACATCTGGCACGACGAGGACGTATCAACGAGCAACGCGCCGTTTTGTTCATGAACTTGGCGGCGGAGCAGTCCTGCTAGGAGCAAGTCGCCTCCGAACCCAGGTTCAGATAAAAGGAGGCATAGAAGAGCGGCCCAAGGGCCGCTTCGGCCGCATGTCAAACGGAGAAATGATATTGCTGTCATGTCGTGAGATGGTCGGACGTTCGGCGCAGCGAGGTGAGTTGATGGCGACTGTACAGAACACCGACAAGGGTGCCCAAACTGCCAACTAGCAGATAAAGCAGCAGGCAGCGAGCAATCAGGTCTAATGCTGTATCCGAGATAAGTGTCGTTTGAGCAAACGAACCGAGGCAACCACAAGGATGCCTCCAGTCGAGAACCCAAAGGCCTATTCTATAGAGTAGGAAGGCGCTCGAGGTCCAGGCTACAACTCCCACACTGCGTAGATGGTTGGACGAACAAATGCAGTGCATACTGCAGACGATCTCCCAGCCTCCAACCAGCGCGAACAATGTTCTGAATGGGAGATCGAACACCGGATCGTGGAGTTGGAGCAGTCGCGTTTCCGTTGTGAGACTATAAAGCTTTGCCGCACTTGACAGGAGCAGTATAATGGCCGCACTGCTAAGGAAGAGCCGTACTACGTTGGATTCGCCAGAGCGGCGACGGTTTTGAAAGTCAAACAACATAACACGTTGTAAGTGCAGCCGATTACGTGATCTCCTGCTCCGAACTCGGGGTTTTACCCGCGTTAAGCGCGGCAGCCGCCACGCGCGGCTCGGACACATCGCTGGCCACCGTGACCAGGCCAAGCGCTAGCGTTGCGCTGCGCAAAGTGTAATCTGTGCGTCGGTGGATGTCTGCGAAGTGCCGATGCAGCGTCGGCGGAGCGATTCCCGGCCACACGGCAATGTTAGCGTTGGAAACCCCTTGGGCGACCAGTCCGACCATATGCTGCAGGCAAGGGGTGAGCGTTGGTGCGCCGTTAGCAAGCAGGGCTGCATCCGGGGACGGTTTGGGTGTTGGTTTCATTCGTGTTGTTTCATATCACGGCAGCCCCTGCGGCACAGAATCGTTCACCGTTAGGATCAGAGTCTGACGCTGGCGCAGGTAGTTCAGGTCCTTGACATTCTCGGCGAGTTTCCAGTAGTCCGTCTTGGGCCTGAACGTTTTGGGGCATTGCCAGGCCCATTTCCCAGCATGACTGGCGGCAAAGGACAACGCCCCCAACTGCCCGCGCCGGCCGGCCGGCAGGTTCACCCAGCGAATGTCCGGATTGGGCCAGACCAGGAAACGCGCGTTGTCAATCGAATCCTCCGCCTCCTCCACAAAGACAAAGAACTTGGCCCGGTTGGGGGTGGCGTCGGCCCGGTCCACGGTGTTTTGTAGCTCGTTGTTCCGCTCGCTCAGGTCGCCGTTCGACTCGATTGTCATAGCGTTATGGGTTCAAAGTGTAGCTTTGGTTATGAGGGCGTCAATATGGTCATTTCGTACTATGTGTTCATGGCTTCAACTGGTGGATTGCGGCTTTCATATTGGGAACGCCAAGTTTTAAGCGAATCCGCCGCTCGTGGTTCTTAACTGTATTGTAGCTAATGCCAAGTTCCATGGCGATTTGTTTGTCCAACTTGCCTTGGGCAGCCAACTTACGCACTTGATCTTCGCGCAGGCTCAAGGGCTTCGCCGGCGTTTGTGCTGTTTGAATATTTCTGGCCGAACCGCTCCTCGCTGCGCTCTGAGCGACGCTCCCGCGTTGGCCCACGTATGCACCCCCCGTGCATGAAGTTTCCGGCTCCAAACCCTGAGCCTTGTCTGCGTCAATGGTCGTAGCCACCACTTGCGGGTCGGACACACCGCCGGCCACCGCCACCACCCCAACCGCAAGCGTTACGCTGCGCAAAGCGTGACCGGTGCGTCGGTGGATGTCCGCCAAGTGCCGACGCACCGTCGCCGGAGCGATTCCCAGCTTCGCCGCAATCTTGGCGTTGGAAACCCCTTGGGCGACCAACTCGACCATCTGCTGCTGGCGCGGCGAGAGTGTTGTTGTGGCATCGGCACGCTTGGCCCCATTCTGGGGCGGTTTGGTTGTCGGTTTCATCGGTTTGGTTCTGTCATCACGGCAATCCTTGAGGCACAAAGTCATTCACCGTCAAGATCGCGGTCTGGAGCCGGCGCAGGTCGTTCAGGTCCTTGACGTTCTCGGCGAGTTTCCAGTAGTCCGTCTTGGGGCTGAACTTCTTGGGCCACTGCCAGGCCCACTTCTCGGCGTGCCCGTCGGCAAGGGACAACACCCCCAACTGCCCGTGCCGGCCGGCCGGCAGGTTCACCCAGCGGGTGTCCGGGTAGGGCCAGACCAGGAAATGCGCGTCGTCAATCGAATCGTCCGCCTCGTCCACAAACACAAACAGCTTCGCCGGGCTCGGGATGGTCTCGGCCCGGTCCACCGTGTTCTGCACCTCGTTGGTCCGCCCGCCCAAGTTGCCGTTCATCGAGTAGCTCCGCGTCCGTTGCAGGGTCGGATGGCCTACGACCGTCGAGTGATCGGCGGGACAATGGTAGAGGGCCACGGAGCGGTTGTAGTCGTATTTGAACAGCAGGCCCTGCTGAATGGGCGCAAAGTCGGTGTCGTACGGGGCGCTGCTGGAGCCAATCCAGGAATCCGGCGAACTGCGCCACACGCCGTTCCAGATGGAGCGGTTGGGCGGCACCAGGCCGTGGTTGTCGTCCACATAGATCTGCCAGCAGAGCTGGAGCTGTTTGAGGTTGTTCAGGCAGGCGATGCCGGTGGCCTTGCCCTTGGCGCGACTGATCGCCGGCAGGAGCAACCCCGCCAGAATGGCGATAATCGCGATCACCACCAGCAGTTCGATCAGGGTGAAGGCGAAATGGTAGGGCGAGGTTTCCACCGAGCCGCCAAGGGGGGGCGTCGTGTCCCGGCTCCGCCGGAGCGCCGCTGTACCCCAAGTGGCCTGTCCATCCGCATCGTTGCCAACCGCCGGTTGGAGCCCCGGCCCAAAGCCGGCCAGGTGGCCCCGACCTGCTCCAAGCCGCGCAGAGAGTGGCGCTTCCCTTGGCCCGAGCCTTGCCCTGCTGAGCGCGACATCCACCACAAGCTGGTGCCAGGAATTCATGTTCGTTGACTCTGCCTGCCCAAGAGTCATCAACCGTCTGTTCTCGGTTGTCCGTTGTCAGCCATCCGTCATGGGCCATCAATCCACGACACCGCCGGTCGAGGGGACATGATGACTTCGTCGTGGTACCGGCGGAACACCACCTGACCCATTCGGCGACGCACGCGGGTCAGGGCGGAACGGAGGTTGACTTTGGCCATAACTTTTTGGTTCCTTCGAGTTGCGTTTGGTTTTGGGAATCGTTTCAGCCTTGGCGATCAGATTGTTTCCCCACCTTGGATGGCCGCCAAGAGGCACAAAGGGCACAAAGACAACGACTTCTGAGATGAACAGCGGATGAATCGGGCACCGTTTTGCGCTGCTGCTGCTTTGTGGCTCCCCGGGTGGCGTTGAATGGCGGCCCGGACTTGAGCCAGTCGCGCCAGTCGCGGTTCGGGGATCGTTCGGGACAGGGGCGCGTTGCAGCGTTGGTCAGGGAGGCGCGTGCGGCGTCTCGCTGCTCTCCCGGCTGGCCGGGTTGTGGTTCTCCATCCGTCCATGACAGTACTTTACCACTGAAACTTCTTTGGCTAGCACTAGGCATGTATTTGCCAAGTTTGTCAATGGGATTCGCTAAGTGTTTGTATTTTGCCTCCCTTGGCAGCGAACTGGTGTCACGCCACCAATGGCAGAAAGAAGCGACGCGGAGGCAAAACCATGCTGCCGGTCGCCCAAATCGGGTCGGTTCGGGGGGTACTCGGACCAGGGGAGAATTCATGACCAACGAGTCACGAATTTCGTCCACAAGCCCCGTAGTGCAGCCGTCTTCGGCGGCGAGTTTGGGCGGCGTCCCGCCGCTCGAACCCGCACCGGGCGTGGCGCCCGGCCAATCCGCAGGCGGGACCTGTCTTTGCCGCGGGACAGGCAGTCGCCTGCGCTACAAGATTTGTAGGGTCGGGCCGCCGTTTCAGCGGAGGCGGGTGATCCGCAAGGCGAGGTCGGTGGCGTAGGCCGGGGAGGAAAGCGCGACCACACCGCCGGCGTGGTCGAATTGCTGTCGCTCCCACCACCGGCCGGTGGCGGGCTCGATCCACTGGGCGCGATAGGCGCCCGGCGGCAACACCAGCCGGAGCGTGGCGCTAGCTGCTGGTCCCGGCTCCTTCCAAGGCCGGCCGATCCGGGCAAGATAAACCACGTAGGTCTGTTCCTGCTTGACCAGCGCCCGGGCGGTGTGGCCGGCTGGGACGCCATCGAGAACGACGCTGTTGTCGGGGCGCATGTGAGCGAAGTCGAGGCCGCGCATGAATTCGGCCAGCCCCCGTATCTGCTGGCGGAAAACGGGATTGCCACCGCCCGGCTGGCTGGCGGGGTAGATGAAGGTCCCATCCTCGTGCCCGGCCACAAACGAGTAGTCGAGGTGATTGAACAACGCGCCGCCGGCCAGCAGGAAGTTCCAGGCCTCGATGCGGTAGGGGGCGTCGTTGGTGGTGTTGAAGCCGGTTTCGTTGTCGCCGATCACGCGGTTGAGGCCGTAATTCATGGCCACGGTGTTCGGCGGCGAGGCGTAATGGAAGTTGAAGATCGAAACGGTCGGGAAGGGATCCGTCACCGTCGCCTTGTCGTTGGCGATGTTCTGCGAAATCAGGTGCCGGCAGCCGAGCCCCTCTTCGGTGGCAGTGATGACGTCGGCGATGTGCCGCTGCCAGGGAAGGGTGACGCCGCCGAAGTACGGTTCGTTGCAGATTTCGTAGTAGAGATTGTCCGCGGCGCGCAACTCGGTGGCGAGTTTGCGGACCAAGTTCTCCTGCACGGTTAGCAGGCCGCCGGCGCGGTCGAGCGTGTAGGCGTTCGTGCGCGCGATGGCCCCGACGCCGTTGATGTTGTTGGCCGCGTTCATCGGGCTGAGCCGCCACTGGGTTTCGTCATAGAACGGGCAGAACAGATTCAACTCGACGACCACGCGGCGTTGGCCGGCCAGGGAAACGAAGTCCTTCAGCCGGCGGAAATAGGCGTCGTCCCACCGGGCGAGATCGAATTTGTTGCCGCCGCCCGCGTAGCCGGGTTCCTGGCTGCGCGCCCAGGGGCAGATGAACCGGCCGGACACGGGCGCGAGGGTGTTGCTGGCGATGCCGAACGCGCCGGCCGGCTCGACGTAGGCGCCGCTGAAGGTGCGAGTGACGTTGAGTCCGTCGCGCGCCAGGGTGCTGAGGTACCAGACGTAATTGAAGTCGAGGTTCAAGACGGCGCCGTAGTGTTCACCCGAGCCGATCAAGACCGTCGGTCGGCCGTGGAACTCGAAGTAGTGCGGGTTCGCGGCGCACAGGCGGAGCGGCGCGTCAGCCGCCGGCACGCTGAGCACCGTCGTGAGAACGAAGCTCGCGACCAGGCCGGGCCGGAAGGGGAGCGGGTGTATCATGGCGCCGAGTCTGCCAGACGCGCCCGCACCGTGAAACCCGAAACTGGTGTGGTGTCGCCGAATTGCCGGTACCTTTCGCCGGCTGTGGAAAGCGGTAGCGGACTACCGTACTCCAAGACGCTTCGCGTTTTCTGGCACATCGGAGGGCGCGCCAGCGTCGTGGAAATCGTCTTGGCAGCCTGCCCGTGGCCAAGCCCGCGAAGGCCTCAGTGGTCGGTGATCTCGAGCTGGTAGGTTTGGGAGAGGCGGCTGTCCGGCCGCGGGATCGGGACACTGTCGTAGAGGTAATCGAACTTGAAGTGGTAGGTCACGAAGCGCTGTCCCGCCGGCGCGGGCACGAGGCCTTCCCAGCGGTTTTGCGTGAGCGGCGTGGGCTGGAGCGGATAGAATTCGGTGCCCACGACCACTTGCGGTTTGAAGCTGTCCGGACGGATGGAGCGTTGGGTGCTGTCCCAGCGAACCTCGACGGAATAGAGGCCATCGGCGTTCCGGTGGGCGATCCGGGGGGTCAGGTTGGTGATCTTGTTCGTGGTGCAGCCGGCCAGCAGCAGTGGCAGCAGCACGAGGGAGAACCAGCGGTTCGACATGGCGAAAGCGTTACGTTCTGGTGGCCGATAAGTAAAGCTGGTTTTGCGGGGCAGGCCGAAGGATCTGTCGGCGAAGGCCCGGGTGGGCCGTTGGATCAACCCGGCTTGGCAGGCGTGGGCGGCCGAGGCCGGCCCGCCTCCCGCACGACGAGTCCGACCAGGCCCAAACCAAGGGCCATCGCCAGCAGGCTCACGCCCAAGGGCAGGGGTGAAGTGCGGTAGCGAAAAACCACCGTGTGTTCGCCGGCGGTGAGCGCGACGCCACGCATGAGGTAATTGCAGCGCAGCATTTCGGCCGGGTGGCCGTCCACCGTGACGGACCA